>NZ_JBMPQC010000037.1:0-2969 GCF_049724975.1 Pseudactinotalea sp. Z1732 | reverse complement strand
TCACGAGTCAGACCCATCAAACGTTGGAGAATATTCGTGCGATATTGGCGGAGGCGGGCACTGGCTTCGACGACGTGGTGCAGTCCAGGGCTTACCTGACCCGGATCCAGGAGGATTTCACCACGTTCGACTCCATCTATCGGGAGTATTTCTCCACGCCCTTCCCGGCACGCACCACCATAGGTATCGAACTTGCGATTCCTGGTTTGCTCGTCGAAATTGACGTAGTGGCAACGGTCGCGTCTTAACTGGCACTTCGCAGATGAGGGTGTAGAGGCCGTCAGCGCGTCGCTCGCCGGGTAGGGGTCGAGGTCTTCCGATGATGGAGGTTCCCACGCCGCCCATCTGGAAGACCTCGACGTGCCTGACGCTACCTTCACGCGCCCCGACCTGACCATGTTCGCCGGCCTCGACGAGCTCGGCCTGAAAGTCGGCGGCCAGCGGCTCGGGCCCGATCGGGCGGTCCTTGCCTGCCGGGTCGTCGAGGCCGATGAGTGGTGCCACCGCTGCGGCTGCGAGGGCGTGCCTCGCGACACCGTGACGCGGCGGTTGGCGCACGAGCCGCTGGGCTGGCGCCCGACCACCCTGCTGGTGACCGTGCGCCGCTACCGGTGCACCGGGTGTGGGCACGTGTGGCGACAGGACACCACCGCGGCGGCGGAGCCGCGGGCGAAAGATCTGCCGCGGCGGGTGCGCTGGGCGCTGGAGGCCCTAGTGTGCCAGCACCTGGTCGCGCGCGTCGCCGTGGGCCTGTCGGTGTCGTGGAACACGGTCAGCGCCGCGGTCCTGGCCGAGGGCCGCCGCGTGCTGATCAACGACCCGAGCCGGTTCGACGGCGTGCAGGTCGTCGGCGTGGACGAGCACGCGTGGCGCCACACCCGCCTGGGCGACAGGTACGTCACGGTGATCATCGACCTCACCCCGATCCGCGACGGCACCGGCCCCTCACGGCTGCTGGACATGGTCCCGGGCCGCTCGAAGCAGGCGTTCAAGCAGTGGCTCACCGACCGCGGCGCCTCGTGGCGGCAGGGCGTGGAGGTGGTGGCGATGGATGGCTTCACCGGCTTCAAGACCGCCACCAGCGAAGAGCTGCCCGAGGCCGTGGCGGTGATGGATCCCTTCCGCGTGGTCCGCCTCGCCGGCGACGCCGTGGACCGGTGCCGGCGCCGGGTCCAGCAAGAGCTCCACGGCCACCGCGGACGAGCTACCGATACGCTCTATCGTGCCCGCCGCACCCTGCACACTGGCGCCGACCTCCTGACCGACAAGCAGAAGGCGCGGATCGAGGCGCTCTTCGCCCTCGAGGAGCACGTGGAGGTCGAGGCAACCTGGGGCCTCTACCAGCAGATGATCACCGCCTACCGCGCACCGGACCGCAAGGCTGGCCGAGCGGTCATGGCCACGCTCATCACCTCGCTCAGCTCCGGCGTTCCCCCGCCCTGGAGGAGGTCCGCACCCTGGGCCGGACCATGAAAACACGCGCCGCCGACGTCCTGGCCTACTTCGACCGGCCCGGCACAGCAACGGCCCCACCGAGGCGATCAATGGGGCTCTTCAACTTTGAGCGTGGTGTGCCGTTGAGGTAGGGGCTCGTGGCCCTGATCCAACATGGGTGTTGTCAAAGCATCCAGTTGGAGAAGGGACCACGAGCCTGTGTGCCACGATACGCACCGGCGCGATGCTGCGTCGATTCTGTTCAACCTGCCCGGTTACCGGGTGATCACCGCCTCGCGGCGTGCCGATGGGCAGCGGGTGGTGCTGATCGAAACCACTGCCGGCGAGGACGGGTGTCCCTCGTGTGGGGTGATGTCGAACCGGGTGCATTCGCGCCCGGTCCAGCAGGTCAGAGACGTCAGTTGCGGCGGGCAGCCGGTGGTGGTGCGGGTGCGCAAGCGCCGATACCTGTGCGCCGAGCAGGTTTGCCCGCGGGGCACGTTCACCGAGGTCACCGAGGAGTTGCCGGCCCGGGCCAGGGTGACTACGCGCTTGGCTGCGACGGTGGCCGGGGCGCTGCGCACCGAGCCGCGGGCGGTCTTGGGGGTGGCCGGGGAGCATGGGTTGTCGTGGACCACAGTGATGCGCCTGGCCACCCAGACCTTGGATGTAGACGGGCACGCCGATTCGCGCCTGGTGCGCCGGCTGGGGATCGATGAGCACCGCTTCCGCAAGGTGCGCTATGTCCGAGACGCCGACATCGGGGCCACGGTGCGAGTAGAGCCGTGGTCGGTCGTATTCACCGACCTGGACACCGGCGCGATCCTCGACGTCGTCGACGGACCCCGGGCGGCCGCAGTCAAGTCCTGGTTGCGGGCCCGGCCGCGGTGGTGGCGCAAACGCGTGGAGACAGTCGCCATCGACATGTCCAGTGAGTTCCGCTCCGCCGTTCGCGAGGTGTTGCCGAAAGCGAAGATCAGTGTCGATCACTGGCACGTGATCCGCCTGGCCAACCAGATGCTCACCGACGTGCGCCGACGCCGGGCCTGGGAGGTTCATGGCCGGCGGGGCCGGTTGATCGACCCGCCCTGGCGGTATCGCAAGTTGCTCACCTGCGCCGGGGACCGACTCTCGGTGCGCCAGCGAGAACGTCTCCAGGAGATCCTGGAGGCCGACATCGAACTGGCCGTGGCCTGGGGCATCAAGGAACACGTGCGCCAGTTGATGGCCACCCGCGACACCGCAGCGTTCCAACGGGCCTGGTCGGAGTTGGAGAAGGCGGTGCGGGCCACCCGCCTGCCCGAGCCGCGCCGGCTGTTCAAGACGTTGTCTGCGTGGCGCCGGGAGTTGCTCACCTTCTGCCGCACCCGCACCACCAACGCCCGAACCGAGGCGGCGAACCTGACCGCCAAGACCTTCAAACGCATCGGACGCGGGTATCGCAATCATGACAACTACCGCTGCCGCATAATGGCCTACACGACGTCACCAAAGGCGGCGTGAACACCCCTCACCACGCTGAAAGTGGAAGAGCC
>NZ_JBMPQC010000036.1:0-3395 GCF_049724975.1 Pseudactinotalea sp. Z1732 | reverse complement strand
CCGTTGATCGCTTCGACGGGGCCGTTGGAGGCTCCGCCACGGTCGAAGAACGCCAGGATCTGGTCTCGTTTGCGCCAGAGCGTGCGGCCGAGTTGAGCGAGTTCCTCCAGCCCCTCGGGTAGCCCGCGCCGGAGCCTGGTGATGAGGGCCTGCATGCGCTTCTTGCCGGCGGCCGGATCTGGGTGTTGGTAGGCGCTGATGATGTCCTGGTAGATGTGCCAGGAGACCTCCAAGGCCGCGTGGTCCTCGTGTTCGGCGAACAGCCGCTGCAGTCGGGCGATCTGCTCATCGGTCAGTAGCGACTGCCGGGTCAGCAGTGTTCGCCGGCCGCGGTAGAGCAGGTTCTCCTTGCGGCCCCGGTGGCCGTGGATCTGCTGCTGCAGGCGCTGACGACAGACGGTGAGTTTCTCCCCAGCCAGGTGAGATCGGGCCGGAGCGCCCTGCCAACGTTTCCGCTGGTGGGTTTCTCCGGCCCGTCTCCCGAACCGGACGTGCGACTTCCACCGCATCCGGCTCTCCACGAGCACATGCCCAGGTCAGGTGATGATGATGGTCGGCTCCCACGGCGTCGGGATCTTCGTTCCGCGGTAGCGGTAACGGGTGATCGGCACTGTCCCGCAGTTGAACAGTGAGACGCCGTCGTGCTCTGGCCACCAGTTGTTGGCCAGGTAATGCCGTTTCAGCCACTGCCAGGTGGCACGTTTGTGTTTGCGTCGGAGCCAGTGCACGATCCGTTCCCAGGTGTACTGGTGCAGGTGAGCAAAGGTCCGGCTCGAAACGCCGTGCCGGAAGTAGCCGGTCCAGCCCCGCAGCACCTGGTTGATGCGGCGAAGCAACTCGGACAGGGGCTGGTTCGTGCCCATTCTGGTGATCGCCTTGACCTTCGCCCGGATCGAAGTCAGCGACTTCTTGGAGGGCCAGGTGTAGACATATCGCTTGTTCGAGCCCTGTTGGCGTTGCCGCTGGATGCGGAACCCCAGGAACTCAAACCCCTCGTCGATGTGAGCGGTCAGCGTCTTGTGCTCCGAGAGGCGCAGACCCATCGGAGCCAGCACTGCTGCAACCTCGCCCCGCAGTTCCTCGGCGTGAGCCTCGGAGCCCGCCACCATGACCACGAAGTCGTCCGCGTAGCGCACCAGGCGATACGTGGCATTTCCGTGTCTGCGGCGGGTCGCCCGCTGGGGTCGGGTGGCCATATCGCGCTGCCAGGCTTCGGCGAAGTGATCGTCAAGGACTGACAATGCGATGTTGGCCAGCAGCGGCGACAAGATGCCGCCTTGGGGTGTGCCCATCTTGGTGTCCCTGGTGACGCCGTCCTCGTCGAGGATGCCAGCGCATAAGAACGCCTTGATCAACGCCAAGACACGTTTGTCTCCGATCCGCTCCCTGATCCGGTCCATCAGAGCCGGGTGGGAGATCTCATCGAAGCACGCTTCGATGTCACCTTCGAGCACCCACTGGTAACGGTTGGATGCCAGCATGTGAATCTCAGCGATCGCGTCATGAGGTCGACGACGCGGACGAAACCCGTAACTGCACGGGTGAAAGTCCGCCTCGAAGATGGGTTCGAGGACCAACTTCAGGCTGGCTTGCACGATCCGGTCCCGCACAGCAGGGATGCCCAGACGACGGTACTTGCCCGGCGTCTTCGGAATCATCCGTTCCTTGACCGGGAGCGGTTCGAAACTGCGGGCCTTGAGATCATCTCGCAGCCGATGCAGCATCGCGTCCCCAAAGTCGATGGAACGTGGAACCACGCCATCGACCCCGGCAGATCGTGCCCCTCGATTCCCTCTCACCCGATCCCACGCAACCGTCAGGAACGCGGGATCGGTGACAAGGTTGAACAGGTCATCGAACCGACGATCACCATCATCGGCTGACCATTGGTGCAGTTTGGTCTGGATACCCAGTACCCGCACCCGAGCCTCATCGAGGTCGAGCCACGGCTCGCCGATATTCACCAGCGACCTCCCGGCATTCCATCGCATCGACTGCATACTCGCTGGGTCCCTTCGCCATGTGGACGGCTTTCCCGCCCTCGGACTACTACGGACCCTCCGCCCCATCCCGGAGCCGTCAGTTGACGGTGAACCTGCCCGCCGACCAGCAGACTGCTGGCCGGGAGGGGCGACTTCGGGATGGTTCCCGCGTTCACTGCGTGTCGGTTGGCAGGATCGGCGCCCAGCTCTGCCGCTACAGCCTCGCCGCCACCGAACCCGCAGCACTGCGGTGACGGCCTCCCCGCCGACGTCACTAGTCGGCTTCGGAGTCGCTGACCACGTACATCCTGACCAGCGCGCACTGTTGCCCGGCCCAGATCCGCCAGGTTCGAGCCGGTTCCACCCTTAAGCGGGTTCAACCACTGGTTCACTCTCGTTACACCTCTCTGCCTTGCTTGCCGGGCACGCTGCCATCTGGCAGTACTGACACGCCCCGGCTTTGTCAGGGCTGCTTCCCACCCTCCCCCGCACCTCCGGGATCAGGCTGCCCTCAACTTCACCGATCTACTGCGATAGACCAGCGGGGTGGGCCTCTCACCCACCCCCGAACACACAGCGCCTCGCGGCGCACTTGCACCGTGTGGAAGGGGTCCATCACCGGTGTGGCCTGCGGCAGTGCTTCTTTGGTGGCGCTGTGATAGCCGGTGAAGCCATCCATGGTGACCACCTCGATGCGGTCGCGGAACTCCTGGGTGCGCTCGGCCAACCAGTCGGTGAGTACCTTCGCCGAACGGCCTGCTTGCACATCCAGCAGCCGCGCCGGCCCGGTGCCCTCGATCGTGGGGGTCAGATCTACCAGGATCGTGACATACGAGTCCTCACCGCCGCCGCGCACGTGTTTCCACTTGTGCTCATCGACCCCCAAGATCCGCACCCCTTCCAGGTGGGTCGGGTCGTCATAGACCAGGGTGCGGGCGGCATCGACCGCGAGGTTATTGACCAGGTCCCATCCCAGTCCCAGGGCCCGGGCCACGGCGCTGATGCTCATCTTGTCGATCGCCAAGCGCTGCAGGATCCACCGGGTGCACCGGTTGGTGGTCTTGGCCCCCACCGCGGCGCAGTCCAGCCGTTGCTGGAAGATCCGCTGCGGGCACTGGGTCCCGGTGCACCGATAGCGAGGCAGGCGCACGTGCAACCTGGTGGGATGGCCGGCCACCGGTACGTCGGTCAGCACCCGCACCACGTGATCCCGCAGGACCCCTTCGGCCCCGCAGGACGGGCAGAACGGCAACCCCTGGCGCGGTCGGGCCTGGATGATGGTGACGTCTGCGGCGTCGATGCTGGCCCCGGTGATCATCAGGTCCAACTCCGCGGTGCGACAGATGACATCAGCAACAGGGCAACCAGAAACAGCGGCAGAGCAGGTAGATTTCATCGCGGGCCTTGGGTGTT
>NZ_JBMPQC010000035.1:0-3407 GCF_049724975.1 Pseudactinotalea sp. Z1732 | reverse complement strand
CAGTTCCACCATCTGCTGCATCACCAACTTGATCGCCTCCGGCTGCTGATCCGGCGGATACCGATGAATCGCCAACAGTCTCCTGATGGACGTCCGCATCTTGGCCCGCACATCCTCACGCACGGTCCAGTCGGTGCGCACATCCCGTCGCATGATCGCGACCAGTTCCCGGGCGATCTTGGCCAACGTGTCTTGCCCCTGCTCCAGCACCGCGGACTCATTGGAGGCCACCGCGTCGTAGAACGCCAATTCATCATCGGAGAGCGGCGGGTCGAACTGCTCACCGCGGTGCGGCTCGGCGGACAGTTCCTGAGCGGTCTCGATCAGCGCAGCGATGACCTCAGCGGACGTGAGGTTCTGGTTGATGTACTTGAGCATCAACTCCTGCAACTGCTGGGAGAACGCCTGCCGGCGCACCACGTTGTTGCCCAGCAGCGTCCGGCTTTCCTCCAGCAGCATGTTCCGGAGCGACTCGATCGCCAGGTGCTGGTTCGGCGCCTGCTGCATCTGAGCGATGAACGCCGTGTCCAGGTCACTGAGCGCCGGCTTGTCCATCCCGGCCGCTCCGTAGATGTCGATGACCTCTTCGGACACGATCGAGGAGGCCACCAACGAGTTCAGCATCCGCTGGACTTCCTCGGGCACCGGCTCCCCGTTGGCCTGACGGTCCTCAGCGTCGCGTTTTGCCATCCATACGCGCACTTCCTCGAAGAACCGCGCATCGCCGGCCACTTCCGCCAACTGCTCAGTGTGCCCGGCGATCGCCCACACCCGGCCCAACTGCGCCGACAGCCGCCGGTAGCGAGCCGCCAGCGACTCCTCGTCAGCACCAACCTGATTCCCCGGCGTCAACGGCGAACGCAGATGGTTCACCGTGGCCTGCACCGCATCCACATAGGCCCGCGGCCCCGGCTGTGCCAGCCGCCCGCGCCAATCCACGCCCTCCAGCAGCTCCCCGAGCGTCGCCACCAACTCCCGCGCAACCGCCACAGTCTCCGAGATGTCCCGCCCCTGCGGCTTCCGCTCCCGGTCAGTGTCGGTGTACTCCTCCAGTGCTCGCGCCAGATTGTCGACCACCGGGGCGTAGGCCACCAGCAACCCGTCTTGCTTGCCCCGGAATGTCCGGTTCACCCGCGCCAGCGTCTGCATCAACAGCGCGCCCTTGAGCGGACGGTCCAGGTACAACGTGTGCAGCGGGGGTGCGTCGAAGCCGGTGAGCATCATGTCCTTGACGATCACCAGTTCCAACTCATCATCGGCATCCCGCAACCGGTTCTTGATCGCCTTGTTCTGTGAATCGCGGCGCACATGCAAAGACACCGGCGGCTGATCCGTCGCGCTGCCGGAGTAGACCACCTTGATCCGGCCCTCGTGATCCTCCTCGCTGTGCCACTCCGGCCGCAACTCCACGATCGCCGCGTACAGATCCGCGCAGATCTGCCGCGTCGCGCCCACGATCATCGCCTTCCCCGGCGTGCCCGGATTCTCCTCCGTCCCCAGTGCCTCGAACATCGCCTCCCGGCGCCGCTCCCAGTGCGCCACCAGATCCGCCGCCAACGTCTGAATCCGCGCCGGCGCCCCATACAGGGCATTGATCACCGCGACGGTCTTCTCCACCCGGTCCCGCTCGGCGTCATCCAGCCCTTCGGTGAACTCATCGGCGGCGCGATCGATGTCTTCAGCCGAGAGTTCCTCGGCCCGGTCCACCTTGATCAGCCGGCTCTCGAAGTGCACCGGCACCGTGGCCCCGTCCTCCACGGCGCGGGTGAGGTCATAGATGTCGATGTAGTCGCCGAACACCTCACGGGTGTTGCGATCCGCGAAGGACACCGGCGTCCCAGTGAAGGCAATCAACGTGGCCCGCGGCAGGGCGTTCTTCAGGTGCCAGGCGTACCCGTCCAGGTTGTCGTAATGGGACCGGTGCGCCTCATCGACGATCACGATGATGTTGCGCCGGTCCGACAGCAACGGATGCACCGCACCGGACTCGCGCTCGGCTTGGTTAAGCCCGAACTTCTGCAGCGTGGTGAAGTAGATGCCCCCGGTAATCCGGTCCTGCAGTTCACTGCGCAACTCCTCCCGGCGGCGCACCGCGACCGGCTTCTCCGGCAGCAGCAACGACCGGTTGAAGGTCTCATACAACTGCCCGTCCAACTCCGTGCGGTCGGTGATGACCACGATGGTCGGGTTGCGCAACTGGGGGATCCGCAGCACCTGGTTGGCATACAGTTCCATCTCCATCGACTTGCCCGACCCCTGGGTGTGCCACACCACCCCGGCCTTGCCGTCGGAGGCCACCGCCTGCAGCGTCTTGGCCACGGCCTTCCCGACGGCGAAGAACTGGTGCGGTTTCGCGACCCGCTTGATCAGCCCTTCCTCGGTGCTGTCGAAGGCGACGTAGCGGGTGAGGAACTCCAGGAACCGCTCCGGGGGGAACAGCCCATGCAGCACACGGTCCAACCCCGTGGAGGTGTCGTCAGAAGCGGACGACGGCGACGCTGCGGTCAGCGAGTCACCCTCCTCGGTCACATTCCAGGGGGAGTAGTGGTTCAGCGGGGTGAACGGAGTGCCGTACTGAGCGGTCACTCCATCGGAAATGATCGAGACGACGGCGAAGCGGAACGCGAGCGGGAACTCCCGCAGGTAGGTCTGCAGTTGGGCGTGAGCAGCGGCTGTATCAGCATGTGCGGCACCTGGACGCTTGAGTTCGACGATGCCCACGGGCATGCCGTTGAGGTAGAGCACGACGTCGAACCGGCGGGTCGTCTCGCCGCTGGTAATGGTGACCTGGCGAGCAGCGAGCCAGTCGTTGTGCGCAGGTTCAGCGCTGACCAGGCGGATGGTGGGGTTCTGCTCCACACCGTCGGAGTCGACGTAGGACATCCCGCGGAACCCGTCGGTGAGCATGGTGTGGATGCGCTGGTTCTCGGTGATCGCATCCTGTGACGTGGCCGAGCCTATGACGTCGAGGGCCTGGTCCAGGTAGACGCGCGGGACGTCCGGGTTGAGGCGGTGCAGCGCAGCGCGCAGCCGGGGACGGATGAGCAGTTCGTCCCAGGTGTGGCGCTCACCCTCTCCGTGCTCGGTGGTAGCGCCGGGGGCGATGGCGGTGCCAGCGACCGGCTTCCAACCGAGTTCGCCCAGGACGTCGACGGCGAGTTGCTCCAAGTCATCCTCCGAGAACCGCACGTTTACACCACCGCCTCGACCTGACGCTCGGCATCCTTCACGCGCAACTTGCCCGACATGAGTGCGGGAAGAAGTGCGTCGCGAGTGGCCGCGAGTGCACGATTCTCGATGTGACGGCTCACGATAAGTTCGAGTAGCGGTGAGCACTTCTGATCGAACTCGTGCGCAGCGTCCTTGCCCGGAAGAGTTGCAGCCGTGGATTGTAGGTCGCGTTTATT
>NZ_JBMPQC010000034.1:0-5289 GCF_049724975.1 Pseudactinotalea sp. Z1732 | reverse complement strand
TCGAGCCAGGCAGTCCCTCTGGGGAGGACCTGAACCTGCAGTCGTCCCTGCTCCAGGTATGCCCGGTTTACGTCTGTGATCTCGTACTCTCCGCGGGCAGATGGCCGAAGACGGCGGGCGATCTCGACGACGTCGTTGTCGTAAAAGTAGAGGCCGGGGATTGCGTAATTTGATCTGGGCGTACTTGGCTTTTCTTCCAATGACAACGCACGTCCAGTGGAGTCAAACTCCACTACCCCGTAGGAACTCGGGTCAGACACTCGGTAGGCGAAGATGGCTCCTCCGTCGATCTGCTCGAACCTTTTCAACTGAGATCCGAGGCCGGGGCCATAGAAGATGTTGTCTCCGAGCACGAGGGCAGCGGTGTTGGCGCCGAGGAAGTCCGCTCCAAGTACGAAGGCTTGGGCGAGTCCGTTGGGCTCATCTTGGACCGCGTAAGAGATGTTCACGCCGAACTGTGCCCCGTCGCCGAGTAGCCGGTGGAACTGCGGTGCGTCATGTGGCGTCGTGATCACCAGGATGTCTTGGACCCCTGCGAGCAGAAGCGTGGAGAGGGGATAGTAGATCATCGGCTTGTCATAAACAGGGACCAGTTGCTTGCTCACGCCCAAGGTGATCGGGTTCAGTCTGGTGCCGGACCCTCCGGCCAGGATGATTCCATGCATACGCGCAGTCTTGCGCAACTTGCCGAGGATCGCAGCCAGGCGGTTGCGCCAGGAGGTGCGGGTGCCGATAACGGATGGCTTCACTCCTTGGCGCATCTCGCTCGGCTAGAGCCCGCAGAGTCGCTACAGTGCAGTGATGCGCAGGATTCTCGTCACCGGCGGTGCCGGCTTCATCGGTTCCAACTTCGTGCACTACCTGGTGGAGCACACCGACGCGTACGTGGTGGTGCTGGACAAGCTTACCTACGCGGCTTCGCCGGAGGCGCTGGAGCCGTTGCCGGCCGATCGTGTGGAGTTGGTGGAAGGGGATGTCACCGACACGGGCCTGGTGGATTCGTTGGTGGGCAGCCTCACCGGCGCCGAGGACGCCGTGGTCCACTTTGCGGCGGAGTCACACAACGACAACAGCCTGCGTGATCCCAGTCCATTCATCCGCACCAACATCGTGGGCACCTTCGAGATTCTGGAGGCGGTCCGCAGGCACGGGGTGCGCCTGCATCACGTGTCCACCGATGAGGTCTACGGCGACCTCGAACTGGATGATCCGGCACGGTTCACCGAAACCACTCCGTACTTGCCCTCGAGTCCGTACTCGGCGTCCAAGGCCGGTGCCGACCACTTGGTGCGGGCATGGGTGCGTTCCTTCGAGGTGGCAGCCACCATCAGCAACTGCTCGAACAACTACGGTCCCTGGCAGCACATCGAGAAGTTCATTCCCCGCCAGATCACGAACGTGCTCGCCGGGGGCCGGCCCAAACTCTACGGGGCCGGTGAGAACGTGCGGGACTGGATCCACGCGGCCGATCACTCCTCGGCGGTGTGGACCATCCTGAACCGGGGGCAGATCGGGCACACCTACCTGATCGGTGCCGACGGGGAACAGAAAAACCTCGAGGTGGTCCGGATGATCCTGAGCATCCTGGGCCGCCCGGAGGACGACTTCGACCACGTCACCGACCGCGCCGGGCACGACCTGCGGTACGCGATCGACCCGACCAAGTTGCGCACAGAACTGGGCTGGGAGCCACAGTTCGCGGACTTCCGCGCGGGGTTGGCGGATACGATCGAGTGGTACCGGGCGAACAGCGACTGGTGGCGCCCGCACAAGGACGCGGTGGAGTCGGAATACGCGGCCCGGGGACAGTGACGTGACGGGCCCGAACGAACTGGCCGTGCGCACCACCGCCATCCCCGGCCTGTTGGTCCTGGACCTGACGGTTCACGGGGATGCCCGCGGCTGGTTCAAGGAGAACTGGCAGCGGGCCAAGATGGTCGCCCTCGGGCTACCGGACTTCGCACCCGTGCAACATTCGGTGGCGTACAACGCCGCCGCCGGGGTGACCCGGGGCATCCACGCCGAACCCTGGGACAAGCTGGTGTCGATCGCCCACGGCAGGGCTTTCTGCGCATGGGTGGACCTGCGCGAAGGGCCCAGGTACGGCGCCGTCCACACCGAGGAACTCGATGAGGGCAAAGCGGTGTTCGTGCCCCGCGGGGTCGGCAACTCTTACCAGACCCTGATCGATGGCACCGTCTACTCCTACCTGGTGAACGCGCACTGGTCCCCGGAAGCGTCCTACTCCCACCTCAACCTCGCCGATGAGTCGGCGGCGATCCCATGGCCCATCCCGCTGGGTAGTGCGGAGATCTCGGAGAAGGACCGCAACCACCCCCGCCTTGCCCAGGCCAGCCCGGTGACACCTGCGCGCACGGTGATCCTCGGCGCCACCGGGCAACTGGGCACTGCACTGCAGGCGGCGCTGCCGCACGCGCACGCACTGTCCAGGCAGGAGGTGGACCTGTCCGACCCCTCGGCTATCGCTGACCTCGACTTCAGCGACGTCGGGGTGGTGATCAACGCGGCCGCATTCACGGCGGTGGACCAGGCCGAGACCCGACAGGGTCGAGCGGCGGCGTGGGCCGTGAACGCCACGGCTGTCGCTGCGCTGGCCCGGGCGGCCCAGGAGCACCGCTTCACGCTGGTGCACTACTCCACCGATTACGTCTTCGATGGGCACGGCGGGTCAGGGCCGGGGGGTGCCTACCTCGAGACCGACCCGATCAGCCCGGTCAGTGCCTACGGCCAGAGCAAGGCAGCCGGGGAGGCTGCGGTGCAGCAGGTGCCGCAGCACTACCTGATCCGCACCTCCTGGGTGGTAGGGGAGGGCAGGAACTTCGTCCGCACCATGAGGTCCCTCGCCGAGCGGGGCGTACAACCGAACGTGGTGGAGGACCAGGTGGGTCGGCTGACCTTCACCTCAGATCTCGCCGCCGCCACCGTCCACCTGCTCGACTCGCGTGCACCCTACGGCACCTATCACGCCACGAACAGCGGAGAACCGGCCAGTTGGGCCGAGATCGCCCGCCGCGTGTACACCCTCGCCGGCCGTGACACCAGTGACGTCCATGCGGTGACCACGTCCGAGTATCTGGCGGGCTATGACCAGCCGGTCGCGCCACGACCGTCGATCAGCACCCTGGACCTCACGAAACTGGAAGTCACGGGACTGATGATGCCCGGCCAGTGGGGTGCTCTGGAGTCATACCTCGATGGTGGACAGTAGCGCCGGGCGTCCAATTGAGTCGACGCCCCACTCAAGCATGACCGAATGCAGGTATCGGGTCTCCCTCCTCCTTATTACGCTGACTGTCTTCTCCGTGATGTCGGCGTGGGCGCTTGTCTCGCATTCCTACCGCACACCAGACGAGCCTCAACACGTCAACTCGGTGATGCGGCTCGCACACGGTGGGGGATGGCCACCAGTGGGTGATGCTCGGATGAGTGCTGGCATGTCCGAGGCGATGGATCAGGCGGAGTATCTCGCCCGCCTGCCAGGAAGCACGCGAGAGAACTGGGGCTCTGGGTACGGCTGGTTCGTCGACGTCACCCCTACACCAGATCAGGACCGGATCATCTTGGATGCGGGACGTGCCCTGGATGTGGAGGGACAGACGCGAATCGACCAGATGAGCCAGCACCCACCACTCTATTACGGGCTGCTGGCCGGGGGACTCACGGCTATCGGCATGGCAGAAGACCGTTGGGATCTGCAGTTGCTGGCACTCCGGATGATGAGCATCCTGTTGACGATCCCGGTGGTTCCGTTGATAGCCGGAAGTGTGCGTGTCGTGACCAACTCGCAGCACCTCGCATTGGGATCCGCAACCGTGCCACTCCTTGTTCCACAGTTCGGATTCATCAGCGGCTCCGTGACCAACGATGCCCTGATGGTCCTCACAGGTTCCATCGCCACCTACGCCAGCCTGCGCGTGGTGGGCGGTGATCTGCGGATGCGCTGGACACTTCTTGCAGGCGTCGCGGTTGGAGCAGGATTGCTGACCAAGGCGTTCATGGCCTTTAGTGTTCCAATGGTGCTGCTCGCCTACGCGTTCTCTCGTGCCGAAAGAGGTCAGTGGCTACGCAGAGTGGGTCACGCATCGCTTGCAATGGCTGTCGCGTTCGCTATCGGCGGCTGGTGGTGGATGCGCAATTATCTCCTCTACGGACAGTTCCAGCCCTCGGGAATGAACCGCCAACCGATCGAAGGAGGCGGGCAGCAACCCGTCGACTGGTACTTCGGCCGCGCCTGGGACATGCTGACCCAGTCCTTCTGGGGACGATTCGGTTGGTTGGAGGTTCCATTGCCGGGAGCCTTCGTCGTAGGGGCGACCATCCTTGCACTTGCACTGATCACCGTCGGCCTGTTCAGCGCGCGACGTCTGTGGGCCGAAGTTCTGACTATCGGGTCGTTTGCGGGAGGCCTCATCGTGGCGGTCGCAATACGCGGCCTATTCAACTACCAGCGGTTAGGTCAACTCGTCGGGTTGCAGGGAAGGTACTTCTTCGCCGCGTTCGTGGCACTGACAGTTCTTGTGGCGCTCGGCGTGTGGGGTGTGCTGAGGCGAAGCGAAACTAGTACTGCGTTCTTGAACCCTATTTTGGTGGTAGTCGGCTTGCTGGTGAGCGCCTACGGACTCTACGTGTGGTTCGCCGCCTCCTACGTGGGGCCGGGTGAGAGCCAAATCGAGGCGTTGACGCGGTGGGTGCAGTGGAGTCCCGCGACGACGGGACAGTTGACCGCCACGGGGTTTCTACTGGCGCTCGCGCCGCTCACGCTCGTCGTGAACTCCACTTTGGGTGCTTGGAAGGTTCGGCGTTCTCACGATGCCCAGGTGATGCCTGCTCAGGAGCCTGGACCCTGAGGTGGGGTTGCGCGGATCTGCGGCGTACCGTGACCGAAAGTCGGAGGAGCCTCTGGTGGGGTTTACGATGGCTCCGTCCGGCCTGACCTGAAACGAACCTGATCGCCTGGTGGCTGGAGCCCATCCCCGCCGAGACGTGAGTGTCATGAAACTATTTGTCCAGATTCCATGCCTAAACGAAGAGCAGACGCTCCCTCAGGTTCTTGAGAACATACCGACGGAGATCCCCGGGGTTGACTCGATCGAGATTCTCGTCGTCGACGACGGCTCCACGGATCGTACGGTCGAGGTCGCTCGCGCCCGTGGTGTCCACCACGTGGTGACCCACGTCCAAAACATGGGCCTCGCTCGGTCGTTTCGTGATGGGGTCGACTATGCGCTCGCCCATGGTGCCGACATCGTGGTCAACACCGATGGCGAC
>NZ_JBMPQC010000033.1:0-6389 GCF_049724975.1 Pseudactinotalea sp. Z1732 | reverse complement strand
TGGTGCACGTGGAGCGTCTCGGCGGCGCGGACTTGTCTCAGGTTGAGGCCGCGTTTAAGTGGCAGATGGTGGGTGCGTTGTGAGCCGTACGGTGATCCATTGGCGTGGCCTCAGCATCGGGGGTGGGGACGGCCCGGTGACGATCTATTCCCTGGACGGGTGGGAGGAGCGGCCCTCACCGAGGCAGCGCACCGATCCGCGCCCTGGGCATGGTGTGTTCGGGGGGCCGGTGTGGGCTGAGGCGCGGCATGTGTTGGTGCAGGGCACCGCGCACATCTCGACGGCCCGGGATGAGTTGTTGGCTCATCTTGACCGGAACATGGGTTTTGACGGGGAGCCGGAGGATTTGACGGTTGAGCATGCGGGTCGGACGTTGACGGCGAGGGCGCGGTTGTTGCGTTTCGCGGCGAATCCGGAGCGTGGCCGGTGGGCTGGGCTTGGGTCGGGGCATGGCGGGTTCCTGTGGGCTGCGCAGTGGTCGTGTGATGACCCGTTCCGGTATGGCGACGTTTCCGCCGCGTCCGCGTCTTTGCCGGTGCCCACGGGTGGGGTCCGGTTCCCGTTGTTCACGGGGGGGTGGTGACGTGGTGTCTGGTGTGATCACGCGGCGGAACCTGGCGACACGCCCACATGCAGGCGACTCGAATCCCTGGTATGCCTCGGGGACAGGGTCGGGGCCGCTTGAGGTCGTAACGGGGCCGACGCCGGTGCCGCACATCGAGCGGTTCACACGCCAGGTGTTCACCACAGGCGTAGGTAACTTCGTGGGAACGTTCTACCGTGAGGCTGGCGTGGCGGGCGCGGCCGGTGATGTGGTGACTCTGAGTGCATACCTTCGCCCGTCGCAGACCGCCGAGTTACGCCTCGACTGTCACCTGCGCGACGGCACCAGTTCACTCGGGACGGTGAACTCTGAGCGGGTGCAGGTCCAAGCCGGGGAGTGGCAACGGTTCACCGCGACCCTCCCCGCCGACGCGTTCTACGACGGTTTCCAACTATGGTCACGCGTCACTGATGCGGGCACCACGATGCAGGGCGGCGACTACCTGGACATGACCGCCGTGCTCGCTGAGGAGGGAAGTCAGGGAGGCTACTTCGACGGGGGCACCCCATGGGTATCCAACCCTGACGGCACGATCACCGCCTACCGATGGACCGGTGAGGCGCACGCGTCGATCTCGGAGGAAGTCCGCACCCGCACCGGCACCCCGCTGCTGTTCGGCCCCGCATCCGGCACCGGCAGGGTGCGACTGGCCAACCCCGGCACCGCCAACGCACACCCCACCTTCCACATTCACGGCCCGGTGGGCGAAGGGGGTTTCATGATCACCCACGTTTCCACCGGCCGCAGGCTCCTCTACCGCGACCAAATCCCCGCCGGGTCCGTGCTGTCCATCGACACATCCGCCGGAACCGTCCTCCAGGACGGCGTGGCCGACCGCTCCGGCCGCCTCGTCGTACGAGAGTGGTCCACCGTCCCCCGCGAGGGCGAAGCCGAGTACGTGTTCACCGCACCCGAACGCACCGACGCCGTGTTGCACGCCCAAGTCAAGGCGACGTACTGGTGAGCACCGTCGAACTCATCGCCGGGACCTACAACATCACCCTCGCGTCCCTGCACCACCCAGAAGGACACTCCTGGGCGCAACGACGGGAACACGCAGCGCAAGCCGTGATCCGCTCCGGCGCAGCCATCGTCGGCCTACAAGAAGTGTCCAACCTGAACAACGCCACCACCTCCCAGGCACAGCAACTGTGCGACTCGATCAACGCGGCCACACCCGGGGTGTCCTGGCAAGTGACACCAGGGACCCGGTACAACGCGATCATCCACAACAACACCCTCGTGGAGCGCCGCTCAGACCCCGAAACGTGGGACCTGAACGTCATCCACACCCGCTCCGGCGCCCAACGCGCCATGACCGGCGCCATATTCGCCCACCGGCCCACCGGCGCCGAATTCGTGTTCGTCACCGCGCACTTCTCCACCGGCACCCTCGAATCCAGGATTGAGAACGCACAGATCGTCGCGGACTTCCTGGACGCCCGCCGCGACGGGCACCGCCACGGCATCGCGGCCCTGGACACCAACGGATCCCACGAAATCCACGGCCCCGACTCGGACCTGTGGGCACGCGGGTACCCCAACACCCGCCAACGCAGCCAAGCCCCAGTGGTGCGGGATGAGTTCAACTCCTTCAACGGGTGGGACCCGGAGATGGACGGCCGCCTCAACGGGCGCTGGATCGACGCCGTAGTCACCGACACCGGCGTGGACGTGCCCGCCGCCGGCCTGGACGCCGACTACGCCGACGGCACCGGACTACCGCTGCGCACCCCCCTGCCATCAGACCACCACATGGTGTGGGCCGCCCTCACCTGGAACACCGACGACCCCGGCCCCGCACCCGGCCCCACCCCTCCGGGTCCGCCACTGCCCGCGGAAGTCGCGACCCTCCACGACCCCGGAGAGTTCTTCACCGGCGAACTCACCACAGGCAACCGGCTGCGCCACCTCCCCATCAGCGCGGGCTCGTTCTCCGCGGTCCTGAACGCACCCGGCACCCTGGAAGCCACCATCCCGCTGCGGCGCCTCCCAGCACCGGAGCGGGCGGAGATCCGCGCCGCCGTCGAAGGCACCCGCTGCTACCTGGCCTACCAGGTGGGCCGCAGAATCGTGGAGGCCGGACCGATCTGGGTGCACGACTACGACGACACCACCGGGGACCTGCGCATCCGAGCATCCGGGCTGTGGTCCCTGTTCGACTATCGGCTCGTGATCCCCGTCCTCGGCCCCGGGCAAGGCCCCCAGTCCCGGCAACTGTCCTGGACCGGGCTGTCGTTGGGCGCCATCGCGAAACGACTCGTGCAAGCCGCCACCGCCCACACCGGCGGGCACCTACCGATCGTGCTGCCACCGGACCAGGTCGGCAACCACGAACGCACCTACCCCGGGTTTGAGTTGGCCACCACCCGGCAGCGGTTGACCGAGTTAACCCAGGTGGAGAACGGCCCCGACATCGCGTTCACCCCCCGCCTCCGCGAAGACGGCGAAGGCATCGAATGGGCCCTGCGCACCGGCACCAACTCCGGGCCGCTCCTGACCCAGGACGGCCCAGACTGGGTATGGGACACCACCAACCCCACCGGCCCCGTTTCCGGCGTGTCCGTCACCTCCGACTTCTCCCGCCGCACCAACTACGCCTTCGCCGTGGGTGAGGGGCACGAACAAGCCCTACGGCTGGGATCACACCAAGACCCAGACCAGTGGGACCGCGGCTACCCCCTGATGCACGCAACACTCCCCCACACGTCCGTGATCGAGCAACCGACCCTGACCTCCCACGCCAGGGCGGCCGTGGCCCAAGGCGCGGCCCCCTGGTCCACCTGGAAAATCCGGGTGGGGCGCGATGAAACACCCCGCCTGGGCGAGTACTCCCCCGGTGACCTGGCCACCATCCACGTGGGCTCTGACCATGTGTGGCTGCCGGGCGGGGCGCACCAGGTCCGCATCGCCTCCATCTCCGGGAGCCACGGGGAGGCGTTCGTGGACCTGGAAACCATCCCCGCCATGGATTCAAGATAAGGGAGCGCACGTGTCACTATCTGAGGACTTCCCCGCCGGCCCTACCACACCCGCCGGGCCGGGAGGATTCGCACAACTCCTCGCCACGCTCCGGCAAGTGGACGCCCGCGTGTCCAACCTGGAACGCGGCGGCCCCCTGCGCGCCTCCGGGGTGACCGCCACACCCGAAGGCCTGGAAGTCGTGGGCCGCCTGTTCGTTCGTCGCCCCACCCTGGAACAGCCCGGGATGATCGACGCCTACCTCGGGGCCACCGGTGTGCGCACAGCGATGCGACTGATCCCACCGAGAGGGCAAGACGCCACCGACGACGACGACTACACCGTTTTGTACCTGGAGGACGCCGGCAGCCTCGGTGACGGTATCGCCATGCTCCGCACCTCCGGACAACTGCAACTGCATGCGGGCACAACGTTCCGGCTGCGCACACTCGACGAATCGCACCACATCAGCACCACCACGAACCAGGTCCAGGTCAAGGCCCCCACGACAATGCTTCTCGTGGATGGCACCAACCTGTCCGTGAGCGGCGACCTCACAGTGGACGGTGCGAAGAACTTCCGCCTCCCCCACCCCACCAAACCCGGCATGGAACTCGTGCACGCCACCACCGAGTCCCCCGTGTCCGGACTGGAATACCACTACCGCGCCACCCTCAACGACGACGGCCAGGCCACGATCGACCTGCCCGAGTACTTCGAGCACCTCGCCCACACCGACGGGCGCGGCGTGCAAGTCACACCCGTAGGCCGCCCGTTCCCCGTCGGCGCCGACGAACCCACCGGCGGGCAAGTGCGCGTGTACGGGCAGGCGGGCCGGGACGTGTTCGTGCGAGTCAACGCCCGCCGCGGCGACCAAGCCGGCCAGTTCGAGGTCGAGCGCCCACGTGAAGAACCTGAGCAGACCGAGGAATAGGAAAAAGCCATGACGTTCCATACTGGCCTTTTTGTCCGTGAGCAGGTCACCGGCGACGACATCGTGGGCACCTCCCCAGTGGGTGCCCGCATCGCGCTCGGTGGGCTCTTCCAGGACCACGGCACCCTCTGGGGCCTGCCCATCACCGGCACCACCGGGTGGGCATACCGTGTCGGCGCCGGTGCCGTGGCCCTGACACGAGGCAGCGGTGACGGGTCGGTGCTGGTCGGCAACGACGCACCCATGGACGTGCCCACCACCCCGGCACCCGGCACCGGGTCACGCTGGGACCGCATCTGGGTGCGCCAGAACGACGTGGACGCCGGAGACGAGAACAACCAGGTGGTTGTGGGTGTCACCCAAGGCACCAGCGGTGGGTCACCCACCGTGCCGCCATTGCCGGCTGGTGCGACCGAGATCGGCCGCGCACAGGTCACCGCCGGGGCTTCTGACACCAACGCGTCCGGTGTCAGCATCAGCACCGCGCAGCGGCCGGTGGCGAGGCTGGCGGGCACCCCGGAGACCACCACGAGGGAGGTGTTCACCGGCCCGGCAGCGTTGGCGCCGGCGGGCGGGTCCACCATTGTCTCGGCCGAGTTGGTCCGCGACACCGGCCCTGACGGCACCGCCACGTTCATCTTCCGCGCCACCATCCGGGGAGTGTCCTTCTCCGCGGGTGCGCTTGCGCAGACGATCGCCACCATCCCCACCGCGCACCGCCCCACCACCGCAGGCGCCGCCATCGGCTCCAACGGTGGCACCACGCAGACCTACCAGGTCCTCTCCGGTGGTGGTCTGCGTCTGGCGAACTCCTCCCACTCCCGCACCACCACCGATGACCTGCTGGTCTCCGGGTCGTGGATCCGGATGCCCGAATGACCGGCTGCCCCCTCGAGAAACGCGGCCAGGTGCTCGTCGTTTTCGCGTGGATCGCGCTCACCCTGGGCGCCCTTACGTGGCTGCGGCTACCGACCGTGCCGGTGGAGGGTGTCGTCCACACGCACCTGCCGCCGGTGGTCGAGGTCGGCAAATGGGTGGTCGCCGCTGCCATCGCCGCCACCGCCGCGTTCACCCGCCGCTACCGGCTGGGATACGCCGCCCTGGTCGGGGTGGTCGCTTTCCGGGGCGCGTCCCTCGCGGCCGGGTGGGTGGTGTGGGTGATGTCCGAAGGCGCGGCCGGGACCCCCACCGGGTGGGCGCAAGCCCTGGAGTACGCGGGGTTCGCGGTCTTGTTGATCATCCTGGCTGGGCCGGACGACGGGACGGTGAGAGCGGTCGAGCACCCAACGCCGGGAGGTGTCGCCGATGCTGCGTGATATCCCCGGCCCCGTGTGGGGTGCGCTGGCGACGATCCTCGCCGGGACCCTGACTTTCCTTGGTGTGTGGCTGTCCACCAAACAAACCGACCGCGCCACCCGCGTGGAGCGGCGCGCCAAGGCCGCCGAGAACGAGGTGGACCGTGACCGCCTCCGCCTGCACCAGTACGAGGGCCTGGTGGACCGCATGGAGAAGCGCTTGGAGGCCGTTGAGAGCCGCGTGACCCACCTGGAGGCCGAACTCGCAAAGGAGCGGCGGGAGCGCCGGCAAGAGCGCGAAGCCTTCGAGGTCCGCCACCGGTCCACGGTCCGCTACCTGCGGGACGTGCTGGCATGGGCAGGCATGCACCTGCCGGGGGTCCCACCGCCCACGCCACCGACCGACGTGGCAGCAGACCTCACCTGACCACAAGGAGCCCACCATGACCGAACCCATCGACCTGCCCGAACTGGACGAACCGCCGCAGGTGTGGCGCGACGGTGAGGAACTGCTAGCCGAAGAGGCAGCGAACCCCGACCCCGCAACCATCGCCGCCAGCGAGACCGCCGGTGCCGACCTGACCGACTGGGTGGA
>NZ_JBMPQC010000032.1:0-6524 GCF_049724975.1 Pseudactinotalea sp. Z1732 | reverse complement strand
CCGGGCTCACAACGAAACCATCCGCATTGCATGGTCGGGCGGGGCACGTGACTGTGGCTCAGCCGGGTGTTCAACTCGTCCCATGCACCCGGACGCCCATAGTCGATGCGTTCGGACAACATCCATACCAGCCTATGCCACCCGCAGCCTTCTATCCGCCACCGCCACCTCATTCGCGGCAGCAAGCCCACCGGCAGTCCACGCCGAGTGTCTTAGCCTGGATCCACCGATGTAGAAGCGGCGTTGGTGAGCGTGGGGGCATGAGAATGCCCCTCTGACCTGGGAAGATGCGACTTATCTAAGGTCCGTATCGCCAGCTCAAGAGGGGCATCTCGTAGATGCAACTGTCTCATACCCATTCCGTGACTTCCGCGAGGTTCGACGAGCCCAATCTCGTATCGTCAGCCGGCCTGGTCCCGCTGGTCGCGCTGGCTGACAGAGCCGGTCTACGCGAGTTGGGCGATGAGCACCTGAGCGTGCCGGGTGACAAGGGCGCCAACGCGGGCCTGAAGCTGTCCTCGCTGGTGGCGGGCATGGCCACCGGCGCCGACAGCATCGATGACATGGCCGTGCTTCGCCACGGCGCGATGGGCAAGATCTTCGACCGCCCCTACGCGCCCTCGACGTTGGGCTCGTTCCTGCGCACGTTCACCTTTGGTCATGTCCGCCAGGGCGACGCGGTGGCATCCCGGTTCCTCATCAACCTCGCCGCGGACAGCGCACTGCTCGGCGACCAGCAGGAGGGCAGCGACACCGTGATGGTCGATATCGACGACACCATCATCGAAGTCCACGGCTACGCCAAACAGGGCGCATCGTTCGGCTACTCCGGAGTCCGGGGCCTGAACGCGCTGCTGGCAACCGTCTCGGCCGGGGACTTCGCGCCGGTGATCGCCGCCCAGCGACTGCGAAAGGGCAGCGCTGGCTCGGCGCGTGGCGCGGCCCGGCTGGCCATCGACGCACTGGCCCTGGTGAGCCGCACCCAACTCGCCGGCCGTGACGTGTTGGTGCGCACCGACTCGGCGTTCTACTCCCACGCGATGGTCGCCTCGGTGCTCGGCACCGGGGCTCAGGTATCGATCACTGCGCGGATGGACCAGCCTGTCAAGCGAGCCATCGCAGCCATCGCCGACGACGCCTGGCAGCCGATCAAGTACACCGAGGCCATCTACGACCAAGACACCGACCGGTGGATCTCTCGGGCTGAAGTCGCCGAGATCCCCTTCACTGCGTTCTCCTCCCGCAAGAAGGCCGAGCAGATCCCCGGCCGGCTGGTGGTCCGTCGCATCCCCGAGCTCAACCCCAACAAGAGCGACGGCCAGGCGACACTGTTCGACCTCTGGCGCTTCCACGCCTTCTTCACCACCACCCCGTCCACCGAGCGCGACACCGTCGTTGCCGACCAGGTCCACCGCCGTCACGCGATCATCGAGAACGTCAACGCCGACCTCAAAGCCTCCGCGCTGGCCCACATGCCCTCGGGAGTGTTCAACGCCAACGCCGCCTGGCTCATCTGCGCCGTGATGGCCTTCAACCTCACCCGCGCCGCCGCCACCCTCACCCAGACGCCCTCACTGCTGCGAGCCACGACCCCCACGATCCGGCGCAAGCTCATCAACATCCCCGCCCGGGTCGCCAGCACCGCGCGACGACTACATCTGCACCTACCGCTCAACTGGCCATGGGCACAGGCCTGGGTCGCGCTCTACGACGCCGTGTTCCCCGCCCGAGCCCCGGCGCCTTGACCCCCTCTTCCTGCCCCTCCGACCGAAAGCCAAGTGGAAATGCCGGACAGACCGGCTACTGCCGCGCGCCTTCAACCGCCCACATCACGCCAGCGCCGATTCAGGACCCGGCGCCCAGCCCATCGGTGGATCGAGGCTAAGTAGACCGCTATTGCGTGCCAGCGGTCCGCAGGGTGCGCACCATCCGCACCGCAACGGCCTGCTACTCCTCGCTGTACCGACGTGCCGGCGGCCCTCCAGCGGTCTGTTTGTTCGCCATGACTCCATCCTCGCTTCCAAGGTCTGGAGTCTCCACCGAACCCAGTACGGTTCAGTTGCAAAACCCGCTGAACTGCGCCCACCCGCTTGGGACCGGATCCCACTGAAACCGGCGCTCCAGTCCAATGAGGCCGACGAGGGACGTGTGCTAGATGTGATAAATGTGAATATCGGTGTAGATGTTCACAAAGCTATTGGTGTGCCCTACGGTGTGCATGTGACAGGTCAACACGACACGCCGAAGCACTAGGCGCAGTTTCTCTCGGGATGGAGCGGTATGGGTTCAGCGCGGCCCGCACGTCGTGGTGTGGCATTCGTTTCTGCGCTTCTGTTGGGCGTCGGGCTCGGTGTCGGCTCAGCGGCTGCTAGTCCGCAGATCCCCAGCGAAGATGAGATCGACCAGTCCTGGCGGCAGGTCGAGGGTACTGCCGGGCAGGTAGCACAGCTTGAGGTACAACTGGCCGCCAACGCGGCTGACGTGGAGACCGCGCAGCAGGACGCGGCGATCGCCACCGACCAGTACAACCAGGCCGTGGTCGACCTGCAGGACGCCGAGGCCGCTGCGCAAACTGCCGCCGCCGACGCCGAGCGCGCGGATGCCGAGTTGCTGGTGGCCAGCCAGGACGTGGCCCGCCTGGCCATGGCCGCCTATCGCGACAACGGTGGGCTGGGCCACCTGGAGATGTTGGTCTCCTCCAGCGGAGTCAGCGATGTGCTCTACCGGGCCTCCGCCTTCGATCGGCTTGGGGGCGGTGCAGACGATGCGTTCCAGCGGTTGGACGCCGCTGAGATCATTGCCGCGCTGATGCACCTGCGCGCCGAGGAAGCGCTTGCCGAGCAGGCCGAGGTGGCGGCCGAACTCGAGATCGCCCACGACGAGGCCGAGCAGGCAGTCGCACACGCCGAACAGACCCAACAGGACACCCAGGCCCAACGCGGCGTGCTGATCGGGGAGTTGGCGCAGTTGCGCCAGACCTCCTACGAACTCGAGGAGCAACGTCAGGATGGGCTGGAGCAGCAGCGGCGGGAGCGGGAGAATGCCGCGGCAGCCGCAGCGCTGAACGTGCAGCCGGCGGCATCGGAATCGGATGTCTCCGCAGACGCAACTGGTGAGGACTCCGGTGGTGTCGACTCTGCTGATGAGGGCTCTGCTGCTTCCGACGACTCCGCGGACTCGGGACGTGCTGAGTCCGAAGACGACAGTTCCGATGGCCCCGGGGACTCCACCCCTTCACCAAGTCCGAGCCCAAGTCCAAGCCCGAGTCCGAGCCCGAGCCCAAGTCCGAGTCCGAGCCCGACCACCCCTCCTTCGGACGATGGCGGCTCCGGTAACGGTGACTCTGGCAGCGAGGACTCGGGTAACAGCGGTGGCAGCAATGGCGGCACCGGCGGGTCCGCTGCCAGCACCGGCCAGGCCGCGCTGAACTGGGCCATGGGCCAACTTGGTACGCCCTACCAGTGGGGTGGTGCCGGCCCGAACGGATATGACTGCTCCGGCCTGACTATGCGGGCATACCAGAACGCCGGGGTCAACCTGCCGCGTACCTCCAGGGAACAGTACGACGCCGTCAACAAAGTGCCTTTGGACCAGAGGCGACCCGGCGATCTGATCTTCTACTCCAACAACGGGCAGGCCAGTGGCATCTACCACGTGGCAATCTACGCCGGGAACGGCATGCGGGTGCAGTCTCCCCGGCCAGGTTCAACGGTAGAACACGTAACGGCATGGTGGACCAACGTGCTGCCGATGGCCGGCCGCCCCTGACCGGGCACAAGTTCAACTCGAGTTCGATAACGGTCGAGTTCGATGACTTGTGTTAAGTCGCAGGACATCGGTGCCGAAGACCAGCCGCACGGCGTCGGAGTCGGTTGACAAAGCCCTGGGCAGTTCGGCCTGCATGCTGGCCGGCCAGGTGTGCGGACCGGACCGGCACGTGCCACATGCGGGCGGCTATGTGCGGGACTGTCCAAGTTCGACACTTCTGTCATAGGCGGTACGCACCTGCTCCAGGTCCACACCGGCCCGCACGCAGTCGGCGATGCCGGCGGGGCCGAGGTTGCGGTCCAGGTAGGCCCCGAAGTCGGGCTCGTCTTTACCGGCCGGCACCCACCGGGCGCACTCGGTAGCGTTGTTGCCGGCGAAGGTTGCCGCCGTCTGCAGGTCTCCTGCCAGTCCGATTTCGTCCAGGTGTGCAAGTTCATCGGCGTCGAGTCCGCGGTTCCAGCGCTGGATGCAGCCTTTGCGCCATCCGGGTCCGCGACGGGCCATCGGCTCGGGCAAGTCGTACGGCATTTCGGAGGGGTGGGCGCGGGTCAGTTCACTGCCCGCCCAGTGGGAGTCCTCACCGACGAAGCCGAATGCTCCCCGGTATGGGTCGTGCCAGGCGCGGGCGTCGGAGGCCAGCCACGCCGGCGACGCAGGTGCGTGGCACCCAGTGGGTAGCCGAGTGCACCACGGCCAGGGGCTTGCGGGCGGCTTGCCCCGGTGAGCGGTCAAACGGGGACTCTTGTGACATGTGCGCTGCGATGTCCGAATCGAGTCATCTGCCGACGACGGTGGCTTAAGGCGCAAGTTGCAGGGCCACATCTGAGGTGACGCGGGGCAACTCGGCGAACTGGCCACCGCTCGGTTGGCCTAAGCCTCGATCCACCGATGGGCTGGGCGCCGGGTCCTGAATCGGCGCTGGCGTGATGTGGGCGGTTGAAGGCGCGCGGCAGTAGCCGGTCTGTCCGGCATTTCCACTTGGCTTTCGGTCGGAGGGGCAGGAAGAGGGGGTCAAGGCGCCGGGGCTCGGGCGGGGAACACGGCGTCGTAGAGCGCGACCCAGGCCTGTGCCCATGGCCAGTTGAGCGGTAGGTGCAGATGTAGTCGTCGCGCGGTGCTGGCGACCCGGGCGGGGATGTTGATGAGCTTGCGCCGGATCGTGGGGGTCGTGGCTCGCAGCAGTGAGGGCGTCTGGGTGAGGGTGGCGGCGGCGCGGGTGAGGTTGAAGGCCATCACGGCGCAGATGAGCCAGGCGGCGTTGGCGTTGAACACTCCCGAGGGCATGTGGGCCAGCGCGGAGGCTTTGAGGTCGGCGTTGACGTTCTCGATGATCGCGTGACGGCGGTGGACCTGGTCGGCAACGACGGTGTCGCGCTCGGTGGACGGGGTGGTGGTGAAGAAGGCGTGGAAGCGCCAGAGGTCGAACAGTGTCGCCTGGCCGTCGCTCTTGTTGGGGTTGAGCTCGGGGATGCGACGGACCACCAGCCGGCCGGGGATCTGCTCGGCCTTCTTGCGGGAGGAGAACGCAGTGAAGGGGATCTCGGCGACTTCAGCCCGAGAGATCCACCGGTCGGTGTCTTGGTCGTAGATGGCCTCGGTGTACTTGATCGGCTGCCAGGCGTCGTCGGCGATGGCTGCGATGGCTCGCTTGACAGGCTGGTCCATCCGCGCAGTGATCGATACCTGAGCCCCGGTGCCGAGCACCGAGGCGACCATCGCGTGGGAGTAGAACGCCGAGTCGGTGCGCACCAACACGTCACGGCCGGCGAGTTGGGTGCGGCTCACCAGGGCCAGTGCGTCGATGGCCAGCCGGGCCGCGCCACGCGCCGAGCCAGCGCTGCCCTTTCGCAGTCGCTGGGCGGCGATCACCGGCGCGAAGTCCCCGGCCGAGACGGTTGCCAGCAGCGCGTTCAGGCCCCGGACTCCGGAGTAGCCGAACGATGCGCCCTGTTTGGCGTAGCCGTGGACTTCGATGATGGTGTCGTCGATATCGACCATCACGGTGTCGCTGCCCTCCTGCTGGTCGCCGAGCAGTGCGCTGTCCGCGGCGAGGTTGATGAGGAACCGGGATGCCACCGCGTCGCCCTGGCGGACATGACCAAAGGTGAACGTGCGCAGGAACGAGCCCAACGTCGAGGGCGCGTAGGGGCGGTCGAAGATCTTGCCCATCGCGCCGTGGCGAAGCACGGCCATGTCATCGATGCTGTCGGCGCCGGTGGCCATGCCCGCCACCAGCGAGGACAGCTTCAGGCCCGCGTTGGCGCCCTTGTCACCCGGCACGCTCAGGTGCTCATCGCCCAACTCGCGTAGACCGGCTCTGTCAGCCAGCGCGACCAGCGGGACCAGGCCGGCTGACGATACGAGATTGGGCTCGTCGAACCTCGCGGAAGTCACGGAATGGGTATGAGACAGTTGCATCTACGAGATGCCCCTCTTGAGCTGGCGATACGGACCTTAGATAAGTCGCATCTTCCCAGGTCAGAGGGGCATTCTCATGCCCCCACGCTCACCAACGCCGCTTCTACATCGGTGGATCCAGGCTAAGACACTCGGCGTGGACTGCCGGTGGGCTTGCTGCCGCGAATGAGGTGGCGGTGGCGGATAGAAGGCTGCGGGTGGCATAGGCTGGTATGGATGTTGTCCGAACGCATCGACTATGGGCGTCCGGGTGCATGGGACGAGTTGAACACCCGGCTGAGCCACAGTCACGTGCCCCGCCCGACCATGCAATGCGGATGGTTTCGTTGTGAGCCCGG
>NZ_JBMPQC010000031.1:0-8756 GCF_049724975.1 Pseudactinotalea sp. Z1732 | reverse complement strand
ACCTTCGCCTGAATATTCTCGCGCATCCACCGCCGAAAACTCGCCGGGTGGTCCGCAGACATTCCGTAGTATTCGTCCATGTGCAGCACAGTGATGCGCGACCATTCGATGTCCTCACGGGCGACCGCTGCGTCAATGAAGTCCAACTGAGAGTTTCCGGTCGCTAGGATCACCGAGATCTCATCCCGTGTGGCTAAGGCGGCTTTGGTGGCCTCAGCAAACGCTGCGGCGGCCACGTTGCCGTTCTCCTCAGCGGTACTGCTGATAGTCACGGCGAGATCCTCGTACATGTGTGTGGTCATGGACGTTCCTTTCCGGTCGGAGATGTGTGCCAGTGCCCGCGCACCGCTACGGCGCATGGGATCAGGTCTTGATCCAGAACTGCCAGATCCGCCCAATACCCTGGGGCCAAGCGACCGACGCCGCTCAGTCGCGCCGCTCCTGCAGGGATGGATGTCACCATCGCAACAGCTTGGGGAATGCTCAATCCCAGCGCCCGGACGGCGATTGGCACCATCTGCGGTAACAGGGTGGTGCTCCCGCCGAAGGCGGTGCCGTCCTCGGTCAAGCCTACGCCGTCGCCGACTCGATAGGTCACCGCGCCCATGCGGTAACTGCTGCCTTCAGGGTTGCCCGCACCAGGGGTGGCGTCGGAAACCAGGCAGAGCCGATCGCCGAGTGAGCGGTGCGCCAGTCGCATCAACAGCGGAGGCAGGTGCTTGCCGTCACTGATCATCTCCACCGTCAAGTCCTCGGAAGCCAGCGTCGCCTCTAACACCCCGGGAACACGCCACGGCCCGACGCGTCTGGTGGTGGATTGGCCGGAGAATACGTGGATGATGTGGCTCAGGCCGGCGACTTGGCACGCTTGCAGGTCTTCGGCCGTGCCATCGCTGTGCCCTGCGGCCGCGACGATGCCAGCCTCAACGAGGCGTTCGGTCAGGGGGATCGCCCCGTCCAACTCGGGCGCAAAACTCATCATGGAGATCGCATCGGTATAGGCCAGCAGGTCCTCCACGGAACCGTCCGACGGGGTCCGCAAGGCGTGCGGGTCCTGGGCGCCGGCCTGAACGTGAGAGAAGTACGGGCCCTCCAAGTTTGCTCCCGGGATGCGGAGAGTGGCCGGCGGGCTCGCCCTGGGGGACGAAGTCGGATTCTCGGTGTCAGCGAAGTCTCGATCGCCCGCCGACGACACAGCGTCTGTCGGTGCACCTGTGCCCTCCACCGACAGGGATATATCGACACTGGCGGAGAGCGCGTCCAAGGCCTGGACCAACTCATCGATCGACGCGGATGCAAGAGTCGGAAGGGCGGTGGTGACGCCCGCGGAAAGCAGCGCGTTCCCGATGTGCTCGATCGCCTCCACAGACCCTTCGTTGTACGCACGTCCCATCGCACCATGGACGTGTAGGTCAATGAAGCCCGGGGTGAGGTAAGCACCTGCAATGTGCTTGATGGGTGTACTAGCGGGCAGAGCACTGATCGGCATGACATCGGCGATCCGCTCGCCTCGGACCACTAGGCAGTGGTTGTCAAGGAGCGCCGTCGAGGTGACGATTTGCGGGCCAGCGTAAGCGATGGCGGAACGGTTGAACTCCATCCCGTCCTCCGAAGCCTCAACTACACCGATGAGCACCTTTGCCGCAACCTTAGACCGGCCGAAATAAAAATACCGAACTCCTTGCACTCTTGCAAGCCAGTGGCACCTCGGCCAGCCACACGGGCCGGGCGTGCGAAGCTCTCAGGGGTGCCGCTCTGCTCGTGTGACACCGTCGCGGATGGCAGGAGCCGGCGCGGTCGAGCCACGCACAACTAACCCGGTGTCCACCTGGAGGAGGTTCTGCTGCAGCGGGGCACGGTCCCTGCCCTCGATCGTCGCCTCGACGAGGTCCAGGAGCACATCGACTGCCTGCATCCCGGCTTGGGCGCCAGGCACATGCACTGTCGTTAGGCTCGGATACGCCATCGCGGACATAGGGCTGTCGTCGATACCGATCAGGCTGATCTCTCTGCCGACCTCGATGCCCCGCTCATTCAGTCGCGCCATCACACCAAGGGCGATGAGGTCGTCATAGGCGATCACCGCTGTGGCATCGGAGGCGTTGACCAGATCAGCTGCCCGGGCGCCAGCCTGGATCTGCGGTTCGAAGGGCCCGAACTCAAGGAGCTCCACCCCTGCCTCGGCACAGGCCTGCCGGACTGCCCGCTGACGCTGGGTATTGGACCACGATCGCTTCGGACCGTTGAGATAGCTGATGGTGCGGTGCCCCAAGGCGATCAGGTGGTCCACCGCCTCAATCATTCCGACGGAGTTCTCGATCGTGACGCTGGTGACTCCCTGCTGCTCGCGGTTCAGAAGCACCAAGGGCATCTCCTGGGCCAACTGGGCCAACTGCTCGCCGCTGCTTCGCGCCGAGGCGATGATCAGGCCGTCCACCCTGCTCGCAAGGAACTCTGCGCGCCGAATCTCATCGGAGGCGTACTCGTTGAAGTCCGCGATCACCACAGTGCGCCCAAGCGCTCCGGCCCGGGCCTGGACTGCTTTGATGATGGGCGGGAAGAACGGATTGGCGATATCGGGCACGATCAACCCGATCGTGTCGGTGCGGCTCGCTGCTGTCAGCCTGAGCGCGTGCGGGGAGGTATACCCCATCTGAGAAGCGATCCGGTGAATCCGGCGCCCGGTCTCGGCATTCACCTTCTCCGGCAGGGACAGGGCACGAGACACCGTCGATGCTGAGACACCGGCGGCCTTCGCAATGTCAGTAAGGGTGACGTTCATGCTGTATCCCTATCCATCCGTGCAGCAATACCGCAATGTACCGCAATGACCGCGATATAGTCCTCTCCGACTCATCGACTGGCGCTACCACCGCGTACGGCTCCAGAATCCCCGCCCCACTGGCTGCCCGAGTCGCACCATCCCATACTGGCTTGCGCACGCTCGCATCAAGGGAAGGACTCGTATGGACCTGACGGACAAGAAGATCATCGTCACCGGTGGCGCCCGCGGCATGGGTGCGGCCACCGTCGCCGCCTACGTGGAGGCGGGCGCCACCGTCGTGGCGATGGACGTGCTCGACGACGAGGGCCGCGCGGTCGCCGAGTCCGCCACCCAGACCGGGCCCGGCTCGGCGAGTTACCGGAACCTCGATGTGTCGAACAAGGGCAGGGTGGACATCGTGTTCGCCGAGGCGGTCGAGCAGATCGGCGGGTTGGACGTGCTGGCCCACCCGGCCGCGATCCAGCGCTCGGCGACCGCAGAGAACACGCCGGTGTCGGACTGGGATCTGATGTTCGCGGTGAACGTGCGCGGGACGATGCTCACCAACGCCGCAGCGCACCGGCACATGAAGGGCACCGGCGGATCGATCATCAACTTCGGGTCGATCTCGGGCCTGCGTGCGGAGATCTCGGCCCCCGCCTACTCCGCGTCGAAGGGCGCGGTGCACTCCTGGACCCGCACCGCCGCCGGATCGTGGGGCAAGGACAACATCCGGGTGAACGCCATCCTGCCCGCGATCGCCACCCCGATGTACGACGAGGCGATCGCCCGGCTCGATCATGACGGGCGCACCGCGCACTATTGGCAGAACGAGGAATCCATCGCCCTGGGCCAGAAGTACGGCGATCCCAAGGAGGACCTCGGGCCGGTGATGGTGTTTCTGGCCTCCGACGGCTCCCGGTTCATCACCGGCCAACTCATCCCGGTCGACGGCGGTCAAGCCTCCGTTCGTTGACGATGCGGCCCGCAGAGGGCCTTGTGATCGTGGCCGGGCACTCCGGCAGCGGCCGACGACGACACAGCGCCATCGCGGCAGGTCCACCTGTCCTCGGGCTGCTCCACTCCTCAGGTGCGGTAGACCTCGACCCCGGCCACACGGGTCGCCACCACCTCATCACCGTCCCACTCGATGGTGTCGGCGCCACGAGTGGCCCGTTCAGCCAGGCCGAGGATCGTGGCGGGGTTGGTGGTGGCCATGCGCAGGATGTCACCGCGTTCGAAGGGCAGGTGCCGACGCATCCAGGCCACACCGTGCCGCAGGGAATGCCCTGATCCGGCCAGCAGGTGCGTCCCGGCCAACGTCAGGCGACCGTCGTCGTGCACGGTGACATTCCCGCCCACCGGGGTCCGATAGGCCCCGGGAGCGACTCCGGCCAGGGCGACCGAGTCGGAGGTGAGGACCGTGCGCTCGAGTCCCTTGGCGCGGATGAACGCGGTGAGAGTGTCGACGGGCAGGTGATGTCCGTCCGGGATCACCATCGCGATGAGCCGGTCCTGGGCAAGCTGGGCCCAGATGTGGTTCGGGTGGCGCGGCAACACCGGGTAGGTGCCGTTGCCCAGATGGGTGCTCAGGGTGGCGCCGGCCCGTGCGGCGTCGTGAATGTCCACGGGTGCGGCGGCGCTGTGCCCCAGAGACACACGCACTCCGCGCTCGATGGCCCCGGCGATGTAGTCCAGAGTTCCGGTGCGCTCGGGGGCGAGCGTGACGATCCGCACCAGGCCCCGCGCCGCCTGTTGCCAACGGTCCAGTTCACCCAGGTCCGGGTCGCGCAGATTGTCAGCGTCGTGCGCTCCCCGGGGTCCGTCATCGGGTGCCAGGTACGGGCCTTCGACGTGCACCCCGGCGATGCTGTGGGCGATCAGCGGATCGGTTCTCCGGGCAGCGGCGATCTGGGCCAGGCAATGCTCGATCTTGTCCGCACCGGCGGTGATCACCGTGGGCAGATAGGTGGTGACACCCTGTGTCCACAGCGCCCGGGTGAGGTCGACGATCGTCTGGGGCGTGACGTCATCGGCGTTCACGTCATGGCCGGCGTACCCGTTGATCTGCAGATCGATCAGGCCGGCGGTGCGTTCGGTGGGCGGCATGGGCTCAGTGTGAGCGGGCACTGCGCCGTCAGTTCGTCCCGACGCGCTGGGCCGGGAAATCCGCAGGCAAGGAGCCCGCTGCGTCCTCGTCCAGGAACAGATGGGCGCTGGCGTGGGTGCGCAGCGCGCTGGCCGGCAGTGCGGGCGTGATGGGGCCGGTGAGCGCAGCGGCGACCGAAGCGGCCTTGGGCTCGCCCAGTACGGTGCCTACGATGACGCCACCGTGCATGATCGCCGGTACCGTCAGGGTCAGCGCATGGGTGGGGACCTCATCGAGGGTGGCGAAGAGCCCCTCATCGACCTGCTGCTGACGGGAGGCGTGCGCCAGGGCGATCTCGCGGACCAGCGCCGGGTCGTCGAAGTCGGTGTCACCGGGCTCGTTGAACGCCAGATGGCCGTTCACGCCGATGCCCAGGCAGACCAGGTCGATCGGGCCTGCCTCGAGTGCCTGGGTGTAACGCTCGATCTCGGCCGCCGCTTCGCCATCGGTACGGATGCGGTCCAGGCCGGGCTGGGCCTGCTCCGGCAGCCGATCGGCGAGCCACTGGCCAAAGGCGGCCGGGTGATGCGGGTCCAAGCCCAGGTAATCATCCAGGTGCATCGAGGTCACCTTCGACCAGTCGATCCCTTCGGATGCACCCAGGGTGGCGATGGTCGCCTCCTGGGACGGGGCGCTGGCGAATATCACCCTGGCCCGGCCACGCTTCGCCAGCGCCTCGCGCAACACCTCGGCCGCGACCTGCCCAGCGCGGGCACCGGCCTGATCGGCAGTGGGCGCGATACCGACATTGATCTCGCTGGGAACATTCACACTGGCGGACATGCCTTGGTCTCTCTTCGGTAGGATAGTTCTGCAAGCGATTGCATCAATGTAGCCAACTCAGGGCCGGTTAGGCAAACACGCCGGTTAGGCAAACACCAATGGTGACAACCGTTATTCGTCACCACAAACCAGCCCGTGCACCGTCACGGCCCCAGCAACGAAGGTGAGGCACCCGTCATGTCCGAGGCAGCACGACACGCAGCCGAGCAAGCCCGTACCCACCTGCAGACATTGATCCTGCCGTACTGGCTCTCTCACGGAATCGATGAGGAACTCGGTGGCTTCTTCACCTGTTTCGACAACCGGGGCCGCAAGCGGGTCTCCACGGACAAGTTCACCTGGTCCCAGGGTCGGTTCGTGTGGCTACTCGCGCGTGCAGCGGGGTTGGCGCACCGCGGCATGCTGGATGCCGATCCCGCTGACCTCCTCGGCCACGCTGAGCGCGGTGCCCGGTTCCTTCTCGATCATGCTGTGTTGCCTGAGGGAACCACACGTTTCGTGGTCGGGCGGGACGGGGGCCCCGCACAGTCGCCGGATCAGCCCGAACGCGGCGTCTACGCCGACTGGTTCGTAGTGATGGGCCTGTCCGAACTAGCGGCCCAGACCGGTGACCGGCGTTGGCTGGATCGGGCACTGCCGGTGTTGGAGCGGTCCCGATCCGATCACTTTTCCGGTACCGCACCCACTCCTCCGTATGAGGTTCCGGCCGGCCACAGCGCCTACGGCCCGCGGATGATCCTGGCCAATACGTTGCTCGTCGCCGCCCAGGCGGCCGCGGCGCTGGGTATTCACGACCATCTGCGCGAGTACCTGGCAGCAGCAATCCAGGACGTGCTGTGGCACCGGCTCGACGACGGCACCTTTACCGAGATGCCGGGGCCGGACCCTGAGGGCCTAGTGACCCGTCACCGGGTCCCCGGGCACGCCATCGAGGGCATTTGGGTACTGCTTGAATCGTTGGACCTGCTGGAGGACGATCGGGACCGCGGGCCCTTGCTCCAATCGGTCGTGGCGATGTGCGAGTTGGGCTGGGACCCCCAGCACGGCGGGATCCTGCGCTACACCGATGCGACCGGGCCGAGCAAGCCCACGGGGAGTACCGGTGGTAGCGCTTATGAGGAGTTGGTCCGCAGCACGTGGTCGAGCAAATTGTGGTGGGTACATTCCGAGGCCGCCGCCACTACGGCGATCGCAGCGTTCCAGTTCGGGTACGCGGCGGCTCGTCCTTGGTTCGATCGGATCTGGGACTACACGATGAACACCTTCCCCGGCGGAGCGGAGGGTGCGGAATGGATCCAGATCCGCGATCGCGCCGGGTTGCCGATGGACCAGGTGGTGGCGCTACCGGTGAAGGACCCTTTCCACATCACCCGGAACTTGATGCAGATCATGCAGGTGGGCTGAACCTCACACCGGGGCGCTGCCACGACCTCACCCCGGGGGCGCCGCCACGGTGCCGCGCCGCTGCAGTTCGCCTTTGAGGGTAATGCTGCGGGCACGCTCTCCGGCGACGACCCGGTTCAGCAACGCCACGGCTTGGGCGCCCAACTCCACCATCGGAGCCGCGACCGTGGTCAGGGACGGGGTCATCGTCTGGGCTAACAGGACATCGTCACATCCGACAATGCTGCGGTCCTGCGGAACCCGCTCCCCCTCGTCGTTGAGGCCGGCGATAATGCCGGCCGCCATCAAGTCATCGAAGGCAATGATCGCTGTCGCCCCGGAATCGATCAACTCCCGGGCCGCGGCACGACCATCCCGGAACTGGGCCTCCAGCGGACCCACTTCCACCAGGGCCACATCCTCGTGGTGAGCCCAGGAGCGCACCGCCTCAGCCCGGCGGTCTGCCGCCCACGAACCGACGGGACCCAACACCAGCGCAAATCGGTGGTGACCCACGTCGCGAAGATGGTTGGCAGCCTCATGCAGCGCATCGGTGTTGTCGCAGACGACCGATGGAAGGCCCCGAACCAGCCGGTTGACCACCACGCTGGGAATCCCATCGAGCATCGAGCGAAGTCGATTCGTCGGCAGTCGCGGCGAAGCGACGATCAGCCCGTCGACCTGGGGACGAATTCTGCTGACCAGATCCTCCTCGGCAGTGGCACTGCGCTCGGAGTCGATCAGAATGACCTCTGCGTCACGTTCGGCCGCGGCATGCTGCACGGCGCGCACCAAGGGCGGGAAGAACGGGTTGGTAATGTCCGGGACGAGCAGCCCGTACAAGCCGGTGCGACCGGTTGCCAGCCCGCGGGCTGCCCGGTTGGGCGCATATCCTAGTTCTTTGGCTTTGGACAGCACCTGGTCGCGCACGCTGGCCTTGACCAGGTCCGGACGCGAGAACGCGCGCGAGACGGTCGATGCCGAGATCCCCAACTCCCCGGCGATCGAATAGATGGTCACCCGCCGCATCACCCGCTCCCTTCTCTGGTGTTTTGCTGAGGGCACACGTTAGCGCCTCCGCCTTTGCGGAAGGGCCAGTATGTATCCCGGGAAGCCCAAGCGCCGCTTTACCAGCCGTGACTTGTCAGCACAGTTCGCGAGCATGTACGATGCTTTGCAATCGGTTGCGGTGGCGGTGGAACCCCAGTTCTCGCTCAGAGTCCAGAGTCGCTGCACATCAAAGGTGATCGTCCCAGGATCGCAGGCGATCCTGGCGGAAGGAGTCGGGGACCATGGCAGGTACCGGGAAAGTCTCACGTCGACAGTTACTGATCATGGGCGGGGGTGCACTAGGTGCGTTGGGGCTGGCTGCCTGTACCGGTGACAACGGCGGAACGAATGCATTCAACGGCGGCGGCGGCACTGACCTGATGGAGTCACCGATGTTGACCGAACTCGTCGAGGCCGGGGAACTCCCGGAACTAGCGGATCGGCTTCCTTCCGATCCGATGGTGATCGAGCCCTGGGGCGAGGTTGGTCGCTTCGGGGGAACGCTGAATCGTGCAACAACAACCGGAGCCCCCACCACGAACTTCCGCGGGTTCGCGCACGCCAGTCTGCTGGAATGGAATTGGGAAGGCGACGGACCGATACCCAGTCTTGCTGCGCAGTTCGAGA
>NZ_JBMPQC010000030.1:0-11356 GCF_049724975.1 Pseudactinotalea sp. Z1732 | reverse complement strand
GGACGCCTCGAAGCCCTACGCGGCATCGCCCTAGGGTTCCGCAACTTCGACCACTACGTCCTGCGCTGCCTACTGCACTCCGGCCAACTGGCGACCCGGATCAATGCACTCTAAAACCGGAAGAGCCACTTATTCAGTAGGCCCGATCCACTTGTAGTAGAACCCGCGCCCCCGGCCCGTTGTGCTTGAGGGAGCGAGCACATCTTCGGTTGCTAGGCGTTTGAGGACTCCGCCCACGTTGCTGGGACTGGCACCGACGAGGGAACCCAGTTCAGTACTACTGATCCGTCCACGCGCTTGCGCATAGGAACGGGCGATCTCGGGCCGGGTGGGGAGACCTCGAATATGACCGGCTGTCCGATCATGCGCTGCCAGAGACTCTGCGGCGGCTGGATGCAGTCTCCACACCGCTTCAGTGCCTTCTGGTGTTCCCTTGGCGATGATCAGGAGCGGTCGTCCGTCAATGTTTGCCTGCGAGAGTTTGGAGATGGCGCCGCGTGCTTCTTCGAGTGTCAATTGGATCAGTGGAGCGGCTTGAATCGCGTCGACCCAACCAACGGTTACCAGCCGGCGCAGGAGCAGGAGAGAGTAGACATCCATCGATTCGTTCTTCGGTTCGATCGAACCGAGCCACGCGATCCAGGGTTGGTCCAGCGAGTCACCGACCAGTGAGGCTCGTATGAACGGTCCGCTAATTTCACGGATATCGGGTGGCTGGTGCCCGGCTCTCACCATCTCGCGCACCATTCGGTCTACGCCGATGCCCTCTCGTTCGGCGACCTTCAAGTCGGCCAAGAGTTGGGTAAGAGCAGCGTTTCGCGACTGCGACGGGTGAGTGATGATATTGGATGAGTTGACACCCCCGAAGAAGCCACCTGGGCTCGTGACTCGTAGTGTGCGCCCGATGTGCTCCACGATGGTGGGGGCCGAGGACCCCCATTCCCGGTGCGCGACGCCGTTGACGATAGCTTCACGGGCAGCCAGTTCTGGGATCTCTCGGATCTGCCGTATCACCAGGCCGGCTTGAACGTGCCGGGTTGCGTTGTGGGCATCAGTCGCCAAGAACACTTCAGAGAGTTCTTCGAGTAGAGAGCGACCGCTGCGGTTCACGCGTGTGGCGCTGTCGCCACCGGCATACTCGCGACGGACGTAGTCGAGGCTAGGGCTCTGCCGACCGACGAAGACCAGGACGCCAGCATTGGTAAGCATGCCCTCGCCGGTAACTGCGTTAAGTCGACGCAAGAGTTGACTATCAGTACTACCCGCAACCTGCTCGGCTTCGCTCTCGCCACTGTCGTGCAGGAACTCCCGGGCTAGGTCCAGCGCTTGTGGCCGGGCCGCAGACGCAGGTGTGGTTGATGTGTCTCCGGACCAGTCATAGTTGAGAGTCCGCATGCGACGTGCGTGCCACGTGGCGGCATCAACTTCGACACAATTGTCATTCACTCGCCAATGGATCCGACCACTGATGCGAACCGGTTCGACGGCCGGCGGTGAGATGATGACGAGCAGCCGCTTGCCTTGGACTTCACTCTCGGCGATGTCCACTGTGAGCAGCCGTCCGGTGATCTCATAGATGCGATGCCTGAGCCACTCTGCATCCGTTGCAGCGCCCAGCACGGTGCCGTCGTTGCCTACGCCGACGATGAGCGCACCTCCGCCAGGCGTATTTGCCATGCATGCTGCCTCAGCGGCCAATTGCTGCGCCACTGCCGCGCTTCGTTCCTCGCCCGGGCCGACCTGTCCCGAACGGTCGCGGCGCCCGGTCTCTTCCTTTAGATCCACATGCTTGCGTTCACGTTCCTGGTCGACGGTCTCCCCAGCCGCGATGCGGGCCAGGATGTCGGACACTTCTGCGCGGACCGGGTCCTCACCGAAAGTTATGGCCATGGACCCATCATGGCAGAAGGTCATAATTAACTCACGCCAAAAGTTATGACGAAGTAGCGATGATGCGATAACTCACAACTTTGCTACGGCCCCCGAGGCGCCTCGCACGCGAATGATACTTTTCTTGCCAGTTTGCGGCACCGTGGTGTTTTGCCTTCCAGGTCCGGCCCAGGGATCGACGCGGGCTCCGCGGTCCGGGCGACAGGTGCGCGGTATGCGGTGTCAAGGGCCCTCGCCACGGGTGCTGGGTTCTGGCGGTTGTCGCCGACACCGGGGGGCGGCCGGCCCGTTGGTGGTCTCAGCCGGCGCGGCGCTCGGATCGCTGGCCGCCGGGATCGTGTCGATGGGGGTGCTCTCGGGCGCCGTGATCGCGGCGCTGGGGCGGTGGGTGCCGCGGTGGTCGGTGCACGCCAATGCGCGGACGCGGCGGGAGGCGGGGGTGGAGTGATGAGTGCCGTCGGACTGCCCGCAATCGCCGTCCTGCTCGCGGGCATCAGCCGGTCGCGGACGGGGGCTTGTGAACCGAGTCCCCGGAGCCGCACCGTGACCTAATTGTGACTTATGTTACCGAACCGTGACAATGCGTCGTGGGCGGGTTACGGTCGCGGCACTTCCGAACCTGGAAGTCCGTGGGCGGACGCCGAACTCTGCCACCGTCCGCGGTCCATTAGCCGCCATGGCAGGGGCGGGGGACCCATGAAGACGGGACCGGCGTGCTGGTCCCTGGGGTGAAGTCTGGCCACGGCCAGGCCGGGTGTTTATCCGACCCGAACCCGACAGCTAACCCCGAAGGCAACCGGAGAAAACACCATGACACTACACAGCACCACACGCGCGCGGCACCGAGCCGACGTGCGTCCCACCACCTTCCTCTCCGACCTGCCGGTGGGAAAGGTGGCCCGTCGCGGTACGGCCGGTGTGGCCACCGCGGGCCTGGCCTTCGGGCTGGCGATGCCCGCAGCCAGCGCCGACCCGGACGAGACCTACACCGTGAACGCCGGTGACACCGTCGGCAATATCGCCGCCGAACATGGCGCCAGCATCCAGGGGATCATCGACGCAAACGGCCTTCGCTCCGATGCGCTGATCTTCCCCGGTGACGAACTCACCATCCCCACAGGTTCGGTGACCGCCAGCGCTGGTGGCGCCACCCACACCGTGAGCCGCGGTGACACCGTCGCGGCTATCGCGGCGCGGTACGGCGCCGGCGTCCAGGCGATCATCGACGCCAACGGCCTGGGTGCTGACGCGCTGATCTTCCCCGGTGACGAACTCACCATCCCCGGTGGGTCGGGATCGTCGTCGGGGTCGGCCTCGTCGTCAGGGTCGGTGTCGGGCTCGGGATCGGCGTCAACGTCGGGCTCGGGATCGGCATCCGTGCAACGAGGGGCCGACACGGCCTCCCGTGACGGCCAGCGCTCCGCTGCGCCCTCCCCGCAGGCCAGTGCCTCTGGCAGTGCGATCGTCAACATCGCCCGCCAGTTCGTGGGCACCCCGTACGTGTGGGGTGGATCCACCCCGGCTGGGTTCGACTGCTCCGGGTTCACCTCCTACGTGTACGCCCAGGCCGGCATCAACCTGCCGCGCAACTCCGGGGCCCAGCGCAGCGCCGGCCAGGTGGTCTCCGCCAGCCAGGCCCAGCCCGGGGACCTGGTGTGGTGGCCGGGGCACATCGGTATCTACACCGGCAACGGCAACCACATCGCCGCCCGTAACCCCGGCACCGCGCTGCACGAGAGCAAGATCTGGCGGGCCAACCCGACCTTCATCCGGGTGGCCTGACCGGCTCACGGACTCAACTGCCGCGTGCGAGTCATCGGCCCGCCCCGAACTTCGGGGCGGGCCGATGCGTTTGCGGACCGGGCTGCTCGCCCATGATCAGGCGGCCTCAGCGACGAAGCCAGCACTGGTCGGCTGAGGGGGCGGTTTCAGCCGATTGATGCTGACTTCGGGGGTGGGGTGATGTCGGCGGCCCCTAGGGTCAGGGCTCGTGGGAACTCACTCAGCACGTACAGGCCACGGCCCGCCTCGCACGCCGGCCATGGCACCGCCTGCCGGAGCACCTCAGCGCCGCCGGCGGTCGTGGATCGCCGCGAGCATCGCCGTCGTCCTCGCCGCGGTCCTGGCCGGGTGTGCAGCCCAGCAGGGCGCCCCGGTGAACCCGCCACCGGACCCTCCGGCCGCTCCGTCCTCGGCCGAGGCGGCCGCCGCGCTGACCAGCGAGGACACCGAGGCCTGGCTGGATGGCTTCCTGCCCGCCGCGCTGGAACGTGAGGGCGTGGCCGGGGCAGCGGTCTCGGTGGTCCACGAGGGCGAGGTGGTCACCGAACGTGGCTACGGCTACGCCGACACCGGCTCCGGCTCCGGCTCCGGCTCCGGCTCCGGCGCCGACGACCCTGACTCGGTGCCGCAGCCGGTGGATGCCCAGCGCACGCTGTTCCGGGTCGGCTCGATCAGCAAAGTGGTGGTCGGAATCGCCGTCATGCAACTGGTCGAAGACGGGGCCGTGGGCCTGGATGACCCGGTCGCCGACTACATCGACCTCGACATCCCCACCACCTACGACGAACCGATCACGCTGCGCCACCTGCTGTCCCACACCGCCGGCTTCGAAGAACGCCTGGCCGGTGTCTTCGTCGACCCGGCCGGCGACGTCCCGCCGCTGCGCGAGATGCTGACCGACCCGCCGCGGCAGATCTACGCCCCCGGCACCACGCCGTCGTACTCCAACTACGGCAACGCCCTGGCCGGCTACGTCGTGGAACGCGTGAGCGGGATGGACTTCGCCGACTACGCCGACGAGCACATCTTCACCCCGGCCGGGATGTCCACCGCGACCTTCGCCCAACCGCTGCCCACCGAACTGGCCGAGCAGATGTCCGGCGGCTACCCGCACCTGCGCGCCGAGCCGGCACCCTTCGAACTGATCGGCCTCGCACCCGCTGGGGCGATGAGCGCCACGGCTGCGGACCTGAGCGCCCTCATGCTCACCCTGCTGGCGGGCGAAGTCGGCGACCCCGGCTCCCAGATGCTGTCCCCGGAGTCGCTGCGCACCTTGGCCGAGCCGGCGTTCGGCGCCGTCACCCTCGGCGGGCTGGCCGGCGGGCCGCGCACCGGCCTGGGGTTGTATGAACTGGACCGCAACGGCCAGCGCATCGTAGGCCACGGCGGGGACACCTACGTCTTCCACGCCGAGATGCAGATCTATCCCGAGACCGGCACCGGGATCTACATCGGACTGAACAGTTCAGGCGTGGGTCCGATGTCGACCGCCGTGATCCGCGATCAACTCGTGCACGGGTTCACCGACCGGTACTTCCCCGACACCCGCACCGCTCCGGAGCCGACCGCCACCGCCGGGGAGCACGCGCAGGTGCTCGCCGGGTCCTACATGACCACCCGGGGGGTGCAGAGCAACTTCGTGCGGCTGTACTCCGCGCTCGTACCGGTCACGATCAGCGCGACCGGCGACGGCACCCTCACAATGGACGCGCTGGTGGACGCCTCCGGGTCACCGCGAGTGCTGGCGGAAGTGGAGCCCTGGGTGTGGCAGGAGGTCGGCGGGCAGCAACGCCTGGGCGCCGACGTCGTCGATGGGCAGGTGCGGGTCGTGGGGCTGCACCCGGCGATCGCGCTGGAACCGCTGCCGGCAACGTTGGCGCTGGTGCCGTGGGTGCTGGTGGGGACCTCGGTGGTGCTGGTGGTCGGGCTGCTCGGCCGCCCGGTAGCGGCGCTGGTGCGCCGGCGCTACCGGGGCCGCCTGCAGACCTCGCGAGAGGACCGGTGGCTGCGGCTGGCGTGCACGGTCGGTGCGGCGGTGGCCTTGCTCGCGGTGGGTCTGTGGGCGGTGGTGGCCGCAATGCTGATGGGCTCCGGTAGCGCCCCGGCCCTGCTGATCCGGGTGGCGCAGTTGCTGACCCTGGTGGCGGTGTTGGCGGTGATCCCGGCCGGGATGCGTCTGGTGGGTTCGCTGCGCCGGCGGCGCTGGTGGTCTGCGGGCAGCGCGGCGTTCTTCTCCCTGGCCTTCGCCGGCCTGGGCTACGTGGCGGTGGTGGGCCGGTTGCTGAGCCTGGACATCACATACTGAGGAGTGGTTCTGAAACCGGCTAGACGAACCTCCTATGCCTAGTCTGTTCGCATGCGCGGGACCCACCTCAAAAGGACATCGCTGTCATGGGCAGCGTCCCAGGCTTACAGTCGTGGGAGATCGAGCACGCCATCGCTGACCGAAGTGGAGCGCTGGGATGAGAGTTGCCATTCACACCAGGCTGAAAGCCGGTGCCGAGCAGGCCTACGAGGAGGCACACCGCCAGGTCCCACGAGCGCTGGTAGCGGCGATGCGCCGCACCGGCGTGCACGACTGGCGCATCTGGCGCAGCGGGAGAGACGTGTTCCAGGTCATCCAGTGTGACGACTATGCCGCACTGCTCGGAGCGCTACGCGATCTGCCGGTCAACGTCGCCTGGCAGGAACGGATGGCACAGTTGCAGGAGGTCACCCACGACTACTCCACCGGAGGTGAGGGCGACGGTCTGCCGATGGTGTGGAACCTGAAGGACGCCGAGTGAACGTCGGCTCCGGTGGCAAAGCGCGCGATGAGCAGAGAGGGAGATCATGGTGACAGGTGAAGGTGGATGGTTCACACACGACCGTTTCGGGCTCTTCGTGCATTTCGGGCTCTACAGCGGCCTGGCTCGCCACGAGTGGGTGATGACGCGCGAGCGCACCCCGGCGCAGGAGTACGAGAAGAACGCTGAGTTCTTCGACCCTGACCGGTTCGATGCCAAGGCGATCGCGAGAGCGGCCAAGGACGCCGGCATGCGCTATGCGGTCCTGACTGCCAAGCATCACGAGGGCTTCGCCCTATGGGACTCGGCACTGTCCGATTACAACTCGATGGCAACGGCCGGCCGGGACCTGGTCCGCGAGTTCGTCGAGGCCGTCCGTGCCGAAGGGCTGCGGGTCGGTCTGTACTTCTCGGTGATCGACTGGCACCACCCGGACTTCACTATCGACTACCACCACCCCCTGCGGGATCTGCCCGACGCCCGGGAGCGGAACAAGACCCGGGATATGAACCGCTACCGGGAGTACCTGCACGGTCAGGCGCGGGAGGTGCTGACCAACTACGGGCGGCTGGACTACTTGTTCTACGACTTCACCTACCCCGAGGCGCGGGACGGCTGGGAAGGCAAGGGCCCCGGGGACTGGGACGCCGAGGCCCTCCTGGCGATGACACGCGAGTTGCAGCCCGGGATCGTCGTCAACGACCGCCTCGGCATCCCAGGGGATCTGGTGACTCCCGAGCAGTACCAACCCGACGCTCCGATGCGCCGCAACGGCGAGGAAGTGGTTTGGGAAGCGTGCCAGACGCTCAACGGCACCTGGGGGTACCACCGGGACAACCTCGACTTCAAACCCCCCGACCTCCTGGTCCGCATGCTCGTGGACACCGTCTCCAAGAACGGCAACCTGCTGCTGAACATCGGGCCGGACGGTCGCGGTGCGATTCCGCCACGCGATGACGAGCGGCTGACCGCTGTCGGACGCTGGATGGACCTGCATGCCCGGGCTGTCATCGGTGCCGGTGCCACGCAGATCCCTGCACCGCCCGGCACGGTGCTGACCCGCCGGGAGGACCGGCTCTATCTGCACCTTCTGGTCTGGCCGTTCGGGCACCTGCACCTGCGCGACATGGCCGACAAGGTCCGCTACGCGCGCTTCCTGCACGACGGCTCGGAGGTGCAGCGCAGCCGAATCGAACCCGGGCAGCAAGCCTGGAACACCACCCCCGGCGGTCAGCCACCCGGAACCCTCACGCTGCATCTGCCCGTCCAACGCCCGCAGGTCGAGGTTCCGGTGATCGAACTCATCCTGGAGGCCCAGGGCTGATCCCCCACCCACCAAGTAAGAACCGAGCGAACAGCAGTAGGGGACCGGCAAGTCGGCCATGGCGGTCGATGGGACCTGGAAAGCGGTCTCCTCAGGTTCCCAGCGGTCCGAGCGCAGCGCATCGCGAACCTGCACCACACCTGCACACCGATGTCCCGTGACCTGGAAAGTCGCCCTCTACGATGAACGCCATGGCCGACAAGTCCAACCGTTCGCGCAGCAGGCTGGCGCTCATCATCGCGCTGTCGCTGGTGGCGCTGCTGATCGCCGTGCCCGTCGTCGCGTTCTTCGTGATGCAGAACCGCATCGATGACCGCATCGAACGCTTCGAAGACCCCTTCGCCGGGCGGGAGGACCGCGACTCCGCTGAGGGCGACGAGTCCGACGACGACGAGGATGACGCCGATGCGGACTCCGACGTCGATGACCCGGTGAACATCCTGGTGCTCGGATCGGACTCGCGGATCTCCGCCGGGGACCCCAGCCAGTGGGAGGCCGGCGGGCAGCGCACCGATGCGATCATGATCGCCCAGGTCTCCGGGGACCGGGAGTCGATGACGTTCATGTCCATCCCGCGCGACTCCTGGGTGCCGATCCCCGGCCACCCCGACGCCAAGATCAACGCCGCGTTCTCCTGGGGCGGGCCCTCCCTGATGATCGAGACGGTGGAAGACCTCACCGGCATCACCCTGGACCACATCATGGTCACCGATTTCGAGTCCTTCCAGGCCATCACCGACGAGCTCGGCGGGGTGGAGCTCACCCTCACCGAACCCCTGCGCAGCGGCGGCACCGACCTGCCCGCCGGCACCCACCGGCTCAATGGGTCCCAGGCCCTGGACTACACCCGCCAGCGCCACGGCCTCTCCGGCGGGGACCTCTCCCGGATGCAACGTCAGCAGAACTGGATGCGCGCGATGATGGTCTCGGCGTTTAACCGGGAGGTGCTCACCAACCCCGGGCGGTTGAACGACCTGCTCATCGTGGTCGCCGAGAACGTGGCGGTGGATGAGCACTTCCAGATCTCCCACATGCGCAACCTGGCCCTGTCGATGCGCAACATCCGCCCCGGGGACGTCAACTTCATCTCCGCCCCGGTCACCGGGCTGGGCCGATCCCCGGACGGGGCCCAGTCCATCGTGCAACTGGACTTCGAGGCCCTGGACCAGGTGTCCCAGGCCTTCATCGAGGACCGCGCCGCGGAGTTCGTCGCCGAGAACGAGGACCTGGTCCAACTCGGCGACCTCGTGGAGTAGCCGCAACCGCCACCGGGCCACCTGGCCCGGCCCACCCGAAGGGAGCCGAGGTGCGCATCGCTGTGCTGGGTGCCTCCGGCTTCGTCGGTTCGGCAGTGTGCGCCGCCGCCCGCCACGCCGGCCACCACGTCATCGAGGTCCCGGCACCCCGGCCGACCACCGCGGCCCGCGGCACCGAGGCGGTACTCGCCCAGGCGATGATGACCGACGACGACGCAGCCACTCTGGCCGATCGCCTCACCGAGGCGCAGGTGGTGATCAACGCCGCCGGCCTGGCCACCCCCGGGGCCGGGATGACCGACGCCTTGGTGGGCGCCAACGCTTTGCTGCCCGGCGTCGTCGTCCGCGCCGCTGCGCTGGCCGGGGCAGAGCGGGTGGTGCACGTCTCCTCGGCCGCGGTCCACGGGGAGGCCACGGTGCTGGACACCGCCGCCCAGCCCCGACCGGCATCACCGTACGGGTGGTCCAAACTGTGGGGCGAGCAGGTGGCGTCCGCTGCCGACCTCCAGTCGTCGCCCATGCCCGGCGCGGGACAGTCCGAGCGCGGCGCGGGGCAGCCTGACCACGGCGCGGGACAGCCCGATCGCGGCCCGCGGCATGGCGATCACGGGGCACCCGGCCCCACGGTGGTGATCTACCGCCCCACCTCCGTGCACGGCCCCGGCCGCAGCGTGACCGACCAGGTCCGCCGGCTCGCCCGCTCCCCACTGTCCTGCGTGGCGGCACCGGGGGATGATCCCACCCCACAGGTCACGGTGGAGCAGGTCGCTGCCCACACGCTGCACCTGGCCACGGCGCCCGAGGTTCCCACCGGCCCGGTGATCCATCCCTGGGAAGGGTGGACCACGTCGTCGTTCCTGCAGCACCTGGGCGACGGCAGACGCCCGCGGCACATCCCACGCCCCCTGGCCCGCGCGGCGCTCGCGGTAGCCAAGACCGCCGGCCGTCTGCACCCCCGCGCGCGCGCCAACGCTCGCCGCCTGGAGATGCTCTGGTTCGGCCAGCGGCATAAACCAACCTAGTCGGACGGTTGGGCCTCGCTGTCGCGTGAAGGGGAGTGGTCCAGTGCCCAGAGCGCGATTCGCAAGTCACTCAGCCCTTCGTGGGTGAACGGGTCCTTGTCGGTGATGTCATGAACCTGCCTCAACCGGTACCGGACCGTGTTCACGTGCAGATACTCGCGCTTGGCTGTGGTCTGGGGTGAACCATCGGCTGCAATGAACTGCCGCAACGTGGACAGTAGTTGGCTCCCGCCCCGGGCTCCCTGAATCGGAACGATCACGTGGTCGATGAAGGGTCTGAGCCGCCGACTCGGCAGTTGGGCAAGCAGGGCGTCCAGGGTGGTCAACTCCTCCGCTCCCACGACGAGCCCACGCCGCCACGCGATCCGCGCCGCAATGCGGGCTTCATTCACGGCACGACCAACACTGCGAACCTGCACGGGTGCGCTAACCCCGCAGGCGAGACTGAGCTGCGCTGCGTGTTCTCGAACAGGGAGGTCATGCGGGGTCACCGCGAGTGTCACGTCCCCTACTTCACCGATGAGTGCCGGTACGAGCGTGCGCTCCAACCGTTCCCGCACACCTGGTGGCCATGCCGAGACCACGACGGCCTGATCCCCCCGCACCACTGGCCGGAGATCCAGCAGCACAGCACCGGGCTCGGCCAACCCGTCCGCTATCAGAGTGAGTAGGTGCCCCACGTGCAGACTTCGTGCGTGGGCGGCGCCGTGGGAACTCCCGGAGAGATTGGCGAGACGACTCTCGAGGACGATCTCGTTGATCTGCGAGAAGGAGACCCCGAACGGAACCGTCACCAAGGGCACCGTGAAGTCCCGGCAGGCCCGGACCAAGCCGTCGGGGACCTCGAGGTGAACTTCGCCGAGGCCGAGGCAGATTCCACTAGGTCCAGCGTCCGCAACAGCCTGGACGAACCTGAAACACGAATCGGCATCGTGGAGGGCGCTACCGAGCGTGCAGACCAGCGAGGCCGCCCGCACGTGCGGGCGGGGGTCGAGCATCTCCGTCGGATGAGCCCAGGAGATGGGTGCCGTCCCAGGGGATGGTGTGCCCGGCACCGGCTTCATCAGCAGGTCGGGGTGGTCGATGAGGTCCCTCAGGGGCGTACCCTCCTGGGTCTCTTCCACGACGAACCTCCTTGGCCCGCCATCCGCGACGGCACTCAGTACGTAGGTGAGGCAACGGTTGTATCTTCCTACAACTACCGGCGTCGATGCGGTGGATAGCACCTAAGCTTGCGAAGAAGTGTGCTCCCGATGACACGTCGTGCCCCAGACTCTCCAGTGAGATTCGACTGCA
>NZ_JBMPQC010000029.1:0-11437 GCF_049724975.1 Pseudactinotalea sp. Z1732 | reverse complement strand
GCCGGTGCGTATCGTGGCACACAGGCTCGTGGTCCCTTCTCCAACTGGATGCTTTGACAACACCCATGTTGGATCAGGGCCACGAGCCCCTACCTCAACGGCACACCACGCTCAAAGTTGAAGAGCCGTCATGACTTCACTTGCTCATTCGGAAGTGAACCTGCCCCGGGTTCTGGTCGTCGATGACGAAGCCCCCTTGGCGCGATTGGTTGCGAACTATCTGGAGCGCGATGGCTTCGAGGTCCAGACCTGCGGGGACGGTGATGACGCGGTACAGCGTGCGCGACAGTGGCGCCCTGGGGTGGTGGTGCTGGACCTTGGTCTGCCCGGTCTCGATGGCATCGAGGTGTGCCGGAGGGTGCGGGTGTTTTCTGATTGCTACATCATCATGCTCACCGCTCGCGTGGAGGAGGTAGACAAACTTATCGGCCTGTCGGTGGGCGCCGATGATTATGTGACCAAGCCGTTCAGCGCGCGTGAGCTCGTTGCACGGGTGCGGGCGATGCTGCGTCGTCCGCGGCAGAACTCACCGGGCCACCATGGCGCAGTGGCGTCGTTCGGGCCATTGACCGTTGACGCTCTGGGGCGGGAAGTGTTCCTCGACGGAAAGAGTGTCCAATTGACGCGCACTGAGTTCGACGTCCTGGCAGCGCTGGCGGGGCGCCCGGACATGGTCTTTTCCCGGCGCCAACTCATCGAGACGGTGTGGGGGCCCAATTGGGTGGGCGATGACAACCTTGTCGATGTTCACATCGGGCATCTGCGGCGCAAACTCGGCGACAAGGCATCCGCGCCGAGGTTCGTCCGCACTGTGCGGGGGGTCGGCTACCGAATGGGGACGGGTTCATGAACAAGCGGCCGCGAAAACAGTGGGGGCTGGGTGCTCGGCTCCTGGCAGCGATCGTCGCGGTCCTGTTGGTGGCCGCCGGGACAGCATGGGCTGTGGCCTCGGTGATCGGGCCGATGATCTTCCACGATCACATGCTCATGGCCGAGCCCGCTGACTCCGAGGTCGTGGCGCACGCAAGGCAAGCCTTCACCGCGGCATGGACCCTGTCTCTGTCCCTGGCGCTCCTCGTCGCTCTCCTGACGTCAGTGCTGGTCAGCATTTTCCTTACTCGACGCATCACCATGGCGTTAGAACGCCTCCGCCAAGCAGCAGCGAAGGTCGCCAGCGGTGACTACAACGTCCATGTGCCAGCGGTCCGCATGGGTGCGCAGTTCGATGACCTCGCCGGCGCGTTCAACACCATGGCCACCGACCTTGGTGGGATCGAACAGACCCGCACTCGCATGTTGGGCGACCTGGCTCATGAATTGCGCACCCCGGTGGCGACGCTGGATGGCTACCTCGAAGGGATTGTGGACGGTGTCGTGCCGGCTGATGAACCGACCATAGTCATGCTGCGTGAGCAGGTGGCACGACTTGCCCGTCTGGCCCAGGACATGGCCCTGGTGACTGCCGCTAGCGAGGGACGCTTAGAAATGCGATGGCAGCTGGTGCGGGTCGGTGACCTGCTCGAAGACGCCGCAGCACAGGCAAGCGTGAAGTGCACTAGCAAGGACATTGACCTGGCGATCGTGGCCACAAGGTCAGAACGCCAGGCGGTCATCACCGCCGACCCTGACCGGCTCGGGCAGGTCTTGACAAATTTGCTGGACAACGCCGTGCGGCACACCCCCAAGGGAGGTCAGGTCCAGTTGGGCGCCGACCGGATTGGATCGCGCCTGCGTTTGTGGGTGCAGGACAATGGCAGCGGAATAGCCGCCGAGCATCTGCCCCACCTGTTCGAGCGCTTCTACCGTGCCGATGCTGCTCGTGACCGCGCGCACGGAGGGTCGGGGATCGGCCTTGCCATCAGCCACTCCATCGCCCAGGCCCATGCGGGCAGTGTGAGAGCGGACAGCGCGGGGCTTGGCCACGGCGCGGTGTTCACTATCGAACTGCCGTTAAGTCGTCAGCATTCACAGGCTTGATATCAACTCCAATGGGCACCTCAAGGGATGCGTCCTCGTCGGCACCCACAGCACGAGCATCGGCCCGCCCCTGGGGCAGGGCGGGCCGATGCAGAGTGCTGAGATCTGCGGTCAGAGCACGCGGATGAACGTGGGGTTGTTATGGAAGATGGGTCCCTCGTACAGCGCGGTGCCGGGGTTTCGGGCGGCGATGTTGTTGCCATTGCCGGTGTAGATGCCCACGTGACCGGGCCACGCCACCAGATCGCCGGGCTGGGCTTCGGCTGCCGAGACGATGCGTCCGGCGCCCGCCTGGGCACCGGATGTCCGAGGCAGGCTTACCCCGAATTGGGCGAAGACGTAGGCGGTGAAGCCCGAGCAATCAAAGCCCGCCGGGGTGGAGCCGCCCCACACATACGGGGTGCCTACATAGCGGCGGGCGACGTCCACGACCGCAGAACCGGAAGAGGTGCTTGCGACCTGCTCGCTGGACCCGCCCGAGCCTTCCCCGGCCTGCTCCTCGGCCTGCTGCTCCGGCTGTTGAGCCGGCTGCTCGGTGCGCTGCCCGGTGCGGGAGGCCGGGGCGGCGTCCTGGGTGGGGCGCTGCGGCGCGGTGATGACCGGCTCTGGCGGCGGGGGAGGGGGCGGGGCTTCGGAGGAGACCTCGGCGGCGGCGAAGTCCCAGGCGATGTCTGCATCGACCGAGACGGTCGGTGAGGTGGTCACCTTGTCGAGGTCGGCGTCGAGCACCACGTTGGCCAGGGAGCCAACGCCGGAACTCGAACTCGACACCTGGGGGAGGGCTACAGCGCTGGAGGCGCCCATGGTGAGCGCCAAGCCGGAGGAGGCAAAGACGGCCAGCGCCCGTCTGCCGGTGGTCCCAGTGACTGCGTGACCAAGAACGGTCAGTGGGGTGGAGGGGCGGCAGGCCGCGCGGTGTCGGGCGCCGGTTGTTGGTTCAGTCAATTCGGTTCTCCAGTTCGCCTACGAGGTCAGTTGTCGGGTTCGGGTTGGAGATTCACCCGGTCTCACCTGGCTTCCCAGGCGGGACTTCACCCCTAGGTGCTCGCGCACCGACGGTTGGGTCCCCCGCCCCTGCCACGGCGTTGATCGGTGACCACGGTGCGGTGGCAGGGTTCGGCGTCCGCTTGTGGGCTTCCCGCACGGCGGGAGCAAGAGTGACAGTACATACCGCAAATCCTCAGATCACGGTTTGATCACGGGATTACCGGAATACTTCATCAAACCTTCATCGTCACACCCCGCCTCGCCGGCTGCATGCCTGCCGCTGCTGTCGTAACGTCGAGAGCCAATGCTGTGATGGTTATCGAAACGGGAGCGACAATGAGAACCGCAGAGATGATGGATACCCACCCTGCCCAGATCACTCTGGACCGGGATCTACTGGCCCGAACGATCGATGCCCTCGTGGCCTGTTCCCAGGCGTGTACCGCCTGCGCAGACGCTTGTCTGAGCGAGGAAATGGTTGCCGAGTTGCGCACGTGCATACGTACCAACCTGGACTGCGCCGACATCTGCGATGCCACGGCCCGCATGCTGTCCCGACAAACCGGTCATGACGCTAACCTCATCCGTGCTCAGTTGCAGGCCTGCGCCCAGGCTTGTCAGTCCTGCGGCGATGAGTGCGCCCGTCACGCACAGGCCCATGACCATTGCCGCATCTGCGCAGAGGCGTGCCGAGCCTGCGAGGAAGCCTGCAACGAACTCCTCGCCACCATCAGTTGACAGGGCTACTTGCGCCCGCGCCGGCCCAGAACGGCCTGCTGGGGCGATTCAAATAGGCGCCGCAGGAAGGCTCCGCCTGGGTCCGGGACGAAAGACCTAAACTCTCGGCAGCAGCAGTTGCCTACGATGACCCAGTTGATCGGCAAGAATCCTTGGTAAGTATGACCTGCTGCCGTGCTGGTCAGAAGATGCGCCGGGACTGATAGGACAGGTGGAAGAACGTGAAAAGAATTGCGGCGATCGTCGGGGCGCTGGTGCTGATCCTCGCCGGCTGCTCCTCGGCGGATCCGGCCTCCGAGCCAACCACCGAGGGTGATGAAGCCGAGTTCCTCGCCACCCATGACCTGGCCGGCATGGAGGTCGCGGAGATGATCGACCACCTCGATCGACTCGGTGGGCCCGAACGCCCCACCGACTACATGGCCTCCATCCGAGCCGATGAACTGATGTTCTCCGATGGGCAGCAAGAACTTACCCTGCCCATGCCCGAGGACCGTTTCTACCTCTCCGTAGCCCCCTACGTGAACCAGACTCACGAGTGCTTCTACCACAGCCTGACCACATGCCAGGGTGAGCTGACCGACGAGGACCTCCAGGTGCGGATCCTCGACGATGCAACAGGCGAGGTGCTCATCGATGAAGAGGTGACGACCTATGCGAACGGCTTCGCCGGCTTCTGGTTGCCGCGCGATGTCCAGGGCACCATTGAGGTTCACTATGACGGCCTGACCGGGTCAGCCGACTTCTCCACCACCGACGAGGGCGCGACCTGCCTCACCACCCTCCAACTGACGTAGGAACGCCCGGGCCGGCCGCGGAGGGGCTCAGAGGGCCTCGCACCTAGTCGGCCCAGGGTCCCTTCACCGGGTCGACATGACACTTGGATGGGCGCGGTCACAACCTGTGCCAGGGCGGAGCAGCAGGATGGCGCATCGGTGAGCGCGGCGCACACGGCAGGCGCCTCCCCGGATGCCAGCGCACCCCATGGCCGGGTCACCGGGCTGGACGCGGCACGGGCGCTGGCCATCGTGGGCATGGTCGCGGTCAACATCGGTCCGCTGTATGACGACGGCATTGCTGGGCTCGTCATGCGGTTGCCGCACGGGCGGGCCTCATTGTTGTTCGTGCTGCTGGCCGGGATCGGGTACTCGTTGCTGACCCGGCGAGCCCGTGACGGTGGCGCGCTGCCGTGGGGGCAGGTGTTGTGGCGGACGGTTCTGCTGAGCCTGATCGGGTTGAGTACTCAGTTAGCGGGTCATGGCTCTGATGTCATCCTGACCACCTATGCGGTGCTCTTCCTCGTGGGACTGGTGGTGGTGCGGGCACCGTCCGGGCTGCTGCTGACCGCCTCGATCGTGGCAGTTGCCGCTGGGCCACTGGTGTGGCTGGGTGTCCAACTGCGAACCGGTGAGGTCTTCGACCGCGAGCCTGCCACGATGCTGGACGCGCCGGGGCAGATCGTGGCCTCGACACTGCTGACCGGGCCCTACCCGGTGATCACCTGGCTCGCGCCGTTCCTATTCGGGATGTGGCTAGGCCGGTTGCGGCTGCACGACCGGTGGGTCCAGATACGGCTGACTGTGGCGGCAGTGGTGCTGACCTTGATTGCCGAACTCGGCTCCCGGGTGCTGGAAGTGTTCCTGGGGCGGCCCGGTAGAGAGCCGGCTGTGGACTGGTTCCTCTCGGCGGCGGCGCATTCGCAGATGCCGTTGTGGCTGATCCGGGGCAGCGCCTCGGCCGTGGCGGTGCTGGCCCTGACACTATTGGTGCTGCCTTACCTGGGCCGCTTTGGTTGGCCGCTGGTGGCCACGGGGCAGTTGGCGCTGACGGTGTATGTGGTCCACTTGTTCGCCATCGCGCAGGTGGTGCGTCCCGGGCCGCAGACCGCCCAGGACGGTCTGGCCATCACCGCGGTGATGGCACTGGTGCTGGTAGGAGCGGCGGTGGCCTGGCGGCACTTCTTCTCCCGCGGCCCACTGGAGGCAGCGTTGCGGCTGTGGCGCCGGTGACGAACTGGCCCCTCGTCACTGACCCGCCATGTCACCGCCATTGGCCCCTACCCGACGAACGCAGTTGTTGCCCGCTCAGACCCCGGCGTAGGAGTGCAGGGAGTTGATGAAAATGTTCACGCCGTAGTAGTTGAACATCAGTGCCGCGAACCCGGCCAGGGAGAAGTAGGCGAAGGCCTTCTTGCTCCAGCCGGTGGTCAGCCGCACGTGGCAGTATGCGGCATAGATGATCCACACCATCAGCGAGACGACCTCCTTGGGGTCCCAGCCCCACGCCCGGCCCCAGGCGTACTCGGCCCAGATCGATCCGGTGATGAGCACGAAGGTCCAGCCCACTAGGCCCACGGCGTTCAGCCGGTAGGACAATCGCTCCAGGGTCTCCTCTGCGGGGAAGGCGTCCAACAGCCGGGACCAGAACGTGGGCCGGGCCGGCAACGTCTGTGGCTCCTGTCCGCCCAGGTCCATCGATGCGACTTCACCCTCGGTGGGCTGTGCCTCCTGCGCCACCAGCGTGGCACCCCGGGTGCCGTCGGCGCCTGCGCTAGCACTGCCCGTGCGAGCACCGTGCGCACCGCTACGGCCCTCGACACCGCGGCCGCCTAACGGCTGCCGCCTTGATCCGCCGGACTGGGCATGCTCGGCTTCCCGCCGTCGTTCGTCACCTCCACGCACCAGTTGCAGCACTGACAGTGCTGCGCCCACGCAGAACAACGCGGTCGCCAGCGAGGCAACCGATACGTGGATCACCAGCCAGTAGGACTGCAGTGCCGGCTGCACCCCGTCGGCGACGGTGTACAGCAGCGTGATAGCAATGAGCAGCGCGACCACGTTGATCAGCAAGACCAGCGTCCCCAGGTAACGGACATCCTTGTGCCGGTTGACCACCATGAACACCACCATGGTGAACATCGTCGACATCAGGGTGAACTCATACATGTCCGCCCACGGCACCCGCTCGGCGGCGATCGCGCGCAGCACCACTGCCCCGACGTGAAAGATCAGCCCGAGCCAACTGGTGCTCATCGCGATGCCCACCGCCTTGCGGGCCCGGCCCGGGTCTGCCCCCTTGCCGAACCCGGACAGGTCCACCGCGAAGCCCACCATCGCCACCACGTAGGCGCTGATGGTGCCGTAAATCAACAACGTGCTAATCGTGCCCAGTTGCTCGTTCATTTTTTCTCCCTTGCGCCCGGACCGGGCAATACACTCAGGACCCGATCAAGTTCACCGCGCAGACCTGAGTCGTCATTGCGCGCCAATGCTGCGGCATGCACCACTGTCGTGCCCCGCTCCCCGGGCACCAGACGCACCCAGATCCGCCGCCGGGGCAGAAACAGCGCGGCGATCAACCCGCCGAAAGCCAGCGTGGCGAAGATCCCCTGCCAAAGCGGGGCCGGGTCATAACGCAGGTCCAACGCCACGAACCGGGGCAGGTCGTTGAAGGTCAACGTACCCTGCCCGTCGGGCAGGTCCACGCTCTGGCCCGGGCGCAGCTCCAGTTGCACCGGACCTTCGGTGCCGTCCTGCCCGGTAGTGATGACCTGCTCCAGACCATCGGTGTCCAGCACGAACATATTGCGCGGCACGCCCTCGTCCAGGCCCAAGTCCCCGGTGTACATCTGCAGCAGCATCACCGGGTCCATCGGTAGCGGGTGGATCGAGGACACATAGGCACCCTCCGCATCCTGCGCTGCGGTGGGCAGCAGCGAGCCATTGAACGCCAACTGCAACTCCCCGTCATTCGCAGAGGGCACCATCACCACCCCGGTGGAGCCATACCCCGGGTCATCATCGGCCGGAATGAACGGCACCGGCCCGTCGTGGGCGACCTGCCCGCTGGCATCGATGATGGTCAGGTCCGGGGCGAACCCGTTGCCCATCAGATACACCCGCGACCCGCCCACGCTCAGGGGGTGGTTCACCCGGATCGTCGGCTCGCTGGTGGTACCGTCGGTCTCGAACAAGGTGACGTAGGCGGTGAAGTCCCGGGCCTGGGCATCGACGGTAAACTCCGGCACGAACTCATCAAGACGGATCCGGTAAGGGTCCACCGCATCGACGTCGAACAACGCCCCGGCCTCGAAGAAATCATAGTCCAGCGCAGAGTTGACGAAGGTGGATCCCTCGGTGATCATCGCCTGCCCCCGGTAATGCACCAGTTCCCCCCAGGCCGTGACCACCAGCAGCCCCACCAACGCTAGATGGAAGATGATATTGCCGGTCTCCTTGCCGTACCCGCGCTCAGCGGAGATAGTATGCACCGCGCCTTGCCTGGGCTTGTTCTCGGTGCCCAATCTGGTCCGGTAGCGCCGTCCCATGCCTTCATGCAGGCGCGCACGCACCTGTTCAGGAGTTGCGTGCACCAAGCGCTGGGAGCGCACCGGAAACCGGGAGAACCGAGCCGGCACCTTGGTCGGTTCGGCCCGCAACGCCCTGGCATGGGCAATGCTTCGCGGCACGATGCACCCGATCAGGGAAGTGAACAACAGCAGATAGACCGCGGAGAACCACGGCGAGGAGAACACATCGAACATGTACGCCCGGTCCAGCCAGGACGCCAGGGTCGGATTGTCCGCATAGAACTGGTTCACCAGGTTGGGGTCGACCCGCCGCTGGGGAAAGAACGCCCCGGGCATGGCCACCACCGTCAACAGCAACAGCAGCAGCAACGCCACCCGCATGCTGGTCAACTGGCGCCACATCCAACGCGCCCAGCCACGTACCCCTAATCCCTTGGAACGACCCGACGACGACGCAACTCGCCCGCCCGCACTTGCCGTGGCAGACCGCTGATGGGCAGCCAGGTCGGTCCTGGTTGCCCCGGACGTCTGCGCGGTCTTAACGGCATCGCCGGCACTGCCCGCCGACGGGGCGGGGCCGTGCGGTGCTGGGAGGCCGGAGTCGTCTTGCTCCGAGCCGCGCAGGCCCTCTGGGATGTAGCCGGGCATCAGATGATCGTCTCGAAGTTGGCGATGTAGCCCTGCATCCACTGCGTCAACGCCCCCCACAACCCAGTGACCAGAGCCAGGCCGATGAGCACCAGCATGATTCCCCCGGTGCGCATGATCACCACACGGTGACGACGCATGAATCCCATCATCTTCTCCGAGGACTTCATCCCCAAGCCCACCATCACGAACGGCACTCCCAGACCCAGGCAGTAGGCGATCACCAGCACGAGTGCCCGGCCGGGGTCAGCGGCGTCGTGGGCCAGGGCCAGCACTGCAGCCAGGGTGGGACCCATACACGGGGTCCAGCCCAACCCGAAGACCACGCCCAGTACCGGAGCGCCCAACACCCCAGCCCTGGGGCTGACCGGCAGACGCAACTGCCGTTGCAGGAACCCAACCTTGCCGATGAACGCCAAACCCAACACCACTACCAGCACCCCCAGCAGCCGGGTGATCAGGTCCTGCCAGCGCACCAGCCACAACCCGGCGGTGCTCAGCGCCATCGTCAGGGCGACGAACACCGCGGTGAACCCGAGAATGAACAGGCCCACCCCGAACAGCAGCCGCATCTTGGAACCGCGCCCGGCCTCACCCTGACCCGGCGTATCGGCCCCGCTCATCCCAGAGACGTAACCCACGTAACCAGGTACTAACGGCAGCACGCAGGGGGAGGCAAAGGAGACCAGTCCGGCCAGCAGCGCCACCGGCAACGCGGCCAGCACCGGACCGCTATAGATGGTCTGGGCGAAATCAGCGCCCAACTGCTCCAGCCAGCCCATTACTCCTCCAGCGTCTCTGCGATCAGCGTGGACAAGACGCTGCGCTCGGCCAACCCCAGTATCCGGGCGGCCACCCGGCCCTCGCGGTCCAGCACCACCGTGGTAGGCATCGCCCGCAACGGCACCACCCCCTGCATGGCGGCCACCCCAGCAGACTCACTGTCATGCAGCGATGGGTAAGGGATGGCGAAACGCCGCTCGAAAGCCTGAGCGGTACCCGGTGCGTCGATGTGATTCACTCCCAGGAACCGCACGCCGTCGGGCTCGTACTGCTCGGACAACTCAGCCAGGTCGGGGGCTTCCTTGCGGCACGGGGGGCAATTGGCGTACCAGAAGTTCACCACCACCACCTGACCACGCAGGTCCGCCAGGTCGATGTCCTCGGAGTCATAGGACACCCCGGACAAGTCCACCGCTGCACCGCGGTCCGCAGCCGCCCACGTCTCCACGCTGCCATCCCCGGCGACATATCCGGCACCCGCGACATCGGATGCGGCGTCGCCGCTCCCGCCATCGGCGCTCGTGCATCCAGCCACCAACGCCAGAACCATCACGACACTCAGGACCCATCCCCTCGGCGTTAGTACGCGAGCACGGCCAACTCTCTTACCGGCGGCGTACGCTCGCGGTTTGCGTGCCTTGCTCGCGACCGTCTGTCCAATGGGCTCGATCATGAACTCACATCACTCCGACCGCCGGCGGGGACCCTCGGGTGGTATATGCCCTTTCTAGCCGGGATGGCCTGCTGCCTTCCGGAGAGCGGGATCAGAGACCAGCGGAGGAGCCGGAGCAACTTATCCGCCGAAGCCAAGGCGTCAGAGTCCTTCAAGAAGTTCTTCCATCTGGGTTATCTCATCTTGCTGGTCAATGATGATCGTTTTTGCGAGTTCCAGCGCTTCGCGGTTTTGTCCCGCGTACACATGGGTCTCGGCCATCTCGACCGCACCACGATGGTGAGCGATCATGAGTTCCAAAAAGCGCCGGTCGAAGCCAGCACCCGAGAGCGACTCCAACTCGGACATGGCCTCCTGCTGGTTCATACCCTCCATCTCCATGCCCTCATGAGCCATAACGTCGTGCGCCGGCGGGGAGACCTCTTCGTCCCAAAACTCCAGCCACGAAGTCATCTGTCGAATCTCAGGACCCTGAGCCGCAGAGATGCCCTCAGCCAAACTACGCACCTGCTGGCTGTCGGCCCGCTCCACGGCCAGGTCAGCCATCTCGATGGCACCCTCATGGTGGATGATCATCATCTGAGCGAACATCGTGTCGTCGTCGTTATGCCAACCGTGGTCATCGATTCCCGGTGGGCTGTCAGTCGTCTCGACGGCGGTAACGCTGGCTGGCTCGCTCGACGGGGTAACCCCGCTATCGCCGCACGCGGCCAGAGTTATGGCAAGCGAAATCCCACCCACAACTGTGGTGAGTCGGGTGGTGGGTGGCACGGCTCTCCAAGATCTAGTGAATTTCGTTCGACCCGGGCCGGCGGGCATGAGCACCGCAGCAACCTCCCAGCCGCAGGGTCGTCCCCTTGAGGGGTTTCGTCCAGGCTAACCACGCCGCACGCGGGGACAGGCCGCCACGATCGGAGACCGGCGAATCTTCATCGAGTCTTCATCGACCACATCATCCCCGCGCCGAGGGTTGGCCATCGACTGGCTGAACACGGTTTCCCCATGCCTGGCTGCAACTCTGACAAGTTGGACCTCACCCCGTCGCGATCGGTACCCATGCGGGTGCTCCACCACGAGCCCGGCAATGCACGTACTGCTGGCTGAGCAGGGGACCATTGGACGACAACCGGCACCAGTAGGCCACCCGCTCGTGACCTCGACGTCTCCACTCGTCCCGCACACATGATGACCATGAGAAATCAGGACATCGCACGCCAGCCCTTAGCCTGGATCCACCGATGTAGAAGCGGCGTTGGTGAGCGTGGGGGCATGAGAATGCCCCTCTGACCTGGGAAGATGCGACTTATCTAAGGTCCGTATCG
>NZ_JBMPQC010000028.1:0-11780 GCF_049724975.1 Pseudactinotalea sp. Z1732 | reverse complement strand
TCCTCCCTGAAGACGTCGTTGCCTACCAGAACCCCCACGGGCGCAAATCCTGGTTCATGTTCGACGACGAAATCGTCACCCTCGGTGCTGGAATCACCGACCCCCAGGGGCGCCTCCTGACCACCTCCGTGGACAGCCGGACCAGCCTCGTCGATGCAAGTGCGCGCTACACGTGGGCAAATCGCAGCGGTGATGTCGGGTCTGGCGCCACCACTGGAGACTTGGCGTGGGTCCGCTGGACGGACCCCACACTCGACACCGCCGTGGGCTACGTCATGCTCAACCAGGGGGACGTCCATCTGCAACAAGTTGACCGGACCGCACAAGCCGGCAATCCCCCGCCGACGCGGACCATCTCCAGCATCTTCTACGAGCACGATGGAAAAGAGGAGTCCAGGGTCGCCTACATCCTGGTGCCGAATGCGACCGAGGAACGACTTGCCTCGTATGCACATTCGAGCATTCGGGTGCTGATGAACACCACGAACGTCCAAGCGGTTACCCACGGAGACGTCGGCGTCACCATGGCGAACTTCTTCGCCGCGGGTGAGGCCGGCCTGGTCAGAGCCGACGGCGCTACCGTGGTGGTCCTCAATCGCAACCCCGACGGCCTTGTCCGTCTTGCTGTTTCCGAACCGACGTTCGCACGTGAGCGGGTACGCCTCACGCTCGCGCTCCCCGACCTGGAAATGATCTCGGCCGACGACGCAGTCTCAATCGAATCAGGAAGCGACGCCAGCACGCTGGTGATCGACACTAAGGACGTCAGCGGGCGAGTGTTCATCATTGAGATGACAACCTCGGCCGGTCCCGTGCACGAGGTATCAGCCGCATTTGACCACGCAGTGGCCACCGACGCGATCGCTGGTCCTGTCGCCGCTCGTCTGAGAACGTCGCTCCGTATCGCCGAGCGCCACGCGGAGGCGGACCGCAATCCGCAGGCCATCCAAGCCCTAAGGCGGTTCCAGGACCAACTGACCGCACCACGCCCACCCGACACCGTGGATCCGGCAGCCAAGGACCTGCTGGTGCAGAAGGTCGAGACCGCAATCGCGCAACTCTCCTGAATCCAGATGGGCGGGCCCGCGTCATCCGCTCCCGCAGTTGGGCGGGCTGACCCAGCACCAGCACCGCCCAGAGAAACCTGACCAAGGAAGGCCCATGGTTGACCTATCCCGACGAAGCCTGTTCGCTCTCGCGGGCGGCACCACCCTGGGAGTTGCCGTCGCCGGTATCCCAGTTCGAGCACTGGCCAACAGCGCTGATCATGAACTCTTGCTGGCCAACTACACCGCGATCTTCGCGGGAACTGCGACCAACAACTCCCACCCGGCCGCAGCGGCGAAGGTCGAAGCGATCCAGGGGGACGGTGACGGCTACGCCGCTCGGCTCCGGCCCCGTTCGCAATGGGAGGATAACTTCGGCGTCATCAACAACGTCCGGCTGGGGCCGGAAAACTCCTCGAACGGCCCAACCGCCAGTGGCAGGCTGACCAGCACGTTCAGGGTCTTGGGCAGCATCGCGCTCGCAACCGCGACACCAGGTTCCACCTCGTATGGCGACATCACCCGCCAGGACGCGGTGATCGAGGCGCTGCGATGGGTGATCGAGAACTACTACGACGTCCCCGGGGACATCTACACCGGCGAGGGAGACAAGTACGGCGACTGGTGGGACTGGGAAATCGGCTCACCCAACCAGATCACCTTGGCGCTGGTGTGCCTTCGTCACCGGATCGTCGAGATCGATCCAAGCCTGATGCAACAAGCCCTGGATGTGATGGACAGTCACCTCACCTTCGTCCCGAAGTTCCACACGGGCGCGAACCGCGCTGATATGACCATCAACTATTTGATTCAGGGCGCACTTGTCGGCGACGGCGCACGCGTGGTTGAAGGGCTGGAGAGCCATCTCACCGTCATGGCCACCATCGATCCCATCGATCCTGCCGAGAACATCACCGACGGCTTCTATCCTGACGGATCGTTCCTCCAGCACGGCAACGTACCCTACACCGCCACCTATGGCAGGAACCTGCTCACGCGGGTCATGCAGTTCACGCAGATCATGGCCGACACCTCCCTTCTGCCGGAGGGTGAGTTGACGGACACTTTGATGTCGTGGGTACGCAACAGTTTCGCACCGGTGCTGTACGAAGGTCACTTCTTCGAGCACCTCAAGGGACGCGTGGCAGCCCGAATCAACGTGGGGTACGACGACACCCCTGTGATGGTGGAGGCGCTGACGGACCTGACCCGGTACGTGCGCGGGCAGACCGCCGACGACCTGCGAGCGTATGTGAAGCACCTCGCCACCGACACCCTTGCAGTGGTGAACGCGGACGACTTCGCCTCTCCGGTCACGCCCGTGACCCTGCATGCATTGCTCGCTGACACTGCTGTGACGCCACGTGACCCCTACTTCCCGTCAGGCCACGCCACCTTTAACCTCATGGAACGGGACGTGCACGCCCGCACCGGCTACCGCTTCACCATCGCCCGGAGTTCAGAACGCATCGGCAAATACGAGACCATGAGCGGCGCCAATCCACGCCCATGGTTCCAAGGTGAGGGTGCCTACTATTTGTATCTCACCGGACAGAATCATCCGACCACCTACGGCGGCGAGTACCTGCACGTGGTGGATCCCACCATGCTCGCTGGAGTGACCGCTCAGGTGGGTGAATCGCGCGAACGGACCGGGAGCAGCCCCTGGGGGACCAATGCACACTCGGGTGGTGCCAGTGTCGATGGCTTCGGAACCTCAAGCATGACATTGTCCCCCGAGTTCAACCTGGAGTACGTCAATCCCGACGGTTGCAAGTCCTGGTTCATGTTCGAAGGGGTGATCATCGTGCTCGCGGCAGACCTGACCGAGAGCAACGGACGCGATCTGCGCACGTCGGTCGATACTCGACTGTCCACACATTCCAGCAGCACCGAGGTGTCGTGGACGACGAAGGATGGCGTCCCTGGCAGCGGGCCCGTCGACGCGGTCCGCTTGTCCAACGCCCGCTGGCACGATCCTGAGGTAGACGCCGCCGTCGGGTACATCTTCCTGGACGATCATCCAGTGACGCTAGGCCTGGACGATGACAGCACTACCGTGAATAGCGTGCTGATCGAACGCACGATCGCGAACATCTCCTACCTGCATCCCGGCACGGCACGGACGTCGTTGGCCTACGCGTTGGTACCGAATGCTACCGACGAACTCCTGGCGACGTACTCTCACGCGTGCATCGAGGTACTGGCCAACACATCAGAGGTCCAAGCCGTCGTCGACACGAGGTCCGGGGTCACGATGGCAAACTTCTTCTCCGCCGGCGATGCGGGGCTCCTCAGTGCCGACGGGGCGACTTCCGTGGTAGTGAAGCAGAACGGTGACGGGCACCTTCGACTCGGCCTCTCCGAACCCACGTTCTCCCGTGACCAAGTACGCTTCACGCTCGCCCTGCCCGACCTGGACCTGGTCGCTGCCGACGAGGGCGTCTCGATGGAGTCCGGACATGACGCCAGCACGCTAGTGATCGACACCAAGGACGTCAGCGGACGGGTCTTCACCGTCGAGATGACCACCTCTGCCGGGCCTGTGCACGCAGTATCCGGAGCATTCGACCGGTCGGTGGCCACGGGCGCTATCGCTGCTCCGGTCGCCGCTCGCTTACGGGCGTCGGTGGGTATCGCCCAGCGTCACGCAGAAGCGGGTCGCAACCAGCAGGCCATCCAGGCTCTGGAGCGGTTCCAGTATCAACTGACCGCACCGCACCCGCCCCACACCGTGGAGCCCGTGACCAAGGATCTGCTGGTGCAAAAGGTCGAGACCGCGGTCGCCCAACTCTCCTGAGTAACTGGTTCTGTATTCATTCCCTGTTGATGCTGCAGACTCCTCGGGAAGGAGGGATAACTCGTGAGAATCGAACAGCATCACCACGACGTGGTAGTCGTGGGTGGCGGGTTGGCCGGAACGTCTGCGGCGATCGCCGCCGCACGCAACGGCCGCAGCGTCGCGCTACTCCAGAACCGCCCGGTGCTGGGTGGCAACTCCAGCAGCGAGGTGCGCGTGTGGGTGTGCGGGGCCACCGCCACCGGACATCAGCGGTACGCCCGGGAGACCGGCATCGTCGGCGAGTTCTATCTCGAAAACGAGTACCGCAACCCACTGGGTAACCCCCAGTACTGGGACCTTGTGCTGCTCGAAGCGGTCAAGAGCGAACCGAACATTGACCTGTTCCTGAACACCCACGTGCTCGATGTCCACATGGCTGGGCAGCGGATCGAGTCTGTCGTGGGCCATGTGCTCGGCTCCGAACGCGAGGTGCACATGCACGCGCAGTTCGTCATCGACTGCACCGGCGATGGCTCAATCGCAGCGGCGGCCGGCGCCGACCATCTGCTCGGCCGGGAGGGTCAGCACGAGTACTCCGAGTCCTGGGCACCCGCCGAGAAGGACGACCTGACCCTCGGCAGCACGCTGTTGTTCTACACCCGCGAGGAGTCCGAGGCGGTCCCATTCATTCCGCCGTCGTTCGCGATCGATGTGCAGGCCACCTCAATCCTGGAATCACGTGTGATCCACACCGGCGACAACGGCGCCGACTACTGGTGGATCGAGTGGGGCGGTGAACTCGACGTGGTCCACGACAACGAACGGATCCGCGACGAACTCTGGGGCGTCGTCTACGGCATCTGGGACTACATCAAGAACTCCGGGAAGTTCGACGCCGAGAATCTCACCCTCGAGTGGGTCGGGTCGGTGCCAGGCAAGCGCGAGTACCGCCGAATCCTGGGCGAGACGATCATGACGCAACGGGATATCGAACAGGACCGCCGCAAGTCGGACGCCATCGGGTTCGGTGGCTGGTCCATCGACTTACACCCTCCGAAGGGTGTCTATGAACCGCGCGGGGCGGCGCAGCAGATCTACCCGCCCGGTCTGTACGACATTCCATTTAGCGCGCTGCACTCCCGCAACATCATCAACCTGTTCATGGCAGGACGTAACGTCAGTGCCACGCACGTTGCGTTCGGCTCCATGCGGGTGATGGCCACCTGCGGCGTCATGGGCGAGGCTGCCGGTACCGCAGCCGCGCTGTGCGCTGAGCAGGGAATCGACCCCGCCGGCCTGCGCGAGTCCGTGACCGCGCTCCAACACCGGCTGATCCGGCACGATGCCTCCCTGATCGGCGTGCCGTGGACCGATCCCGCCGACAGAGCGCGAGGGGCCCTCGTGACCGCCAGTTCCTCACTGGATCCGGATGCCGCGAGTCACATCGACGGTTCGGTCCGACTGAGCGCCGATACCGCCGTCCTCTTTCCTCGGACGAGCGCCGCACGCGTCGCCCGTGTCTACCTGAACGCGAAGCAGAGCACCTCCGTGCAGTACGCGTTCCACACCACAGCAGACCCGCTCACCTACGTACCCCAGGAACTCCTCACCTCCGGCACGGTGAACATCGAGGATTCCGGGAGTCGATGGCTCTCCCTCGAACTCCCCGCTGCCCGGAACGATGAGGAGAATCTGGTCCTGGTTCTATCCGCGAACGACGACGTCTCCTGGCACACCCATCCCGACTACCTGTTCGGTCAACTCGCGATGCGCCGCCGCGCCGACCTCGCCACCCGCGACATCGACCTTCACGTGGATGACCGCGCACCGAACGAGATCGTGCAGTGGGACATCAAGGCGCTGAACCGCACCCGGCTGGCGCTGCGGATCGACGACGGCGGTCCTTACGCGCCAAATCAGGTCATCTCTGCATACAGCAGACCGTTCGCGGGTCCCCAGATCTGGTCATCGGCACCGATGGCGAACGGGCCGGAGTGGGTGGAGTTGCGGTGGGATGTGCCGCAGTCGATCGAGGAAGTCCACCTGCTGTTCAACGACGACGTGAATGAGTACGCCAACAACCTGCACTACTCCCGGTGGCCGTTCCGCGTCATTCCAGAGATCGTGGCCGATTACGACCTGGAGGTCTACCGCGACGGAGCCTGGCACACGTCCGTAGCCGAGCGCGGTAATCGGAAACGACACCGGGTCCATGCCTGCTCCGCCGCAAACGTGGAGGCGATCCGGGTGAAGGTGCTGGCCACCAACGGGTCCCGTTACGCGCAGGTCGTGGCGGTCCGGGTCTTCTGAGGGCATGCCGTGCTATCGACCAACGTCTCTGCCCGCCAGTTAAAGTTCCAGACACTCGCCAGCGACCTTCGGCGGGGCATCGACGCCGGCACCTGGCCGTTGGGTACCAAATTGCCGACCGAACGAGAGTTGGCCGAGTCCACCGGTTACTCGATCAACACGGTCCGCCGGGCGATCGATGAACTCGTCCGCGATCAACTGGTCGAGGTGCGCCAGGGTGCCGGAATGTTCGTTGTTCGGGAGCCCCGGCAACGCCGGGTCAGCGAATCCTCCATCGGAGTGCTGCTCCCGGACACGAGTCTATATTTCCCGAAGGTGTTGCAGGGGATCGAGCAGACCCTGGCGAGCGCAGAGACTGGGTTGATGCTGGCGACCTACCTCTACGACCCGGTTCGGGAGACACGAGCGATCGAGCGGTTCATGCAGTCCAACATCGATGGATTACTCCTCGTGCCGAGCATCAGCAACCTAGATCTGGTGATGCAGCGGATCGACGCACTCGAGAAACTCGGTGTTCCGGTAGTCCTGATCGAGCGTCGCTTCGATACCTTGGGATCAGCAGACCCGACGGAATTCGTGTGCTCGCATCATCAGGCCGGCGCCTTCGCTGGTGTCCGGCACCTGCATCGCCTGGGACATGAGCGAATTGCATTGTGTCTGCGAGAGAAGTCCTGGACCGGACGTTCGATCAGGCTCGGCTTCGACGAGGCCGCACGACGTTTCAGCCTGAAAGGCTCACTGATGATCTCCGCGCCATGGGACGAATGGGACGAGCCACGGGCGCGTGCCACGCTCAAGCGCCTGCAGCGGAACGGTGTCACCGCTGCCCTGGTGTTCGGTGATCGTGAGGCGACCATCCTGCAGTCCGTCGCGCGCAAGGTCGGCATCCGTATTCCCGAGGATCTCGCCATCGTCTCCTACGACGACGAGACTGCCGAACTGGCGGAGGTCCCTCTCACCGCACTGGCACCGCCCAAGCACCGGCTCGGACGGCTTGCAGCTGAGGTTCTGCTGAACCGGATCCGAGAGGGGGAGGAATCTCCGATCCATCAGATCTTCTTGAGACCCCGGATCGTGGTCCGTGATTCGTGCGGGAGTAACGGGCCTCAGGAGCCACCGCCGGCTTGACGGAAGACCGAGTGGAGATGCTCGATCGCCACCTCCAGCGGCGCAACGCCTGGGAACCACACCCGCTCCCACTCCAGTGACACCCAACCGGAGTATCCGCGCTCCTGGATCGTCTTCAGGATCGCGACCAGCGGGACCGCGCCATCGCCAGGTAGTTCGGGTGCCGGATCACTCCTGCCCACTGCATCTTTGACCTGGATCCAGCCATTGGTGAGCCAACCGGACAGGTGGTCCAACGACTCACCCGCGCTCTCTCCGACCCGCCAGGTGTGCAGGACGTCCCACACGGCCGTGAGCGAGCCGGTAGCGGCATCCGAGTCGACTGCCGCGTCCAGGAGTTTGGCGATGTCGGCCCCAGCACAGTGGGAATCGTGCGTCTCCACGGCGATGTAGACCCCCGCGTCGCGCGCGATATGAGAGGCCTGCACGAGCCGGTCTACCAGTTCGCCGTCCTCGGTGCGATCCGCCCCCTTGCCGGCACCGGGAAAGACGCGCACATGCGTTGCCCCCAGCCGGTTCGCATCCGCCACGGCCGCCTTGAGATGCCGAATGAACTCGCTGCGCGCCCCCGCGCCGACCTTCACTCGCGAAGCCAGGGCGACGAAGTCCAACATCGCCAGACGATCGCGGATGCCGGAATCCTGGTACTCCGCGGGCACGACCGCACCGTGTCTGATCTCGATTCCCTGAATGCCTGAGCGCTCGACCAGATCCAGGAACACTGACAGCCCCTCCTCGGGCACGCCGAGTCCGGAGACGGCCAACGTCAACGTCGCCATCAATACCTCGGGATGGTGTTGAAGGCCGTCGCCAAGGGGAACGGGCTCCGCCCAGGTCCCACCGTGTCCACCTGCCCGGCGCCGCTCACCGGCAAGGCCCGACCGTCGACATCGGTGCGTGCATGCTGGTGGAACCATGCATTCAATTGGTCCTCCAGTTCCGTGCGCAACGCGGCAGCGTCGGGGGAACCGATCAGGTTCGACCGCTCCCCCGGGTCGGCGACGAGGTCATAGAGTTCGTGCGGCCCATGGGGATAGCGATGGACGTACTTGTGCCTGCGGGTGCGGATCATCCGCACCGGCCCGTACTCATCGAACACCACAACCCGCTCACGGGGATCTTGCCCCTGTTGCCCCATCAGAGTGGTGACGAAGGACCGCCCAGGGCCGTTCTGCGGCGGATGAGCGATCCCGCAGAGATCCCGCAGTGTTGCGGCGACATCATAGGCGGACACCAGGGCATCGCTCACTTCACCTGCTGGGATACGGCCCGGTTGCCGCATGATGAACGGCACCTTCACTGATTCGTCGTACATGTTCTGGGGGAAAGTCGCGTTCCCTTTGCCCCAGATCCCGTGCTGGCCACAACTGAATCCGTTATCGCTGGTGAAGATCACCACCGTGTGCTCGTCCAATCCGAGGTGCGACAGGCGCGACAGCACCCGACCGATGCCGGCGTCCATCGCGGTGACCGCCGCGAAGTAGCCCTCGAGCGCTGCGCGAGTATCCGGTTCACCGCCGATCGGGGCGCCGTCCACGATGGGTACCCACGGATGCAACTCCTCCTGCGGCAGCGAGGCGAAGGCACAGTCGCGATACAGGTCGGTGTATTCCGTGGGGTGGTTGTTCTTCCACGGACTGTGCGGAGCCGTGTAGTGCAACGATAGATAGAATGGGTCTTCTGTCCGCGACTCGTCCTCGAGGAAGTCACAGGCAGCATCGCTCAGGACGTCAGTGACGTAACCCGGTGCGTCGACGGGCCCGTTCTCGTCGTACAGCGGCGCACCGTAGTACGGCCCGCCTCCTCCGCCATGAGCCAACCAGCGGACGAATCCCGGGCGCGGCCGGTCATTGGCGCCGAGGTGCCATTTACCCACGAGGCCGAGGCGATAGCCGGCGTCCGCCAGGTCGTCTGTATACAGACGTTGACCGCCGAGGAAGTCGTGACCGTCTGCTCCCACATGCCGAGCGTCGAGATAGTCATGCACACCGTGAGCCGAGGGCATCTGCCCGGTCAGGAGCGTGGCCCGAGCTGGTGAACACACCGGCGAGGCGCAGTAGAACTCGGTGAACCGGGTACCCTCCGATGCCATTCGATCGATGGTCGGTGTCCGTATCTCGGGGTTTCCGGCGCACCCGAGGGCCCACGGGCCGAGATCATCTGCCATGATCATCACGACGTTCGGCCGATTCGTGTCCCGACTAGCCATCGCCTATTGTCACCTCACCACGACCTGCGTCAAGAGCGTCAACCCATCATCGCTCGCGGGCATATGTCACGACAATGCCCCGGAGTGCTGCCTCATCGGCACCGTGACCGGCCGGCCGGTGTCCGCGGCTTCATAGATGGCATGCACGGCCGCCACGACCGTCCGGCTCAGGGCGGTGCTGACGGGGAACGGTGTTCCGTGGTCGACGAACTCGACGAACGCCGCGAGTTGGTTCCGGAACGCGGCGGGTATGTCCCCTTCGGACCGTTCATGCAATGTCTGTTCCGTGTCTCCGACGCGCATCAGGGTCCCACGCCTGGAGTCGGCCACGATGGTGCCCTCGTCCCCGACGACGGTGACCTGATCTACGAGGCGAGGCGGTGTCGACGTCACGGTGATCGATGCCCGGAGTCCGTTCGTCATCGTCAAAAGTGCGGTGGCATCGGTCTCCACGCCAACGCCGAATCGCGACGCGGTGCTGGCAGCCTCGATCCGCTCCACCAGGGCACCGGCCAGCCAACTACTCCGATCGATGCAGTGACTACCGATGTTCATCACGGCTCCCCCGCCTGCCACTTCCCGGTCGAAGAACCACTCTGGTCGTGTTCCCGGGCGGTAGTCGGTGCTTCGCAGGTCGTGCACCAGACGCGGAGCCCCGATCCACCCGGACCGTACGGCGTCGTAAGCAGCCACCTTCTCGGGTAGGAAGTGTTGGATGTGGCCCACAGCCAACGCAACCCCTGCTGCCTCGCACGCCTCGATCATCAGGTCGCAATCCGCAACTGTGGTCGCCATGGGCTTTTCCAACAGCACCTGCAACCCGGCCTGCGCCGCATCGAGGACCATCTGGGTGTGCAACGAATGCGGCGTGCTGATGACCACGGCGTCGAGGTCGCTGTCGAACATCTCGCGGTAGTCGCTGTACACCCGTGCACCATGGGGTTCGGCCACGGCTTCGGCTTCAGACAATGAGCGAGAGGACACCGCGGCTACGTTGACGGTGGGCAACGCTGCGGCCGCTTGGGCGTGCACCGCACCGACCGCGCCGGCCCCCAGGAGCCCGAGTTTCATACCTTCTCCTTGATTGGTTGCGCGGCCTCTAAGGCGCCACACGAACTACGGATGACGATCGGTGGGCGCAGGGTGATCTGGTGTACGGCGTGCAGGTCGTTTCCCTCCACGCGCTGCAGGAGGGTCTCCGCGGCGAGCCGACCCAGTTCGTGCTTCGGCGGGGAAACCGCAGTCAGCGGGATATCCGCGTACGCGGCGCTCTCGTCGTCATACGCAACCAGAGCGAGGTCCTCAGGGATACGGACGTCGGCACGTCGCGCAGCAGCCTCGATCCACGCCGCTTCCCTGTCTCCGAAGACCAGCGCCGCGGTCGCCCCCGACTTCTGCAGTTCTTGCAGCGCTACCTCAGCCCGCTCCAAGGACCATTCCGCAGCCGGTGCGGTGTCGATCGGAAGAGTTGGCAACGCTACGTCGTGCACGGCTGCCTTGTACCCCTGGGCCACCCAGATGCCCGTGGGGTTCGGGTACCGGCACACCAGACCGATCCGCTCGTGCCCCAGCCCGCGCAGATGGTTCACCGCGTCGTACGCCCCGCCTGCATGGTCGGTGCACACATACTCCGAACGGTCCGAGAGTCGGGCCTGAGTGTCACGTCGTTCCAGCATGACTACAGGCACCGGTAAGTTGAAGAGCACCTCGATCTTCTTCTGCGAATCCGCAGCGGACAGGAGGTCGGGAACCGCGATCAGACCATCGATGCCGCTGGCCATCAGGGATGCCATGTCGCGTTCCTCCTCGGCCGCGTCGTAGTGGTAGCACGCGAGGACCATGCGGGCAGAGGCTCCGGAGAGCGCGCTCTCCACGCCTGCGAGCACACGCGGGTAGTACTCCGTTGTGCTTGGGACGAGTACGCCGATCGTGCGCATGGCCCCCGCGCCTGCCCGGGGGTCAGTCGAGACATAGGAGCCGGAGCCCTGCCTGCGCACGATCAATCCATCGTCGGCGAGTTCGTCGAGTGCTCGTCGAACAGTGGTCAGCGACAATCCCCGCTGAGCCATGAGTTCCTTCTCCGTGGGCAACTTTGCTCCGGGCTCCCACCTCCCGCTCAAGATCTCCTGACGGAGGTCCTTGGCCAGTGCACGGAACTTCAACTCCCGCCCGCTCGTGGCGTCATCCACGGCCGCCCCACTCTCCCTTGATTGATTCCTTTGAAAAGGATGCACCTAAGGTGCATTAGATGAAGAGTAGCGGAGCCGAACCGGACTTGCACCCACCTTTGCTCATCGCAAGCTCA
>NZ_JBMPQC010000027.1:0-11896 GCF_049724975.1 Pseudactinotalea sp. Z1732 | reverse complement strand
TCATGAGTGAGCGGGCAGTGAATTGGAAGAGGAACACACCGATAATCAGGTAACCGACGAACCGGTCAATGCCGCGCGAAGTCTGCAGGAGTAGGCCGAAGATGAGGAAGTATATGGCGCCATTGAGCATCGGTTGGAGAACGAGCCATGCATTCCCCAGGATCATCCCCCGGCCGGCGGAGAAGGCGCGTGCCCGGGAGTCTGCCCAGATGAAGTGGCCCCGACGCCAGAGATCCAAGAGATACCTTTTGAGTGTGGGACGTTTGCCCACGGGTTTGAGGAACCAACTCCCGATCACCTCTTGTCGGGGTCCGTCGCTCTGGAGGTCCTGGACGAACCGGGCGTTGCCCTGGACCTTCTGTGGGGAACGTTGGTCCGTGCTCATCGCGTCGCCTTCACCTCCTCGTAGATCTCCGCATGGGCTAAGCCAGCGGTCCGCCAGGTTCGGCCGCGGGCGAAGGAACGGCCTGCTATAGCGTAAGCCGTTGCCAAGTCGCGGTCGCACTGCAGCGCAGCAATCTGATCCGCCAGCGCGCGAACGTCACCGGGGTGGAATGTCGTTCCCGCACCTGGTGCGGAAACAATCTCGGCCAGAGCAGGGACGTCGCTGGCAATCACTGGCCGCTCCAGCGCCATGGCCTCCATCGGCTTCAACGGGGTAACTATCCGAGTCACCGGCAGATCGCGCCGCGGAGCGATGAAGGCGTCCAATCCCTGATACCAGGTGGATACGTGGTGCCGGGGCACTCGCCCGGGAAACCGGATCCAATCCTGCAGGCCGAGCCGGCGAGTTTGGGCGATCAAATCAGGCCGCGCCACACCGTCACCGACGATGGCGCCCCGCACATCCAGCCCTTCAGCGCGCAGGGCGGCAATCGCCTCGATGAGTGTGTCGAAGCCTTCGTAGTCCACCAGCGAACTGACCGAACCCACCCAGAAACCTTCAGTAGGAAGCCCGAGTGCCTCCCGGGCCTGATGGGGAGCAAGGTTCTGCTCCAGCAGCGCCGGATCGACCCCATTCGGGATTACCGTGACATCTCCGGCTACTCGACCACGGGCGATGATGTCCTGGCGGAGCGTTTCACTGATCGCGACCACGTGGTCGGCGGCCAGGATCATCTCCGTCTCCTTCTCGCGCAGCAATCGGTAGCGCTCGCTGGCCTCGGCTGCCGATTGAACCGAGGGATGACGAGAGGCCAACCAGGTCTTCTCCAATTGCCCGCGCACCTCGTAGATCCACGGAACACCGAGCGCAGCGGCCAACGCTTGCGTCACGAGGGCGTTGGTGTAGTTAGTGGTGGTGTGGAGCACCGTGGGCGCAAACGATTCCACGATAGGCAACGCCTGCCGGACCATCTGCTGCAACCGCGTGGCAGGCAAACCGGCAAGCCGCGGCGTCAGCAGGCGATGGTAGGTGATGCCCTCGACCTCGTCGGAATCGCGGGCGCCGGTGAGCCCCACGGTGACGGGGTAGCCAATGCGCGTTAGCCCTGCCACGGCAATCCCTGCCTGAGCCTGGGCCTTTAACACTTCATGACTGCGAAAGGCGTAACCGCTGGCCGTGTGCGGCACGGAGTTCGTCAACACATGCAACGCGCGGATGTTGCTCCCGGGTGTCGGGCGGGTTCTAGCGAGGGGGATATCCAGCGCAAAGCCTGGGGCCAGGGTCGCGCGCTCGGAAGCCAGGCGAGCGGCATACCGCTGCCCGGCTCGCCCGGCCGGCCGAGCCAGGCGGATCGCCTCGGTGATGTCGCCGTCGTTCCACGCCGCGCGCGCCCGGGTAAGTGGTCGTGCTGAGTCCAACCCACCAGGTGCCAAGGCCACAGCACCGAGTTGAACGGCCAGTTCAGCCATGACATGCCGAGGCAGTGACCGCTTCGGTGCCGTCGCCGCTGCCAAAGTGCGTGCGGCGTCGTCGACCCTTCCAGCGATGAAGTGGGCCAGCGCGAGCCGTACTCCCGCAGAAGCTCCCACCGCTAGTACGCGGGAGAGGGCGGGTCGGATCCGGTTCGGCAGGCGCCGTGCGGTCTGGACCAGTAGCAGCAGTGGATCGTCAGCGCCCTGCTGCAGCGCGGTCCGGGCGATCAGGAGGAGATTCCGCAGGACTTGGAGCGGTCGGGTGCGCGTGGGGGAGGTAGGCACTACGGCGTGTAATCCGTGCCGTAAGTGCCCACGTACTCATCCATGGAGTCCGTGCGCAATGCCTCGCCCAGATCAGCGGTCTGCGGCCGGTTCACCACATTGACCGACTGGCCCTGCTCCGTACCGAAACCTGTGACCGGGGCCATCAGCGACACCACCGAGTCCGTATCGAAGTCCTCCAGTGCCGCGGCGAGTGTGAGGGTGTCCGCCACGGAGAAGTCACCGGTGACCTTGACGTTCTGATAGAGCATCTCTACCAACTCCGGGAACTCCTCGGGCTCCTCGGTCATCTTCTCCTGGATTCGCTCCAGCATGCCGACCAGGGCGGCCCGGCCGCGTTCGGTGCGGTCCAGATCGCCCAGCGGCATCCCCTGGCGCTGGCGGACGTAGATCAGCCCATCGGTGTTCTCCAGGCGGATGCGACCGGCCGGAAACTCCACGTACCGTCCGGTGCTCTCCACGGTGACCGAGGTGGCGTATTGATTCTCCACCTCGAAGTACTCCAACCACCGGGTGAGGTTAATGAAGGAATTCATGTTCGTCTGCACGGTGAAGTCGATGTCCAGGCCGCCGAGCAGGTCATCCAGGGTCGCGTGCATGGTGTCCAGCCCACCGCGCGGGTAAGCGGAGTTGAGTTTCCCGTTGCCGAAGCCGGGGATGTGCACCCACGAGTCCCGGCTGAAGGAGACCAGGTAGACGTTCTCCCGGTCCTCCGGGACGTGGGCCAGGATCATGGTGTCCGGGTTGCCGACCATGGCGTCGGGGTCCCGGTCGTCCGTGCCCAGCAACAGAATGTTGACCGGCCCCTCGGGCAGTGGGTCCTGGAGTTCGGGCTCCGGTTCCGGTTCAGGTTCAGGTTCGGGTTCCGGCTCCGGTTCGGGTTCGGGCTCCGGTTCCGGCTCAGGTTCGGGTGCAGCGCTGGTGGTCTCCTCCGGCTCGGGCTCCTCCGCGGATGAGCATGCCGTGAGGACCAGTGCCCAACTGAGCACGATCATCAGCAGCGCCAACCCCCGGCGCGGCCGGCGGTCAGTGCGGCGCAGTGTCACGGGTGCAGCCACGACGATCCCCCCTGGTTGGGTCCTGAGCGTAAAGGGTCATCGTACGCAGGCGCTGGTGCATGCATCGGTAACTACCTGTCTGCCCTACACCATCACGTGGGCAGGGTTGTGGCCGTAGAACTGCACATCCGCGTTGGCCAGCAACTCGGTATCGGTGGTGTTCCAGGTGTGCCGGTGGTCGCCAATTCCGGAGGTGGTGGCGCGGCGGTGCTGGATGAAGTTGAACCTGTCGGCCGAGTAGATCGTGGCGCCGGCCGCTGAGGCCGCGTCGAGGAACCCGGTGTCCTCCCCGCGGGGCACGGCAGGGAACGGGTGGGATAAGGCCAGGTCGCGGCGAGCCACGATCGTCGGACCGGCGACGAAGTCGGTGTAGCGGTGCTCGCGCTCGGGGAAGCGCAGCACGGTGGCGTCCGGGTCGGCGAGGTACATGAAGTGCGCTTGTTTGCCGACCACGTCGGCGCCGGCGTAGTCCATGGCATACACCTGGTCGGACAGGTACTGCGGCCCGTACAGATCGTCGTCGTCGACCTTCGCCACCACGTCCCCAGTGGCCGCCCGAGCCAGGATGTTCAAGCACTCACCCAGCGGTGTCTGGGCGTCTGCGCTGAGGAATTCCATTCGCTCGATGCCGTGCTCGTTGGCCTGGGCGCGGGTTTCGGTCTCGGGCAGGTCGAATCCGTGGGCGAGGAGCAGGAGTTCGTAGTCGACATCCTGCTGGGCTGCGATGGTGGTCAGGACGTGCTCGATCTGGGCGGGACGGTTGGTGGACACCAGAATCGAGACCGTGGGGCGGCGCTGCACGCTGTGCTCGGCGCCGATTCGGTCCAGGAGAGCGTCCACCCGGCGGGTGTAGGTGTGCTCGGACCAGATCCGCCGCTGGGCCCGGTGCACCATCCGGTCGCGCAGTTCACGGCTGCGGACCAGGGCGCGCAGGGTGTGTTCGGCCTCCTGGCGATCGTGCACCTGGGCGACCATGTCTGCGGTGAAGTAGTTCTCGATCGCGGGGCTGGGCGTAGAGACCACGGGGGTGCCGCTGGCGGTGATCTCGAAGATGCGCCGGGCGCACATGCTGGGGGAGTCCACGACGGAGTTGACGTTGAGGAACACCTTGTAGGCGCGGTTCGCCGAGAGCATCCGGTCATAACTCAGTGAGCCGACCACACGCTGATCCAGCGGTGGCGGGAACTGGTAGCGATCATCCGCGCCCAAGTACCGGGAGAAGATCTCCAGGCCGGTTTCCATCCTCGGGCTCACGGCCTCGGCGGCGCCCAGGAGAAGATCCATCTGCTCACGCCGCTCGGGGTAACGGTGGGCGAAGTACATGCCCGCGAAGGCGATGTCGCGGTGCTGGTGGCCACCTGAGGGACGCACCGGATTGTGGATCGACTGCTGGGCGGCGAAGGGCAGCAGGCCGATGCGCTCGTGGCCCAGGTCGCGGCGGTAGTCATCAAGGCGGTTGGCGTCGGTGGTGAAGACGTGGTCGAAGAGCCGTGCCGAGTCCAGGAAGTCGGCGTAGTGGGCTGGGTCTTCCTTATTCCAGAACACCGTGGGGACCCCGTTGGCTTTGCACCACTCGACCAGTTCGACGAACTGCGGGCGGGGAGCGCTGGTTCCGGTGAGGTGGTACTGCCACGCGTCGGCATTGCCGTGCCAGGCCGACTCCACGAACAGCATCTCCACCGGGTGCTCGGTGAGCGTCTTCCGCCAGGAGGAGGGGGTGAGCTCGACCTGGTCCCACTCGTGGCTGAGGGCCAGGCGGGAGAAGTCATCGAGGATGACGGCGACCCGCATCTGCCTCCGCGGGGGCCGTTCCGGGAGCGGCCACGGGGGGAAGGTCAGGTGCCCATGGGCGTCACGCTGGCCCTCCAGCAGCGAGGGGGTGTGGCGGGTGGTGGTGCTGCGGTTCAGGTACTTGCGAAGTTGCCGGTGGCCCCCCGTGCGCAGATGCCACAGGGCGACGCGGGCTCGATGGAGCCTAGACAAGGCAGGAGGTTTCCGACGCTGGGTGATGGCCCTCGTGGGTGCCGGGAAGGCGGCGTGATGGCCGCGCTGCGAGATCGCCCTCCCGGGATGCTGCCTCCATGATGTGCCAGCATAGTCAACCGATGCAGGCGGGATTGTGCGGTTGCGGGTCATGCGCGTAGGGGTGGGCGTCGTACGCAACGGGGGTTTCGTGGTCGTCAGTCGACAAGTCCAGAGCGAGGCACTCTGAATTGTCGGTTGGTGTAGCGACCCAGCAGGGCGCGACCGTCCGTGTCGTTGAGCGGTATGTGCCGTTCTACTCTGGCAAGATTGGTGTAGCGCAACGCTGGATTAGGCCGCGATGTCAGACCTCGGCGCAATCATGTGGCGGACGCGTGTGGAGGAGCGACCATGGCACCGAAGACTGCAGTTCGAGTGATGACTGTCGAGGAGGCGAAGGAGTTGCGCGCTGATTTGGTGCGCCGTTTGCCGTTCTCCGAAGAGGAATTGCGCCATCGCGCGCAGCGGTTCGATCTTGATCCTCGGCAGTTGGCGGCCTATGACGAGATCGAAGACCTGGACTACCTACTCAAACACGCCGGATGAGCCAGCTCGCGGTTCAGGCTCGTCAGTTCGCTGATGAGTTGACCGCGACGATCGACGGAGTCGTGGTCGGTAATTCCCAGCCCTTCGACGCGTCTCTGGTAGCAGGTGGTGTGGGGGTGACTGTTCGACAAGAGCCTGGTACGGGCATCCCGTTGTCGGTAGACGGTGACACGACCATGTCCCTGCGAGTGCATTACCGTTGCGCTCTCGATTCATCCGAGAAGTTTCTTCGTGTTGAGAAGTCGACGTTCGCCCTCCATTACGGTGCTGAGGCCGACGGGCCACCGATATTTCGATACGACTACGACAGGGACATGCCGCATCCGCTCCCGCGAGCCCACCTCCAGGTTGATGAGGGCGCGACCTCCGATATCTCCGGGTTGTTCTCCTTGGCTGGATCCGGAACGTCTCGAGCGCGCCGGGTCCGGAAACGATGGGAGCGGGACGACTCGCACGGGCGACAAGGCGACCTGCACTTCCCACTTGGCGGGGATCGCTTCCGGCCGAGTGTGGAGGATGTGCTTGAGATTCTGGTGGACGCGTTCGGCGTGGATTGCGAACGGGGGTGGCGGTCGGTCCTCCGAAGAGGCCGCGTGCGTTGGCGCCGTATACAACTCATGGCAGCCATTCGAGACAATGCACAGGTGGCGGCGGAGGTGCTTGAATCTGAATTCGGCTATAAAGTGATTCCTCCCGCGGGCGGGCACCCGGCGTCGAAGGACGAGAACCTCCGTCGGCTCTGATCTGCCACCAACGAGCCAGTGGCCAGGCGCCCCCGGGTGCGGGCGGTACCAGACAGTTGTGCACATGCGCACGGGTGGGCGTCGGCCGCAATGGGGGTTCGTCGTCGGTCGTGAGGATCTGCGTGCGCGCGGAAGGTGGACGCGATGTCCGAGGCCAGTTTCATCACTCCAGCGACTAAGGCTCGGCGCGCACGTCAAGGGCCGCCCGTGCATCGTCGTCGGCGCGAGTGTCCTACTGCGGATGCACAGGAGGTGGGTGTGCCAAGGAACGGGGGATCGTCCCTCGTTGATGCCGTGCGGGAGAATGCGTGGCGATGACCCCTTCTGACCGATCGAGCACCGTGGTCTCCCTGCGCGCCCTGCTGCCCGGGGTCTATTTGCCCACGCTGTTGTTTGAGATCGGCGTGGGCGCGATGATGCCGATGATCGCGGTGTCCACCACCAGCCTGGGCGGGAGCCTGTCCACCGCGGCACTAATGGTGTCGCTGCTGGCGGTCGGCAAGATCCTGGCCGACGTGCCCGCCGGTGCACTGGCCGCGAAGGTGGGGGACCGGCCGGCGATGGTGGCGGCCTCGGGGTTGGCGGTGCTCGCCCTGGCCGGGCTCGCCCTGGCACCGAACCTGGTCACCTTGGCGATCGGGGTGCTGCTAGTGGGGGCGTGCGAGGCGGTGTACGGACTGGCCCGCCAGTCCTACCTGACCGCCGTGATCCACCCACTGCGCCGCGCCCGGGCGCTGTCCACCCTGGGCGGGGTGGCCCGGATCGGGTTGTTCCTGGGCCCGTTCGTGGGCGCCCTGGCGATGGCTGGGTCGCAGGAGCCATCCCGGTCCTACTGGGTGGGAGTGGTGACCTCCCTGGCCGCGGCCGCCGTCGTCGTCGGTGTTCGTGACCCGGCCAAGCACCTGGCGCACACCGCCGCTCCGAGGGGCGGACGCCCGGCGGTGCTGGCGGTGTTGCGCGAGCACCGGCGCGTCTTCGTCACCCTCGGGGTCGCAGTGCTCGGGGTGAGCGCAGTGCGCGGGGCGCGCAACACGGTGCTGCCGGTGTGGACCGAGTCCCTCGGTTTCGACCCCTCCACGACGTCGTTGGTGTTCGGGTTATCCGGGGCGATCGACATGCTGCTGTTCTACCCGGCGGGCAAGGTAATGGACCGGTTCGGGCGGCTGTGGGTGGCGATCCCCTCCATGGCAGTGATGGGCCTGGCGATGCTGCTGTTACCGCTCACCTCCACGCTGGTGGGGGTGTCGGTGGTGGCGATGGTGCTGGGGTTCGGCAATGGCATCGGCTCGGGGATCCTGATGACGCTCGGGGCCGATACCGCACCGCCGGGCCAGCGCGCCCAGTTCCTGGGGATCTGGCGGCTGTTCGCCGACACCGGCGGGGCAGCTGGCCCTTTGGTGGTGTCGGCAGGCGCGGCGCTCGGATCGCTGGCCGCCGGGATCGTGTCGATGGGGGTGCTCTCGGGCGCCGTGATTGCGGCCCTGGGGCGGTGGGTGCCGCGATGGTCGGTGCACGCCAATGCGCGGACGCGGCGGGAGGCGGGGGTGTGAGGGTCGTGTTGTTCGTGCGGACGCCTGCGATGTCGACTACGGGCTTGCGCGCCAGTCTCGCCCGCTTGCCTCACTGCGATGATCCCCCCGTTGCGGCGCCACGGCAGCGGTCGCGATTCAACAACAACATGCCAACCGTGGCTGTAGTTTAAGTTTAGGCACCCTGCTAAACTTAAACTTATGATCGATTCGCGCGACTCGATTCACTTCCAGCCGGGCACCGAACTTATCGTGGACCGCAACCGAACGGAGATGGCCGTAGAACGTTGCCTCGAGGCAATCCGTCATGGCAGTTTGCCGGATGCAGCCGAGCGACAACGAGTGGATGTCAAGGAAGAAGCGGGCCGGCGGGGTTCGGGCGGTGTGTTGCTGCCCGGAGAGCCAGAGAATGTTAAGGCTGCTGATCATCTCGCAGATGAAGTGGCAGCGATGGCGAACACTCCTGGCGGAGGAGCACTGATCATCGGAATCGAGAACAAGACCGGGGATCTTCTCGGTACTGAACTCGACGCGGAATGGCTTCGGCAGCAGATCTACCGTCGGGTCGACCTCGCTCCGGACGTCGTCGTGCGCTACGAGCAGGGAATCCGCCTCCTGGTCATCTATGTGCCGGAGGCGCGGGAGCCAGTCGAAGATACGAGCGATCGGCTCCGATGGCGCGTTGGGCCAGAGTCCGTTCCGATTGACCGAGGCCAATGGTGGCTCCACCGTCAAGGCCGATCCGGGTGGGACCAAATGGCTAGGCCAAGTTCGATGGCGATGGACAACGTGACGCAGGCAGCGCTCGCTGTGGCGCGCGAACATCTGGAGCGGCGAGAGGCCCAGGACGAAGCCAGTCTCGAATTGTCGGTGGCGGCACCAGCGGAGATGTTGCGCCGACTCGGGCTTCTCACCGTTGATGGTTTTCTCACAGAAGCGGGCGCGCTTTTGTTTTGCCCCGCTCCACGGGCTTGGCTGAACTGGTCACGCCTCGATGTGGAAGGCGGTGACGTCCTCGCCCGGGAGGAGAGTTTCCAGGGGATGAGCCTGCTGGAACAAATCGCACGCGTTGAGGCGCTGTTGGATGCGGCGAATGATCGTGTCACCCTCGAAGGCCGATTCGCCGAGGGCGTAGTGCGGCTCGTACCGAGCAGGTCCGCCAGAGAAGCGATCCTCAATGGCATCGTCCACCGAGATTGGAATCAGCATGCTGCCACCACTGTCACCTGGGTCGAGGAGGACAGGTCGCTGACGGTTGTATCGCCAGGAGGTTTTGTCGGGGGCGTCACCAGTGACAACCTACTCACACAACGATTCAGCCGATCCCCTGCGTTGGCAGACGCTGCCCTAGCGCTCGGATTGGTGGACAAGCAAGGGATCGGGGTGGACCGGATGTACCGCGAAATGGTCACTCTTGGACACCAGCCGCCCTTCATCGCCGAGGAGCCGGGGCCCCGCGTCCGCACTCGGCTCGTGGGTGGGACACCTGTCATCCCGATCATGCGACTTACGAAGCGCCTTCAGCCTGCCGCCAGGCAACGTGACGTACAGGTTGCCCTCATCGTTCACACGCTCCTGTACACCCCATTCGTCGATGCAGCGCACATTGCAGCAGTTCTGCAACGAACGCCGCCTGAGGCAGTCGAGGCACTCGAAATTACCGCGCGCTGCGTGCTTGAGGCTCAGCCGGTCATTGAGCCTCACAAGGACGTCTGGGTGTTGTCGCGCGCGGCTCGGAAGGCAGTCCTGGGCAACCGAAACGACACCGTGGACCTCAAGCGCCGAGGGGTGCTTTGGTATGTGGCGCCGACCGCCGACGAGGCAAGACGAGTGGTCCAGGAATGGGGCGACCGCCACGACCGCATCACCTCAGGCGATTTTGCGGTGCTGAGCGGCCTGACGCAGCAGGGCGCGCTAGGGGTGCTCGAGCGTCTAGAGGGCGACGTCCTCACTCGCGGCGACGGCGCTGGAAGGAGCGCACACTTCGTGTTTGCTTAACAGTTTTCGCCAGATCAGCAACAAGATCGCCACCTCCAACTTCTCTTTCAGATTAGGGCCCACCGTAAATTTAAACTCTCAAGGAGTTGTCACGATCCGTCGTCATTGACTGGATCTGCTCTGACGGGCGGAGCGGTCGGGCAGGACCGTGACGTGCACGCACACCCTGGTCGGGCACCGAACCGAGCCGTTGGACTCTTAAGGTGAGCGCCGCCGTCGTCCGCCTTTGACTGTAGGAAGGAGTACCCCGAGCGGTAGGGAACAATGCGGCGTAGATAGACGCCCACGACCCCACGCCCCGAGCGCCGCAGTCTCGCTGCGGGCGTTGCTGGCAGGGGTGTATCTGCCCACGCTGCTGTTCGAGATCGCCGTGGGGGCGATGATGCCGATGATCGCGGTGTCCACCACTGCCCTGGGCGGGAGCTGCGACGGCGGCGGTGATGGTGGCGTTGTTGGCGGTGGGCAAGGTCCTAACCGATGTGCCGGTTGGGGCGCTGGCGGCGAAGGTGGGGGACGGGCCGGCGATGGTGGCGGCCTCGTGGATGGCAGAATCCGTCATTGCTGTGTAGGACGAATCGTTCAAGGTTGGTGCCGTTTTCGACCAGAGAGGACGGTCTGGGAGGACTTCGACCGCGTCTACGAGGGGGGCCACCTCGAACCGGACCTGATTGGGTCCTTTATGTTCGTGAACTCGCCCTCGACTACGGCACGCACAATCCGGCCTGGCACCGCACGGAGAACCGTCCCGGGTTCTCGGGCGCGGTGATCGCGGCGCTGGGGCGGTGGGTGCCGCGGTGGTCGGTGCATGCCAATGCGCGGACGCGGCGGGAGGCGGGGGTGGAGTGATGAGCGTCGCAGACGCGTCGGTTCAACCTGGGCGCGACGAGCGCTTCCTGGGCCTGTGGATACCTCGCATGTCGAACTTATTCGGCTCTTCCGGTTTGAGGGTGCGTTGAGGGGCTGATCGAGTGTGGCGTGGTGGGCCGTGAGCGGGTGGGCCTTGGGTGAGGATTGGAGGTGCTAACCAGTCCGATCCGAACACCCAAGGCCCGCGATGAAATCTACCTGCTCTGCCGCTGTTTCTGGTTGCCCTGTTGCTGATGTCATCTGTCGCACCGCGGAGTTGGACCTGATGATCACCGGGGCCAGCATCGACGCCGCAGACGTCACCATCATCCAGGCCCGACCGCGCCAGGGGTTGCCGTTCTGCCCGTCCTGCGGGGCCGAAGGGGTCCTGCGGGATCACGTGGTGCGGGTGCTGACCGACGTACCGGTGGCCGGCCATCCCACCAGGTTGCACGTGCGCCTGCCTCGCTATCGGTGCACCGGGACCCAGTGCCCGCAGCGGATCTTCCAGCAACGGCTGGACTGCGCCGCGGTGGGGGCCAAGACCACCAACCGGTGCACCCGGTGGATCCTGCAGCGCTTGGCGATCGACAAGATGAGCATCAGCGCCGTGGCCCGGGCCCTGGGACTGGGATGGGACCTGGTCAATAACCTCGCGGTCGATGCCGCCCGCACCCTGGTCTATGACGACCCGACCCACCTGGAAGGGGTGCGGATCTTGGGGGTCGATGAGCACAAGTGGAAACACGTGCGCGGCGGCGGTGAGGACTCGTATGTCACGATCCTGGTAGATCTGACCCCCACGATCGAGGGCACCGGGCCGGCGCGGCTGCTGGATGTGCAAGCAGGCCGTTCGGCGAAGGTACTCACCGACTGGTTGGCCGAGCGCACCCAGGAGTTCCGCGACCGCATCGAGGTGGTCACCATGGATGGCTTCACCGGCTATCACAGCGCCACCAAAGAAGCACTGCCGCAGGCCACACCGGTGATGGACCCCTTCCACACGGTGCAA
>NZ_JBMPQC010000026.1:11227-13306 GCF_049724975.1 Pseudactinotalea sp. Z1732 | reverse complement strand
CCTGAGTTCGGTCACGGCGTCGCGATCTGTGACGGTGTAACTCGCTGACCTGCGCCGATGGGTCCGCGGGACGCCGATCTGTGGCACTAATTGGTGCTCTACCGTGGGGCGTGTGGCGTGGATTCGGCGGGTACGGACGGCTTCGGGAGCGACGGCCGTGCAGATCGCTGAGTACGTCGATGGCCGGCGGCGGATCGTGGCCCATATCGGGTCGGCGCATACCGAGGCCGAGCTCGGGCTGCTCGTTGAGCGGGCGCGGGAGCTGTTGGAGGACCCAGGGCAGGGCGAGTTCGACCTCGGCCTGGAGCCGGCCGCGCCCAGGGCGACGCTGATCGGCCAGCCGCGGGCGGCGGCGCTCTTCGACGAGGCAGGCTCGGCAGCACGTGAACGCGGGCCGGTTCCTGCGCCGCGGGTGGTGGGGACTTCCTCGCGGGTGCTGTATGACGCGCTGAGCGCGGTGTTCACCGAGCTGGGGTTCGACACGATCGGTGACGCGGTGTTTCGAGATCTGGTGATCGCCCGGATCGTGGAGCCGACCTCGATCCTGGACACCGGCCGTGTGCTGAGCGACTTGGGCGTGAGGCCGGCGAGTGAGAAGACAATGCGCCGCACCCTGACTCGGGCGGCAGCCGGCGAGGGCCCGGGGGCCTACCGCGACAACGTCGCCGAACTGTGCTTCACCCACGCCGCGCACAGTGGTGATGTCTCGCTGTGCTTGTACGACGTGACCACGTTGTACTTCGAGGCCGAGAAGGAGGACGACCTGCGCAAGGTCGGCTACTCCAAGGAACGCCGCGTCGACCCACAGATCGTTGTGGGTCTGCTCGTCGACCGGCACGGGTTCCCCCTGGAGATCTGCTGCTATGAGGGCAACCAGGCCGAGACATCCACGATCATCCCGATCATCAAGCAGTTCCAGAACCGCCACGGCATCGAGGACATGGTCGTCGTGGCCGATGCCGGCATGCTCTCGGCGGGCAACCTGGCCGCGTTGGAGGAGGCGAACCTGCGGTTCATCGTCGGCTCCAGAGTGACCAAGGCGCCGCTGGACCTGGCCTCGCACTTCCGCTGGCACGGCGATGCGTTCAGCGACGGGCAGGTCATCGACACCATCACGCCCCGCACCGGCCGGCGCAGTGAGAACGACGAAGCGCTGCGTGCCGAGCCGGTCTGGGACCCCGAGCAGCATCCCGGGTCGTGGCGGGCGGTGTGGGCCTACTCGGCCAAGCGGGCGGCGCGCGATAGCAAGACGTTGACGTTGCAGGAGAACCGCGCCCGAGCGGTCATCGCCGGTGAGAAAGCCGCCCGGACCCCCAGATTCGTCAAGACCACCGGTGACACGCGCAGCCTGGACGAGGCCGCCCTGGCCCGCGCGCGGCGCCTGGTCGGGCTGAAGGGCTACGTCACCAATATCCCCGCCAAGCTGATGGCGGCCGGTGAGGTCACCGGGTCCTACCACCAGCTCTGGCACGTCGAGCAGTCGTTCCGGATGTCCAAGACCGACCTGGCCGCCAGGCCGATGTTCGTACGGACCCGCGACGCCATCGAGGCCCACCTGACCATCGTGTTCACCGCCCTGGCCGTCTCGCGCGAGGTCCAGCGGCGCTCCGGCCTCGCGATCCGCAACGTCATCCGCCAGCTCAGGCCCCTGCGCTCAGCGACCATCACCGCCAACGGCGCCACCCAGACCATCCCGCCCCAGATCGACCCCGACCGACGAGCGATCATCGACGCCCTCACGACCAGGAAATCTCAGGCACTAAACGAATGACCGAACTCAGGTTGGATGGCGGCACACCAACGATGGCGGCCGCCTCGCGAAAGGTGTACAGCGGCCGTGCCAAGAAGGGATCGGGTGCCGTATCCGCAGTCATGGTCCAAACGTAGCCACGGGCGGCGCAAAAAGGGCGGGACGCTCCCCGGGGCTGTGGATATCTTGGTCAATCGCATTTGCCCGATGGGACCGTCGCGCTCCTCACGCTGCTGATGCGAGGCCGTCGGCCGCCCTTCAGTCGAAGTACAACTCCAAGTCAGGGTCGAGGGTGACAACGGCAATCTCGCCGTTGTAATCGTCGAAGA
>NZ_JBMPQC010000026.1:0-11217 GCF_049724975.1 Pseudactinotalea sp. Z1732 | reverse complement strand
ACCATCCCGCCCCAGATCGACCCCGACCGACGAGCGATCATCGACGCCCTCACGACCAGGAAATCTCAGGCACTAAACGAATGACCGAACTCAGGACCAGCCATGGCATTCACGTTAACGTGGGTGCCATGACTGTTTACCGGCAAATCTGGGTAGGCACGGACGCCAACGAGGGTCCCGACCCTGAGGGCATCTGGCGGATCCAGCGACCCGGCCCGGCGGGGGATTGGGATGGCGTCGATGTGGTGCGCACGATCGCTGCGTCCCGTGCCACCTACCTCACCCTGCACCCGTCCGCGGACCGCCTCTACGCCGTCTCGGAGCAGGACGGCGGCCGGGTCATCTCCTACGCGTTCGGGGCGGACTGCACGTTGGGCCAGGTCCGGTCGGTGGCCACCGGTGGGTCGGGCCCGTGCCACCTGCGCGTCCATCCACAAGGACGCTGGTTGTACGTGGCCAACTACGGTGACGGGGTGCTCTCCGCGGTGGAGTTGACCGAGGCAGGAGACGTCTCCGACCACGTGCTCACCTTCGGCCACGCCGGGACCGGGCCGAACCCGGACCGTCAGGAGGGCCCGCATGCGCACTCGACCCGGATCTCCCCGGGCGGGGGCTACCTCCTGGTAGCGGACCTGGGTACCGATGAGGTCCGCGCCTACCCCCTCGAGAGCGGTCGGCCCGATCCTGATCCGGTGATCACCTCGCTCCCGGCGGGCAGCGGACCGCGACACGTCGCCGGATCGGGGAGATACCTCTACATCAGCGGCGAACTGTCCGGTGAGGTCCTGGTCCTGGAGTGGGACGAGAACACCGGCCGGGGTGAGGTTGTCCAACAAGTCCGGGCCGCGACGCTTCCGGGCCGCTCCGAGGACGCCTATTATCTCTCCCACATCCTGTTCTCCAGCGGCGTGGTGCTGGTGGCTTCGCGCGGTTCCGACTCGGTCTCCACCTTCACCGTGCATGACGACGGGGCCCGGCTGGAACTCGCGGGTGAAGTGCACACCGGGGCGTGGCCCCGGCACATGGCGCTGAGCGGGCCGAACCTGCTGGTGGCCGGCGAACGCGAGGATCGGGTGCTGATCCACCCGTTCACCCCTCGGGGCGACCCCGAGGGCCGGTACCAGGGTGCGGTCGGGCCGGTGCAGCACGAGATCGAGATCCCGCGCCCGATGTTCATCCTGCCCATGTGACGCCGGTCGGCCGCTGTCACCAGGCCGCCGATGTGACCGGTCCGGGTCGCATGCGGCAGACTGATGCCATGACCTACACCCTGGTGCTGCTCCGCCACGGCGAGAGCGAGTGGAACGCGAAGAACCTGTTCACCGGTTGGGTGGACGTGCCGCTGTCGGAGCGGGGCGAGGCCGAAGCCGTCCGGGGCGGGGAACTGCTCGTGGAGGCCGGTGTGCTGCCCGAGGTGCTGCACACCTCGCTGCTGCGCCGGGCCATCACCACCGCGAACCTGACCCTGGACGCTGCGGACCGGCACTGGATCCCGGTGCACCGCCACTGGCGCCTGAACGAGCGTCACTACGGCGCGCTGCAGGGCAAGGACAAGAAGCAGATCCGCGAGGAGTTCGGCGAGGACCAGTTCATGACCTGGCGCCGTTCCTACGACGTGCCGCCGCCGGAGATCGAACTCGGCTCGACCTACTCCCAGGACGGAGACCCGCGCTACGCCGGCGAGCCGATTCCGACCACGGAGTGCCTCAAGGACGTCCTCGAGCGCGCGCTGCCGTACTGGAACGACGCCGTGGTGCCGGACCTGAGGGCCGGCAAGGTGGTCCTGGTGGCCGCGCACGGCAACTCCCTGCGGGCGATCATCAAGCACCTGGACGGGGTGGACGACCAGACCATCGCAGGTCTGAACGTGCCCACAGGAATCCCGCTGGTCTACGAACTGGACGAGTCCCTCACGCCGGTCAAGGCCGGCGGCACCTACCTGGACCCGGATGCGGCGAAGGAAGCCATCGCGGCGGTCGCTGCCCAGGGGCGCTGAACCACTCCGCGCTGCCCGGCGGGGCGAGGACCTGCGGCCTCATGGCCGGGCGCCTCAGAGGTTGTTCGGCTCGCCGTCGCCCAGGTCCCCGGTCACCAGGTAGGTGATCCGGCTCGCCACCGAGACCGCGTGGTCACCGAAACGCTCGTAGAAGCGGCCCAGCAGCGTCACGTCCACGGTCTGGCTGACGTTGCCGTCCCAGTCCGGCCCCAGCGTGGACGTGAACGACTGCCGGTGGAGCTCATCGAGGATGTCGTCGTCCTTCTCCACCTGGGCGGCCTTGTCCAGATCGTGGCTCTGCAGGAGTTCGACCAGGTCCACCGCCACCTTCTCCGCGGCCACGGCGAACTCGTCGAACAACGGCTGGATCGACTCCGGTAGCACCTTCTCGGGGTAACGCAGCCGGGCCACCTGGGCCACGTGCCGGGCCAGGTCACCCATGCGCTCGATCGAGGCACTGATCCGGAGACCGGAGACCACCACGCGCAGGTCGGTGGCCACCGGCTGCTGGCGGGCCAGCAGGATGACGCACCGTTCGTCCAGTTCCCGCTCCAGTTCATCCAGCGCGAGGTCGGCCTCGATGACCTGCTCGGCGAGTTGAAGATCTGCGGTGGCCAGCGCCCGGCTCGCATCCCGGATCGCCGTGGCCACGAGGGTCGCCATGTGGAGCAGATCCTCGCCGATCTGGCTCAGTTCCTGATCGAAGATCGCACGCACGGGGACAACTCCTCGGTTCACGGGTGAACACCGCTCGTGTCCACTGCACCTCACTACCCTCTCACGCCGGAGGTGAACGCGACGTGTGCGGGTGATGAACTCCTGACCGTGCGGGCCATCCGGATGCGCCCGGAGCGCCCCACAGGTCATAAGGTGGCCGATGTGGACGGTGTCTGGCTCCTTCTGGCCGCCCTGGTGGGTGTGGCCCTCGGCGTTGGCGCCTTCGGACTGTGGAACTCTCGTAGTAGCTCCGGCGAGGAGCAGGGCGCCGGTGGCGCCCTGCGTAAGGTCGACGACGACGTCGCCAGCGTCCTGTCGGTGCTGCGATCGGTCTCGGTGGTGCTCGGGCCCGACGACGAGGTCTTGCGCGCCACCCCGCCGGCCTACTCCCTGGGCCTGGTGCGCGGTGGCTCGCTGACCCAGGCCTCCCTCGACGATCTGGTGGCCCGGGCGCGCCGGGACGGGCACGTCCACGACGCCCAGTTGACGCTGCCCCGTTCGAAGGTGCCCGGCTCGGACACCCTGGCCGTGGACGTGCGGGTCGCCCCGTTGCCCGGGGACCGGGTCCTCCTGCTCGCCGACGATCGCACCGCGGAGCGGCGGGTGGAGGAGGTCCGCCGCGACTTCGTGGCGAACGTCTCCCATGAACTCAAGACCCCGGTCGGGGCGATCGCGCTGCTGGCCGAGACCGCAGCCGACGCCGCCGACGACCCCGAGGCGGTGCGGCACTTCGCGTCCCGGATGCAGCGGGAAGCGGTGCGGCTGTCCGCGCTGGTGCAGGAGATCATCGAACTCTCCCGGCTGCAGGCACCGGAGGAGGTGGTCGACTTCCTCCCGGTATCGATCGACGACGTGATCGAGGAGGCGATCGACCGGGCCCGGATGGAAGCCGACGCCCGGGAGATGAGCCTGACCGTGGGCGGTGAGGCCGGTGTCCAGGTGCTTGGCGATCACGGGCTGCTGGTGACCGCGGTGCGCAATCTGCTGGACAACGCGGTGCGGTACTCCCCGTACGGCTCACCTGTTCGCGTGGGGGTGCGCACGGTGGACGGGGTGGTGGAGATCGCGGTGGTGGACCAGGGCGCGGGTATCAAGTCCGAGGACGCCCAGCGGGTCTTCGAGCGGTTCTACCGGATCGACCCGGCCCGCTCCCGCGAGACCGGCGGCACCGGTCTGGGACTGAGTATCGTGAAGCATGTCGCGGCCAATCACGGCGGCGAGGTCACCGTGTGGTCCACCAAGGGGCGCGGGTCGACCTTCACGCTTCGCATCCCTGAGGTGGACCCGGCGGTCGCCGGATCCGGTGATGAAGGAGAAGAGGAATCGTGACGCGCATCCTGGTTGTGGAGGACGAGGAGTCGTACCGTGACTCGCTGGTCTACCAACTCACCCGGGAAGGGTTCGCAGTGGAGGCGGTCGCCTCCGGCGATGAGGGGCTGAACGCCTTCGACCGGCAGGCAGCCGACCTGGTGCTGCTGGACCTGATGCTGCCGGGCCTGTCCGGCACCGAGGTGTGCCGGGAACTTCGCACCCGCAGCACCGTGCCGGTGATCATGCTCACCGCCAAGGACTCCGAGATCGACAAGGTCGTGGGCCTGGAACTGGGGGCGGACGACTACGTCACCAAGCCCTACTCCTTCCGGGAGCTGCTGGCCCGCATCCGCGCCGTCCTGCGCCGGGGCGGGGAGGCCCAGGATGCCGAGGCCCCCGACGTCCTGAGCGTGGGCCGGGTGGTGATGGACACCGACCGGCACGTGGTCACCGTGGACGGCGCCGAGATCTCGATGCCGCTGCGGGAGTTCGAGCTACTGGAGCTGTTCCTGCGCAACCCCGACCGGGTGCTGACCCGCGGTCAGCTGATCGACCGGGTCTGGGGCGCGGACTACGTCGGCGACACCAAGACCCTGGATGTGCACGTGAAGCGGATCCGGGCCAAGATCGAGCCCGATCCGGTCCGCCCCACCGTGCTGCTGACGGTGCGTGGCCTGGGGTACAAACTCGTCGACGAGACCTGAGGCCCCCGACGAGACCAGGGGCCCGGTCGACGAGCCCAGGAATTCAGGGCCCGCCCTCGTTACCCCTCGGGTAGGTAGTCCTGGTAGGGATCGAGCGTCCCGTCCAGCACCGGCACCGGGACGGTGATCGAGCCTGAATTGTCCGTGGAGATCTGTATCTCCAGCGTCGCCCCCGGCGCGACCGGGACCGAGGGCAGCACCACGGACTCGTGCTCGGGGTGCAGCAGCAGTGTGGCCGCCGGGTCCACCGTGACCGTGACCGCTTCGCCCATGTCCTGCACGGACAGGCTCACCTCAGCCTCCTGGTCCCACAGGTTCACCACTCCGCCCACCAGGGTGCCGGCTGAGCCCTCTGCTTCCGTGATCACCAGCAGGTTCTCCACCTTGACCTGGCTGCCCAGGTCGGCCCGGGCACCATCGCCGGCGGCGTACTGGTTCATGGTCATCGGTGGCGTGCACGCACCGAGGACGAGCATGACCGCAAGGGCCACGGCGATGAGAGGGCGGCGGAGGCGGGCGTGGTGCTCGCTGCGGGCCACGGGCTCACTCCTTCTGGCTGGGACGGCGTGGTGGGATCGAACGTGTGCAACAGATCGGTCGCGGCCCTGTCGTGCCGCGGGTACCAGCCTACTGTGTGCGGCCCAGGGGCAGTCACCGGCCCCTCCGAGCGGGACACCGGTGCTCAGGCGGCGGTACGGGCGGGTACGGCGGGTGGGGACGGACCGGTGCCTGTGCAGTGTTCGCGGCCCGGTTCGGGGAGCCGAACCAGGGGCCAATGCCCAGGTCACGGCGTGGTAAACTTGACTTCCGCGAAAGGGGAGTGCCTGCACATGTCCTTCACAGTCGGCGAAACCGTCGTCTACCCGCACCACGGTGCGGCTCTGATCGAAGAAATCTCCAAACGAATCATCCGCGGTGAGGAGAAGCTCTATCTCCGGCTCAAGGTCGCTCAGGGTGATCTGACGATCGAGGTCCCGGCGGACAACGTCGATCTGGTCGGCGTCCGCGACGTGGTGGACGCCGAAGGCTTGGAGGAGGTGTTCGACGTCCTGCGCGCCCCGTACACCGAGGAGCCGACCAACTGGTCGCGGCGGTACAAGGCGAACGTGGAGAAGATCGCCTCCGGAGACGTGATCAAGGTGGCCGAGGTGGTCCGGGACCTGTCCCGACGGGACGCGGACCGCGGACTGTCGGCCGGGGAGAAGCGGATGCTCGCCCGGGCCCGCCAGATCCTGGTCTCCGAGCTCGCGCTTGCGGAGAAGACCGAGGAAGAGCAGGCCGAGGCCCGGCTCGACGAGGTCCTGGCCTCCTGAACCGGCGGCCGACGCCGGAGCCGCCGTTGGCACCGAACGCCGGGGTGGTACTGGTCGCGGCCGGTGCCGGAACCCGGCTCGGCGGTCCGGAACCCAAGGCCCTGGCGATGCTGGGCGGCCGGTCCCTGGTCACCCACGCGGTCAGCCGTCTGCGGGCGACCGGCCTGGTGCGCACCATCGTGGTGACCGCGCCCCGCGGCCACGGGGAGCAGGTCCGCCGGGCCGCGTTGGCGGCCTTTGCCGATCACGAGGCGTCGCCGGAGGGCCAAGCGGGCGCCGACCGGGTCGAGGTTGACGTGGTGGAGGGCACCTACCCCTCTCGGCAGGCCTCGGTCGCCGCGGGACTGGAGCGCCTCGGTGCCGGACACGAGGTGATCCTGGTGCACGACGCCGCCCGCCCGCTCGCGCCGTCGTCGATGATCACCCGGGTGATCCGGGCCGTCCAGGGCGGCCATGACGCGGTGGTGCCCGGACTGGCGGTGACCGACACGATCAGGATGGTCGATGAGCAGGACACCGCCCGCGCCCGCGGTGTGGTGGAGCGGGGCCGGCTCCGGGCCATGCAGACCCCGCAGGGCTTCCGAGCCGAGGTGCTGCGGCGGGCGCACGCTTCCGGGGCCGCACGCGGGCGTCACGAGTACAGCGCAGCCACCGATGACGCCGCCCTGGTTGAGGCGCTCGCGCTCGAGGTGCACGTGGTGGCCGGGGAGCGCGCGGCGATGAAGATCACCGACCCGCACGATCTGGCCGTGGCCCAGATGTACCTGAACGAGGGCTGGTGAGCCGGTGAGCAGCCCGCGAGTGCCCGTGCCGCGCACCGGTATCGGTGTGGACGTGCACGCCTTCGCCACCGATGGCACGTCCGGGCTGTACCTGGCCGGCATCTACTTCCCGGATGAGATCGCCCTGACCGGGCACTCCGACGGCGATGTAGCCGCCCACGCCGCCGCCGACGCCTTGCTGGTGGCCGCCGGGGTGGGGGACCTGGGTTCGGTGTTCGGCACCAGCGACCCACGCTGGGCCGGGGCCGCCGGCACCGCGATCCTGGGCGAGGCGGCGCGCCGGGTCCGCGCCGCGGGCTTCGTGGTCGGGAACGTGGCCGTGCAGGTGATCGGGAACCGGCCCAGGCTCGCCCCGCACCGCGGCCGTGCCCAGGAGTTGCTGTCCGCGGCCACCGGTGCACCCGTGACCCTGAGCGCCACCACCACCGACGGGCTGGGCCTGACCGGCCGCGGCGAAGGGCTGGCCGCGATCGCCACCGCGCTGGTGGTGGCCGGCGCCGGTTGAGGGTGCCCGGGAGCGTCCCTGGTTACGCGGCGAGCAGCAGCTGGCAGGTCGGTCAGGGTGCACCGGTCGGCGGGAGTCCGCCGCCCCTGGCAGGGTGCGGCGCCCGGGGGCGGCCGGCACCGATAAACTCGACTGAATGTCGCTGCATCTGTATGACTCCGCCACCCGCGAGGTGCGCCGCTTCGAGCCCGAGGTCCCGGGCAAGGTGGGCATCTACCTGTGCGGTGCCACCGTGCAGGGCTCCCCGCACATCGGGCACATGCGCTCCGCCGTCGCCTTCGACATCCTCACCCGCTGGTTGCGCCGCAGCGGCTACCAGGTGACGCTGGTGCGCAACGTCACCGACATCGACGACAAGATCCTGTCCAAGTCCGCCGAGGCCGGTGTGCCCTGGTGGGCCTGGGCCTACCGGTACGAGCGCGAGTTCGCCCGCGCCTACGACGCGCTCGGGGTCGCTGCGCCCACCTATGAACCCCGGGCCACCGGTCACATCACCGAGATGGTCGAACTCATCGAGTTGCTCATCGAACGTGGCCATGCCTACACCGGGGATCCCGGGAACGTGTACTTCGACGTGCACAGTTTCGGCAGCTACGGGGCGTTGACCCGCCAACTGGTGGAGAACATGACCACCGTGGAGGAGGCCGCCTCGGACAAGCGCAACCCGCACGACTTCGCGCTGTGGAAGGCGCACAAGGAGGGCGAGCCCGCTACCGCGGCCTGGCCCACGCCCCACGGCCGCGGACGGCCCGGGTGGCACCTGGAGTGCTCGGCGATGGCGCGCAAGTACCTGGGTACCTCCTTCGACATCCACGGCGGCGGGATCGACCTGCGTTTTCCGCACCACGAGAACGAGCAGGCCCAGTCCTGGGCCGCCGGCTGGGGCTTCGCCAGGCTGTGGATGCACAACGCCTGGGTCACCACCGGCGGGGAGAAGATGAGCAAGTCGCTGGGCAACTCCCTGCTCACCGAGGTCGTGCTCCAGCGCACCTCCCCGATGGTGCTGCGCTACGCCCTCGGAGCGGTGCACTACCGGTCCGCACTGGAATTCTCCGACTCCACCCTCTCCGATGCCGCCGCCGCCTGGCAGCGCATCACCGGACTGCTGGACCGGGCCGGTGCCGCTGGGACCGATCCGGCCGGGCGGATCGCCACCGCCACCGCGCGGGAACTGGACCAGGTGGAGTTGCCCGGGGCCTTCAGCGCCGCGATGGACGAGGATCTGAACGTCTCGGCGGCCCTGGCCGCGGTGCACGAGCACGTGCGCCACGGCAACAGCGCCCTCGCCGCGGGCCGGGAGGCCGGCGAGATCGCCCTGCAGGTGCGCGCCATGCTCGCCGTGCTCGGTCTGGACCCGTATGCCGAGCCCTGGCGCGGGGCGGCCGAAACCGGTGACGACGGGACTTCCGCGGTGCTCGACGCGCTCATCTCCCAGGTGCTCACCGCTCGCGCGCGGGCCCGCGCGGACAAGGACTGGGCGCGAGCCGACGAACTGCGCGACCAGCTCCAAGCCGCCGGTGTGGTGGTGGAGGACTCCTCCGGCGGTGCCCGCTGGAGCCTGCGAGGGGATCACTGATGGCCGGTAACTCCAAGCGCCGCGGCGCCGTCCGCAAGACCGGGACCAAGAAGGGCGCCCAGGTCGGATCCGGCGGGCAGGGTCGCAAGTCGCTGCGCGGCAAAGGTCCCACCCCCAAGGCCGAGGACCGCCCCTACCACCCGGCAGCCAAGCGCAAGGCCAGTGCCGAACGCTCCGCGCCACGCAGGTCCCGAGCCGCGGGAGACCGGCCCTATGAGGTGATCGGGGGGCGCAACTCGGTGCTGGAAGCCCTGCGGGCGGACATCCCGGCCTCCACCGTGTACGTGGCCACCGGCGTCGGTGGGGATGAGCGCACCGCCGAGATCCGCCAGATCATCGCCGATCGGGGCATCCCGCTGCTGGAGGTGACCCGGACCGAACTCGACCGTCTCACCGATGGCGGGGTGCACCAGGGGGTCGGGCTGCAGGTGCCCACCTACACCTATGCCGAGCCGGCGGACCTGCTCAGCACCGACGCCCCGGGCGCCCCGTTGATCGTCGCGCTGGACTCGGTCACTGACCCGCGCAACCTCGGAGCCACCCTGCGCAGCGCCGGCGCCTTCGGTGCGCACGGGGTGCTCATCCCGCAACGGCGCTCGGCCGGACTGACCGCCTCGGCGTGGAAGGTGTCCGCCGGGGCCGCGGCCCGGGTTCCGGTGGCCCGGGCGACCAACCTGGTCCGGGCCCTGGGTGAGTACAAGAAGGCCGGCTGCTTCGTGGTGGGACTGGATGGTGAGGCGCAGACGCCGGTGGCCGAGTTGCCGGTGGTGCACCAGCCGTTGGTGTTGGTGCTGGGCTCGGAGGGCAAGGGCCTGGGCCGGTTGGTCCGGGAGACCTGCGACGCCCTGGTCTCCATCCCGATCTCGGCCTCGATGGAATCCCTCAACGCCGGCACCGCGATCGGTATCGCGCTGTACGAGGTGGCCCGCCAGCGGGCCGAGGGCTGACCCAGGCGGGGCCCCGGATCGACGGCGCACCCGCCTGAGCGCAGGACCGGTACAGGTCGGGTAGGTAGGCTCGTGCCATGAGCAGTTCAACAGGGTGGCGGCGGTGCGCCGGGCTGGTCAGCACCGCGACGCCGCACGCCGCACGGGCCGAGGGATTCCTGGACGGTGCCCAGGTGATCGGGCTGATCGAGTCCGACCCGGACGCCCCGTTCTCGGTCGCGGTGGCGGTGGCCGTGGATGAGGAGCGCCGGGTGGCGGTGCTCTCGGCCGGCCGTACTGAGATCGTGCCCGGACCGCATCTGTCGGACCTGGCCGAGGCGCTGGCCACCGAGTGCCAGGCACTGGTGGTCTTCGAGGAGATCGTGGTCGAGGGCGTCGGCGCCAAGACAGAGGACGATGAGGACTTCGACCCGTTCGGCTCCGAGATCGACCTGGCCTCCACCCGGCTGCCCGAACGTGCGGTGGTGGTCACCCGAGCCTCCACGCGAGACCTGCACGATCTGGCCACCAAGGCCAACACGGTGCTGTGGGTGCTGGAGTCGGGCGAGTACCAGGTGGTCTTCGTTCCGGACGGCCCGGCGCTGACCTCGCTACAGTGGCGCGATGAGCACCTGCCGGTGGTGGTGCTGGAGAAGGGGTCCTCGTTCCCCTCGATCAGCGTGCTGTCCGAACCCGGCGAAGCGCACCTGCACTCCTGGGACGCCACCGTCACGGTGGTGCCCACCGAGGCCGCCGAGGTGGTGCAGCCGTTCGTGCGCGACAAACTCGGCCCCGATGCGCTGGTGCGGAGCCTGCGCGCTGCCGTGCCGGAGGCCGATACCGACGCGCTCACCGAGGCGCTCGTGGCCGACGGTGCGCGGGGCCTGCTGGGCATCGTCCCCAGCCTGGGGCTGCCGGAGGTGGTGACGCGGTTCCTGCACGACCAGATCCCGGCGGCCGAGGTGCCCGGCGCGGTGGAACTGGATCCGATGACGGTGGCAGATGCGGTGCGCCGCGCCATGGACGAGGCAGCGGACGAGGCCAGGGCGCACGTGGAGCACATGCGCGAGGTGGCCGACGACGCCCGCGAGCAGGCCCGGGAACAGGCCCGGGCGAACGTGGAGCAGATGCGTCGCCACGCCACCGAGGCCTCCGAGGCCGCCTACCGGATCGCCGACCCCGACGAGCACCCCACCCTGGCCTGGACCACCCCGGTAGCCGGGTTGGTGCAACTGGCCGGTGCGCTGTTCGCGTTGCGCAAGGCCCTGAGCCGCAACGCCTCCGGTGCTCCGGTCGGTAAGTGGTGGGGCCTGCTGGCCGGTGTGCTCGGCACCGCCGCGGCGGCGAACCTGGGGTTGGCCGCGCTGCCGTGGCTGAAGCGGTGGCG
>NZ_JBMPQC010000025.1:0-15554 GCF_049724975.1 Pseudactinotalea sp. Z1732 | reverse complement strand
TCCACAGACACGCGATGGGCGCATCTACACTCCTCTCTAAGTCACTCTTGACGATCGCTGGAGTCTTACGCCATCGTGAGCACTTAGACAGCGAATAGATACCTCAGTCAGTTCTAAAGAAAGGTGCAATGATGCAGCACTCTCATTCCCGGCGCGTCGCAGTGGTCGGGGCTCTCGGGGCGGTTGCTCTGGTGCTGGCGGCATGCTCCGGAAGCAGCGCCGATGGCGAAGATGGCGAATCCACCGAGTTCACGTACTGGTCGACCTGGAACGAGGGCGAAGCTCAGCAGGAGGTCATGGCCCAGGCGATCGAGGACTTCACCGAGGAGACCGGCATCGAGGTCAACGTCCAGTGGCAGGGCCGGGACAACGTCCAACGACTCGTCCCCGCACTCAACACTGCCGAGGTACCGGACCTCGTCGACCAGTCCTATGTCAACACCTATGGCAGCGTCGTGTCGGCCGGACAGGTACAGGGGCTCTCGACAGCGTGGAACGCCGACATCAATGGCGAGACATTGGCTGACATCGTCCCGTCGCAGTACTTGGAGTACATCGACATTCAACTCGATGACGGTGAGTACTGGATGGTCCCCTACCAGTTGACCTCCGACGCCATCTGGTTCGACGCTGCGGCCCACCCGGATCTGGTGGACAACGCTCCACAGTCGTGGGACGAGTTCATCGACCTGCTGGATGATCTCCAGGCAGACGGACACACGCCGATCGCCTTGGACGGGGACATCCCGGGCTACAACGTGTACTGGTTCAAAACCCTCTTGCTGCGGGAGTTGGGTCCGGGGGCTCTGTATGAGTTGGCCTCGGACGAGACCGGTGCCGCCTGGGATGACCCAGCGGTGCTCGAAGCGGCGCAGCGGGTCCAAGAACTCGTCGAAGGCGGCTACTTCATCGACGGCTTCCAAGGGAGTCAGTTCCCGGAGCAACAGCAACAGTGGGCATCGGGTAACGCTGCATTGCTCTTCATGGGTTCGTGGGCGGCAGCAGAGACGACTCCGTACGCGGCCGATGGCTTCGAGTACTCGTCCTTCCCGTTCCCTGCCGGCACCCATGACAGTGCCCGGGTGGACTTCACCGGGTTCGTGGTTCCGGCAACGGCGGACAACGGTGAGGCGGCGCAGGAATTCGCGGCATTCTTCCTGCAGGAGGAGTACCAGACGATGCTCGGTGAGGGGGCTGGGCTACTGCCCGTCCGGCAGGACGTGGACGTCAACCCCGTTCTTGACACGGTGATGGAGCGACTGTCCACCGCCGAGTCCTTCCACCAGCAGAACGATGGTGTGGCCTTCCCCGGCTACAACGACACCGTCTTCTGGGCCATCAACGACGATCTCGTGCTGGGCAACCTGACGGCAGAGGAGTTCGTCGAAGAAGCCAAGGAAGCCACGATCTCCTACTGGGAGGACCAAGCCTGATGAGTGCTCTGCTCGCACGCGAGCAGGACCTCCGGCCGGCCGGTCCGGGGCACGCCCCGACCGGCCGGTCCGGCAAGACCAGCCAGCGCTCACCCCTGGATCGCCAACGACGCAAGTTGTTCGTGCCGTTCGTGATGCCTGCGCTGCTGTTCTACGTCGTCCTCTTCGTCGTCCCGATCCTTGCTGCGGCGTGGATCAGCCTGCACAACTGGGCCGGTGCCGGGGAGATGGAGTGGGTCGGACTGCGCAACTACGCCCGGCTGGTACGCAACGACCTCTTCCTCCAGTCCTTCCTCAATACCCTGTTGATCCTGTTCATCGTCGGCACGACGATCTTCGTGGTTGCTTTCGCCCTGACGCTGGTGCTGCGGGATATGGCGGGCAAGAGGACCGCCAGGAACGTGCTCTTCTTCCCTCACCTGATCAACGCGCTGGTCTTCGGTGCGCTGGCGGGCTTCGCGTTCAACCCCAACGGGCTCGTGAACACCTTCCTGCGGGCTATCGGTGTGTCCGATCCACCGCTGTGGCTCGCGCGGGACAACCTCTTCGGCCTCGTGATGGCGATCCTGGCCTGGGCGAGCGTGGGGTACTACACCACGATCCTGATGGCCGGTGTGGACCGGATCCCGGAGTACTTCTTCGAAGACGCCGCACTAGCCGGAGCCAGCGCGTTCCAGCGGCTGCGATACGTGATCCTGCCGCTCACGTGGGACGTCTTCGCTGTCTGTGCCGTGCTCTGGACGATCACCTCGGTGAAGATCTTCGAACTCGTCTGGATCTTCGGTGGCACCACCGGCGTGGGTCTACCGCCGCAGGAGATCTGGACATCCGCGGTGTACACCTACATCATGGCCTTCTCCGGGCAGTCGATCCCCTCGTTCGGAATGGCCAGCGCCTCGGCCATGCTGGCACTGCTCCTCGTGGCCGTGCTCATCGTCCTGCTGCGTCGGGTCACCCGGCGCGAAGCCCTTGAGTTCTGAGATGGGGATTTCATCATGACAAGTGCTACCCAGGTCCCCACTCGTAAGCGTAAGAGCGGACTGCGGCGAGCGGCGGAGACCGGACCGCTCCGCAAAATCGGCATCACCCTGACCTGGTTGTTCGTGGCCTTCAACATCGCACTGCTCGCCTGGGTTGTCCTGCAGGGATTCCGCGACACTCGGGAGATCTTCGCCAATCCCTGGGGCTTGCCCGACAACTGGACGTTCGACAACTTCCTCACCGCCTGGAATGCCGGGAACTTCGGTACCGCGGCGTTCAACAGCGTGGTCCTGACTGTGGGCGCCTCAGTGGCAATCGTGGCCCTCGCGGCACCGGCTGCCTACTATCTGTCCCGCCAGGAGACCCGGCTGAGCCGTTCGGTGACCCTGCTGTTCATCCTCGGGCTCGGGGTCCCGGTCCAGGTGATCATCGTGCCGTTGTTCGTGATGCTCGCCCGGGTGGGCCTGACCAACAGCATCTTCGGCCTCGGGCTGGTGTATATGGGCGTGTCGATGCCCTTCACCGTATTCCTGCTCACTGCGTTCTTCCGCTCCCTGCCCGGTGAACTGGAGGAGGCTGCGGCGCTGGACGGGAGCACGCCGGGGCGCACGTTCTGGACCATCATGCTGCCGCTGGCGAAGGGCGGGCTCCTAACCGCTTTCGTGTTGCAGTTGATTTCGAACTGGAACGAGACGGTCCTTGCCCTCGTACTGCTGCAAACCACGGACAAGTACACCCTGCCGATCGCCTTGATCAACTTCGTGCAACGTCAGACCTACAGCGGCGCCGACTGGGGTGGTTTGTTTGCCGGCTTGGTTCTGGTGATCATTCCGGTGCTGGCGGTTTACCTATGGCTGGGGCGGAGACTCACCGAGGGACTCACCCTGGGCATGGGTAAGTAGCGCCGTCCGCCGATGACGACTCCGCCCGAAGGAACCCCCGCTCCGGCCATGAGCGACCGGCCGAACATCCTGCTGATCATGGCCGACCAGATGGCCGCGCACATGATGAGCAATGCCGGTAACCCGGACCTCTCCACCCCGGCGCTGGATCGACTAGCGACCGAGGGCACCAGGATGGACCGCGCCTACGTCACGTTCCCGTTATGTGTCCCGGCCCGCACCTCCCTGCTCACCGGGCAGTACCCGCACACGCTGGGAGTGACGTCGAACGACGTGACCAGCGACGTGCTCGGCCCGGACTCGCTCGGCCACTTGCTGGAAGGCAGCGGGTACCAATGCGCCTATGCGGGCAAGTGGCATGCGGTGCAGCCGAGCGCCGAACCGGGGGACGGATTCGAGCCGATCAAGGACTTCGGAGATCGCGGCCTCACCGAGGCGGTGGACCGGTTCCTGACCACCGGTCGCGACCCGGACCGCCCCTTCTTCCTGGTGGCCTCCTTCGACGATCCGCACACCATCTGCGAGTACGCCCGCGATCAGCCGCTCTACTACGGGGACACCCCGGCCGCCCCGCTGAGGGAGACCCCGAACCTACCGCCGAACTTCGGCCGCCAGCCGTTCGAACCCCAAGCCCTGCGCCAGGAGCAGCACGACCAAGCCAAGGTTTACGGGACAAGCGATTACACCCCTGAGGACTGGCGCCACTACCGGTATGCCTACGCCCGCCTGGTGGAGCGCATGGACGCACGCGTTGGTGAGTTGCTGGACATGCTCGACCGGGCAGGCCTGGCACAGGACACCGTGGTGATCTTCACCAGCGATCATGGCGACGGCGATGCGAGCCATGCGTGGAACCAGAAGACGGCGTTGTACGAGGAGATCGTGCGCGTGCCGTTCCTGGTGCGCTGGCCCGGGAAAGTCGCCGCCGGGCGGGTCGACGCCGACACGCTGGTGTCGGTGTGCCTGGACATGCTGCCGACACTCGCCCAGATAGCCCAGGTGCGGCCTGAGCCGGACCTCCCCGGGCAGAACCTGCTACCGGTGCTTCGTGACGGGGAAGTCCTGGACCGGGAACGCCTGGTCGTGCAGACGAGTTTCCCTACTGCCGCAGCCCCCGTCACCCGCGGACGCGCCGTCGTCGAACATCGCTACAAGTACGTGGTGTACAGCTGGGGGCAGCACCGGGAACAGTTACACGATCTGCATGCTGACCCTGGTGAGATGACCAACCTTGCGGTGGAGTCCCGGCACCATGCCGAGTTGGAGCGGCTACGCGGCGCGCTGCTCGACTGGGCCCGCTCCACATCCGATTTCCAGATGCTCAAACGGCTCGCACTCCCCCAGGACACCCCCGAGCAGGTAGTCGAGGAGATCTATGCCACGCCCTACTGACCCGGACAGGAAGGAGTGGCACAGCGCATATTGACGACCCAGTGAATCGAATCATCTTCAGTAATAGTTTCGTCCACGATCAAGGAGGATCCATGGAAATCACACGTCGAACAGCACTCAAGGGTGCCGGTGCCATGGGATTAGCGGCAATGTTCACCCATACGTTCCACGGTGCAGCGCTCGCCGCTCCTGAAATGAGCACCGCTGAGTTCGAGGAACTACGGCAACGTTGGGTCGACCAATTGACCGGTCGCCTCGAAGTCAATAGCAACGACTCTGCATTCGGCCCCGCCCTGGCTGCCCTGGACCAGGACGCACGGAGCGCGATCGAACTGATCTCGACGGAAGTCGACGACGGGCCAGGCTCCGAATACGACCTCCTGACCAACCCAGACTTCAGTGACGTCGGTAGCGACGGGTTCCCGGTCGCCTGGACTCCCTGGAACCCGGCAGGAGCAGCCCACGCCACCGTCGAGCAGGGTGTAGGCCCAGATGGCGACGCTGCACTGGCGATCACCTCGGAGTCCGGAGCGGATGCCCGGCTGGCTTTCACTCAACGCCTGCCGATCCCACCCGGTGCACCGCGTGAGTTCACCGTGACCGCCCAGGTCAAGGGAACCGGACTATCCGGCGGATTCAGCATGCTCAGGGTGCAGGCCTTCGACGCCGAGGGCTCGGTAGTAGTGCCGATCGGGTCCGGACCGTACCTGCGAGGAACATTCGACTGGCAGTCCTATGAAAGAAGGGTCGAGTTACCACCCGAGGCAGTCGAGTTGTCCGTCGGCGTCATGCTGGACCGGACGGAGGGCACGATCTGGTTCGCCGACATTCAGGTGAACGATGGTGCTGACGCCCGCACCTTCGTCGACCTCCCTTTCCTGCCCGAAGGAAACGAAGGCAACATTGTCACAACCTTCCGTCGCATCCAGGCGATCGCCACCGCCTGGGCCACCCCGGGTTCGGACTACTTCGAGGATGAGAGCGCACTTGAGACCGCATTGGGCGCACTCCGGCGCACGAATGTGCTCACCTACAACCCCAGCACTGCCGAGTACGGCAACTGGTGGGCGTGGGAGTCGGGATCCGCCCGGTCGCTCGCAGACAGTATGGCTCTGCTGGCGGACCACATCGAGCCGGAGCACTTCGAGGATTATGCCGATGCCATAGACTTCTACGTTTCCGACCCCTGGTACCAGTTCCCGGAGGATTCGCCACGCCGTGCTCTCTCGGAGGGCGCGAATCGCGTGGACCTGTGCCAGGCGGTGATCATCCGGTCGATCGCCGGAGCCGACGCCGACCGGCTCGCCCATGCGGTGGCCGGACTGAGCGATGTTTGGCAAATCGTCGAATCTGGGAATGGGTTCTATTACGACGGTTCGTTCATCCAGCATTCGACGGTCCCGTACACCGGGACTTATGGATTGGTCTTGCTCCGTGCGCTGTCCCGGCTCTTCGCCCTGCTTGCCGACACGAGCCACGACATCGACGATCCGAGCCACCAGATCCTGCTGGACTCGGTCGAGGGATCGTTCGCACCCGTGATCTACCGGGCCCAGATGATGGATCCGGTGCGCGGCCGGGCCATCTCCCGAGAGCATGAACGCAGCATCGACAACGGATTCATGGCAATCGAGGCCATCGCGACCCTCGCGCAATCAGTGGAAGCGGCCACTGCCCGGCAGTGGCGTGGACGCTGTCTGCACTGGCTGGAGACCAACGACTACCGGTCGATCTACGACGGCGCCTCAGTTCCCCAGGTGGCCATCATCAAGGAACTCGAGGCCTCCGGCGCCGAGCCAGTTCCGGATCCTTTGGGTCCGACACTGTTCGCCCGGATGGACCGGCTCGTGTACCGGGGAGAGGACTGGGCCACCGCGATCGCGATGTGCTCCGATCGCATTGCGTGGTACGAGTGCGGGAACGGTGAGAACGAGTTCGGATTCAAGACCTCCAACGGGATGACATATCTGTACCTGCCTGATGACATCGCGCACTACGACGACGAGTACTGGCCGACCAGCGACCTGATGGCTCCGGCAGGCACCACGGTTGACACCACCGAGTTGCCCGCCCGGACCGAAGGCCAATGGGGTTTGAGTACGCCCGATAACGAGTGGACCGGTGGCGCGGCTCTCAATGACATTGCTCTCGCCGGACAGCACCTCATCGGTCCCGGCGGGACGGGCCTGAACGCGCGCAAGACCTGGCTCTGCCTGCCGGACATGATTATCGCCCTGGGCAGCGACGTCGTCACAGGTTCCGGGAATGAGGTCAAGACGGTCATCGAACACCGCAATCTGGGCGAGGATCACCGCCGTCTGGTCGTCGATGGTGTGGAAGTCACGGCGGCGACCGAGGTCGGCGACCCGACCTGGGCGCACGTGGAGGGGGTGGCTGGTTACCTGCTGCTTGACGTACCCCAGTTGCGTGCTTCGGTGCGCGAGCGATCCGGTAGTTGGTCGAGGAACCACACCGCCGGTTCGAGTACTGAACACACCCGGGTGTATGCCACCTTGGAGTCGGTCCACGCACCGGATCGCACCACCTACGCCTACGCGGTATTGCCGGGGGTGAGCGCGAATCGCACCCAGGCGCGCTCGCACAATCCCGGGATCGAACTCCTCGCCAACGACGCGGATGTCCAGGCCGTCCGGATCGGGCACGTTCAAGCCGCGAACTTCTGGGGACCGGGGCGAGGTGGAGAGATCTCCTGCGACCAGCCTGCCTCGGTCCTGGCTGAGATCAATCCGGGCCGCGGCCGTGTTTCGATCAGCGATCCGACCCACCAGGCCGACACCGTCGAAGTGTTCCTGCACGGGAACCAGCCCCGTCGGCTCGCCGGGCAGTCGGAACGGGTACAACTCCATCCCGAAGACAGCGGCCTGCGGATCGTCGTGGACACCGCCGGACTCGGTGGTGTGCCGGTGACCTTCGAGCTGAGACGGTGAACGACGGCTGGGCCCTCCCCTCAGCGGGAGGGCCCAGCGATGGTCCACTGCCCACCACGAAAGCACGAGAGGGATCGATGCGCAGTCCTCGCAACCAGCCAACCGGCGGGGCTCAACCCCGCAACATCCTTTTCCTGATGACCGACCAGCACCGGCTGGACACACTCGGCTTCTACGAGGGCACGCCGGCGTACACTCCAGTGCTGGACGACCTCGCCGAGGTCAGCACCGTGTTCACCTCCGCGTACACCCCCAGCGCGATCTGCACGCCGGCCCGGGCGAGTCTGGTCACCGGCCTGCACCCCTTCGAGCACGGCCTCCTGGCGAACTACGAGTGGAACTCCGGGCATCGCGAGGAACTACCCACCGATCACGCGGTCTTCTCCCACCAACTGCGTGCCCAGGGTTACAACGTCGGGCATGTGGGCAAGTGGCACGTGGGCCGCCGCCGGGGTCCGGCCGAGCACGGGTTCGACGGGGATCACATCGCCGGAGCGCTGAACGACTACACCAATCCCGGCTACCTGGCGTGGCTGGAACGCCACGGTCACCCGCCGGTGGAACTCACCGAGCAGATCCACACCAGGCTGCCGGACGGCAGCCAGGGCCATCTCCTCGCCTCGCGGCTGCGCCAACCCACCGAGGCGACGTTCGAGCAGTACCTGGCGGACCTGACGATCGAGAGAATCGGCACCTACGCAGCCGAGGGGAAGCCCTTCTACCTCAACTGTCACTTCTTCGGTCCGCATCTTCCCTATCTGCTGCCCGATGAGTGGTTCGACCTGATCGACCCGGACCAGATCGAACTGCCGGCATCGATGGCGGAGACCTTCGCTGACAAGCCCGAGATCCAATGCACGTACTCCCAGTACTGGGGTGCCGACGGTTTCGACGCCGTGCGATGGCGCAAGCTCATCGCGATCTACCGCGGTTACGTCGCCCTGATCGACCACCAGGTGGGCCGGATCCTCGCAGCACTCCAAGACCACGGGCTGCAGGAAGACACGGTGGTGTGCTTTACCGCCGACCATGGCGAGTTCACCGGTGCCCACCGGTTGAACGACAAAGGCCCGGCGATGTATGACGACATCTACCGCATCCCCGCCCTGGTGCATAACCCAGGGGTGCGGGGAGCCCGGTGCGACGATTTCGTTTCGCTACTGGACTTTCACGCCACCATCCTGGACGTCGCCGGGATTGACACCGCTGCCAGCAGAGGAACCAGTTTGCTGGACCCCTCAGCGCTGCACGAGCGCCGGGAGATCGTCGCGGAGTTCCACGGCCACCACTTCGGTTATTCCCAGCGGATGCTGCGGGACCGGCGCTTCAAACTGATCGTCAACCCCGAGGGCACCGACGAACTCTACGACCTGCAGTCCGACCCGCATGAGTTGCGCAATGTCGTGGCCGTGCCCGCGTACGGCAATGTGGTGACCGATCTGCGACGGCGGTTGTACCGCATCCTGTGCGAGCGTGGTGACCGCTTCGCCCAGTGGATGGCCATGATGTCCGGAATCCCCGAGGTCGACCGGATTCGACCCGAGACCGCCGTGGAGTCCCACGTACAGTAGAGGTGCTCCGCCCCAGAGGCATCCGCACGGGAGGTTCAGTTGACAGGTCCCGGTGACCGCAGCACCGGCGCGACACCGGTGCGGCTCCACACCTCGAAGGAGCGTTCCCGACCGGAGCACAACGCTAACGAAGCGCGCAAGATCCGGCGCGACCTCGTCGACCTGCCCGGCGGTGTCTTCGCGATGGGGAGCGAGGATCCCGATGCCCACCCCGCCGACGGCGAGGGGCCGGTCCGCACGGTCGAGGTCGAACCGTTCCTGATCGGATCCACCACCGTCACCAATGCCCAGTACGAACGCTTCGTGAAGTCCACGGGATACCGCACCCAGGCGGAGGAGTTCGGCTGGAGCTTCGTCTTCCACCTCTTCGTGCGTGACATCGACCCCCGCATGGTACGCGGCGTGGCCGCAGGTACCCCGTGGTGGGTCGGAATCGATGGCGCCGACTGGCGCCATCCGGAAGGTCCGGGTTCCTCACTGAAAGATCGCCGCGACCACCCCGTGGTGCATGTGTCATGGCATGATGCGCAGTCCTACTGTGCGTGGTCCGGCACCCGCCTTCCGGACGAAGCCGAATGGGAGTATGCCGCCCGTGGTGGGCTCCTACGACGGCGGTACGCCTGGGGCGACGAACTCACCCCGGGTGGCAGACACATGTGCAATATCTGGCAGGGCGACTTTCCCCGCCACAACACCGCGGACGACGGGTACGTGGGCACCGCCCCGGCGAGGTCCTTCCCGGCCAACGGGTACGGGCTGTTCAATGTAGCGGGCAACGTCTGGGAGTGGACAGTGAGCCCATGGGCCCAGTCCCCGGGCCGATCCACGCCGGATGTGTGGACCATCCGCGGTGGTTCCTACCTGTGCCATGACTCCTACTGCAACAGGTACCGGGTGGCCGCCCGGACGTTGAACGCCGGTGACTCCTCCTCCGGCAATACCGGCTTCCGAATCGCCGCCGACGCCCGCTGAGTGATCCAGCGCCACCGTGCCGAGATGCGACGCCGGATGTGCGACTGTGTGCGACTCCGTGCTTCTTCATCCGGCCCTGCCTACTGTGTGACCCACGACACCGCGCTGCAGGCCGATGTACCGCATGGACCAGTAAGGACGCTGATGCGACCCGATCGCGACACCACCACCCACTCCCGGTTCCGCTACGCGGCATTGGCCGCCGCCGTGGCGGTGGTCATCGGACTGGGGGCATCCACCCCGGCCGTGGCCGCCGTCCCCGAACTGACCAACCCCACGTTCGCCGATACCAACGGCGATGGCCACCCCGACGGGTGGGGCACCTGGAACCCTGCGGGCGCAGCCACCGTCGAGGCCGTGCCGGATGCCGGCCCCGAGGACGGGCCTGCTGTCTCGATCACCTCCGAGTCCGGGCCCGACGCCCGCCTGGCCCTGACGCAGCGGATCACGGTCACCCCCCAGACACCACGTGAACTGACCGTGACCGCCCAGGTCAAGGGTGAGGAACTCTCCGGGGGCTTCAGCATGCTGCGTGTGCAGGCCTTCGATGAAGACGGCGTCGCCGTCGTGCCCGCACGGCCCGGCCCCTACCTGACAGGCACCTTCGACTGGCGCACCTACGAGTCCCGCATCGAACTGCCCGCGGAAGCGGTGCAACTGGCCGTGGAACCGATGCTGGACCGCGCCAGCGGAACAATCTGGTTCGCCGACGTACGGATCGCCGAAACCGTCGACCAGGCGACCTTGACCGCCTCGGCCACGTCAGCCGGCCCGGTTCATCTGTTCTGGGAACTGACCGAGGACGACGACGATGCTCACGCGTATCGTGTCTACCGCACCGAGGGGAGCGAGGCGCCGGAGCCGTCCGAGGAAACCTTCGTGCGCGAAGCCCACGCCCTGACGACCGCGGACACTGGGGCCGAACCCGGCACCACCTACACCTACGTCGTCGTCGCCCACGCCGCCGATGGTTCCGTGATCACCACCACTCCCCCGGCCACCACCACGACGCCGGAGACGTTCGAGCGCGAGCAGGTCATCTCCACCCTGACCGCACTGGAGACCGAGGACGGTGCCAGGGTGGCCTGGTCCCTGCCCGATGATGCCTCAGCGGAGGGCCTCGCCTTGGCCACCGAGAACGGACGTGAGTCGGTGTCTGGCCAGCAGGGGGCCGTCGTGGTCGACGCCGCACCCGGCGAGCGGGTACGACTGCTCGCCGGCGACAGTGAGATCGCTACCGCCACGGTTGGTGCTGCCGAGCACCCAAGGTCGATCAGCGAGGACGCGATCGACCGAGTCCGCGCGCACCTGGACGCCGAGCAACCCACCGTCACCGGTGCATGGAACAACCTCATGACCCGCCTGGACGCTGGCGATGACGGCCCCTACAACCGCCCCGACGGCAGCGCAGGCCTCTACCGCGGCCGGGACGCCGCGTTCGCCTACCTGGTCACCGGCGACGAGCAGTGGGCACAGGTCGCCTTCGACGCGGTGATGAGCGCAGCCGACTTCGTCGTCGCCCGCGATGTCAACATGGGCCTGGAACTGGGCCGGGCGAACTTGTCGTTGGCGCCGGTCTACGACTGGGCCTACAACGGATGGGACACCGACCAGCGCGCCCAGGTACGGAACCTCATGACCCGGTCGGTCGACCTACTCTCCACCTATCACCACGACGCCCTGTTCGACACAGAGAAGACCAGCAACTGGGTCGGGGTGACCCGCGCGCCCGAACTGCAGGTTCTCCTCGCCGCGCGCGGAGATGGCGACTTCGGGATGTATGACGACCGGATCGCCTATGTCACCGACCAGGTCGCACAGCACTTGGACCAGGGATACACCGACCACGGGTACACCCAGGAAGGCTGGGACTACCTGCACTACACCGGCCTGTACATGCTTCCCTCGATCTACTTCGCCCAGAGCGCCGGTCTCCAGGTGCTCGACGCGCACGTCGAGCGGCCGCAATGGTGGAACCTGGCGCTCCACGTTGCCTCCTCCCGCCCGGACGGCGATGTCGCCCAGTTCGGTGTCTCCGGTCCGAACGGGCAGGTGTCGGGGCTCTTCCCCCTGTTGTTCCCGCTCACGCCGGAGGGCGCGCTCCCCGGGCTGCGCCACACCTATGACCACGTCCAGGGAACCGAGCATCCCCGGCCGCAGTTCGACCACCTGCACTCGATGTGGACGATGCTGTACTACCCCACCGAGGTCAGCAGCGACCCGGCGCAGATCAGCGCGCCGGAGGCGTTCACAGCGATCCTGGACGATGAGCCGGGGTTCTACGCCTTCCGCTCCGGGTACGCCGACACCTCTGATGCGATCATCGCCACCTCCAACCGGAACACTCAGCACCGCGGCTGGTCGGCCGCGGAGACGTTCTCCCTGTCCTGGATGGGGCACGGGACCACCTGGGCGACACTCGGAGCCCGCGCGGCCACGGAACCGAACCTGTGGAGCAAGCCACTGGTGGACGGGGAGTTGGAACCGTACCGTAATCAGTACGAGACACTCACCGGTGACGGCGTCACGCTGGAGTCGGTCGGTTACGCCGATCAGGGTGGCGGATATCTGCACCTGGACGGATCCGGAAACTTCGGCGTCAACCTGGCCGAGCGGCAGCAGGTCGTGGATCTCGCGCCCGGGCACGACGCCGATGCGATCGTGGTCATACGGGACCGGTTCGCCGACGATCAGTCACGGACGTGGGATTGGCAGTTGCGCCCCGAGCAGGGCGTGCGAATCGAGACCGCAACCGATCCCGGCAGCGGATCACCCGACTTCACCTTCAACGACGACGAGGGAGCGGCGCTGAGCGGATTCGTCCTGGGTCCGGACGCTCCCGACATCGTGATCGATGATGGGACCCTACGGATCTCCACCGAAGGCGAGTCGGCCGACTTCCGGATCGTGCTGGCCACATCCGCCTCCGGACAGTTGAGCCTGACCGACGCCGACGACGGCACGGTGGTCCTGGACGGCAGGGTAATCGACTTCGACACCCTCGACACCGGTACGGCCCTGCCCACCGAGGACAGCGACGACGGCGCCACCAGTGCCCCGGGCGTGGGCGTCCTGGGGACCACCCAGGGACGAGCCCATGGCCTGCGGGACGGGTACTTCGATGTGTCCGTGAACATGTGGTGGGGCGAGAATGCGGGCACCTTCCGGTTGTACGAGAACGATGAACTGATCGCTACCGAATCCCTGGAGATGGACAGCCCGAACGCTCAGAACGCAGAGGTGAGGATCCAGGGCCGCCCGAACGGCGACTACATCTACACCGGTGAACTCGAGAACTCCGCCGGCACCACCGCCACCCGACCCGTGACCGTAACCGTGCGGGACGCCGAGCCAGGAGTTCCGCAACTCAGCCACGACAACTGGAGCCGCTCGCCCGCTTTCACGGTTGATCTGAATATGTGGTGGGGCACGAACGCCACGGAGTATGTCCTCTACGAGGACGATGCGGAGATCGCCCGGGGAGCACTGGAGGCCAACACACCACAGGCGCAGCAGGTTCAGATCGCGGTCACCGATCGCGATCCGGGTACTTACTCCTATCGAGCCGAACTGATCAACGAGTTCGGCTCTACCACCGGCCGAACGATCACGGTGCGGGTCGATTCCTGAGCACGCCGAGCGGCGCCTTGTGCGGCGCGGCACGGATCATTGAAGATGATCTGATGATCCCGGCGGAGCGTCGCAACCATATCCTGCGGGAACTCCGGCTACACCGTGCGGTCCGCGTCGGAGAGTTAGCCCAGAAGTTCGGTGTCGCGGCCATGACCATCCGCCGCGACTTGGAACTGCTGGAGGCCGACGCACACCTCCAACGGGTGCATGGCGGCGCAGTCCCCCTCCGCCCACCTCAGGGCAGGACGAGCCGCCAGGGCACACCACCACTGGCGACCGTGGGTTTGGTGGTCCCGTCCCGGAACTACTATTTCCCCGAGATCATCCGAGGAGCTCACGTCGCCGCCGGCGAGTCGGGGGTGCGTCTGATCCTGGCTATCTCCGGGTACTCCCGCGAGGTGGAGCAGCAGCAGATCAGGCGCCTGGCGGCCACCGGAGTCGATGCGTTGCTGGTCACGCCGGCGGACACCGTGGCGGCGGATCCATCCACGTACCGACTCCTCAGTTCCCTTCCTGTCCCGGTGATCATCGTGGAGCGATCGCTGGACCGTGCCGATCCGGGCATGCCCCTGAGTTCGGTCCGGAGCGACCAGCGGCACGGCGCTGAGCTCGCCGTCCGGGAACTGGTAGAGCGTCACCATGACCGGTTCCTGCTGGCCTGGCGGGCCAGCCCCACCGCCGAGGCGGTCCGCGCCGGGGTGCGCCGCGCGGTGCGGGCCCTGCGGCCGCGCGGGCATCTCGCTGAGGTACAGATCCTGCTGGCTGGCGCCGACCCGGCCAAGGCCCTGCTTCGAGCGGGCGAGGTTCTAGACGCCGCGGTGGACCTGAACATCGGTGCGCTCTTGATGTTGCCGGACGAAGCCGTCATAGCTCTGCTTGAAGTAGCGCAGGACCGCGGCATCCAGATCCCCCAGGACCTGGAGATCATCGCCTTCGACGATGAAGTCTCCGCGCTGGCGCCCGTTCCGGTCACCGCAGTCTCACCGCCCAAGTTCGCGGTCGGGCACACCGCGCTGACCTCCTGCCTCGCGCACCTGAACACGCCAACCCCTGCAGGTCCGCAGCGCACCGCGCTGCTACCCACCCTCAGGGAGCGAATGTCCACCCAGCCCCTGGCTCAGCCCCGTCCACGGACCGTCCACTAGGACCTCGGGGAGGGTGCCGTGACGACCGCGACGCTGCGCCTGTCCTTGCACGACGTCATCTACGAGGCCGCTGAGCACGTCAGGCCTGGCCTTGTCTGGCGAATGATCCGGAGCCAGGTTTCGTACTTGCACTTCACGCGGAGCGTCAACCCGCCCCCACTCCCCCGGGATGCGTACCCCCAACTGAGCTGTGACGATCGGAGGCATGACGCAGTCGAAGAACCAGAACGTCTTCGTCCTCGGCCTGGACGAGCCGAACCTCGAGGTCCTGCACGCCGTGCCCGGATCGGAGGACCTCACCTTCCACTACCTCCTCACCCCGGCGGAGTTGCAGGAGGGTCAGGTCAGCATCCCTGATCTGCTGGACCGTGCGGAGGCACAACTGGAGGCCTTCCCCGGCTCCGTCGATGCGATCGTGACCTACTGGGACTTCCCGGCCAGGATGATGGTGGCTCTTCCACTTTCAGCGTGGTGAGGGGTGTTCACGCCGCCTTTGGTGACGTCGTGTAGGCCATTATGCGGCAGCGGTAGTTGTCATGATTGCGATACCCGCGTCCGATGCGTTTGAAGGTCTTGG
>NZ_JBMPQC010000024.1:0-19022 GCF_049724975.1 Pseudactinotalea sp. Z1732 | reverse complement strand
TACCTGACCGCACTTGAAGCCCGTCATTATGTGGAGCGCAGTCCCGACGGTGCCAACTACCAGTTGGGACTGGCGTTCCGTGCTCACGATCGCCGTGGAGTGGAGTTGCTCACCGAGACCGCAGAACCGGTCCTGACCGCGTTGCGGGACCGGCTGACGGAGACCGTAAACCTCGGCGTCCTGGACGGCAGTCGGGTAATCCACACTCTGGTCGCCGAATCCCCGTACATGATGCGCTTAGCCGCACGCGTCGGGGAGCGGGGCTTGGTCCACTCCACAGCTCTGGGGAAGGCCATGTGCGCAGAACTCCCGTCCGATAAGGTCCGATCGATCCTCAAGATTCATGGCATGCCTGCCCGGACCGAGGCGACGATCACCGATCCGGAAGCCTATCTGGAGGAACTCGAACGTGTCCGTGCTCAAGGGTGGGCCGTCGATGACGAGGAGAATCAGGTGGCAGGCCGTTGTCTCGCTGTTGTGATCCCGTCCCTCGATTTTCCCGCGGCTGTGAGCGTGAGCGCTCCGATCGATCGAATGCCCTCAGAGCAGGTGCCGGTGGTGGCGAAACAACTTCAGCGTGCAGCCCAGACGATTGCCCGCAAACTGAGTGCGTGAACGGGCGGCCCCGACGCGCCTGCATATCGCCAGTTCCTCATAGTAGACGTCAGCGCCGCGGTAGGCAGGGCCTACGGCGCCGGGGTATTGCTCGGGTGGAAGGTGCCACCCAGCACCGTGCCGTGTACGTGGATATCGCCGATCTCCAGAGGGTCCACCGTGAGCGGATCTTCAGCCAGCACGGCGAAATCAGCGAATTTCCCGGTCTCGATCGATCCGACCTCGTGATCCATCTTCAGCATGTAGGCACCACCCACGGTGACGGCATGCAGTGCCTGGGGCACGCTGATGCGCTCGTGTTCACCCATGACCCGTCCCGACACCGTCTTGCGGGTGACGGCGTGCTTGATCGTCGATAGCGGTCCGAGCGGGGTTACCGGCGTGTCGGAGTGCAACGAGATCGGCACACCATGGCGCAGTGCCGTCGCAGCCGCATTGTTCCGGCGCGCCCGGTCGGGCACGACCGTGATGTCTAGGTGCTGATCGCCGTAGGCCCAGATGTGGTTCGCGAACACGTTGGCGCAGGCACCCAGTGCCGCCATGCGCCGGTACTGGGCGGCAGTGGTCATCTGCGAATGTGTGCAGGTGTGGCGGTGATCCGGCCTGGGGTGGGCGATGAGCGCTGCTTCCAAAGTGTCCAGGAACAACTCGGTGGCCTCATCACCGTTGCAGTGGACGTGGATCATCAGGCCGGCGCGATGGAAGACCTCGAACGCTTCGCGGTAGTCCTGCGGCGCGATGTTCCACATCCCGTTGTGATCGGCACCGAAAAACCCGGGTTCCAATACTCGTGCGGTGAATCCCTGCAGGGTGCCATCCAGCACAAGTTTGACGTTGCCAAATCGTAGGTTCGCCGCGGATGTACCGGTGAGTTCCGTGATGCGCTCGGCCGCCTGCGCCATGGTGCCGGCTACCGGGCCCATCCCGGCGCCGGCGTGGAAAACATTGAGCCGCGCGGGGAAGTGGTGATCGACTGTGGCACGGAAGATCTCGACGCCCGCATCGTCCATCAGATGGGGAGTTCCCAGATCGGTCACGGTCGTGGTCCCGGTGTTCACCGCATCCTGGCCGAAGCGCCTGAGCGCCTCGGCATTGATCGCCGCCAGACCTCCGCTGTCCAGGACGGTGGCGACCAGGCCCACGGCGTCGAACTCGTGCAATTCACCGATCGGATCCCCATCGCCGTCGCCGATGATGCCGGCGACCCCGGTGTCCCGGTCGATCCCACCCCTTTGCATCGTCACCGTGTTCACCGTGCAGCCATGGCCACTGGTGTGGGTGACATAGATCGGGCGTGTAGCCGAAACGGTGTCGAGTTCGGCGGCGGTCAGCCGTTCGTCGGGGAAGTAGATGGGGTCGAATCCCCACGCCAGTAACGTGCGATCGGTGTCCTGTAGTTCGGCCTCGCCCTGCTGCAGGCGCGCCAGGACCGCATCGATCGATCGACATCCCGGCCAGTTCCTCCCCGAGGGATCGGTCCGGTCCACATACCCGACGTAGATCCCATCCCACACAGATCCGGATTCTGCGTGACTGTGTGCCTCGACGAATCCCGGGAGCAGCATTGCGTGTTCGAAGCGGGAGTTGTACACCGAATCGGGGTAGGTGAGCAGTTCGGCTACTGAGCCGACCGCTCGGATGCGGTCCCCCCGCGCAGCCACCGCCTGCGCCGTCGGGCATGCCGGGTCCATCGTCCGGACCAAGCGGGCGCCGTACACAATCGTCTGGGTCATAGTTCGTGCTGATCGAGGTGGGGCCAGTCATCGTGGAGGAACCTACGGCAGAAGGTTTCAGCCCGCTCCAGTGCGCGTGTCACGATCTTCTCGCCCAGTTCAGGGTGAGCGATGGTGGGGTCTCCGTACACGCCGTCGGTGGTCAGATCATCGAAGCGTGGCGCGACATCCACGAAACCGTGCGGGGCGGAGAGACTGTCGACCTCGCGGTGCTGACCGGGTTGCTGGATGCGCTCGGTGTGCACCAATTGCGGGGCGAGGAACATCGCGACGGACGTCTCCAGTTCGCAGGCGTGGCCATAGCGCGGGCCCGACGCTAGTTCGGCGCAAAGGTCGCGTGCCAAACGCGCCCACATCACCGACGCAGCCAGGACACCCAATTCGCTGCGAACCCGGCGTGACACGATCGACAGGGCATCGATGTTGCCGCCATGACCATTGACGAAAACGATTCGGGTGAACCCCTGGCTCTTCAACGAGGCGGCCAGGTCGACCATGACCGCGATGAACGTCATAGGGCTCAGGGTCACCGTTCCTGCGAAATTCTCGTGGTGTTCGGAGATCCCGTAAGGCTGCAATGGGAAGAGAATCGCCTGCTCATCAAGGCGATCGGCCAACGACTCCGCAAATGCCTTCGCGATCGTGGCATCGGTCATCACGGACAAGTGCGGGCCGTGTTGCTCCACGGCTCCGACCGGAAGGATCGCCACCTTCGCCCGGGTCATCGCCTCGGTGACTTGTTCGGTCGTCTTGTCCTCAATGCGAGTAGCGCTCATGGCAGCATCCTTGCCGGCACGGTGAACGTCTGGAGTTGGGACAGTTCCTCGATGGAGTAGCGGCCACCGATGCGTCCCACGCCGCTGGCGCGCCCGGAATAGCCACCGAAGGGGCTGTGCGGTTGCCACGAGGTTGCTACGTCGCCGATATTGACAATGCCGGCACGTAACCGCCGTCCGAGGTCTACCGCACGCGCGGTGTCCGTGCTGAGAACTCCCGCCACTAGGCCCAGCCCGTGGTCGTTGACCAGGTCCGCGGCCTGGTCCAAGCCGTCGAAGGGCATCAGCATGGCGACTGGGCCGAACGTCTCCGCCCGGAACGCCGTCATGGCCGGATCCAGGTCCTTGAGGATGCTCGGTTCGTAGTACAGATCAGTGGGATGGCCGCTGGCCCTTCCGCCCCCGGCGAGGACAGTGGCGCCACGGGAGGTGGCATCGGCGATATGCGCATCCACCTTGGCCGCAGTGGCTTCGTTGTTCAGCGGCCCGATCGTGGTGTGTTCGTCAAGGGACGGACCGAGACGGAGCCTGCGCGCTTCTGCGGCGAGAGCCTCGGCGAGATCGTCATAGATGCTGCGTTCGACGATGATCCGCTCGGTGGAACTGCAGATCTGCCCGGCATTGGCGAACGTTGCACCGGCCAGCCGGCGAGCCGCTTCGTCCACATCCGCATCGGCGAGCACCACAGTGGCATTGTTGCCGCCAAGTTCCAGCAGCAGTGGTTTCGGGCCGGCCGTGGCCGTGATGGCATTCCCGGTGGCGGGGCTCCCGGTGAACCCGATCGCGTCAATACTCCGGTGCCCGGCGATGCCGGCGCCGATATCCTGTCCCATTCCCGGGACCAGGTTGACGCTGCCCGCCGGAAACCCGGCTTCCTCCACGAAGTCCTGCAGCCACAGGGCCGTCATCGGGGTGAGTTCGGAGGGTTTCCACACGATCGCGTTACCGGCGGCGAGACCGGCGCACAGGTACTCGGTCGGGATCGTGGCCGGGAAGTTCCACGGTGTGATCACTCCCAGAACGCCGTGCGGGCGTCGCACGGTGAGGATGGCACGCTCGGGATTGTCACTGGGCAGGATCGCATCGGTCATGTGCCGGGTGATCTCGGCTGCATCCCGCCACATCTCCGCAGCCACGGAGACCTCCCCGCGGGCCTCGGCGATGGGTTTGCCTTGTTCGCTGGCAAGGTCGCGGGCCATCGGTTCGATATCACGCTCAATGAGTTCGGCGACCATGGCCACTTTCGCCGCACGTTGCCGGATGGTCATCGCGGCCAGTTCCGCGGCTGCATCCCGGGCGGCGTGCACAGCGCGGTCGAGGTCCTCGGCTGTGGCCCGGGCCATAGTGGCCACCGGCTGACCGGTGGCCGGGCTGATCACCTCCAGATGATCATCGCCGGTGCTGCGCTTGCCGCCGATCACAATCGGAACGTGCTTCATCGGTCTCCAAACTCCTTCATCATGACGATTTGCCCGGTCCGGGCCGAGTGTTCCACGGCCAGACTGGCGCGTAGTGCTTCCATACCGTCGCGGGCTGTGCAGACCGGGTCGGTACCTTCAGCGATGACAGAAATGAAATGGTCGACTTCCTGGGCCATGGCGCCGCCCGTTCGGCCGTGGATCTCCGGGCTGAACCAGGTGTCCAACGCGGCGGCTCCGTCAGCAGTCACTCCGACCAGTCCGGTGACCCCTTGCTCTACCTGCAGATAGCCTTCCTCCCCGATCACGGTGAACCCCGACAATCCGGGCGGTACCGACCGGTCCGGCAAGGACCAACCCAGCATCGATGTCCCGTGGGCACCACTGGTGAACTGCATGGCGACCGAGTACAGATCCGCGATGTCATAGCCCTGGCGATTCAGTACACCGGAGTTGCGGAAGGCAGAGATCTGCTCGATGTCACCGGCATACCAGCGCGCCAGGTCCAGTTCATGGGTGCCGTAGTACAGCGGTGCGGTGGTCCGGCCCCGCAGGACGTCCTGATCTCTGCGAATACCGACCCGGGCGCTGCGCACACCGATGACCGGTCCGATCAAACCGTCGTCGATGGCCGTCTTGATGCGGCTGTAGCGGGATTCGAACCGCAGGATGTGACCGGCCAGGACGGGCACACCAGAACGCTCGGAGGCGTCGACGATCCGGGCCGCAGAGGGGAGGTCATGGGCCAGCGGTTTCTCCACTGCGACGGGGATTCCTGCTTCCAATGCCCGCACGGCGGACTCTGTGTGCAGATGTTCGGGCGTGCACACGATCAGACCGTCGACCCCACCCAGGTCGTCTAGGTCTGCCGCCCAGCGCCCCCCGTGGTCATCGGCCAAACTCCGAGCGCGCTCGGTGGCGGTGTCGCAGACCAATGCGATCTGGGCTGATGGGTGGTCGGCAACAGCGCGCAGCCACCGGGATCCCATCACGCCCAGGCCCGCGACGGCGATGCGGACCGGCGGCCTCATTTGGCGCCTGCTGCAGAGGCGGCCAGGCACTCGTTGGCGAAATGACACGCCACTTGCCTGCCGGGCAACCATTCACGCAGTTCGGGTCGCTCGATCCGGCAGATTTCCTGCGCCATCGGGCAGCGCGGATGGAAGGTGCATCCCGGTGGGGGATCCTTGGGATCGGGCGGATCGCCTTGGGCCTCGACGCGGGACCGGTTGCGATGCTCGATGCTGGGTACCGCGTCCATGAGGGCGCGGGTGTAAGGATGGGCGGGGTTCTTGTACACATCCGCGGCACTGGCCAACTCCACCACCCGGCCCAGGTACATCACGGCGATCCGATCGCTGATATATCGCACCACACCGATGTCGTGGGAGACGAACAGCATCGTCAGGCCCAACTCGCCCTGCAACCGCCGCAGGAGATTGAGGATCTGTGCCTGGACCGATACATCCAGCGCTGATACCGCTTCATCGGCCACCAGCAGCGACGGCTCGAGCGCAAGAGCGCGTGCTATCCCCACTCGCTGACGCTGCCCACCACTGAGTTGTCCGGGCCGACGGCTCCCGTACTCAGGTCCCAAGCCGACGTTGGTGAGCAGTTCGCCGACGCGTTCCTCCACCGCTTCCCCCCGCAATAGCCGGTGGATGAGCAATGGCTCGGCAACGATCTGGCGCACTGTCATGTGTGGGGGGAGGGAGGAATAGGGGTCCTGGAAGACGATCTGGATCTCCCGCTGCAAGGAGGTCGAGGGATCGACCCGCGCACCTTTGAACTTGATCTGACCCGAGTCGATCGTCTCCAACTGCACCAGGGTCCGGGAGAGCGTGGACTTGCCACAGCCACTCTCACCCACGAGTCCGAGAATCTCCCCGGGTGCTATCGATAGGGTCACGCCGTTCACTGCCTGCACAGCCACAGTGCGCCGGGACAATCCGCTGCGCACCCGGTAGTGCTTTTGGACGTCTTCCAACTCGATGAGGGGCTCGGTGTCCTTGACCGTCGAATCAACAGTGGTGCTCATCGGGTGACAACCTCCGTTTGCGGGACGTGCAGGTGGCACGCGACGGCTTGTCCGGCGGGCACTTCCAAAAGGGCCGGATCGGTGGTCCGGCAGACATCCATTACGGCGGGGCACCGGGGCGCGAACGGACAGCCCGTGATCTGCGCCATCGGGTCGGGCAGGTCACCGGGGATCCCTTGGAGACTGTCGGCAGCGATGACCTCCGGGGTCGGTACCGAGGACAGCAGCGCCTGCGTGTAGGGGTGCTGAGGGTTGAGCAGGACCTGCTCGGCGGTGCCGGACTCGCATACGCGGCCGGCGTACATCACCACGACCTCGTCAGCGATCTCACCGATCAGGCCGATGTCGTGGCTGATGATCACCACGCTCGCGCCGTGTTCATCTCGGACTCGACGCAACTGGTCGAGCACCTGGGCCTGCGTGGTCACATCCAGGGCTGTGGTCGGCTCATCAGCGAGGAGGAGTTCAGGTTCGACCACCATGGTCATAGCAATCATCACGCGTTGGTTCTGGCCACCACTGAGCCGGAAGGGGTGGCGCCGCAGGATGTCGGAAGGATTACCGAAGCCGACATCGCGCAGTGCCGATTCAGCGAGTTGCCGGGCAGCTTTGCGGGATACCGGTTTATTGGCTTGGATCGCCTCGACCATCTGGAAACCCACGGTGAAGACGGGGTTGAGCGAACCGGTGGGGTTCTGGAAGATCATCCCGATCCGGCGTCCGCGGATCTGGCGCATCTGACCTTCGGAGGCTGCAGTCAGGTCGATCCCGTCGAAGTGGGCCGATCCGTGCGGGATTCGCGCGGTACCTGCCAGCAGTCGGCTGATCGCGTACGCACTGACCGACTTGCCCGATCCGCTCTCGCCCACGATCCCGACGATCTGGCCGCGGCGCACCGTCAGATCGACACCCCGGACCGCATGTACCGGCGGGCTGTCACTGTGTGCCTGGAAGTCCACTGCCAGGTTGCGCACGCTCAGCAGCACGTCCTCGTCGGTGCTCACCGGTGCGGGGGTGGGCGCCGAGGTGGTGGTGGGCAGGGAGTCTTCTCTGGTGCGCCGCAGGAAGTGAGCCCGCCATGGCCGCCGGCGGGACTCCAGACCGGGGGATTCCACGGCCAGATTGATGGACAGCACTGTGAACATGATGGCAAGACCGGGTAGCACGGAGAGCCACGGGGCAATCGTCATGCTCTGGCGCCCATCGGCCAGGATCTGTCCCCAGGACACATCGGGGGAGGAGAGGCCGAAGCCGAGGAAACTGAGGGTGGACTCCATGACCACCAGGTTGGACAGGTCCACCAGCGCGATGGCAGGCAGCACGCCCCAGACCTGCGGCAGGATGTAGCGGAAGATCCGGCGGAATCCACTGGCGCCCAGGGTCGTGGCCGCCTGCACGTAGTCCGCTTCCCGTTCTGTGAGCACCCGGGCACGGATAACCCTGGCGTAGACGATCCACGCCGGGATACCCAGCACCACGATGAGGTGGACGGGGCGGCGTTCGGGCAGCATTCCCAGGATCACGATGGCGATCAGGATGAAGGGTAGGGCTAGTTGGATGTCGCCCAGGCGCATGATGATCGTGTCGACCAGACCCCCGAAGAATCCGGCGATCAGACCGGTGATGACTCCGAGTGTTCCGCCGATCAGCATGGCGCTGGTGCTGATCAGGACCGAGGACCGGGCGCCGTAGATCAACCGGGAGAGTACGTCCCGGCCGAGCCCGTCGGTGCCCAGGATGTGAGTCACATCGCCACCGGACCACACCGGCGGGGCCAGGACGTTGGCCAGGTTGGTCTGCCCCGGGGGGTGCGGCACGATCCAGGGAGCGGTGATGGCGACCAAGACGATAATGGAAAGCCCAGCCAGGCCGACGACGGCGGTACGCCGGCGCCACATCGAGGCGGTGAAGCGGGGGGTGCGTCCGGGCAGGCGCGGTGACGTGATAGCGACGGTGGGTGTTCCGGTCACGCGTTCGCTCCCAGCCGGATCCGAGGATCGAGTACCGAGTAGAGGATGTCGACGACGAAGTTGACCACCACGAAAGCAACCGCTGCGATGAGCACCGAGCCCTGCACCATCGGATAGTTCCGGCTCGCCAGCGCATCGACGGCCAGTTTCCCGATACCGGGCCAGTTGAAGATCACCTCAACGACGTAGGAGCCGGCCAGGATCATGCCGGACTGCAGTCCGACCAGGGTAATCAGCGGAAGGGACGCCACCTTGAGGGTGTGGATCAAGAGGATCCGCGCGTTGGGAATGCCCCGGGCCCGGGCGGCACGGATGTAATCGCGTTGCAGAGTTTCGACGAAGGACTGACGGATCGTGCGGATCAGAATCGGCGTCAGAGCCACCATCAGGGTGGTGACTGGCAGGACGAAACTGATGGGGCCGGTGAAGTCGATGGCCGGCAACCAACTCAGGTTGACGGCGAAAACCAGCACGAGCATCACCGCGAGCCAGAAGCTCGGAGTGGACTGGGCCAGGCTGACGTATACCTGCACCGCGCGGTCCAACAGTGAACCGCGGAATAGCGCCGAACCGATGCCCAGCAGCAGGGCGAAGGCCGTGGACACCACGACGGTCACCACGGCGAGGGCAATGGTGTTGGGCAGTGCCGCCAGCACCACGTCCCGGACCTCGTAGCCGCCGTGGAAGGACCGACCGAAGTCACCGACCACGATGCTGCGCAGGAAATACAGGTACTGCACGCCGAGCGGCCGGTCCAGACCCAATCGCTGCCTGGTGGCGGCGATGACTTCTTCGGGGGCATCCGCGGCGTTCATGAGCCTGGCCGGATCGCCCCCGGCGATCCGCAGGAGCACGAACACCAGCGTCACCACGCAGAAGACCACAAAGATCATCTGCGTGGTGCGCCGGAGAAGGAAGAGAACCATTCGGTCTCTCAATCAGAAACAGAAGCGGGGTAGAAATTCGTCTCGTAGTTGGGCAGTACCCGCAGGTCTTGCAGGGTTTCGGAGTAGGCGACGGTGAAGTCGCTGTAGTACAGCGGGATGTGGGGAAGTTCGCCCCACAAGTACTGCTGCAACTCGTCGTAGACGGCCTCGCGCTCGGCGTCATCCGTTGTTGTCTTGCCCTGTTGGACCAGACTGTCGATGGTGTCATCACCATGGGTCCAACGGTTGGGCGAGGCGTAGATCCCGGCAGCGGCGTCCGGGTCTCCACCACTGGACCAACTGATGTGGTAGAGCAATCCGGTGCCATCGACCGAGTCGTCGACCAGGCCGGCAACGTCGGCGGTCACCAACCGGGCCTCCAGACCGATCTCATTGAGATTCGCCACGATTGCTTCGGCGACTTGCTCCCCGCGGGGCAAGAAACCGCTGGCAGCCCAGACATCGAATTCCAAGCCCACGGCGCCCGCTTCCTCGACCAACGCCCGGGCCTCATCGAGGTTCTGGCTGTAGTCGATCTCCCCGGGGTTGTAATAGAGAGTCTCGCTCGGGAGGAAACTCTCCGCCACCACACTCTCGCCCTGGACCAGGTTCTCCACCAGCGCCTGCCGGTCGATGGCGAGCATCACAGCACGCCGCAGTTCCGAACTTTCATCCCATTCGGGAATGCGGTTGGGCACGGAGAACAGGTTGACCTGTTCACTCGCCGTTGCCGAGATGAGCCCGAAGCCGTCGGCGTCCTCGATGGTGGACAGGTGCTCCGGGGGTACCCGGTCGATGGCATCGGCCTGGCCGGCCTGGAGAGCGTTAACACGAGTCTGCGCATCGCCAACGTACTCCCAGACAAGGTTCTGGATCGACGGCGCCCTGTCCCAGTAGTCCGGGTTGGCGACCATGGTCTTGATGGTTTCGGTCTCACTGTCCAATATGAACGGCCCGGTTCCGTTGGGATTCGAGGCCAAGGCATCACTACCCGCCTGAACGTCCTCGGCCGCCACGATCGGCGTCTGCCGGATGGCGTTGAAGAGCGAGGCTAACGGCGTTTCCATCTCGAAGCGTACGGTGTGGTCATCCACGGCATTGACTGTGGTCGGCACCCAGCGGTTCTGGATCACCGTCTCCACGCCGGCCGTGCCGGAGGCCAGTTCGACCGATTCTTTGACGTCCTCGGCGCACAGCTCACAGCGATACTGATATCAACGAGACCATCGAGGTCTTCAGCGAGGCGTTGGATGCGGTGCTGGAAGTTGGCGCACCACCTGCGGCGCACTGATCGCGCCAATGGACCTCTCAGCCGCTACATGGGCACGTGCACCGTCAAGGTCTCGTCGACATAGGAGGGCCGGCCCTGCGCGGCCTGTGAACGGTTAGGGGCAGGACCGCCGCACATAGGATGCAAGCATGCGCGAGTTCGAGCATCTGATAGACGCGGTGCGCCAGTTCGCCGTCGACCGGGACTGGGAGCAGTTCCACACCGCGAAGAACCTGGCGATGGCGATTGCCGGCGAGGCCGGGGAGTTGGCCGCCGAACTGCAATGGTCCGATGGCGCCACCAGCAATGAGCTGGTGCGAAGCGACCCTGAACTGCGGGAGCGGGTCGCCTACGAGATCGCCGATCTCCTCATCTACCTGGCCCGGATGGCCGACGTCACCGGCATCGACGCCATCGACGCCGCTTTCGAGAAACTCGCGATCAACGAGCAGCGGTTTCCGAAGATGTAGTGGTTCCTGGCCATGCCAGGTCCGGACCGGTGCCTCGGGCGCCGATCACCGACTCCAGCATGGCCTGGGTCTCGGGGTCGGTGGAGTACAGGATCGTGCCCTTCATGCCGCGGGTGAGCAGCACCTTGTACACGTTGCGTACGAGACGGTCGAACTCGTCGTCGGGCACGGACCTACGGAAGGCGGGGTCCTTGGAGAACTCGCGCTGGGCCACCCACCGGTCCTGGCGCCACACCAGGTCATGGCCGAGGATCACGCCGTTCCAGTCGTACTCGAAGCCCTGGGCGGTATAGATGCATCCCACCTGGCTGATGCCGCCGGGCTCGGTGGCCCACAGGTGCGACGGCGGAGCCTCTCCCACCCGGCGCTCGGACTTCACGTTCCACGGCCGGGCCCATTCGCCGATCTTGACGTCGGGGACCAAGCGGCCATCCGGCGTCGGGTCGCTCCACGGCCAGCAGAAACCCGCCGTCATCCGCGCGGAGTCGCCGCCGGCGTCCAAGGCCAGGATCTGCGCTTCCAACTGTTGGGGGCTGGAGGCGGTGGTGAGGGCGTACCGGTCGTCACGCGGCCACGCGGTGGGCTCCCCGCTTCCCGGGCGGTGCGGGTCATGACCCAATCCGAGCAGGCGAAGCAGCCAGTCCACATAGACCTGGCTCCCGCCGGCACGGAACTGGGCGTTGAGGTTCACGTGCCGGACCGCGATGCCCTTGTCGCGTACGTGGTCGGTGATGAGTTCCAGGCTCCCGGCCTCCCCGGGGCGCACTACCTGGTTCTGGTCCAGGAGGAATACTGGCACCCGGGCAGCGTCGATCAACTCATCCACCTGCAGGCGCGCGCGCTCACGAACCTGCTTCGGTGTGTACCGGTTCACCGAGGTCTCCCGGATGCGGTGCGCCTCGTCCAGGATGAGCACCTCCAGGCCGTTCTTCTCCGCGTCCATGAACTGGTTGAAGTACTTGAACAACGCCTGGGTGGGGCGGGAGCGGTGCCCGGCCACCTTGCGCAGCGTCTGGGTGAAACTCTTCGAACCGGTCGCGTGCAGCACCGAACGACCCTGCCGTGCCAACTCACCCAGCAGCGACAACGCGATCACGCTCTTACCCGAACCCGGCCCGCCGGAGATGACGATCGCTGTCTTGGTGTCTTCCGAGAGGGCCCGCACCACCGCCCGCAGCGCCAAATGGTAGCCAAGCGACTGTTTGCCGACGAGCACGAATTGCTCCTGGTCGCGGATCTCATCGGCCGCCACGGACAGCAACTTCTTCGACGGAGCGACCTTCGAGCGCAGCCACAGGTCGGCGGCCCCGGCGCCGGGGGTCTCGGCGAAGTGACTGCGCAGGTGTTCCAGGAAGTCGCCGCGACGTTCGGCGGTGAACATCGGCGCCTGTTGGAGCACGTCCTGGTGCCACAACTCGGCGACGCCACTGTCGCTGGCGTTGTGCAGATACGCCACACCGTCCAGGTGCAGCGCGGAATCGTCGAAGATGCCCATGAAGTCGCGTAGGTAGTCCCGGTAGCCACCCACCTGCACGCTGGGGTGCAAGGAAGGACGGTAGGGCGCGCCCTGGACGTCAACCAGGGTGTGCTCACCATCCCAACTACGGGCCCGTGACCACTGCTTGAGTTCGACAACGAGGTAGGACGGCTGCTTCGTGCGGGGGTGGACGCCGGCCAGGATGGCGTCGGTGCGCTTGCTGGTCAGCGGCAGCCGATGCTCGATCAATACCTCGACCTGCTCAAGGCCCGCATCCCGCAGGTCTTGGGCGAGTACGGGCAGCGATCCTCGCCAGGAGGCGCGCTCACCTGGCCCGACTCCCACTCCGGCGTAGGCGAGGTAGCGCGCGAGTTCCTCCTCCAGCCGCGATGGTTCGGGATGGGTCCGGTCATGCAGTGAGCGCGCGGACAGGCGATAGGCCGACACGTATGGAGTCCCCTCGGGCAGCACGAAAGATCCGTGCGGTGGGGGACGTGTCGGCGAGGCGAAGTCCGTCGGTACCGCTTGCCTGCCACGGTAGTGCAGTGATCATGGCGGTGAGGTCAACACCGGGCGATCGTCAGCACCCAACTGGTCATGCCGGTTCCTTATCCGCGTTGAGCGGAGAGGTGTATCCGTGCGAACCCTGTCGACCCGCTGGTGGTTCAGTGCTCAGCCGGCGTCAGCCGACGACGGCGAAGCGCACGATTCAGCGCATGTCGCGCTGGTCGCATCACCGTCTGGGCGCTCCACGCATCGTCGCCACCCGGTGACCGTGCTGGGCGCTCCCGGGGACACTACTAAGTGCCGCGACGGCGGGACGCTCGCCCGATTCGGGCGACGTCACTCTTTGCTGCGAGTCTTCGGAGCCGATCGGTGTCTCCGGCGAGCCGGTCGATCGCGCTGCGCAGAGAGGTTCCTCGTTCATCGGCAAGCCCAGCCAACACCCAACCGCGGATCAAGGCGCTCACTGGTACGTCGAGTTCACCGGCAAGACGCTCGATCTCAGCGAACTCGGTTTCCGGAAGCCGCACCGACTGCACCACTGAACGCCCACGCCGGTGCCCGCGAAGATGGCCGGGCAACGGGGCATCTTTTTCATCGATGTAGGTCAATGTGCGGGGACAACCACCGAAACTCCGCGTTATGGTTTTCCAGCAGTTCGATGCTCGGACGCTCGCGGCCGTCCTCAGGCAAGACCGCGAGAGGCTGGTGATCAAAGGACCGGTAGGTCTCTTCGCCGACATCCGGACTTACCCGCACCCGGTAGCCCTCATCATCGACGACCACCGTCAACTGCTGCAGATCGAAGAGCAAATGGATGTCGGCGCGTAGCAGCAGCCCGTTCTGAACGATGTTGGTGTGATCGCCCCGGTAGGGATGGATGTGAGCCGCTTCGAGCACATCCTCGGTGCTTGAGCCCGTGACGGCGCAGCGGCGTTGGTAGGCGCGGAGCAGGCGGCTCCGAAAAGCCGATTGGCCACGGCGGACCCGGATCGTGGCAAGTGTGCGTCGCCGCGTGTCCTCACCACTCGCAGCGACGGCTTCGTCGGCGTCCAGGTCGTCGGTGAACTCTGCCTCGACCTCGTCCAGTGCCTCGAACAGCGAGGCGAGAAATGCTTCGGCCGCGCTGTCGTCAGTGCGCGGAATCGTGTTGAGTCCCTGGGTGATCCCCGTACGCTCCTGCACTTGCTTCCACCTGATCTGGCCGGCGACGGAGTCCGACACCGCAGAAAATCTGATCCTGGTCTTGTAGTCACGTTCCCCGCCGTCGATCCAGGGGACCGCTTCGTTTCCCGTCAGGCGCGCCGCAGGTTCTGCGATCTCGGCGCGGCCGACGAACCTGTCGTTGCGCGCAAGCCAGAAGTAGACGACGTCTCCCCTCTCGATCTGCCGGTGTGTCGTCATGTCCCACAACATGTGTTGTTTGGCGATATCCCAATGCTCGGGATATTCGGGGGCGATCGTCAGCACCCAACTCGTCATGCCTGTCCCTCATCCGCGGTGAGGCGGGGGAGGCATGTCCGTGCGTGGGAAGCCTGTCGGTCCGCAGTGTGTTCATGGTCCAGCCGGCATCAGCCGACGACGACGATCAGCACTGTCCGCGGAAGGTCACGCGGGTGGTGTCATCCCCAGGCAAGCACACGCATCGTCGCGCGGAGGGGACATGTCTGAACGGGCAGAAGTCCGTCGGACCGCAGTAGTAGCGAGACTACCGACCCTGGGTGGTGAGCGTCAGGCTGTTGAGTTATCTGCCTACTGCGGGACGAGGATCTCCCGGTCAGTTTGACGGTGTCGCTCTTGGCCGTGGGCTTTCGGAGCAGATCGGCTGCGAGTTATGCACAGATGCCGGCTGAGTCTCCCTGCCGAGATGTCCCGGGGCATAGGGTGGGGGAATGGCCAGCACCGGACTCGAGCGCAAAGTGCGTCAGTTGGACAATGACGTGCAATCGATCTACGAGCTGCTCGCAGCGATCCAGGGCACCCAACTGCGACAGGGCAATCGGCTGGATGAGTTGGATGAGCGCCTCGCTGGCCTTGATGAGCGGATGGCCGGCTTGGATGGGCGCGTCGCGGGAATCGACGAGAAGGTCACTGACTTGGCTGAGGGCATGGCGACGGTCCTGGAGTTGCTGCGCGCACGTTGAGCCGCAGGTCACGCCGACCCCGCTGTGAAGTTGGTAGCGAAAGTCCGTCGGCCGGTAGCGCCAGTTGATCCGCTTCACCGCCACGGCTTCCAGGCCGGCTTCGCTTAGTTGCTGGACCCCGCCCAGCCCGTGCCGACGATGACGACGTCCACCTCGGGATGAAGTCGGGTCGGGCCTGCGGCGTCCTGCAGGCATCCGATGAGGCATAGCCTCCCGGCGCTCCACTTCAGAAAACTTCACTGCGGTTCAGGGAAAGGCGTCGCCTCGGTTGGGTTGCGTGCGATTGCTGAGTCTTTGGTAAGGAAGCACTCCCCTCGTGCGCACGCGTCGCGGATCCAGTCCGCCTCTTCGATCTCTTGGGATGCAACCGCACCGTAGCGTTCGTCCATCGTGGTGAGGAGCCAGCCTCGTTCACGTAGTCCCGAGGGCACCAACTGGGAACCGAGACCGCGGTCGAGAAAGAACCGTGGTTCAGCCATGTCGATCAGGCCGCGACGAGAGCGTGTACCTCGGCAAGATCAAGGTTGAAGTCAAGAGCTACCGCTTCGATCTCTTCACCGGCTTCGATGCGCCCGGTGATGTCCTCAACGCGGATCGCACGGCGTGCAAGCATCGGCCGACCGAAGTTGCGTAGCGGATCGACGACGACCTCGGTTTGGTACTGAGGCAGGCCGATGATGGCAACCCGACCATGGCGGTAGGTGATGGTCTGTAGATACTGCTCAACGACATCACGAAACACCGCCTGCTGATTCCGGATGACGACCAGTTCGTCAACGATCTCCTGGTGGCCGCTGTCGCTCCGGTAGTCCCATAACACTTCAGCGCCGTCAGTCTTGAGCCTCTCGCTGGTCAGTGCTGCCACTACACCGATCTTGGTCTCCAGGTGCTTTAGCGCCGGACGGATCCGCTGCATGGGGACACCGGCCGCGCGGAATCCAGCAAGCACATAAGCCTCCGCCAGTCCGATGAACGGCACGACAGCGCCCCGGCCTGTTCCAGTGGTCGTGATGAGTGCGTCCGATCGGTACTGGGTCCCGTCGATGCCCTTGTAGCCGCGACCGCGCGCCCACGTGTGCAAGGTGGATGGCGGCACACCAACGATGGCGGCTGCCCCGCGAAGGGTGTACAGGGGCCGTGTCAAGGTTGGATCGAGCGCCGTTGCCGCAGTCATGACCCAAGCGTAGCCATGCCCGATGTGAAACGGAGGGACGCTCGCGAGGCTGTGGATATCGCGATCATGAAAGATTCATGAAGAGTGGCTATCCTTGCTGGGATGAGCACCGAGATCATTCAGATCCGCGATGTCCCTGCTGACGACGTGCAGGTCCTGCGGGAGCGCGCGTCGGCCCGGAACATGTCGGTGTCGAGTTATCTGCGGGAACTCATCCACGCCGACACGTCGCGACCTGCGATGCCGGAGGTGCTGGCGCGGATCGCCGCACGAAGCAGCATCGAGGTCAGCGGCGAGGAAATCCGTGGGTTCATCGACGCTGATCGGCAATGAGTGTCGTCGATGCTTCGATCGTCGTGCGGCTGCTGCAGAACCGCCGGGGCGATGCGGAACTGCGGGAACGGTTCGCCGCGGAGCGCTACCTGCACGCACCTGCGCTGATTGATGCGGAGGTGACGTCCGCGATCCGGGGACTGCTGCGGACTACGAAACCTTCCGTCGCGATCTCTGCGGAACGTGCCGAGGAGATGCTGGCGGACTTCGGCGACCTGACCCTGGTGCGCTATGCCATGCAGCCTTTCCAGCGGCGCGCCTTGGCGCTGCGCAACAACTTCACCGCCTATGACGCCTTTTACGTCGCACTGGCGGAGTCGCTGGATATGCAGTTACTCACCGATGACGGCAAGTACGGGCGGGCTGCCGGTCATGCCGCAGACATCGAGACCTGGCCGGAGTGCGGGTGAACCTCACGGTGGTCACTGAACACGAGACTACTGAGGCTGCACCACTGTCGCTTGGGCCCGACGGTCATCAGGCGACGGACTCGACGTGCACCCGCAGCGCGAGTGTCTTCGCAACCTTGACGACGGTGCCGAAACTCGGATTACCGCACAGTGTGGTGCGCCGCAAGAGTTGGCGACTAATGATGTGCGCCCGGGCCCGGAGAGCCCTTTCAAAGCGCGTTGCGTTCAGGACTCCAAATGCAACACAATGGAGGTAACGGATGATCTTCGACCGGGTCGAGTGGGACGAGCACAACCTTGGCCACGCGACCAGGAGGCTCACCGCAGCAGAGATCGAGCAGGCGATCTGGAACGCGGATCGGATGTTTCCGAGCCGAAAGGAGCCGGACCGCGGACTGTTCCGATCGGTGACCGATCGCGGAAAGGACGCGGTGGTCGTGGTGCAGATCCTTCGCGATGGAGTACGACCGATCACTGGATGACGGGTATGACGATGGTGAAGAAGGCCGCGGCCGCAGAGGCGGAGTACTACAACGAGACCCGGGACCTCTCGGGGTTCGATGAAGAGAACCCGGTGAACGTCACCTCCACCCGGTCAGTGACGATCTCGGTCCGGTTCTCCGAGGAAGAGATCACGCAGGTACGGAGCCAGGCCGAGGAAGCGGGCCTCAAGGTCACCTCCTTCATCCGCGCTGCCTCACTGGAGGCGACCAGCCCGGTCGACCGGGCCGAACTGGTGGAACTTGCCCGGGACCTCGAGCGACGGGCACACCAGGTGGCGGCGGTAGTTGACCGGGGCGCCTAGCGACGACCCGGGGCCAAGCATCACCACTCCCGCAGCGGAGGTCGCCGGCCGACGGCGTACCACCGGTCGCGTACTTAGCTCACCTTCCGCAACTCGGCCATGTCCATCACGCCGCGACGAGCGCGTGAACCTCGGCTGGGTCCAGATTGAAGTCCAGCGCCACTTCCTCGAGAGCCTCACCGGCCTCGATCCGGCCGGTGATGTCCTCAACGCGGATAGCACGGCGTGCAAGCATCGGCCGACCGAAGTTGCGTAGCGGATCAACGACGACCTCGGGTTCGTACTGAGGCAGGCCGATGATGGCTACGCGACCATGGCGGTAGGTGATGGTCTGCAGATACTGCCCGACGACGTCGCGAAACACCGCCTGTTGGTTCCAGATCACGACTAGTTCGTCAACGACCTCCTGGTCGTCAGTGTCGTCCGTAGTCCCAAAACATTTCAGCGCCGTCGGTCTTCAGCCTTTCGCTGGTCAGTGCCGCGACCACACCGATCTCGTTCTCCAGATGCTCCAGCGCTGGCCGGATCCGCTGCATCGGGACGCCGGCGGCCCGGAATCCGGCGAGAACATGAGCCTCAGCCAGTCCGATGAACGGTACGACTGCACCGCGGCCGGTGCTAGTGGTCGTGATGAGAGCATCCGATCGGTACTGGGTCCCATCGATCCCCCTTGTAGCCGCGGCCTCGTGCCCACGTGTGCAGAGTTGGATGGCGGCACACCAACGATGGCGGCCGCCTCGCGAAAGGTGTACAGCGGCCGTGCCAAGAAGGGATCGGGTGCCGTATCCGCAGTCATGGTCCAAACGTAGCCACGGGCGGCGCAAAAAGGGCGCCTGAGTTCGGTCACGGCGTCGCGATCTGTGACGGTGTAACTCGCTGACCTGCGCCGATGGGTCCGCGGGACGCCGATCTGTGGCACTAATTGGTGCTCTACCGTGGGGCGTGTGGCGTGGATTCGG
>NZ_JBMPQC010000023.1:7697-19337 GCF_049724975.1 Pseudactinotalea sp. Z1732 | reverse complement strand
GGCCCCGTGGGCCAGATGACCATCGGTGCGGTCTCGTAGCACGAGAGTCGCACAGCTCTCACCTGACTTGGCTCACCGGTCTGGGTTGTGCGGAGTGGCGAGGCTGTGACCTGGGCTAATGCGGTTCGCGAGGGTCGAAAGGGTGCACTAATTCGGGGGTTCTAGAGTGTGCCGATGGGCTACATCCGCACCGTCAAGACCGCCTCGGGGGCCCGGGCGGTCCAGATCGTGCACTCCAAGCGGGGCGGATCGAAGGACATCGAGCATATCGGCTCGGCCCATACCGATACTGACTACGAGATGCTCCTGGCCGCCGCTCGCCAGCGCCTGGCAGCCGGGCAGGGGGAGTTGAACCTGGGCCTGGATGATGCCACCAGCGCCGGGCCGTTGCCGATCACCTCCACCCGTACTGAGCACCTGATCGGGGCCTTGCAGCGCATCTATACCGATCTGGGCTTGGCCCAAGCCGCTGGGGATGATCAGGTGTTCTGGCTGTTGGTGCTGGCGCGATTGATCGAGCCGACCAGTAAGTTGGACTCCTTGCGGGTGATCGCCGAGGCTGGGTTGAGCCCACCGTCGTACTCCACCCTCAAGCGTCGTCTTGGCGGCTATGCCGAACCGGGCTTTCGCCAGGGTCTGGCGGCGGCCTGCGCCGCCCGGGCGGATCTGGGGCCTTCGGCCCTGGTGCTCTATGACGTCAGCACGTTGTTATGCCGATGTCGGCATAACAAGGTTTATGCCGACCTTCTGGTTATGCCGATGTTTGGGGTATCGGCCCAGGTCAGGGCCTTGTCGGTGGCCTGAAAGGTCGGCATAACGACACGCTGATCCTCCAAGGTGTTCGTGTGCTCGGAGGTGGTCGTCGTGTTGCCGGTGATGCCCGTTGTGGCTCGTGGTCCGCTGGAGGGGGTGGTGATGGAGCAGTTGGCGGCCTGGTTGGCAGCGGAGCGGTACTCACGAACGATGGTCCCGCAAGTTCTCGGCGTGGCTCGCGGGTTGAGCGCCTGGATGGACGATCACGATGTGTCGCTGGCAGCGCTGAGCCTTGATGTGCTTGAGGCGTTCCAGGCCAAGTATGCCCCCGGTGTCCCGGGACATGTGATCGTCAAGGTGAGGTCCCCGGCCGTGCGCCGGTTCCTCGTCGAGTGTGGGTACCTGCCCGGTGAGGAGTTGGTACGTAAGCGAGTTCGTGGCCCGAGCGCGAGGGAGGCGCCGCCGTTGGGGTCAGCCGCTGTGGGCGAGTTGGATGCGTGGGGCCGTTGGCAGCGCGAGGCTCGCGGGATCAGCCAGGCATGTATCCATCATCGTCGGGGCTGGGTTGGCGCACTGGTCGACTCACTGCCCGTTGCCGATGAAGTGATCAACTGGAGCGCGTGTGACGTCACGGTCGTGAACGCGTTCATCGTCGACCGTGCGGAAGGCCTCGCGTCGGCTTCGCGTGCCGCGATCGTGGATGCGATGCGGTCGCTGCTGCGGTGGGCGCTGGCGACCGGTCGAATCGAGCGCGACCTGACTGGCGGGATCCTGCGTGCCCGGGCCACACGGGCCATGCTGCCCCGGGGATTGTCGCCCGGGCAGGTCGAAGGTCTGCTGAGCGCGTGCGACCTGGACACGATTGTCGGCCTTCGAGACCGGGCGGTGATCACCACACTGTGGCGGCTCGGGCTACGCGCCGGAGAGGCCGCGACCCTGGGACTCGACGACGTCGATTGGGCCGTCGGACGGGTCAGCGTGATCGGCAAAGGACCGCGGCGGTTGACGCTGCCAGTACCGGTCGATGTCGGCCAGGCGCTGATCGCCTGGCTGCAAGCGCGCCCTGACGCACTGGATCGGGCACTGTTCGTGCGGGTCCGGCCACCGATCCGCGCGTTGAGCAGCGCCGGGATCTCCGACATCGTCAAGCACCGCGCCGAAGCGGCAGGGCTCGGAGTGGTGCATGCGCACCGGCTGCGGCACACCGCAGCGATGAACGTCATCGCAACCGGTGGAAGCCTGATCGAGGCTCAAGAGCTCCTCGGCCACTCCAACGCCGCCAGCACAAGCGTGTACGCCCGGGTCGACCTGGCCTCGCTACGGACACTGACCGTGCCGTTCGGGCAGGTGCCACGATGAGCAGCGATCCGTCCACTCTGTGCCTTCACGACGAGCTCGACACCTACCTTGCTCAGCGTCGCGGGCTGGGGTTCCAGCTCAAGACCAGCGAGTACCTGCTGCGACAGTTCCTCAACTGGCTCCAAGAGCGCGGCAAGAGCGAGACGTTCACGATCGAGGACGCCGTGCAGTGGGCCCGTGAACCTGCTGATGCTGCGCCCGTGTGGTGGTCACAACGGTTGACTGCGGTGCGCCCGTTCGCGGCCTGGCTGAACGCGCGCGGAGCCGACGTCCCGCGAATCCCGCCAGGGCTACTCCCGGCCAGGACGACCAGGCCGGCACCGTTCATCTACTCCCAGGCCGACCTGGACCACCTGCTGACGGCGTGCCCGCTGTTCTTCCCCGACGTGCGGGTGGCGACGACGATGTCCACGATCATCGGCCTGCTCGCTGCCACCGGGCTGCGCATCGGGGAGGCTCTCCGGTTGAGAGTCAACGACCTCGAGGTGGCCGAGAACCTGTTGCAGGTTCATGGCACCAAGACCCCGCTGGACCGGCTCATCCCGCTGCACCCGTCAACGACAGCAGCGCTGGTCGAGTACTTGAGCATGCCCGAGCGCCTGGCCACCGGTCCGTCACCGACCGGGCCGATCTTCGTCAACAACCGTGGCAGCGGCTTCGTCCTCGAAACGATCGAGCAGCACTTTGGTGCTCTGGTCGACGCCCTCGAGCTGGTCCCGACCGGACAGCGCCGTCCTCGCCTGCACGACCTCCGCCACACCTTCGCCACCGGGCACATGATCGCCGCGTACACCCACAGCACCAACCCCGCCCGAACCCTCGGGCTGCTCTCAACCTGGCTCGGGCACACCGGCCCGGAACACACCTACTGGTACCTCAGCGCCGTCCCGGACCTGCTCGCCGCCGCAGCCGGACGCCTCGAGGCGACCAGCCCGAAAGGAGACCTGTCATGAACGCCCTGGCCATCGAGCTGCAAACGTACTTCACCACCTTCGCCCACGCCCAACGGAACCTGTCCGGGCACACCATCAGCACCTACCGGGACACCTGGCGGATGCTCATCACCTTCCTCGCCGCCAGGACTGGCACCAGAATCGAGCGCATCGACATCGGTGACATCGACGCCGAGAACGTCACCGCGTTCCTTGACTACCTCGAGGATGAGCGCGGCAACAGCACTGCCACCCGCAACACCCGCCTGTCCGGGATCCGGGCCGTGCTCGCCCACGCCCTACCCGCTCACCTCGAGCACGCTGGCACGATCACCCGCGTGCTGGCGATCCCACCCAAACGCCATCCCAAACCGATGCTCGAGTTCCTCACTCCCGCAGAGTCCGACGCCCTGATCGCCGCGCCCGACCGCACCCGGTGGACCGGCCGGCGCGACCATGCCCTGCTGGTCCTGGCGATCCAAACCGGGCTACGCATCAGCGAACTGACCTCGCTGACCTACGCCGACATCAGGCTCGGTGTCGGCGCGAATGTCACCTGCACCGGCAAGGGCCGGCGCACCCGATCGACGCCGCTGACCTCGACCACCGTCGCGGTCATGACCGGCTACCTCGCCGAACGGCGCGCCCGCCCCGGTGAGGCGCTCTTCTGTGGACCCCGCGGCCAGCACCTCTCACCCGATGCCCTCGAACACCGCCTCAAGATCCACGTCGCGACAGCAGCCGCCGAGTGCGTCAGCATCGCGGACAAGCACGTCACGATGCACACCCTGCGGCACACCGCCGCGATGACCCTGCTCACCCACGGCGTCGACATCTCCGTGATCGCTCTCTGGCTCGGACACCAACACACCCAGTCCACCGACGCCTACCTGCACGCCGACATGGCCATCAAGCAAGCCGCGATCGACCGCACCCGCCCGCCGAACACCGACCCCGGCACCTACCAGCCCGAACCCGACATCCTCGCCTGGCTCGCGACCCTATGAATATGCCGACCTTTCAGGCCACCGACAAGGCCCTGACCTGGGCCGATACCCCAAACATCGGCATAACCAGAAGGTCGGCATAAACGTTGTTATGCCGATGTCGGCATAACAACGTGGTCACGTCATACAGACACAGCGAGACGTCTCCGCTGGCCAACGCGTGGGTGAAGCACAACTCGGCGACCTGGTCGCGGTAGGTGCCCTGGTATGCCCGGGTCAGGGTGCGGCGCATCGTCTTGTCACTGGCCGGCCGTCGCCCCAGATCAGCAAGGACCCGTCCGGTGTCCCGGATCGATGTCGGCTCCACGATCCGAGCGATCACCAGGTCACGAAACACCGGGTCACCCAGGGCCTCAAAACCCAGATCGGCGAATACCGCCGCCAGCGCATCGAACAGCACCCGCGAGGAGGTTCCCACCACCCGCGGCGCGGCGACCGTGGCCCGCTCACGACTCGGTGAGCCGGGGGCCTCAAAGAGGCTCGCCTCACCGGCCGGACCGATCAGTGGCGTCCTGGGCGCCAACGGCTCGACCCCCAACTCAAACTCCCCCTGCGCCGGGTTCTGCAACAGTTGCCGCGCCCGCTCGATCAGCAAGCCAAGTTCGGCTTCGGTATGCGCCGAACCCACGTGCGCGATGATGCGCCGCCGACCGTTCACGGACTCGGCGATCTGCACGGCCGTCGCCCCCGAAGCCGTCGGGACCCGCCGAATCCACGCCATACCGCCCACAGTAGGGCACCAATTAGTGCCTCAAAACGGCAACCAACTCACCCATCACCGCAGGTCAGCGCGGTCCATCACCACTCAGCCGAACCCGGTGACCAAACTCAGGTTGCACACGGTCCTTGACGTCGCCGGTGAGCAGGACGTGCACAGTGCGTGATCGCGCGGCCAGGATGACCGTCGCGTTACGCCCGATGATCACCCCGCCCTCCTCGGCGTAGCGCCACACGGTGTCGTTGTTGTCGGCGACGAGGTCACGTTTCTCCTTCTGCGTCGTGACGACGTCCCGCCCCTCGAAGCCCCCGTAGGCCCCGCCCATCGCCGAGAAGACCTCGGCCAGGGTCGCCCGGTTCTTCAGCGATCCGGCATCGGTACCACCCTCGATCTCCTCGGAACTGAAGGCCTGCTCGTGGTACGGCAGTCCGAGCCGCTCGGCCACGACCTTTCCTATGGCCTCGGCTCCGGCGCCGTACTGTCCCCAGATGGTCACGACCGGTCGTGGACTGGTGTCGTCGGCACCACCCCGGCCACTCTCAGCAGCTGAGTGCGTGGACATATCAACCTCCCCGTCGAGTCCGTCCACAATAGCCCGCCCATGTGATGTGGGTCTCATTCTGGGTGGGATGTTGGGTCGCGCCGTTGGGGGTGGGTCCGGACAATCCGGGCAGGGCGGCGCGGAGGGCAGGCTGAGAAGGCGGTCAGCCCGTGACCGAAGGCGCACCGGGCCCCGGTCGTGTCGGGCGGTGGCAGCGACTCGAAGAGTCCAGCCGCACCCCGCGCCGGGACCACAACGCGGTTTGCTCCTCGGTGTGCACCGCGGCGATACGAAACCCATCCCACTTCTTCTCATACCGAGTCCGCCCGGGTAGGGCGGCAGGGGAGGGGATGGCATCAGATGCCCTGGCCAGGCTGAGATCGACCGTGCCCACAGCCCGGAACTTCTCTGCTGCCATGAGCTCCTCGCCTTCCTCCCGCTAAACAACGTGGGGTGTGATGGCCCCTTGACGTAGAGCCATCGAGCGCCATGCCCACGGGCTGAGCGCTGGTGTGGTGGCGCTCCTTCGCCGGGGTGAGCCGCTCAGTGGTTGAAACGGACGAGCACCTTTCCGGGCGTGCCGTCCCCCTTGGCCAAGGCCTGGAACGCCGAGTCTGCTTCACTCGGGGAAACCTCTCGACTGATGAGCAACGGCATCTCCTCGCCCGCCCGCGAAACGTAGTCGGCCGCATCAAGGAAGTCTTGGGCGGAGTAAGTGAAACTGCCCACCAGGGACCGTTCGTCGGTGCTGATTCCGAACGCATCCAACGTGAGGGAAGGGCTGCCCATGCCGACGAGGCAGACCCTTCCGCCGCGGCTGGTGACAGAGAGCGCGTCGGCAACGGTTTGGTCGGTGCCGACCGCATCGAAGGTAACGGCGATCGGCCCGCCCAGACCATCGAGTGCGCCCCGGAGAGGCTCGGTGTGGGGATCCAGCGCGCGGGCGCCGAGTCGCTCGACGAGATCCCGGCGGGCGGGATCCACCTCGCTCACATAGATCTGCTCGACGCCCGCCATTTTTAGCGCGAGCACCAGGGCCTGACCGATTGGGCCGCCCCCGATGACGAGGGAGCGGGTGTCGGATTCTGCCAGCACCCTCCGCACGGCGTGGACGCCGACCGCAAGCGGTTCGACCAGAGCCCCGTGCTCGATTGGGACGTCGGGGGCCAAGGGCACGATGTTGCGGCTTGGAATGATCACGTACGTCGCAAAGGCCGCGGGCACAGAAGTTCTGACGCCGATGACGTAGCGATCCGGGCAGTGTTGCTCCCGGCCCCGGTATTCCTCGGCTTGTCCGAGTGGTACGACGAGGGGGTTGAACGTCACCGGCTGGTTGAGGCGCAACCCGCATTTCTCGCTATCGGGCCCGATCTGGTCGATCCATCCGGAGGCTTCGTGGCCCATCACCTGTCCGGGAAACCGCCTCCCGTTCTCGCCCGTGTAGCCATGGATATCCGAGCCGCAGATCCCGGTGACGGCCACCCGGACTCGAACTTCGCCGGGCCCCGGCGTGGGTTTGACGTCGTCCGTGACGACGAGCCGACCGATCTCTTCAAGGACCAGCGAAATCATTACTTTCCTTTCAATACATCACTCAGATAGGACTGCACCACTTTGGGGGCGGACCTATGAGCCCGCACCGAAGATCTCCCATTGGCCTTGGACTTCACCGGCACGGATCACCTGCGCCCGCCGGAGCATGGCAAACGCCATGCAGACGTGGTTGGGAATAATCTCCAACCGGGTGCCAACCGGTAGCGGCTGCGGTTCTCCGTCTCCGTACCAGCGCAACCAGCCGTGCTCTTCCGAGACACGTTCGATCACCCATCCCGGCGCGTTGACGATGATGCCGTGCCCGGGGTACTGCTCGCGGAGGGCTGCTGCCGGCAGCAGGTCAGCGGAGAGCGCTTTGGAACCCCCGTCGATATACGCACGGCCGGGTTCAGGATGACCGGTGACGGTGGCGATCACCCGCACCGCCACGGTCTCCGGCGACGCATTCCCGAGCGCCACTTGACCCGAATCGTTGAAGGCATATATCCCCGGGCGGACCTGGGTGACTCCGGGGACGGTCGCGCAGACCCGGGCGCTCGCGGAGGCGCCCATGGAGACGATGGGAAGGTCTATTCCCAACTGACGGATACGTTCGGCAGTCGCCACCATCTCCTGTGCAACGGCCCGGGATCGACGTGCCACGTCGGCAGCGTTCCGCGCTTCATATACCGTGCCCTCGTGCGTGTAGATTCCAACTAGGTCGATACCGTCCAACGGAGCGACACGCTTTGCCAGGTCTGGCGCAGCCTCGGGAGCGACCCCCTCGCGATGTAGCCCGCTGTCGATCGCCATCATGACTTTGATGCTGGCTCCACGAGAGGCGAAGAAGTGCGCGAGCGCCTCAGCCCCCGCGAAGGTGTCAACAGCGAGTGTCAGTTCACAACCGGTGGTCAACCGCAGGCAGCGGCGGAATTTGCTATCATCGGCCGCCGGGTTGGCGATGAAGATCGAGTCAACACCGACAGTTGCGAATCCCTCTGCTTCGGCCACACTTGCGACCGTGAGGCCGGACGCTCCCCGTTGGACCTGTCGGATCCCGACTGCGCCAATGCGGTGGGTCTTGGCGTGCGGGACTAGGGAGACCCCGGATTCCTTGCTGATCGCCGCCATCTCATCGAGGTTGTGGTCGAGGATATCGAGATCCAGCAGCAGCGCCGGAGTAGGGACATCGATCGCTAGCCAATCCACCTCAGGTACCTGGGTGCGAAACGTCATCGACTTCATCCTTTCTGCGCCCGGACGGCGACGGTTAGCGGCGCGCGGGGGCGATGGGCTCGGGCATACCGAGGGCAACTGACGCGTTCGTCGCCTGTTGCTGCAGCACGGCTGCGATCTCGTCCTCATCAGTTTCGCCAAGGTCGATGAGCGTCTGCGGCACCGAGCAACTCATCGCGGCAACGGCGCGTCCGTTGGCGTCGCGGATGGGTACGGCGACGCAGAACACCCCGGGGGAGTACTCACCGTGATCGGTGGCGTAGCCGCAGCGGTGCACTGTACCCAGATGCTCGATGAGTTCATCGCCCGACGTGATGGTCTCCTCGGTGTACCCTTCGAGGGTTTCGCCAGCGAAGCGGTCGAGGAGTTGTTGCGCCGGAAGTTCGGCAAGCAACACTTTGCCGATGGCGGTGACGTAGGCGGGCAGCCTGCCGCCCACTTCGGAGACGAGCCGCAGCGGACGAGTCCCTTCGACCTTGTCGATGTACACGATGTCGAGATCGTCCAGGATCCCGAGTTGGATGGTCTCGCCCAACGTACGCTGCGCTGCGAGCAGGTACTGCCGAGTCCTGATCGTGACTTCGCGGCTGCGCTTGAAGCGCTGCCCGGCTTCCCAGATCTTGACGCCGACGAAATAGCGCTTCGTCTCATCGTCGAAGACGAGCCAACGTGAGGCGACTACTGTCCGGAGCAGTCCGTGGAGGCTGCTCTGGGGGATGTCGAGGATGTCACCGAGTTCACTGAACGTCACTCCGTCCGGACGCCTGGCCACTGCTTCGAGTATTTCCAAGGTCCGGCGTGCTGATTTCACTCCTCCGCTCATTGCGACCCCCTGAGTACGCGTCCGGTGCGTATTCCGGTCACCTTCCCGTTCTTCAACGCGAATCGACCATTGACGAGCACGTGCTCGATCCCCGTTGCGGGCCGGCGGGGACTCACATAAGTGGCTTCGGCGCTCACCGCTGCGGGATCGAATATCACGATATCGGCCTTGTATCCCGGGGCGATCTTGCCTCTATCTCTGAGCCGGAGTCGTTGGGCCGGAGAGTGCGTCATGTGCCGGATGGCCTCGGGAAGACTGAGGACTCGTTCCTCGCGGACATAGGTGTGCAGGACCCGGGGGAAGGTCCCCCAGGAACGGGGATGCGGACGATCGCCCACGAGGATTCCGTCACTCCCGACCATGTGGCGTGGATGCTGCATGAGGGCGCGCACGTGCTCCTCGATGCCCACGAACATGACACAGGAGGCTCCGAGTTCGGTTGCGACAAGAATGTCCAGGCAGAGTTCAGCGGGTCTGATCCCGGTTTTGGCGGCGGCCGCCCCCAGGGACTCTGCCGTCACCCACTCGTACTCCGGAGCATTCGGTGTGGAGGAGAGATGGATATTCGACCAGTTAATGGTCAGGCCCTGATGCCCGTCAGACCCGGTGACGTCGAGAGCGGTGATGATCTCTTCGCGGCTGCCCGGGTCACGGAGCCGCTCGATCTGTTCACCGATCCCGCCGCGCTGGGCCCAACCGGGTAGTTGTGAACTCAACGTCGTCATCGCCGCCAGGTAGGGGTAACTGTCGAAACTGAGGTCTACCCCGTCCGCAATCGCATCATCGAACAGCCGAAGCAGTTCAGGTAGGTTTCCTCGGTTCACATCGAAGGAGAGGTGGGCATGGGCGAAGTGCAGGGCGACGCCGGAGTGTTTGGCGATGTCGATGCACTCCGCATATGCCTCGAGGGCTTCCGGACCGTAATTGCGGTGGTGGGGGCAGAAGTAGCCACCGTGCTCGGCGACGACGCGGCATAGTTCCACCAGTTCGGCGGTTGTGGAGTACATACCCGGCACGTAGGTCAGGCCGGCGGAGAGGCCGACTGCGCCGTCCTCGAGCCCCTGTCGAAGTAGTGCCGCCATCTGTGCGACCTCGGTCGGCGTCGCCGCACGCGCCGCATCGCCCATGACGAGCATCCGCAGCGTCCCGTGCGGTACGAGATAGGCCGTGTTGACAGCGGTATCGTCGTCAAGCCGGTCTAAGTAGTCAGCGACGCTGCGCCAACTCCAGTCCAGGTCCGTGGGGTCGTCGTTCCATCCCCTGATACGTTTGCGCAACGCACGCAGCACCTCATCGGAGACGGGTGCGTAACTCAGCCCGTCCTGTCCGAGGACCTCCAGCGTGACTCCCTGGGAGAGTTTCGCCTCATGATCAGGGTTGGCCAGGATCTGGATATCCGAGTGCGAGTGCATGTCGATAAAGCCAGGAGCGAGCGCAAGGCCGCCTAGGTCGTAGGTCTCCGCGTTCTCGACGACGATTCCCGGCCGCACTCCGGTGATGCTGTCGCCGTCGATCCTCACATCGGCTGTAAAGGCGTCCCGGGCCGTGCCGTCCAGGACAGACGCATTTCGAAAGATGATGGTCTGGTCCTCAGTCATGTGCACCCTCCGCCGCTATGGCTACGCGACAACCTGTTCGTGCGCTCTGGTAGATCGCGTCCGATGCCTCGACCACATGGACGGCCAGAGCGCCAGACATGCCAGTGGGCGCGTCGTAGCCGCGCGCGCAATCGATGAGCACTTTCGTCGGTGCGCCCGCGTCGTAGAGTCCGCTGGCCTGCTCAGGTGTGAAGTCGGTGACATTGCCGTTGGCCTGGACCATCCGAGCGGCATCGGACACGGAGTCGATCGCGAGTTGTGCCTTCGACCCGTATATGCGCAGCAACCATTGCGGGCGTGCGAGATAGGGATGGGTGGAGGCGCAACTCAGGCTCGCCGAGCCCCCGTGCTCGAAGCTGAAGTTCGTGGTGGCGTGCAGATCGATGTCGACTCCCGGCGGGAATGTGTGGGCGTCGACCGAAGCGAACCGCTTCCCGGTGATCCAATGCACGAGACCCAGTTGGTGCGACATCGAAACCGCGACGGCGCCGCCCCCTGACGTGGCGGCGTCGGTGTAGGTGCGTGATTCGGAGACGTCCGCAGCGCCCCAACCGCCATCCGTGCCGCCACTGAGTAAGGCACGGGTGTTGACATCCAGATGGCAATCGACCAGTTCGACATCGCCGATCTCGCCTGAGGCGACGAGGGATCGTGCCAGTTCGAACGTCGGGGCCGCTACCCACCCGAACCCCACTAGGAGGTCTCGTCCGGCTTCTTGCGCCGCTAGGTGCATGCGTCGAGCACTAGCGGAGTCCACCGCAAAGGGCTTCTCGACGAGCACATGGGAGCCGGCTCTCAGCGCGGCTGTGACCTGCTCCTCATGGGCAACCGGAGGGCTGGAGACGATCGCGATGGACGGAGCGTTCTTCAGGGCGTCGCGCCAGTCCGAGGACCAATGTGGTATAGCGAATTCCTCCGCGAGTTCGCGGGCTCGGTCAGCACTCTGGCTTGTGACCATCGTGACGTCGACTTGTGAATCTCCCCGCAGGGCGGGAAGGTGACTGGATCGTGACCAGGCCCCGGCGCTGATGACGGCGGCGGTGATCTCCCCGCTCATTTGTCGTGTCCTGCCGCTAGTGCACCGACGACGTGCCGTTGGAAGATCAGGGTGAGCAGGACCGGTGGGATCAGGGTGAGCAC
>NZ_JBMPQC010000023.1:0-7687 GCF_049724975.1 Pseudactinotalea sp. Z1732 | reverse complement strand
CGTGGCTGCCGCTAGCGAACTCCAATTGAACTGTTGCACGGATTGGAAACCGACGAGGAGCGGGGGAGCGGTCAGTTGGTTCGTCAGCACGAGCGAGTAAAAGAACTCGCTCCATGCCTCCAGGAAGATAAGTACGCCGGCCGCCACGAGGCCAGGCTTGGCGATCGGCAGGATGATGATGGCGAATGTCTGCATCCGGCCAGCGCCGTCGATCATTGCTGCCTCTTCGATCTCTTTAGGGAGTTGGTCGAAGTAATTCTTGAGCACCAAGATCGCCAAGGGCAACGTGAAGACGTTGTAACTAATGATCAAGGCCCACGGCGTATCGAGAATGTTCATCAGCCGGAAGGCGACGAAGAAGGGGCCGATGATCGCGATCGCAGGAATCACCCGCGTAGCGATGACCGCGAGCTCAAAACTCCGAGATCCACGGAACGGGAAGCGGGACAACCCGTAGGCAGCCAACCCAGCCAAGGTGAGGTTGAGGGCAACGAGGACCGTGCTCACCAGCAGGCTGTTGGCAATAGAGTCGAGCAGTCTGGTGCCGGCCGTGCTCGCGCCGACACTGGCACCGGCTCCAGAGAGCAATTCAAGGAAGTTGTTGAAGGTGATGGAGTCCGGAATTAGAGGGAATGACCTCGACCCCATCTGGCTCGGGGTGATGAGGCTGGAGACGAGAAGGAACCAGACCGGCAGGATGATCCATAGGGCGAAGATCACCACGGCAAGGTAGATGAACGCTGTGAGCAAGGGGCTGCGCCGCCGGCCACCAGATCGGTTCGTGCGTCGAGTGCGGGGCTGTGCCATGGATTCACGCTGAGTCAGTTGAACCATGATCACCCTGCCATTCCTTGCTCTTCGCGCTTGTACAGCAACTTCACCGTGGCGAGACCCCCGATGAGGGCGAGAGCCCCGAGGATCACCGCGAGCGCAGAACCCAGGCCGATGTTGGTGACCACGAAGAGTTGGCGGTAGATGAGGATGCTCAGCACCTGCGTGGCATCGCCGGGTCCGCCCTGCGTCATGGCGAAGATGACATCGAACTGCAGGAATGCGTAGATCACATTCAGTACCGTGACGGTGATGAGCACCGGCCGTAGCCACGGAATGGTGATGTGATAGAAGCGCTTTATTGCCCCGGCTCCGTCCAGCGCGGCTGCCTCGGCGAGTTCGCCCGGGAGTGTCTGCAGACCGGCGAGGAAGAGGATCCCTGCGAAGCTGGCCTGGCGCCATACGGCTGCGATGATGGCGAGTATCAGTGCCGCTGTGGGGTCGGAAAGGAAGTCGTGGTATTCGGACGTGATTCCGAGTGCGGTCAGAAGGGCGTTAAGGCCTCCGACCGAACCGTCCGCGTACCACTTCCAGAGGATTCCGAGCACGAGCCATGGGGTGGCCCACGGAATGATGAGCAAGGTACGCGCGAGGCCACGGCCAATGAACTCCTGATTGAGGAGTACCGCACAGCCGAGGCCGATCAGCGTGGAAAGAAGCACGAATCCTAGTGAGAATATGAACGTTATCCACATCGAGTGCCAGAAGACATCGCTCTTGAACACGATGAGGAAGTTCTCGAAGCCCGTGAATTCCCCTAGTCCGCGCCCATCGGCCGGGACGTTGTGCACGCTGTAGAGCACTGTTAGGAGGGTGGGAATGAGCAGGAGGACGATCAGGAGCGCAGCGGCCGGCGCGACTAGGCGGACTCCGAAGCGTCGGCCCGAACTTTCGAGCGGGCCGACGCTTCGGCGCTCGGCCACCGACACGCCTCTGCGAACGGAGGGTGCAATGGGAGCCATCGAACTACAGACCGCCACCTTCTTGCGCGGACGTTGCGGCCTCGGTCAGTTGGTCGACGGTGTCGGCCGGGGTGATCTGGCCGAGCAATAGTGCATGGATGATGTCGCCGACCTTTGCCTGGAAGTCCGGGTACCAGGGGAGCGTCCGGGCGGCGACGACCTTCGAACCGGTCTCGAATGTCTCCGAGAGCATCGACAGGTCGTAGTAATCGGGGAACGAGTTCTGGACGTTTTCGTCCGTAAAGAACCCCGGATAGGGGGCGGCAAGGCCCCCGGCGTTCGCCCAGGCATTGGAGACGGTGAACTCTCCTTCGGGTGATTTCCATCCGTAGTACTTCATCAACTCCCAAGCGGCGGCGCGGGCGTCGTCGTTTTGGACATCGCCGAGTTGAAGCACTTCACCCATCTGGAAGGTGTGGTTCGCGCCGCCGATGGGCGCCATCTGAACATTGGTCGACTCGGGGCCCTCCAGGTCGCGGATCGAGGTGAAGAAGTAGTGGTGCAGGACGAAGAAGGCCGCATCGCCCTGTGCCATGTGGTTGGACAGGATGCCGGGATCGTCATTGAGCAGCGACGACGGCGCAAGCCCTTCGGTGTACATCGATTGCCACCACTCGAAGACACCCTCGGTCTTCGGGTCATCCGCGAAGACCGGGTTGCCGTCGTCGTCGAACGCGGTGATGCCTTCATTGAGCAGGTAGGTCTGCAGGTACTCCTCGCAGAACTCCTTGACCCAGTAGGCCACGTAGGGCGCAGAGACGATGCCCTGGTCCTTGAGCGCCTTGGATTGGTCATACATCTCCTGGAGCGTTTGCGGGGGCGAATTGAACCCCGCCTCGGCGACCATGCTCTCGTTGTAGTGCAACATGTGCACGGCTGAGAAGTAGGGGACGCTGATGAGGTCGCCATCGCTGTTGACGTAGGTGCTGCGGGCGCTTGGGAAGAGGTCTGCGACGAGGTCGTCGGCACCGGGCAAGTCGTTGAGCGTCGATGCCCAGCCCTGGTCGATAAACTTCTGTGAGTTGTAGGCGAAGTTGTAGTAGAGGTCGGTGACATCACCGCCGCGTAGCCGTGTCTGCAGGGCGGCGGAGTATCCCAGGTTCGGGATGATGGAGACCTCGACGTCGGTCTCTTCCGCGTCCGACCACTCGCCGACCAGTTGATGGATCATCTCAGGCTGGAAGTCCCATCCGAGCATCCGCAGTTGGCCGTCCCAGTCGCCACCGCCGGAACTGCAAGACGTCAACGTGCCAAGTCCCATCGCGGCAGCGAGGCCGGTGCCGCCCGCGGCTAGGAGGAAACTACGTCGGTTCATGGGAGAGCCTTTCAAGGCTGATTGATTTCGCATATGTGAACTCCACTTCATCGGGGTGAATCGAACTGTAGGCTGCCGGCCTCAGCCGGTCAAGCACGTGGGGCGCGCGGGCGGCAGCAGCCGCGGTCACGCGGGAGGGGCGATGGACGTCCTCGACGATCCGTGTTGAACGCCGATGGCTCCGTGGCCGAACGATTAGGGCGTAGCCGGGCTGGCGCGCGCTCCCGACGCGTTTCTATCTAGGGTGTGGCCGGCGCCTGGTCGAAGAGTCCGTCGCGGACCATCGAGCGGATCACTTCATCGGCGGCCGCTAGGGTTTCATCGATCTGGTCCGCAGTGTGTGCCAGGGTGATGTGATTCCTCTTGAGCGCCATCGGGTACATCATGAAGCCCTCGTTGATCATTCGCCGATGGAACTCCGCGTACGCCACGTCATTGTTCCGGAGCAGGTCCCGGTATCCGCTTACCGTGCCGCTCAGGAAGTACGTGACGAAGACGGAACCGAGCCCGGTGACCACGGCGGCAACATCGTGGCTCTTCATGATCTCGGACAATCCGGCACGCATACGGTCCCCGAGTTGGGTGACGTGGTCGTGGAAGCCGACCTCAGGATCGCTAATCGCTGTCATGGTGGCCACGGCGGCTGCCATGGATGCGGGGTTGCCATTGTAGGTTCCGGCCAGCATCACGTCCCCGCCGGCGGAGTTGAACCGCTCCATGAGGTCGCGCCGTCCGCCCATGCCGGCGACCGGAAAACCGTTGCCCATGGCCTTGCCATAGGCAGTCAGATCCGGGGCGATGCCGCACAGTTCCTGGTAGCCGCCCGGGGCGTGCCGAAAGCCGGTGATGACTTCGTCGAAGATGAGCACGGTGCCGGTCGTGGTGCACAGTTCGCGAAGGCCGCGCAAGAATGCATCGATCGGCAGCAGAGCGCCAACGTTGTGCGGGACCGGCTCGAGAATGACGGCCGCGATCTGATCGGGATAGCGGTCGAACACCTCCTGCACCGAACCCAAATCGTTGAACTCGGCTATGAGGGTGGCGTCGATCGCATCGTCCAGGATGCCTGCCGACAATGGGTCGCGACCCCATGCGCCTTCTGCTGAGGATGCGACGTTGCGAGCAACGGCGTCGTGCCACCCGTGGAAGCAACCCTGAAACTTCAGTACGTACTTGCGTCCGGTGGCAGCCCGGGCTAATCGCACCGCTTGGAACGTGGATTCCGTGCCGCTCATCGTCGTAATCGACATGTCGACCGATGGGATGAGGTCCTGGACGAGTTGGGCTGCTTGTATTTCGAGTTCGGTGACTCCCAGGCCGATGAGGTCGATCGTGCCGAAGGTTTCTGCCACAGCGGCGTTGACGCGCTCGTCGTTGTGCCCCAGCAGCGTGGCGCCGAAGGCGCAGTGGTAGTCCACGAACTCGCGACCATCGGAGTCGGTGATCGTCGAGCCCCTGGCGTGGCTGAATGCGGCGGGATAACCGACATTGCGGGTAGCCGAATTGACCCCGCCCGGGATCAATCGCACGGCTTTCCTGCGCTTCTCCTCGCCCGCCGTGGCAACGGGAGTCGCTGTACTCAGGGATGGCATGGCTCTCCTTTGAGGAAGTGGTGATCAGTTGTGAGGTGGGTTAAGAAGTCTTGGGACGTGGGTCGTCGAGGCCGAGCAGTTGCAGCGCATCGCGGTGGATGATGTTCTGCACCGTTTCTTCAAGGACATAGGGGAGATTCCCTGCGCGCAGTTCCGCCAGGGCGGTGAATTGTTCGAGCGCCGCCTTCGGCTCCCAGAGTGGGTAGTCGCTGCCGAACAGCAATTTGTCGGTGACGGCCCACTCCTGTGCGTGGACCAGAGCCAGGAAACCGTCCATTGGCCGTGACCAACTTGCCGAGACGTCGGCGAATACGTTCGGGTGCTTGCGCAGGACGATATTGGCATCGCGCTGCCAGGGGTGTCCCATGTGCGCCATGATCTGGACCAGGTCCGGGTACCGCCGGGCAACCTCCTCGACGATGAGTGGTTGGCTCAGCGCCAGGCGTCCCTGCGGGCTCGGTGTAGCGCCCATGTGCCATAGCACGACGAGCCGCTGCTTGAGCAGGAAGCGGTAGAAGTCTTCGAACTCCGGTGCGAGCGGGTCGAATAGGGAGAGGACGGGATACAGTTTGACGCCCCGGAAGCCCAGGCTGTGAGCTTCCTCCAGTTGCTCACGCCAGGTCGTGTCCAACGGGTCGATGGCTGTGAAGGCGATCGTGGGCGTGGTGACGCTGGCGCAGAAGTCGGCAACGTACCGGTTGGGGGTATGGACCCCTGCGCGTGACGCGGCCAGCCCGAAGACGATCGCGACGTCAATACCGGCCGCTCGCATGGCTACGTCGTACTGGTACGGGGTGATGTCCGGATACGGCTCACCGTAAGCGGGTTCCCAGTTCTCCTTGTGCTCCGGCCCCCAATGCTCGGGCAGCAGGTTATGGGTATGGACGTCGACGATCATGAAGTTCCTTCAATGGCCACGGGGTAGGAATCTCTGAACGCGCGCAGCGCGCTGAGGAAGCGACTTTCCTTGCCGAGAGCGGCGGCGGTCTGGGTGAGAATCTGCAATACGTCCTGCCGATGGGCGGGCGTCAGTTCGCCGGCAGGGCCGCTGATGCTGACAGCACACACGGCCCGCTGATCATTCGGCACCGGAACGGCGAGGCACACCACTCCGTGGTCCCTCTCCTCGTCGTCGACGCTGAACCCCTCCTTGTGGATGCGGGCGAGCTCGCCCTCCAGTTGGGCCGAGGTGGTGAGGGTTTTCGGTGTGAATGCGGGGTAGGGTTCAGGCGGCAGGTGGCCGCCCCGCGCTTCCGGTGGAAGCATGGAGAGGAGCATCTTGCCCAGACCAGTGCAATGCAGATGGTCGATCGACCCGTTGCTTGACCTGAACCGGAGTGCGCGTTGAGGTTCTTCCACTCGAAGGTGTAGGACCGACTCTCCGGCAAGGACACCAACGTTGGAGGTGAACCCGGTCGCTTCAGCGAGGTGGCGAAGATGGGGGGTGGCGACTGTTCCGGCGTCCATGCGCTGCAGCGCGTTGTCGGCGATCTCGAGCACCGCGTCGCCGACTTCGAAGGTCGGCGCATCGGTGGCTTTCCGTACAAACCCTTCTGCTTCCAGCACGCTGAGGAGTCGCACCAAAGTCGGTTTGGGCAGGTCGAGTTCGCGCGACAACAGCGCAAGTGTCATGGGCTCGTTATGTGCGCCGAGCGTACGGAGGATGCGGAGCGCCCGGGTGAGACCCTGGGAATGGTATGACGACGTGGAACGCGGTTCCATGTAGGCATACTAGGGTGAGCGTCGGCAGGTGTCCAGCGGCGATGTGGAGGGCTCCAAACTCACAATCGCGTGCAGCCGGCCGACCCGCAGGCTGCGCACGTTCGCGGTCACAGTTGATCGAAAGGGTGTTTCCTATGAATGCTGAGTCCTTACTCGTTGCCTCCCGTGGAGGGGGCGTTGAGCACGGCCTCGTCCGGTGCGCATACCGGGACGGGGGGTGGGTGATGACTACCCTGACCACCGTCGAGCAACTCTCCGCGCTGGCCTGGCACCCACGCTTGCCCGTGGTCTACGGCACGGCCGGTGTCGCGACGCCAGGTCGGGTGGTAGCGATCTCGGTGTCGGACGGTACCGGTCGGCTGATGAGCGACCAACTCGCAGGCCCTACCGAACTGGAACCGTGCCACCTCGCTGTCGATCCCAGCGGCTCGGTTCTTGTCGTGACGAACTACACCTCCGGCCAGTTGGCGTGCTGGTTGCTGGAACCCGATGGCTCGCTGGCCGGCGAGGGGCACCACCTGCAGTTGGAGGGCTCAGGCCCCGAGATTGAGCGGCAAGATTCGGCACACCCGCATCAGGTGGTCTTCAAGGACCGCGGGGATGGCCTTCGCACCTGGGTGGTGGATCTTGGCGCGGACCTGATTCGGGAGTTCAAGATCGTCGCGAACTCCAGGGCCGTGCACCTGGAGGAATCGCGCGCACTCGCCGTCCCGGCAGGTGCCGGGCCCCGCCACCTCGTGGAGATGCCAGACGGCCGGCTGGCCATCGCCGGCGAACTCGGGTCGAACCTTCTGGTGTTGAACCCTCGGGATGGGGCGGTGCATGACGTGCCCAGCACCGCCCGAACGGGACCGGCTCGTACCCGGCATTCGCGGAACTACCCGGGGGATATCCGATTGTCACTGGATGGGCGTTTCGTGTATTTCGCCAACCGCGGGTACGACACGATCTCACTGTTCGATGTGTCAGGAGAAGCCCCGGTCCTTGTGGTTGAGCGGGACTCGGGCGTTCGCTGGCCACAGCACATCCTCGTGCGGGAAGGAGAAATCCTGGTTGCAGGTTGGGACAGTTCCCAGGTTGTTTCGTTGGCTACCGACGGTGGCTACCTCGGGGAAGCGCGGGTGAAATTCTCGGTCTCGACGCCCGGCTGGCTCCTGACCGACCGATGATTACGGGTCGTCGTCACCGATGCCGACGTTAGCGTCTGCGAACAGGGGTGGTGTAGGACAGCGAACAAACGCACCCAACGCGGTACATGCGTTGGC
>NZ_JBMPQC010000022.1:0-19741 GCF_049724975.1 Pseudactinotalea sp. Z1732 | reverse complement strand
GGGCGTGTCTACTGGACTGTGTAAGGGGTGGATCCCCGAGGCTGGCGAGGAGCCAGTGAGAGGAGACCATCGTGAAGACCACGAGTACGACGAAGACCACCGAGGATCACCACGCACTGGATGGGCAGGATGCTGACCAGGCTAGGGGCGTGGCCAGCGAGCCGGGCCACCGCGGCCAGGGCGGGGCCTCGAGGCCGGCGGGCGCCTCGCACCGGGCGCTGCTGGGTGATGAGTACATCGACGAGCTCGTCTCCCAGGCCGACGCCGAGGGGCTGGCGCTGACCGGTGAGGGTGGGTTCCTGCCGGAGTTGGTCCGTAAGGTCCTCGAGCGCGGGCTGGCGACGGAGTTGAGCGATCACCTGGGCTATGACAAGGGTGATCCGGCCGGGCGCGGGGCACCAAACTCGCGCAACGGGGCCACGCCCAAGACGCTGGCTACCGAGGTCGGCGATATCCCGCTGGCCACCCCGCGCGACCGTGCCGGGACGTTCGAGCCGGCGCTGGTGCCCAAGGGCGCCCGGCGGGCCGGTGGGCTCGATGAGATGATTATCAGCCTCTACGCCGGTGGGATGACGGTGCGCGACATCCAGGCCCATCTGGCCCGCACGCTGGGTACCGAGTTGTCCCACGAGACGATCGCGAACATCACTGACGCGGTGTTGGAGGAGGTTAAGGACTGGCAGACCCGGCCGCTGGACCCCGTCTGGCCGGTGGTCTTCCTCGATGCCATCGTGGTCAAGGTCCGCGACGGGGCGCATGTGGTCAACCGCCACGCCCACCTGGCGGTCGGGATCGATACCGATGGCATCAAGCACGTGCTGGGCATCTGGGTCCAGGCCGGGGAGGGTGCCAAGTTCTGGGCCGGGGTATGCGCTCAGTTGGCTAACCGGGGCGTGAAGGACATCCTGATCGCCTGCTGCGACGGGCTGCCCGGCCTGCCCGAGGCGATCGAGGCCACCTGGCCCCAGACGGTGGTCCAGACGTGTGTGGTGCACCTGATCCGGGCGGCCAACCGATACATCTCCTACGGCGATCGCAAGGCCTTCTCGGCCGGGTTGCGCACCATCTACACCGCCGCCGATGCCGATGCGGCCGAGACCGCGCTGCTGGAGTTGGCCGACTCCGACCTGGGACGTAAATACCCCGCAGCGATCGCGGTGTGGCAGCGGGCCTGGGAACGGTTCACCCCATTCCTGGCCTTCCCCCCGGCGGTGCGCAAGGTCATCTACACCACCAACACGATCGAGAGTTTGAACTACCAGATGCGCAAGATCATCAAGAACCGCGGGCACTTCCCCAACGACGAAGCGGTGGTGAAGTTGTTGTGGCTAGCCATCCGCGATATCGAGGACAAACGTGCCCGTCAGCGAGCCAAGGAGCAGGGCCTGCCAGCGCACAAGCGCAAGGCTCCCGGGCGGCTCGTGGAGGGCACCACCACCGCCGGCTGGACCGCCGCACTGAACCAACTCGAACTGCTCTACCCCGAGCGTCTAGCAGGACACATCAACTAGAAACAGGAGCCTCTCTTACACAGAGGGCTTGACAGGCTCCGCTGGGCCGTGCGCTCGGGGCTCGGCCGGCCCCACTCGGCCCCGACCACCGCATCGGCGTCGGCCGACAGCAAAGCGTTGATCACTGTCTGCAGCAGTGATCGCATCAGATCCGGGGAGGCCTCGGACAGGGCCTCGCCAAGCAGGCCGGCAGGGTCGACAATACTGAGGAGCGGTCATCGTGATGATGTCCTTTCGAGGACTCTGTGGAAGGTTGACTCGAAGGACCACGGTGACCGCGCCCACGTCTACAACGACGCGGCCACCAGGACTACACCACTCCATGGGGCACTACTTTGTGCACACCTTGGTTCATCACCGATCCACCACCGGCATCCATCTGCGAACGCCACGGCGCTGCGGCGTAGTAATCCGCATCGCGCCACCAGTGCACATGGGTAGTGGCCAGCCGTACCTGACCCAACTGGCCGCTGGTGAGCATTTCCTTGACTGCGGCGTACTCCGGTTCCAGGCGGCGCTGGGAGATGACCGATAACACCCGGCCACCATCGTTGGCCAGCGCCACGATGCGCTCAGCCTCAGCGACCGTCAGGGCCAGCGGCTTCGCCACCACCACGTGCTTACCGGCCTGCAGTGCCTCGATGGCCTGCACCCCGTGCTGATCACTGGGCGAGCAGATCGCCACGACATCCACACCCGGATGCGTGGAAATGTCGGTGGGGGAAATCTGGTCGGCGTCGGGCCATCCCGCTTCGGCGGCCCGTTCGGGATTGCCCCCGGAGGAGGCGACCAGGCGCGCCTGCTTCGAATGTTGCTTGGGGGCGCGTGCGCGACTCGTCCCGATACTGCCCAGGCCGAGCACTCCGACGCCAATTGGCTGCTCCATCAACGCTCCACATGGTCAGATCAGTACTGGGCATCCAACCTACGCCCTCCGTGTGCCAGTCCGCAATCGGTTGCAAGAATCCGCGGATGGGGTTGACGTGCAATCGCTTGCAGATCAGACTGGTCGTCGTACGTAACCTCCCTCGTTAGGACCCCTCATGCGCGTCGGCTTCGTCGGCACCGAGAACTCCCACGTCAAACACTTCATCCGGTTCCTGAACCTCGAGGACCTCCATCCCGGCCACCGCGCGGTTGCGCTGGCCGGCGGGCACAACGAGCGCAACTCGGAACTGGCCACCTACGGCGGCCTGGAGATCATCGTCGATGAACCAGCCGACCTGATCGGCAAGGTCGATGCCGCGATCGTGTGCAACCGTGACGGCGGATTGCACCGCGGCGCAGCCGAACCATTGCTACGCTCCGGTCTGCCCGTGTTGGTGGACAAACCCTTAGCCACCACCGTTGCCGATGCCACCGCGTTGCTCGACGCTGCACAGGAGAGCGGCAGCACGTTGGTCTCAGCCTCAGCTCTTCGGTATGTCCCGGAAATCACCCACTTCGCGACCGATCATGCCGACCACGGCGCGCTTCGGCACCTGCACGTCGTCGGGCCCGCTGATCCAGACAGCGAGTACGCCGGGTTGTTCTTCTATGGCATTCACCACGTCGAGGCTGTGCTGCAGATCCTCCATAATCCGGTCGTGCGCTCCGGGGACCTGTCCGTAAAAGCCCAGCGCCACGGCGACACGGTCTGGGCCACCACGCAGATCGCGGGCGTCACCGTCACGTTCACGTTCGTCACTCCGTCGGGGCAGGACCGGGTGCCGTTCCACGCCACCGCAGTGCGCACCCGTGGGGTACTGGCCAGCGAACTCAGCCTCGGACCGGACTACAACGCCCCAGCCCTGAAGACGTTCATCGAGGCGGTCAAGGCGGGCAAGTCTCCACTGAGTCCTGAGCAACTCCTCTCCCCCGTCGTCGTCCTTTCCGCTCTGACCGAGGCTCAGGAGGCCACTCGATGAGTACCGCATCCGACCCACTAGCGATTGGCATCATCGGACTGGGCATCATCGGCCGCCAGCACACGAACCGGTTAACCGATGCCGGTGCCCCTGCCCGATTGACCGGGGTCTATGACGCCGACGCAGAACTGACTCAAGAGTTCGCACAAACCCACGAGGTTCCGGCTGCCGGCAACATGGACGAACTGCTCGCCCTGGACGGACTTGAGGCGGTCGTCATCGCAGTCCCCTCCGGTTTGCACAAGGATCTGGCCGTGGCTGCCTTGCAGGCGGGCAAGCATGTGTTGCTGGAGAAGCCGATTGAGGTCAACGTGACGGCAGCCGATGAGATCCTGCAGGCTGCTCGAGACTCCAGCAAGGTGCTCTCGGTAGTGAGCCAGCGCCGGTTCGCTCCGGCCAATCAGTTCATCAAGGAGCTCATCGATTCCGGCGGGTTGGGAAACATCACCTCAGCAGCCATCGAGGTACCGCTGTGGCGCACCCAGGAGTATTACGACTCGGCCGGCTGGCGCGGTTCCTGGGCGATGGATGGTGGCGGGGCGTTGATGAACCAGGGGGTGCACCTGGTGGACCTGGCGCTGTGGCTGCTTGGTGATGTGGACGAGCTCTACGCCCACACCGGTCTGCTCGCGCACGAGCGAATCGAGGTCGAGGACACCGTCACCATCACCGCGCGGCTCAAGAGTGGGGCGCTGATGACCTTCCTGGCCACGACCGCCGCGTACGCACCTCCCCCCACCCGGATCAGTATCATGGGTGATCAAGGCACGATTGTGGCGATCAATGACGAGATCGCTCACTTCGCCACCGTCGAAGGTCCACAGAAGCCGGAACTACCGCCGTTAGCACCCAAGGGCTTGCCGTATTCCGATGCCCAGCATCTGCAAAAGCGTCAGTTGGCGGACTTTGTCGCGGCCGTCCGGAACGCCCGTCTACCAGTGGTGACCGCAGAGCAGGCTCGCAAAGCCGTCGCTTTCATCGAAGCCGTCTACGAGTCCGGTCGCACCGGCCAACCGGTCCAGCCGGCGCCGTTGCCGCAGTAATCACAGCGCTCAGGACGCCAGTCCAACGATGTAACTGATGGCAAGGCCAATAAGGAAGGCGATCCCGACGATCGCCAGCACCAACTGCGGTATACCGATACGCAGGTCGCCGCGGTCTTTGCTGCGGGCCAGCGCCACAAGCGCGACACCGATGAGTGGCACAACGAAGATGGTCACAGCCTGAGCGGTGATAATGAGTTCGATCGGGATACCGCCGAACGTCACGGCGACCACACCGCCGAGGACGATGACAGCGGTGATGCAGACCTTGACCGGCACGGAACTGAGTCCGCCGCGCTCAATGCCCAGGGCCCCGGCGAGCATCGAGCCCCCAATGGTGCTGTTGCCGATCAGGGATGAGAAAGCCGCGGCCCACAGGCCGAGCGCGAAGAGGATGGTGGCCCCCCTTCCGAGCGTCGGCTCGAGGATGATGGCCATGTCCGCTGGGGAGGAGACGGTGGCGCCGATGGGGTTCAGCACGGCTGCGGCCGCGATCATGATCACGAGCGAGAGTGTTCCAAGAATGACGGAGCCGAGAGCGGCGTCCCGACGGGCCACCGTGAAGTCGGCTGCGGTCCAGCCTTTTTCTCGCACGAGTTGTATCTGGTAGAAGGCGCCGACCACCGAGAACGTTGTCGCAACAGCGCCCACCACGAGCGCGGTAGAGCCGGACGGGATCGCGGGAACGAGACCGCGCAGGACGGCCACGAGGTTCGGTTGGGCGATCACGGCAGTCACGATGAAGATCGCGAGCATGGCGAGGATGATGCCGATCATCGTCCGCTCGAGGTTGCGATAGAACTTCGGCAGCCACAGGAACCCAACGGCCAGCAGGGTGAAGATGGCCGCAAACAGGGCAGTGTCCCCGCCGAAGAGCACGTTGCTCGCTGCGCCGGTGCCGACGGAGTTCCCCGCTTGGAAGGAGGAAGCGACAAGGAAAGCGCCAATACCGATAAGGATGCCGACGATGCGTCCCATCTTCTGCGAGACGGTGGCGATCGGGCCCCGGTCGGTGGTGAGCCCGATACGCACCGAAAGGTTGACGAAGCAGATCATCAGAACGGTGGCAATGACCGGTGCCCACACCAACTCGTAGGCGAAGCCAGCGCCGAGCGAACTGGCGGTCGTGACGCTTCCTGGACCGAAGACCAGGGCGGCTGTGACAAACGCGGGGCCGAGGCGACCCGTCTTGCGTGAACGAGTAGGCACTGCGGTATCACCCATGAAGAAATCCTTTGCTTGAGGAAGGGCGGCCCCAAGGTACGTGGTGGTTTCAGTGCCGTCAAGAGACCGGCGGATTCAGTGAAGTGTGTCGTCGCGGCGTCAAAGACGGGTGCTCAGATTCTGCACTCCGCCGACTTCGACTCCCTCGCGGTCCCCGCGCCTCACGCCCGCACCGGCCCCGTGGACTTCCGTACCCGCAGTTCAGTAGACAACCAGCGGACAGCGCTAGGGCCCTCGGCGATCGGCTCATCGAGAGCGATCGTCAGAGCCACCTGACCCATTTTGCGCAGCGGCAAACGCACGGTGGTCAGCGCTGGCATCAGATCCCGGGACACGTCGATGTCGTTGAACCCGCCCACCGAATACTCACCGGGCACCGCCCTTCCCTGGTCCCGCAGCCAGGCCATCGCGCCCATCGCCATCTGATCGGCCGAGCCGACGAGCGCGGTGATCTCAGGGTGCGCGGCCAGTATTTCCCCTGTACCGCCGTAGGCGTCATCACGCGTTGGCGCACCGTGCCGTACGTGCAGCGTGCCGTCCGCTGCCTTGATCACCTGACGTAATCCCAGCAGTCGTTCCACGGTCGAACCGACGTTTCCTGGGCCTGCGAGCACTCCCACGTGCCGGTGCCCGAGGCCCACCAGGTGCTCGGCAAGATCGACCGCGCCCGCGGCGTTGTCCACTCGCACGTTGTCCACGTCAGCGATCGGGGTCCCAACCGAGACCACCCTGCCGCCGCTTGCCATGAAGGACTTGGTGCGGGCGGCCACCCGAGCCTGGTAATCGGCGTCATCCAACCCCGACCCGGCCAGGATCACCACCGCGGCCCGATGGGCCTGCAACATCTTGAAATAAGCCAACTCCTGGTCCACGTCCCGCTCGGTCTGACAGATGGCCACCAGCAGTTGCCGGCGGGCGGCCACTTCGTGAATGCCGTTGATCATCTCCGAGAAGTACGGATCACCCACATCGCCTGCGAGCACTCCGATCATCCCGGTGTTGCCTCGCAGCAGGCCCTGCGCCTGGGCGTTGGGCACGTAGTCGAGTTCAGCGGCCGCCTGCTCCACCCGGCGTCGCAGTTCCGGGAGTACAGGATAATCACTTCCGGAAAGGACCCGGGAGGCCGTCGGCACCGAGACACCGGCCCGGTGGGCAACGGCCTTGAGATCGACGGCCATGATCGAAGACTACTGGGCCAGCCCCGGCTCCACGGAGTCACCCCGCAGGCATCCTTGACCGCTCAATAGCGTTTACCGTACCCTTGAGAAAGGCTTTTCTCACTATCTCCGCGCCCGTCGACGTGGATCACTCCCAGGAGGACCCGCATGCCCATTCCCGGCTCCACCGCCCCGGCCCACCCAACGAACGAGGCCGAGTTGGAGGACTATCTGTCCACCCCGCTGCCCGGGGTGGGCGAGGCGCTGCAGGCCACCGGGGGTGATGTTGTGTTGTTGGGTGCCGGTGGCAAGATCGGTCCGACGATGGCGATGATGGCCCGGCGGGCGCTGGATGAGGTGGGCTCGGATGCCCGGGTGGTCGCGGTGTCGCGGTTTTCCGATCCCGAGGTGCGTCAGCGGTTGAGGGAGGCCGGTGTCGTGGTGCAGTCCGCGGATTTGTCCGAGCCGGGGAACTACGCGGATCTGCCCGATGCCGCGGCGATGGTTTATCTGGCGGCGATGAAGTTCGGCACCACCGGGGCTGAGCATCAGACGTGGTGGTCCAACGCGGCGATGCCCGCCTTGGTGGCCGACCGCTACCGGGGGGTGCCCTCGGTGGTCTACTCCACCGGGAACGTCTACCCGCTGCGTCCGTTGTCTGCTGGTGGGTCCACCGAGGACGACGCTCCCGAACCGGTGGGTGAGTACGCCCAGTCCTGCCTGGCTCGTGAGCGCATCTTCTCCCACGCCGCGCACACCTGGGACACCCCGGTGACTATCTTCCGGCTCAACTATGCCTGCGAGTTGCGCTACGGCGTCATCGCCGACCTGGCCACCCAGATCGCCGCTGGTGAGCCCATCGACGTCACGATGCCGGCGGTGAACGTGGTCTGGCAACAAGATGCCACCGCCTGGGCGCTGCGTTCGGTGGAACTGGCCGGCACTCCCCCGCACATCCTCAACGCCACCGGCCCCGAGACCGTCTCGGTGCGCCGCCTGGCTACCTGGCTGGCCGCCGCGATGGGCACCGAGGTCGAGTTCGTCGGAACCGAGTCCACCGATGCCCTGCTCTCCGACGCCAGTCACTGCCACGATCTGTACGGCTACCCCACGGTCCCGATGCGCCGCGTGGTGGAGATGGTGGCCCGATGGGTGACCGAGGGCGGGCGGCAACTGGGCAAAGCCACCAAGTTCCAGCAGCGGGAAGGCAAATTCTGATGAGTGCTGACCTGGCCGCACGACTGGGCTCCGGGGTGGTCATCCCGGCCCACCCATTGGCCCTGGACGCCGACGGCAGCCTCGACCTGACCGCCCAGCGCGCCCTGACCAGGTACTACCTCGATGCCGGCGCCCACGGCCTGGCCGTGGCGGTACACACCACCCAGTTCGAACTACACCACGACCCCGCCATGCTCACCGACGTGTGGGAACTGGCCGCCGAGACCGCCGCCGAGCACGGCAGCGAGCCGATCATGGTCGCCGGACTGACCGGAGATACCCACCAGGCGGTCACCGAAGCCGAACTGGCCACCGAAGCCGGCTACCACGCGGCCCTGCTCAGCCCCTGGGGCATGTCGGACACCAGTGAAAGAACCCTGCTGGAACGAGCCGCCGCCGTCGCTGAGGTGATGCCAGTAATCGGGTTCTACCTCCAACCCGCAGTGGGCGGGACCCTGCTGAGCCGGGAATACTGGCGCGCCCTGTTCGACATCGAAACGGTCGTGGGAGTCAAAGCCGCCCCGTTCAACCGGTACTGCACCGGCGATGTTGCCCAGACCCTCCTGGAACATGACCGCTGGGACCAGATAGCGCTGTTGACCGGCAACGACGACGCGATCGTGCATGACCTGATCACCCCCTACCAGCGCACCATCAATGGACAACAACGCCAAATCCGCGCCACCGGCGGCCTACTCGGCCAATGGGCCGTGGGAACCCGCGCCGCAGCCCACCAGGTCGCCAAAGCCAACCAGGCCGTCACCGCCGGCCAGGTGCCGCTGGAACTGCTCGCTGAAGCATCAGACATGGTGGAAATCAACCACGCCGTCTTCGACGTCGACCACAACTTCGCCGGATGCGTCCCCGGCGTCAACGAAGTACTACACCAACAAGGCCTGATCCCCACCGCCACCACCCTGGGCACCGACACACTCTCCCCCGGGCAGACCGAACTGATCACCCAAGTCCGACAACGCTACCCGGACCTGCTCGATGAGGACTTCATCGCCGACAACCGGGACGCATGGTTGAACTGAGCCCGTCGCTCACCGCCCCACGCGCACCCGCCCCACCGGCGCCAGCCCCATCGGCCAAGTGCTCGCCCTGCAGCGGTGCCCTGACCGAACTATCGACCCCATGCCTAGGTGTTCTTGGGTGTGACCTGCGATGGAGTCTGATCGATCATGGCAAGACCACCAGCGATCCCGGTGGAGGAGAAGACGAGGATCGTGCTCTCGATTCTCTCTGGTGAGGTGACGGTCGCCAAGGCGGCCCGGCAGGCGAAGGTCTCCGAGCAGGCGGGTGGGGAACGGGAAACGAGCGTTCCTTGAGGCTGGCCGGACAGACCTGACCGCGGGCAAGTCCGGGCCCTCGACGCGTGAGGCTCAACTCGAGCCGAGGTGCAGGACCTGACCCAGGCGTTGGGTGAGGCGCACTTGGAAGCCCGGGTGTGGAAGAAGAGCGCGGAGGGCCGGTTGTGCCCTTCGAGGACCTCGAATGTGAAGAGTGGGTCCAGATTCGTGACCGCAGGTGTGCGCCTAACCTCACACCGGGGGCGCCATGACGGTCCCCCGCCTCCCGCCTCGTGGATCTCGCGCTGCGGCTGTTCGGCGACGGGGGAGGTCTCGCTCACACACCGGATGGCCCCTGAGCGCATCGAGATCGAAGACCGTGTCATCATCACCGCCCATTCAAAGGCGGGGCTCTCATGACGTTCATAGCCACCAGAGCAGCATGAGGTGACAATTTGACTGTCCGAATCGATCATGCTACGCTCTTGCAACCGGTTGCACTCGACAGCGGTAATATCGCTGTCCAACACAAGGGAGTAGTTAATGGGTGCGAAAGACGCAAGAGATGGTCAGCGACCTTCAGTCGGATCGGACGATCACAGAGAAGTCGGCGGTGCGCCTCCTACGCGGATAGGGGTATCCCGGCGGGCACTGCTGTTCGGCGGCATGAGCGCTGTCGTGGTTGCCGGATTAACCACTCCGGAAACGGCAGCCGCCGCTCCTCACGCTGGCGGTGGAATCCGAACCGCCAGAGGTAGCACAGTCGGAACTTCAGCACTTGACTTCACGACGCGCGAGGCGTTCGAGGCCGTCTACGACCATCTCGACGGAGGTCCGTCGCTGGACACCGATAATCTGGCAGGGGTCTTAGGCTGGCAGGTGCAGTACATCCTGCTTGCGTACTTGCAGATGTACATCGCCCATCGCGATGTCAGTTACCTCGACCGATTCATCGAACGGGCCGACGCAGCGCTTGCCCAACGAGATCACATCCAGGGGGTTGAGGACTACCGTGGTCTGTCGCTGCCTGGCTGGTCCAGAGATCAGTACGCTGAATACCCGGGCTCTATGCACCTGCCGGTAGAGACGGGAAATATTGTGCGCCCAATCGCCTGGTTCGCCAGGATCGTGTCTTCGACGCCGCAACTCCTCCGGGTCCCCAGGTTCGCCGATCGAGTGGGGCCGTACACACAAGCCTCCATCGACGCGGTAGCGATCCATGATGAGCACTGGGAGGACCACGGAGACGGGACCGGAATCTACTTCTTGCCCAAGGGATCACCGCACGTCGTCGATGGGATCCAGGCCGCATTCAACATGAACCACACCATGGGCATGGCAATGATGCACCTGCACGCGCTCACCGGTGATCCTCGCTACCTCGAGAAGGTCCGCATGATGATCCGGCTGTTCGAATCAGACCGTAGCCCGGGAGCGCACGGCGCGTTCTTCTGGAACTACCAGTGGACGGGCTCTTGGGGATTCAACGGCTGGACGATGGATGACGAGGTCTCGACGAACACTCCAGAATATCCGGGCAATCCCGCGCCGGAGGACTTCAGCCATGGTGCGCTCTCGATGGAGTTTATCGCCCAGGTTTGGCACGAAGGGCTCGGATCCCACGTTCGCGACCTGCGGGCGTACGCTCGGGCATTTGACCACACGGTGGTGGAAACCGAGTACGGCTTGGACGTCACTCGCTTCATCGACGGAACCGGCGGTATCCGCGACGGACGAGACGCTACACATGCGGGTACCTGGGCCGTCCTTGCTCGGCACAACCGCAATATCGTTACAGTTTCGCAGGAACTCTACGCTTACTACGCATTCGAGTTCGGGGTCTCCAGGACGACCACTATGCTTGCCGCGATCTCGGAGTTGAACCGGTTCCGGGCAGATGAGCGCCCTGGGCCACACGGGCCATTTCCGCCGAGAAACTGAGCAGGTCGTCGCTTCGCGCCACTGCTGGAACCTTCTGGGTCCCAGTGGCAGCGCGTTAGCCACTTCGGAGCAAGTGCGTGCAGAACAGCCCCTTGATCACCAACTTTAGCCATGCTAGATTGGCTTTGCAATCGGTTGCACTGTCGCGACTTGCCCTAGCCGAGGGCTGATGCAGGAAGGAATGAACCGTGCAACGTAGTACGGCAGGAGTGCCCACGAGCGATGTCGATGCTCATTGGGGCATGATGAGCACCCGCCAAAGGCTTGCACGCCTCCTCCTCGTCCGGTCCAGCATGGGCACGCACGGAGGTCCCAGTGATGCGACCATCGCAGCACTCCAAGCAGGCGTGGGAGCATTCCACGGACCTCCGCTGCGTGCCTCCGCTAGTTCTGAAGCGGTGCGTGCCAGCCGTCGGTTCAACAACCACTTGCACGAACAAGCGCGGGAGGCGACCGGCGTAGAGGTGCTGATCGGCGCGAACGCCGAGACCGGGCTGGCCTACACCACCGGTGCGGGCGGAACAGACGTTCCCTACCCTGCCGCTCTGGGCCAGTTGGACCCGGTCATGTCCCGCTCAGCAGGGCGAGCGGTGGGTTTAGATCTGAGGGCCTGCGGCTACAACTGGTGCTTCCAGCCTGTGGCGGACGTACGAGCCACACCCCGGGACCCGGTCATCGGCGTGCGGGCATTCGGAACTGACCCCAGCACCGTGGCCGCGCACATGCGTGAGTACGGCCTCGGTCTCCAAGAAGCGGGCATCCTCGCCACTGTCAAGCACCTGCCTGGACACGGTGACGCCGACGTGGACTCGCACCTAGGACTTCCGGTGGTGCTACGCAGCGAAAGTGAGTGGAGCCGACACCTGCTTCCGTTCGCCGAAGCGGTGCGCGCGGGTCTGGGTGCGATGATGACCGCCCATCTGCGATTCGGCGACGAATCCAACGGAACTGTTTCGACATTCGACCCACGGATCTGCACCGAGTTGCTGCGCAACGATCTGGGATTCACTGGACTCCTCGTCTCCGACTCGCTACGGATGGCAGCGGTTTCCAAGCAGCACTCACCGGCAGAGGCTGCACTACTTGCCATTAATGCAGGGTGCGACGTCGCCAACGTCAAATGCCCGCCAGAGTTGGTGCCATCAGTCCTGGACGAGATGGAACACGGGCTACTCGATGGCACTGTGACAGAGGAACGGGTCCGGGAGGCATTCGGTCGGGTGCTGGCGGCGCCCCTGGACGTCGACTCGACGACACACGAAGTACTTACTGATGCCTTGCCACTATTGAGCGAGGAGTTGGCCGTCGGCACGGTCGGCGAACCGCGCCTCCCCGCCGGCACCGGTCCGATCACAGTGGTGATGGCCGAGTCATCGGGAGAAGCTCCAACGGCGTCTGCTCTCGGCTTTCGGCTATCGCGGATCGTCGGTCGCCCTGTACAGGTGCGGCATGAAACGAGCGCATTGACTGGGCCCACAGTCATAGTCAGTTACGGACAGGCAGGCCCTACTGCATGGGAAGCAGAAGCGATCGCTGGCATCGAACGATCCGGGATACCTGCGGTGGTCTTCCTCGCGGGCCCACCGGACACTTTGGACCACTACTGGGCAGACCTGCCTGCGGTGGCAGTGCCCGCACTCGACGTCTTCGGTATGCCATCTCTTTCGGGCTTTTCCGCCGCCTTCCAGGTGTTGCTTTCCGACACCTGATACGAACCATCGCATCGCTACTCCAGCAAGACCCAATGCACAACCCACCACGAGAGAACCGTCGCCAGCGTAACGACATCAGCAAGGAGCATTAAATGCACACAACAAAACGAACTCGCCCGCTCGGTTTGATCGCAGGAGCATCAGCCCTCGCTCTGGTATTGACAGCCTGCGGCCTCGGCGATCCGGGAGATTCAGCACCCGAGCCGCAGGACCTGGACGATGCCGAAATCGCCGGCACCATAACCTTCCAGACCATGCAACTCTCACCCACCTTCGATGACCTGATCAACGGGTATATCGAGGAGTTCGAGGACATGCACCCCGAGGTGACGGTGAACTGGGTTGACGTACCCACTGACGGCACAGCGCAGAAGATTAATGCCGATGCGGCTTCGGGGAACCTGGCTGACGTGCTCAACCTCGACAGCGGGCACCTGACCCCGCTTGCGCGAGAGGGCCGGGTACTAGACATGTCAGCGATGGTCCCAGAGGCGCAGGATGACTATCTGGAGTCCGCGTGGGAAGTCTTCGCTATCGGGGGGCCGGAGATTTCGGCTCTCCCCTGGTATCTGAACACGCCCGTATTGGTGGTCAACACGACAATCATGGAAGAAGCCGGACTCGATGAAATCCCGCGGACCTACTTTGACATGATGGACGCATCCGCCGTGATCGGGGAGGAGACCGAGTACGCCGGCTTCCAACTCGGGGCATCCATCTTCAAGAACGCTTTGCTCGCGACCGGGACTCCAATTGTGAATGACGACGCCACGGAGGCGGTGATCAACACCCCGGAAGCCCAGGACCTCGTGGAACGTTTGCACGCGCTCTACCTCAACGGCGGCATCCCTGCTGACAGCATTACCGCAGAGCCTAGAAGCGGGCTCGAGGTCCTGTCCGAGGGGCGGGTGGCCTTCGGCTCGGGTGGCCCGAACCAGTTGCGGATCGTCGATGAAAACGCACCTGACCTCCTGGCACAACTTGAGGTCCACCCGCCCATAGTGGACGAGAACGATGAGGCGTGGCTTGTGGCCCATGGACTGGCTGTCCCCACCACGTCAGAGAACCAGGCCACGGCCATCGAGTTTGCTCGCTTTGTCACCAACTCCGACAACCAACTCCTTCTTGCGAACGAGTCAGTGGTCTTTCCGAGCACACCGGACGCCCTGAATCAGCCGTTCTTCACCGAGGCGGAAGATGACCTCGTGGACCAGGGCCGGGCCATCGCCGCGCAAAACTTGCTCGACGAGCGAGTCGCCCCGCAGTCGGATGACGTGGACCGGGAGATCGAGGGAGAACTGTGGTCACAGATGCAGTTGGCACTCATGGGCGATGAAGAGATCTCCATTGCATTGGAGCGGACCGAGGAGGCGATCACCTCGATCCTTCAAGGACGCGCTGAGTGACGACTGTCTCCAAGTCTGCTCCTGAACTCGCCCAGGAGTCGAGCGGCAAGACGGGGGTTAGGGTACGGCGACACCGGTGGTATGTGCCGCTGGCGTTCCTAGCCCCCGTGCTGATCATCCAGGGCACGTTCTTGTTCGCGCCGCTGATCAACACCTTCGTGCTGTCGTTTACGAATGTGCGCACCATCGGTGGGGGGCAGTTCATCGGTGTGGACAACTTTGTTCGCTTGGCGAGCGACCCGGCCTTCCACGCGGCGGTAGGGCGCAGCCTGCTTTATGTCGCCGTGGTTGTGCCGACGATTACTGCACTGGCGATTGGCCTCGCGCTGTTGCTGAACACCCTGATGCGTGGCACCACCCTGGTTCGTACTATCGTCTTCTCGCCGATGGTGATGCCGATGGCGATCGTGGCGATCCTGTTCGAATGGCTGCTGCGCTCGGACGGCATGATCAACCAAATGCTGATCGCCGTTAACGCCATCAACCAGCCGATCAGATTTCTCAGCGACCCATCGATCGCAATCTTCAGCCTGATGACTGTCACCCTGTGGAAGGGAGTGGCGTTATACACCCTAATTCTGCTCGCCGCGTTGCAGAACGCCTCGCAGGAACTCGAGGAAGCCGCTGAACTGGACGGAGCTGGCTGGCTGCGACGGACCGTGTCCGTCACTCTGCCCCAGATTCGGGGCACCACGCTCCTCATCGCGATTCTGGCGGCGATCTCCTCAATCCGGACATTCACCGAACCGTACGTAATGACCGGCGGCGGTCCCGGGCGGAGTACGGAGACCGTGGTGTTCTACTTGTTCCGTCAAGGTGTATCCCCAGGTACGGACGCGGGATACGCCTCTGCGATCAGCGTCTTCCTATTCGCTCTGGTCGTCGTCGTCTCCCTTCTCCGGTTTCTGGCTTCCCGAAGAGTGGCGGTGTGAGGTCATGGCAGTAGAAACAGCAGTCTCAACAGAAGAGCAGCCGACTCCCCCAATGCGTCGTCGCAAACGGGCACGGGGCGTGCCCTCTCCGGGCGAGCGGATCCTCCGGTGGGCCCTGATGATTATCGCGGTGCTCGCCGTGATCTCACCGATCGTATGGCAGATTTCCAACTCGCTGAAATCGATCGGGGAAACAGCGGTTGGCTTCCCCGGCAGCCTCATCCCCGAAAACCCCACGCTCACTAATTACATCACCGCATTGACGGCTATCCCGCTGCCACAGTACTTTCTCAACTCCGTCATCATCTCGGCGATGACCCTTGTGCTTACCGTGCTGCTCGCCACCCTCACCGGATACGCTCTGGCCCGGATACGTTTTCGCGGGCGGATGCTCTACATGACGGTGCTCCTGGCCACGACGGCGTTACCGTTCGAGGTCATCCTCGTCGCCACGCTGATGATCACGATGGAACTGGGCCTATTCAACACCTTCCTGGGCGTCGTACTGCCACAAGGCATTTCAATCATTGCCATCTTCGTGATGCGACAGGCCTTTGTGAACATTCCGAATGAACTCGAGGAAGCCGCCCGCGTGGACGGCGCTGGAGCATTTCGTACCTTCTGGAGCGTGATGCTCCCGGGTGTCACCGGCTCGCTTGCCGTTGTGATCGTGCTCGGATTCCTAGATTCGTGGGACCAATTCCTGTGGCCGCTGGTGGTACTCAGTGACACCACGATGTATCCGGTGACCGTCGGCGTACAGTTCCTCTCCGGTGCCTTCTCGGCAGATCAACGGGTGATCGCTGCCTCCTCGATCCTGGTGATGATCCCACCGCTTCTCGTGTTTTTCGTGATGCAGCGGCACGTCTTCAAGGGATTGGCCGGTGGCGCGCTGAAAGGTTGAAACCGTGATGGTCCGCCGTGCCAGGAGAATTGAGAGGACAACTATGGACGTTACATCCCAAGAGGTACGACCCAATATCCTGCTCATCACGACCGATCAGCACCGCGGGGATACCCTCGGCGTCGAAGGACATCCGGTGGTACAAACGCCCAATTTGGATTGGCTGGCACGATCTGGGACACGGTTCCGGCGCGCCTATTCGGAGACGCCAAGTTGCGTCCCGGCGCGGCGAACGCTGATGAGCGGACAAGAACCCGCAGCCCACGGCATGGTTGGCATGACTTCGGTGGACTGGCACCCGGCCTACACGCTGCCCGGAGAACTCTCCCGGACGGGTTACCAGACCCGCCTGATCGGGAAGCTCCACCTTGAACCCAAGCGCAAACGCTACGGCTTCGACCACTTAGAACTCGCCGATACCCAGTACGAGTACGCCCCGGACGAACCGGACTTCTCCAACGACTACGTCGATTGGCTGCGAACCCAGGCCGACGGCTCCAGCATCGGCCCGGCCGTGGCGCATGGGGTCAACGCCAACAGTTGGGTCAGTAGACCCAGTCACCTGCCGGAGCATCAAACGCACACCTTCTGGTGCGCCAGCCGAGCAATCGAGTTCCTCGCGAAGCGAGATCCTTCCGCTCCTTTTTTCCTCAACCTTTCCTTCCTCGATCCACATCCACCCCTGACCCCACCGACCCTCTACTACGAGCGGTACATGAGCCAGGAACTACCCGGGCCCGTCGTCGGCGATTGGGCTGACGAAGTCGACCCCGCCCAGGGCGCCGACGTGATGGGATGGCGGCTGAACTTGGACTCCCAAAGGATGAAGCAGGCCCGAGCCGGCTATTACGGGCTCATCAACCACGTCGACGACCAGGTCGGACGCGTCGTGGACTTTCTACGTCGTCACAAGTTGCTCGCCGACACAATGATCATCTTCACCTCTGACCACGGCGAGATGCTCGGCGACCACAACTTGTATCGCAAGACGTTTCCGTACGAAGCCTCCGCTCGCGTCCCCTTCTTCATCACCCCGCCAGCTTCGCTAGAGATCCCCAGCGACATTGTCAGCGAGTTGCCTGTGGGGCTGCAGGACGTTTTACCGACGGTCTTCGACGCAGCAGGCATACCAATCCCTGAAGCAGTCACCGGGCGCAGTTTGATGCCAATCGTACGGGGACAGGGGCCGGTCGAGTGGCGCTCGTATCTACACGGGGAACACTCCGGTCACTACGACTACGTCGACGGCGCCCACTTCCTTACCGATGGACAGTCCAAGTACATCTGGTTCAGCCAAACAGGTCGAGAGCAGTTCTTCGACATTTCCACTGATCCACATGAACTGCGTGACCTAACACTCGGTTCTGAGTGGGTGGACTTGGAGCCTTGGCGCGCAGAGTTGGCGTCTAGGTTGCAGGAAAGGCCTGGTGGCGTGGTTGAGAACGGACAACTAGTGCCCGCACGCCCGCATGACAAACTCCTTCCGCACCACATGGGCACAGCGTGATCGTCAAGGACGCTTAGCGATTCTGCCGCTCGGCGCCAACGGCTAACTCGGCCCAGGGACTTGGGCCCGGGGTCGCCAGTCTCAGCAACTGACGTCTTTGCCCTCGCTGCCGAACACTGCCATCCGCTCCTCCTGGGTCACCATATGGGCTGACCGAGCAATGAAGTGGAACTGCAGCGCACGACGGCGGGTGTCTGTTCTGTTCGGCGGCGTGCCGTGGTGTAACAGGCCATCGAAGATCATCAGGCCACCTGGCTTCAGCGGCACTGCGACGTCACGCCACGTTTGCACGTCGGTATCGCAGATCTGGAAGTCGCGGCGCCTAAAGTGGATGACCGGGCCCTCCCGGTGGCTCCCCGGAATGACGTGCATGCACCCATTCGCGATAGTCGCCTCATCAAGGGCGATCCATACACCGACAATCGGGGTTCCCGGCTTGACTGTGAAGAACGCGTTGTCCTGGTGCCACGGCTTCTCCCGGCCGCCACCCGGAGGCTTGAGCAGCGCCATATCCTGAAAGAGGACGATGTCATCTTCGCCGATGATCCGCCGGGCAACTTCGAGTAGTCGCTCGTCGTAGGCGATCTCCTTGAGCGCGGGTTCCAGGTCAACGAACGACATCAGTCGACGGACACCATCCATCCGTTCCGGGCCATCGAAGTCTTCCAAGCGGTCCGCTGCCCATTCCTCGAACTGGAGGTCAGCACTCCGTGGGTCCAAGGTAAGCGAAGCAAGGCCCTCCAGCGCAGCTCCGATCTGGCCATGATCGAACACGGCGTCCACGGCCAGGTAGCCCTCAGCGCGGTAGCGGTCAAGTTCGGGTCCCTGCACCTCGATGAGCGACGGGATCGCTTCTGCCAATTCGGTTCCGCTGTACAACTCATCGATCGTGGTCATAGAAACGACGGTACGTGCGTGATGTCCAATACCTCCATGCCCCGAACCGGTCAATGCCTGGACCGAGCAGGTAGTCACGTATCGGTGGCTCGGATCCGACTCGGTGGACAGCCATAACGTTCGCGGAACTGCCTGCTGAAGAGGAAGGGATCGTCGTATCCGAGGGCTCGCCCAACCTGTGCCACGGTCATCCTAGTCTCCCTCAGGAGTTCGAATCCCCGCTCCAGTCGCGCCTGGAGCACGAACACCCGGAAGTTGGTACCAACCTGTTGAGAGAAGAGTCGGGAGAAATAGTCCGGTGACAAGCCGACACTCTCAGCTACATGTGTCAGTTGCAGCCGGTACGAAGGGTCGTACCGCACCAGGTCCATCACTTGCTGAATCCGAGGGTCGACCGAGGTGAGCCGATACCCGCGAGTCCGGGCGTCCTGCCGGTAGACCTCCAGAAGTGCCTGGACGAACACGGAGGCACGTTCGACCTCGGCCAATGGATCCGGATCCCTGCTCAACCGCACCGTCCGGTGCAGCAGTTCGCTCAACCGGGCATGATTGGGCAGATCGATGACGCGGGATGGTTGCCACTCGTCAGCCATCCGAACCACCTGGTCCGATGCCGGCTCGACGAAATCGAAGTGGACAGCCACGACGCTCAGCCGATCGGCAGGATCCTGGCGGAACACCCCCTTGTCTCCGGGCCTGAAGGCGATCAGCGTTCCGGGGCTGATAGAGACCTCGTCACCTCCGACGCGTCCGCGACCCGTTCCTTCCAAGACCAGCCATAGATCATGGTCGTCCATGGTCGGGTGCCAGTCCCAACCGGGCTCACAACGAAACCATCCGCATTGCATGGTCGGGCGGGGCACGTGACTGTGGCTCAGCCGGGTGTTCAACTCGTCCCATGCACCCGGACGCCCATAGTCGATGCGTTCGGACAACATCCATACCAGCCTATGCCACCCGCAGCCTTCTATCCGCCACCGCCACCTCATTCGCGGCAGCAAGCCCACCGGCAGTCCACGCCGAGTGTCTTAGCCTGGATCCACCGATGTAGAAGCGGCGTTGGTGAGCGTGGGGGCATGAGAATGCCCCT
>NZ_JBMPQC010000021.1:0-21863 GCF_049724975.1 Pseudactinotalea sp. Z1732 | reverse complement strand
ACTGAACCAACTCGAACTGCTCTACCCCGAGCGTCTAGCAGGACACATCAACTAGAAACAGGAGCCTCTCTTACACAGAGGGCTTGACAGGCTCCTACCGGGGGGTGCCCTCGGTGGTCTACTCCACCGGGAACGTCTACCCGCTGCGTCCGTTGTCTGCTGGTGGGTCCACCGAGGACGACGCTCCCGAACCGGTGGGTGAGTACGCCCAGTCCTGCCTGGCTCGTGAGCGCATCTTCTCCCACGCCGCGCACACCTGGGACACCCCGGTGACTATCTTCCGGCTCAACTATGCCTGCGAGTTGCGCTACGGCGTCATCGCCGACCTGGCCACCCAGATCGCCGCTGGTGAGCCCATCGACGTCACGATGCCGGCGGTGAACGTGGTCTGGCAACAAGATGCCACCGCCTGGGCGCTGCGTTCGGTGGAACTGGCCGGCACTCCCCCGCACATCCTCAACGCCACCGGCCCCGAGACCGTCTCGGTGCGCCGCCTGGCTACCTGGCTGGCCGCCGCGATGGGCACCGAGGTGCGGTTCACCGGAACCGAGTCCACCGACGCCCTGCTCTCCGACGCCAGTCACTGCCACGACCTGTACGGCTACCCCACGGTCCCGATGCGCCGCGTGGTAGAGATGGTGGCCCGGTGGGTGACCGAGGGCGGGCGGCAACTGGGCAAGGCCACCAAGTTCCAGCAGCGAGAGGGCAAATTCTGATGAGCACCGACCTGGCCGCACGACTGGGCTCCGGGGTGGTCATCCCGGCCCACCCCTTGGCCCTGGACGAATCCGGCGGCCTCGACCTGCGAGCCCAACGCGCCCTGACCAGGTATTACCTCGATGCCGGCGCCCACGGCCTGGCCGTGGCAGTACACACCACCCAGTTCGAACTGCACCACGACCCCGCCATGCTCACACAGGTGTGGCACCTGGCCGCCGAGACCGCCGCCGAGCACGGCAGCGAACCGATCATGGTCGCCGGACTGACCGGTGATACCCACCAGGCGGTCACCGAAGCCGAACTGGCCACCGAAGCCGGCTACCACGCGGCCCTGCTCAGCCCGTGGGGCATGTCGGACACCAGTGAACAGACCCTGCTGGAACGAGCCGCCGCCGTTGCTGAGGTGATGCCGGTGATCGGGTTCTACCTCCAACCCGCAGTGGGCGGGGCCCTGCTGAGCCGGGAATACTGGCGCGCCCTGTTCGACATCGAAACGGTCGTGGGAGTCAAGGCCGCCCCGTTCAACCGGTACTGCACCGGCGATGTTGCCCAGACCCTCCTGGAACATGACCGCTGGGACCAGATAGCGCTGTTGACCGGCAACGACGACGCGATCGTGCATGACCTGATCACCCCCTACCAGCGCACCATCAATGGACAACAACGCCAAATCCGCGCCACCGGCGGCCTACTCGGCCAATGGGCCGTGGGAACCCGCGCCGCAGCCCACCAGGTCGCCAAAGCCAACCAGGCCGTCACCGCCGGCCAGGTGCCGCTGGAACTGCTCGCTGAAGCATCAGACATGGTGGAAATCAACCACGCCGTCTTCGACGTCGACCACAACTTCGCCGGATGCGTCCCCGGCGTCAACGAAGTACTACACCAACAAGGCCTAATCCCCACCACCACCACCCTGGGCACCGACACACTCTCCCCCGGACAGACCGAACTGATCACCCAAGTCCGACAACGCTACCCGGACCTACTCGACGAGAACTTCATCGCCACCAACCGCGAGAACTGGTTGAACTAAGCCCCCGCTCACCACCCCACGCGCACCCGCCCCACCGGCGCCGCCACCGCGATCACCACCGCGGCGAGTCCGTAGGCCCACGGGTAGTCGATCCCGGCCAGCAGAGCGCCGAATATCACGGCGCCGGAGCCCATCCCGGCGTCGTAGGCGAAATTCCACACCGTGCTGGCCAGCCCGCGCCGCCGGGGCCCGGCGCGTCCCATGATCACCACCAGCGAGTCGTTCTGGTTCACGCCCAGGCCCAGGCCGAACACCCCGGCACCGGCCACCACCAGCCAGGAGTTCATGCCGGGCGCGGCACCCAGGGCGAGTGCGCCCATCCCGACCGCCCCAACGACCGCGCCGGGAAGCACCAACCTCCCGGGCTGTAGGTGACCGGCGAGCACTCCTGACCCGAACCGGCCCGTGATCATCGCCAGTGGGGCGACCACCAGGGCCAGCGACACCACCGAGGCATCCGGCACGGCCAGCGGCAGGAACGTGTTCACCGCACCCAGGGCCATGGTGAGGCTGAAGAAGGCCAGCGCCGGCCGCAGCAGTGGTCCGATGGCGCCGAGCACACCGGGTTGCCCGATCCGCCGCTTGCGGGTGGCTGCACCAGCCCGCACCTGTGCCTCTGCCGGCGAGCTTTCGAGCAACTCGGTGGCCCCAGCCGTGTGATCGGCCTCCACGCTGGGGTCGAGCAGCACGGATCCGGCCGCAGGCCCGGGCCGCTCATCTGCGGGCCGTCCCCCCGCGTGGAGCAATGACGCCAGCACCGCCCCCACCACGGCGAGTACCGTCGAGGCCACGAACACCGGTGTGAAAGACCACTGCCGGGCCACCCACACCCCAGCCGGCAGGGCGATCACCATCGGCAGACCGGTTCCCAGACCGTGGATGCCCAGGCCCCGGGCGAGCAGGTGCGAGGGCACGATCTCGGCCACCAGCGCGCTCGCGGCCACCACCAACAGGCCGAACCCCACGCCGCGGGCCGCCGAGATCACCAGCACCGGTGCCAACTGGTCCGAGAGCAGATAGAACGGGGTGGGCGCGGCCATCACGGCCGCACCGGCCACGAAGATCTGCTTCAGCGTAAATCGCGCCAGCACCGGACCCATCGCCAACTGGGTGATGGCGGTGGCCCCCAGCATCACCCCGTTCGTGGCGCCCACCCCCGCTCCCGAGCCCCCTCCGCCGGCTGCCCACAGCGGCACCACGGTCATCAGCGGGGCGAAGTTGCACAGCGCCGTCACCGTGGCCAGCATCAACAGGGTGAAGTCCCGGCGCGGGATGGCCGGGGCCGAGTGCTCACTCATGGCACCCCCGCGGCACGCCCACGCGCCACCACCCCACCGCTAGCCTCCTCCAGGCCGGATCACCCGGTGCCTCCATCGTGGAGCATCGCCCGGAAAAGGCCAAGACCCCCCACCACCCCCCACCCGTGCCCCTGTGGTGACGCAGCCACGGCGGCGCCGTCCTCACCACCCCCGCCATCCCCGCCACAACAGCTCAATTGGACAGTTGCGGCGAGGTGGAGACCGGATCTCTCGCCACAACGGCTCAATTGGATGGTTGTAGCGCGTGCCCGGAGCCAGGAGGAACGGGCCGGGCTACTCCTGGAAGGCGGCGTCGGTGCGCCAGCCCCCGCGCCGGTAGGCCGGCGTCCCCAGCGCCAGGACCAGCAGCGCGGCGGCCATCGAGGCGGCGATCACCACCGCCATCGACGTCGCCGAGGTGCCGAACAGCCCGGTCAGCGGCGCCACGAGCCCGGCCACCCCGAACTGGGACACCCCGATCAACGCGGCGGCGGCTCCGGCGCGGTCCCCGTGCCGCGCCAGCGCCGAGGCCGAGGCATTCGGAGCGATGAAGGCGTTCACGCCCATCATCAGCCACAGCGGCGCCAGCAGCCCGGGCAGGCCGCCCAGGCCCAACGCGGCCACCACCACCAGCACCATCGCCAGGCTCACCGAGACCGGCAGTGCCAGGCGCAGCAGCCGCACCGGCGCGAAGCGGCGCACCAACGCCGCGTTGACCTGCGCCCCGATCACCATCGAGATACCGTTCAGCGCGAACAGCAAGGCGAACTGGTTCTCGCTCAGCCCGTAGTCTTCCCGGATCACGAACGGGGAGGCCGACACGTAGGCGAACACCGCGGCCATCCCCAGGCCCGGCAGCAGCGCCAGGGCTACGAACTGCCGGTCCCGCAGCAGCGCACCGTAGGAGCCCAGTACCTTCAGCGGCGAGCCGCCCGTGCGTCGCGCCGGGGGCAACGTCTCGGGCAGGAACCGCCACACCACCACCAGCAGCCCCACCCCGTACAGGGCCAGCGCCACGAACACCGCGCGCCAGTTCCAGATGTTGGCCAGGAACCCCCCGATCGAGGGCGCCAGCAGCGGTGCCAGGCCGATCACCAGCATCAGCCGGGACAACACGGCCGAAGCCTGCGGGCCGGTCAGCTTGTCCCGGATCACCGCGATCGCCACCACCGCCGCGGCAGCGTTGCCCACACCCTGCAGGATCCGCAGCCCGATCAGGGGCATCACGTCGTAGGTGAGCAGGCAGGCCACCGAGGCGACGATGTGCACGGTGATCCCGATCATCGCCGGCACCCGGCGCCCGTACCGGTCCGACAACGGCCCGATCACGAACTGCCCCAGCGCACCACCGATCAAGGTGGCGGTGATGGTGAACTGGACTGCGGCGTCTCCCGCGCCCAGGTCCCGGCCCACCTCGGGCAGGGAGGGCAGGTACATGTCGGTCGTGAAGGCCCCGATCGCCACCATCAGGCCCAGCAGCAGCACGAACTTGACCGTCCACATCTTGCTGCGCGGGGTGGGCAGCGGCGCCGGGCGCCGCACCGGTGGGGTGCTCGGCGGGTTCACCCCCGACGACGACGCAGCCCCCTCGGCGGTGTCGGTCGCCGTGGTCGCGGCACCGGTGGGTGCGGCACCGGTGGGTGCGGCACCGGTGGGTGCGGCGCCATCGTGGCCGGCGTCGTGCGGCCGGTCACCGGTCGGAAGGTGACCCGAGGGGACACCGGCGGCAGTGACCGGGTCGGGGTGGTGGGAACGGACAGGGGCGGACGCAGCAGAGATGCCGGTAGACACAAGGATCCTTGGAGGCTGGAGCAGAGCGCACAGATAGCGCTGAGAATGCCTACTTAGTCTGTCCTAATCCGCGGTGCCGGTCGAGTCGATAGCCCGAGTGTTCGCGGTGTGTTCGCGCACACTTCGACCCGCCATGGACTCGCTTGGAGATCCCTTGGCCACCCCTTCACCAGATTGACCAACGCGGCGGGGTTTCCCGTGTGCTCTCACTGCCCGGCAAGCACCTGCAGCACCGCATCCCCGTACCGCTCGAGTTTGGCATCACCCACCCCGGAGATACCGCGAAGTCCGGTCAAGGTGGCCGGCCGGGCCTGGGCGATCCCGGCCAGGGTGGCGTCGTTGAACACCACGTAGGCGGGTACACCCTGCTCCTTGGCTACTCCGGCACGCCAGGTGCGCAGCGCGGCGAACAACTCCTGAGCGGGTTCGTCCAGGTCCACCGGGGCGGTCCTCGCGGGCGTCCTGGCCGCCGCGCGCACCCGTTCGGGCTCACTGCGCAGCCACACCTGGGTCTGTCCCCGCAGCACCGCGGCCGCTGCGTCGGTGATCGCCAACACCCCATAGGCGCCTTGCACCTGCAGCAGGCTCTGGGCGAGCAGTTGGCGCACCACCCCGCGCCACTGGGCACCGCTGAGTTCGGTACCGATCCCGAAGGTGCTCAGGTCGGTGTGCCGCTCGCGCAGCACCCGCTCGTTCTCGTTGCCCACCAGGATATCCACCAGGTGACCGGCGCCGAACTGTTGGCCCCGTTCCCGCTGCAACCGCACAATGGTGGACATCAGCTTCTGTGCCGCCACGGTGCCGTCGAAGGATTCCGGTGGTTGCACGCAGGTGTCGCAGTTGCCGCACGGGGCCGAGTCCTCCCCGAAGTAGCGCAGCAACTGCTGGCGCCGGCACCGCACCGTCTCACACAGCGCGAGCATCGCATCCAGGTGCAGGGATTGGGCTCGTTTGCGCTGGACGTCCCCCTCGCCGTCGTCGATCATCTGTCGTTGCTGGACCACATCCTGCAAGCCGTAGGCGAGCCATGCCGTGGCGGGCAGCCCGTCCCGACCGGCGCGGCCGGTCTCCTGGTAGTACCCCTCCACGGACTTGGGCAGGTCCAGGTGGGCCACGAACCGCACGTCGGGTTTGTCGATGCCCATCCCGAAGGCGATGGTGGCCACGATCACCACGCCCTCCTCCCGCAGGAAGCGCGCCTGGGTGGCCGAGCGTTCCGCAGCGGGCAGGCCCGCGTGGTAGGGCAGGGCGGTGATGCCCCGCTCGGCCAGCCACGTCGCGGTGCGTTCGGTCGAGGCCCTGCTCAGGCAGTACACGATGCCGGCGGCGCCGGGATGTTCTTCCCTGATCAGGCGGAGCAGCTGGTCCCTGGCGTTCTGCTTCGGACCGATCCGGTACTGGATGTTGGGCCGGTCGAAACTGGACACGAACACCCGGGCCTCGCCCAGATGCAGGTTCTGGACGATCTCGGCCCGGGTCTCAGCGGTGGCGGTGGCGGTCAGGGCAATACGCGGAACGTCAGGCCAGCGCTCGTGCAGGAGGGTCAGGCCCAGGTAGTCGGGCCGGAAGTCGTGGCCCCACTGCGCCACGCAGTGGGCCTCATCGATGGCGAACAGCGCGATGCGGGCCTTATCCAGCAGCGCGGTAGCCACCGGAAGTCGCTCCGGTGCCAGATAGAGCAGGTCCAACTCGCCCGCCAGCAGCCGGTGCTCCACGTCGCGGCGCTCCGGCATCGACTGGGTGGAGTTGAGGAACGCCGCGCGCACCCCGAGCTGCTCCAGCGCCTGGACCTGATCGTGCATGAGCGCGATCAGCGGGCTGATCACCACCCCGGTGCCCTCGCGCACCAGCGCCGGGATCTGGTAGCACAGGCTCTTCCCTCCGCCGGTGGGCATCAGCACCAGGGCGTCGTTGCCGGCGGTGACGGTGTCGATGATCTCTTCCTGCTGGCCGCGGAAGGTGTCATAGCCCCACACCTGTTGAAGGGCATCGAGCGGGGAGTCGGCGACGGCGGCGGCTCGCACCACGGCGCGGGCGGAGGCCGGCTGGGGTCCGGTCGCAGGGTCCGGTGCGTGGGCGGGGTCCGGCGGTGGGGGAACCTCGGAGGTGCCAGGGTCGCCGGGATCCTGTGGGGGCGGGTAGTCCCACTCCGGTGGTTCCTCCCACTGCCACTGTGGGCCGGGCCATGACGTGCTCACGCTGACAGCCTATGCGGCAGGCCGGACGAGGCGATGCACTGGCCTCCTGCTGTGCAGGGTGGTGAGTCAGCCGCGCCCGGTGGCACGCTGCAGGAGGGGCCCATGTCCATCACCACCTGGGCCAGCGAGTCCGGGTGCGATGTCGCACTCCGGGTCGACCCGTTGGGGCGCGGACGGGCACCGTTGGTCAGGGGTGGCGCATTCGGAAGTCGTAGCGCTCCGGCACCGCCCGCCCGGGGTGGACGGCGGCCCACAGGTCCGACAGGGCCAACTCACCCTCGCGCACGTCAGGGATGACGATGTCCTCGGCCAGCACCTGCTCGGCACGGTCCCGGTCTCCCGCGGCGTGGGCGGCGAAACCCTCGAGCAACCGCACCCGGCCCATGCTTCGCACCTCACGCGGAGCACCGCCGGCGAGGTCCAAGGCTCGCTGCGGCGCTCCGGCCTGGATCGCCGCGGACATCGCCTCCAGCAACATCGTGGGCTGGTCATCAGCCAGTGCCAGGGCATCGGACAGCAGGTCGGTGGCCCCGGCGTGATCGCCGCGGCCGGCAGCAACCTGCGCCAGCCCGCGTAGCGCCCACGCACTGCGCCGATCGGCCAGCGAGGCCCGGTAGCACTCCTCGGCGCGCTGATCATCCCCGCGGGCATGGGCCAGGACACCCAGGTGATAGTCACGCAACCATCCCGGCGCGGTCGAGGAGAGCAGATCCTCCCAGAACTGCCCGACGACGTAGGAGGCCGGCGGCGTGGCCGGATCAGCGGCGGCCAGGAGTTCTTGGCCGCGGCGCGGCTCGCCCACCAGGGCCTCCCACAGCAGTTGCTCCTCGCCGAGCGACTCCGGCGCGAACGGGGTTCCGCCGTCGTCGGCTATCCACTGCTGCCCGCTACGGGAGCGCACCAGGGATTCCAGGGCGCCCCATCCGCTGCCGCGGTGCAGCACTTCCTCGGGTGCGCGATCGGCGCTTCGGCGGGCCTCGGTGAGCACCGCGCCCAGACCCGCGTCCGGCAACAGAGCATCGACACGCCCGGCCACGTGGGTGGTGGCGGCGTCCCAGTCCTCATCGTGGGCCCGGGTGGCATCGGCGGCAATGTCGCCGTAGGTCTCCACCCAGTCCCAGTTGGTGCGGCCGGGCATCATGACGTGTTCGAACTGGGTGGCCGTGATCCCGGCCTGGATCTCCAGGTAGGGGCCGGGGCCGTCCGGGGAGAGCCACCGTTGCCAGTGCTGCCCGCCGGGCCCGGTGCCCCACAGGAACAGTTTGCGCCCGGGCAGGCGCGCCGTGGACACCTGGGCCAGACCGTGCCCGGAAGAGTCGACGGCGGCGATCCAGGGGTGGGTGGTGCCGGTGGTGTCGTAGAAGTAGTCCGCGGCGTCGGTGCTACGGGTGGAGAAGGTGCGGTCGGCACCGTTGTGCACCGGCACCGGAACCTCGGCGATGGTGCCGTCGTACCCGGTGGCGTAGGCGGTGGTGGCCGGGACCAGCACGCGCACGTCCGGCGCCTCGGGTACGGCGGCGTTGGACCACCAGTACATCGGCACCTCGTGCTCGCCCGGGTTCTGGATGCGCACGTACACGTGCAGTGCATGCGAGCCGGCCGGCAGCCACGCATCGACCTGGAAGACCACCTCGCGCAGCCGGTCCATCTCCCACATCCGCAGCATCGGCACCCCGCCGGGGCCGGTCAGGCGGGCAGCATGCAAGGGGGACATGGTGTGCGCGGCGTGGCCCTTGGTGCCGATGTTCCACTCCACTCCCCCGGCGAACCAGGCATTGCGCAACGCCAGGTTCGCCGGCTGCAGCACCGCGTTGGCGTGCAGCAGTTCCCGTCCGGAAGCGATATCGGCCAGTGACCACAGCCGCCCGCCGAGGGTCGGGGTGAAGGTGGCGCGCAGATGGCCGTTGTCCAGGACAACCGTGGGCAGGGTGATCGGCTCGCGAGTGCGGGGGTAGTTGTTCTGCAGCAGGTACGGGTGCATCGACCGGGGCCGGCCGAAGGAGGCGCCGTGGCGGATCTGCTCGGGCAGGTCGGCACCCAGTTCGAAGGGATTCTCCAGCAGCCGGTGCGGGACCGGGAGCGGATCGTCGGGGCCGAGCGGGGCGACGGGCAGTGTGATCTGTCCGCGATACAGCGATGTCATGGGGTTCCCCTGAGGGTGTCGGTGGATCTCTGGTCCACCGTAGCGCCCGACATCGACCCGCGAGGCAGGACCTGACCGCACCCGCCGCACCACATCCGGATTGTGAACCGGGATGGTCAGTGCACCGGTGCCGCCCGACACACCTCACGCCAGTCCGACCACTCCAGCGCCTCCCGGTCCCGCTCCCGGCCGGCGAGGTGCTCACACATCGTGATGGCATCGGCGAGCAACTCGCGCAGCATGCCGTCCGGGTCGGTGACGCAGGCCTGCGCGAGCCCGACGGTGGCGATCTCCACCATGGTCTTTCCCGGGTGCCTCCGGCCCGGGCCGCCCACCTCGGCGATGAAGTTCCGCGCCCACCTCGCCGCCAGGGGCGCCTGCTCCAGCGCTCGCTGGACCGCCGGATGAGGCGCGGCCTGCTGCGGACCGGAGCGCGCGGAGCGGCACCTCTCGCAGGTGAGCAGCCCGACGGCGAGCGCCCGCTGGCGCTGTTCGCTCACCACGGGCAGGGCGCGAGCAGCCGCAAGCACGGCCAACTCATCACGCCAGCGCGGATCATCACTGGTCAGCCCGATCACCGCCGGCACCAGCGTGGCCAAGCGGGGCCGGTGTGTGGAGTGGGTCAGGTCATTGACCAACCGAGCCAGGTGAGCCAACAGCGGGTGGGTACAGGCGGGGGCGTCGCTCCAGCGCTCCCCGGCCAGGTAGGAGGCCAACTCCATGAAACATGCGCCCCGGCGCGGGCTGCGGTGCTTGCCCCGGGACAACAGTGGTAAGGGTTCGATGTCGACGTCCATCACGTCACCTCGCAGTCGACTTACCCCAGTGTGCTCCGCGCACGGGCGAACGGCAATCGCTGTGGCTCGAACTCGCCGGGTCCGGCGAGGCGGGTTAGCGCTGGGGCGCGGGCGAGGCTGCCCTCCGAAAGGTACCGCGGGGGCTCAGCCGGCGGGATGCACCTCCTGGCGGACAGTGACCAGATTCTCCCGCTCGATCCGGCCGATGCCCCACTGCCCCAGGGCTCCCAACGCCTCGTTGAGGCTGGCCCCGTGTTCGGTCAGGCGGTATTCCACCCGGGGCGGGATCTCGGCGAAGACCTCCCGTGCCACCAGACCGTCATGTTCCATCTCGCGAAGGTGCTGGGTGAGCATCTTCTCGCTGACCCCCACCAGCCCGCGGCGGAGTTCGGCGAAGCGACGAACCCCGTGGGCCTGCAGCTCCCAGAGGATCAGGGCTTTCCACTTCCCGCTGACCACGTCCATCGCGGCGTCGATCCCGCAGATGTAGGGAATGACATTCTCCTTCACCCTCCTCGGCCTCGGTGCCATGGGCGGGGCACTTGCCGCGACCGCACTCGACGCCGGTCACGTCCTGACCGTGTGGAACCGCACGCCCGGAAAGGACACCGATCTGGTCGATCGGGGTGCCCAGGCGGCCACCTCGGCCGGTGCGGCCATCAGCGGCGCCGATCTCGTCGTCGTCTGCCTCTTCGACTATGCCTCGGTACGTGCGGCACTCCACCCGCATACCGAAACCCTTACCGGTCGGACGGTGATCAACCTGACCACGACCACGCCCGAGGAGGCCCGGGAGCTGGCCCGCTGGGCCCGCGAGCACCGGATCGACTACCTGGACGGGGCGATCATGAGCACCCCGAGGATGATTGGCACACCGGAGTCGGTGATCCTCTACAGCGGCTCCGCACCGGCCTTCCATGCACACGAGCCACTACTGCAGGTGTGGGGAAGCAGCACCTTCGACGGCGACGATCCCGGCATGGCCTCCATGTGGGACCTGGCCATGCTCTCCGGGATGTACAGCATGTTCGCCGGGTTCCTGCATGGTGTGGCAATGCTGGAGACGGCCGGCGTCGGGGCGGCTGAGTACGCCGGGCGGGCCGCGCCGTTCCTCGCTGCGATGACCAGTCTGCTCGGTCATTCCACTGAACGCCTGGACGCCCGTGATTACAGCGAGGCCCTCCAGAGCCTGCACTGGACTACGACGCAGTTGGGCACCATCGCCCGCGCCAGTCGCGAGCAAGGCATCACCCCGGCCCCGATGCAGATGGTCCAAGAACTCATCCAGCAGCAGATCGACGCGGGCCACGGTGCGGAGGACTTCGACCGGATCATCGAGTCGATGCGCTGACGACGACGATCCTCACCATCCCGTGGGAAAGGTAGCCGGCGTCGGTGCCGTTCGTCCGGCTCGAACTTACCGGGGCGGTGACCGGCAGAGCCCTCCCAACGGGTGCGGTGCACCTGTTGGCGTTAGCGTCAGGCCATGGACACACCCGCCTCGCCGCTGCGACTCTCACTTGCCCCTGGGAACGGGCGGCGGGTGCTGGTCACCGGTGCCAGCGGGTACATCGGTGGCCGGTTGATCCCCGAGCTGCTAGCGGCTGGGTTCACGGTGCGGGCCAGCGCCCGCAACATCGAGCGGTTGCACTCCCGTGCCTGGAGCGGGCAGGTGGAACTGGCCGAGGCGGACCTGCAATCACCCGAGCAGGTACTCGCGGCGATGGATGGCGTGCACACGATGCTCTACCTGGTGCACTCCATGGGTCAGGGCGATGACTTCATCTCCCGGGAGCAACAGATCGCCCGCACCGTCGCCGCCGCTGCCGCCGAGGCCGGGGTGGCCCAGATCGTTTACCTGGGCGGGTTGCACCCCGGGGGTGAGTTGGACTCACTGTCGGATCACATGCGCTCCCGGGAGCAGGTGGGGCGCATCCTGCTCGCCGCGGCGGTCCCGGCGCTGGTGCTGCGAGCCGGGGTGGTGATCGGATCGGGGTCGGTGTCCTTCGAGATGATCCGCCACCTTGCCGAGTTGCTGCCGGTGATGCCCGGGCCCAGGTGGCTGAACAACCGGATCGAACCCATCGCGATCCGGGACGTGCTGTACTACCTGGCCCACGCCAGCGCCCTACCGGAACCGGTGAATGACGACGTCGGCATCGGCTCCGGGCAGGTGCTGCGATTCCGGGACATGCTCACCGCCTACGGCCAGGTGGCGGGCCTGCCCCGGCGCCGCGTGCTGGCACTGCCGGTGCCCGCGCCGCGACTGAGCGGATTCTGGATCACCATGACCACCCCGATTCCCCGCGGGATCGCAATGCCGCTGGCGGCCTCGATGGCGCAGGACGCCGTCACCACCGATCACCGGATCGCCGAGATCATCCCTGACCCTCCCGATGGCCTGACGTCCTACCGTCAGGCCTGCCGTCGGGCGATCCAGCGGCAACTGGCCGGGCAGGTCACGGTGACCTGGGACCACGACGTGCAGGCCGAGGTCGATCCGGCCGACCCGCTGCCCTCGGACCCGCAGTGGGCCGGGCATACCGTGTTCACCGATGTGCGCCAGCGTCACGGCGCCGCCGCACCTGAGGCGGTGTGGCAGGTGGTCGAAGGTATCGGAGGGGAGAACGGCTGGTACTCCCCTGCGATCCTGTGGCGGGTGCGCGGGCTACTGGACCGGGCTGCCGGTGGTCATGGGCTGGGCCGCGGGCGGCACGATCCGCATCATCTGCAGGTCGATGACCACGTGGACTTCTGGCGGGTGGAGTCGATCACCCCGGGACGATCCTTGACGCTGCGCTCGGAGATGCGAGCGGCCGGGCGGGCCTGGCTGCAGTTGACGGTGCGCCCGGGGGCGGACGGCGGGACCGATTACCGCCAGCGCGCGATCTACTTCCCTCGTGGCCTGCTGGGCCGGTTGTACTGGGGGGTGTTGGTGCCCTTTCATGCGCTGATCTTCCCCACCATGGCCCGCAATATCCTGCGGGCGGCGCAGCGGGCTCGGGCTTGACCAGCAGGCCCTCAGCCGAGGGCGTAGCGCTCCGCCACGTACGCGACAGACTCCATGACCATGCCCGGCGACGCTTCCACCGTCGGGTTCACGGCCGCCTTCCCGGTGGCGAAACTTCCCCGCTGCACCCCCGCCTCCTCGGCGATCCGCCGAGGTATCGGCCTGTCGTACGGGCCGTGGAGTGTCCACGCGTGCATCTCCGGATCCCTGGTGATCCGCTGGATGCTGCGGGGGGACCGCGCACCCAGTGCGGGAACGGGAACGAAGACCCACCCGGTTCGCAGCCGGAACTCCGTCACGCTCTTGCCATACGGCACCGAGACCGGCAGCCCAGGGGCCTGGACCGAGCGCCGCCTCCACAACGCATCCCCCATGGCCCCGTTCAGAACCATTCGGCCTTGCAGCGCCGACTCCATCGTGGCCAGCATGACGTCATCACCCAGGCCCGGCGTCGCAAGAAATTCCCCGTAGAGGTCAACCTCCCCTCCGTCGGCCACTCGCACACCCATCCGCTGCACGGGCTCGGTACCGAGCAGATGGTGGCGCACCTCGACGTTCATCCCGAGGGTGGCACCGGTGCGCTGACCCGAGTCGAAGGTGCCCCTGATCGTAAGGTCTTGGGTGACGGCATCACGATAGCCGAGTTCACTGGCCAGCACGGCTGTCGCGGTGGAGTCGTATCCGCTCGAGAGCGGGGTGATCGGCGTGAAGGTGGTTCGTCGTCGCGCATCCGACGCATTCTCAGCAAGGCGCTGGATACAACCGGAGAGGAACTCCCGGTAGTGCGAGTAGTCCGAGAACTGAACCGAGGACGCGGTGGGCGCGAGTTGCACCTTGCCATCGTGCACCACGAAGTTGTGGAACATCATCCGGCTGAAGGTGTACTCCTCATCAGACGCCACCACAGGGTCATAGCGATCGAAACCCGCCGCCGTCGCGGTGTTCGTGCTTGGTCTGAGTACCTCGAAAACCTGCCGGACGAAGCGAGAGTCAGGGCGCAGTCCGGCGTGGGTGAGCGCGAACGTCGCACTGTTGGACACGATCACCCGGTTGTCGCGCTTGTCGGTCAGAACGTAGAGGTACTCCCAACAGTGCTTCGGCGGCACGAAGACGACGTAGCGGCCCAGCCGCGCACCGGACCCGAAGGCGTAGTCCGTCCTGTGGATCTGGCCCTGGCCGTAGTCGCCGTCCCAGGCACCTTCGAAGACGAACCCTTCCGCGGCCTCGACCTGCGGGCCGATCACGAAGGAGTGGTGAGTTCCTCGGATGCAACAGACCCACGCCAAGTTGGGAACGGAGTCCACCCGTCGGATCTCGCTGGTGTGCGCGGACCGACTATCCGGTATCCCCAGGCGGATCTGTTGGGCGTGCTGCAGGACTCTCGAAGCCGGGATGTGTCGTTTGAGTGACGAGGAGTGGTACAGGTCCAGAGCCGCGGCTCTGATCTGGTCTTCCAAGAAGTCCGTGCTGTCCGGCACCGCCATGTGCGCTACTTCAGCCCTTCTTCGCCGCGGCCTTGGCGGCTTTCTTGGTCTGGCGCACGCGTTGCAATGAGTCCTCGTCCACCACGTCGGCGATGGACCGGTAGGCACCCTCGTGGCCGTAGTCGCCGGTGGCCTCGCGCCACCCGGCGCCGGTGTAGCCGTACTGCTTGCCCAGCAGCGCCAGGAAGATCGCGGCCTTCTGCTTGCCGAAACCGGGTAGGGCATTGAGCCGGCGCAGCACTTCCGGACCGTCAGGCTCACCGCGCGTCCAGATCGCAGCGGCGTCGCCGTCGTATTCCTCCACTATGATCTGCGCCAGGGCCTGGATGCGCCCGGCCATGGATCCCGGGAAGCGATGTACCGCCGGTGGGGTGGCGCAGGTCTGCTTGAACTCCTCCGGGTCCATGGCCGCAATCTGCCCAGCGTCCAGTCCGCCGAGACGCTCGTGGATCTTGTGCGGCCCGGCGAAGGCGGTTTCCATCGGCACCTGCTGATCCAGCAGCATCCCGATGATCAGCGCCAATGGATCGCTGCTGAGCAACTCATCGGCCTGGGCGTCTCCGGTCAGGTGCAGTTCCATACCCCCGATCTTGCCTGATTCGCTTCGCTCGCGCAGCCATCCCCGGCGGTTCATCCGCCCAGGGTTGGCTCGGGCTGTCGCTCAGTCCTTCCCGGGTGGGCTCACGCGGGTGTCGGGCCCGGGGAAGTAGAGGTTGCCCACGTCCTCACCGCTCCAGCGCACCACCCACGGCGGGGCGCCGTCGGGACCGCGCACCTCCAGCACTTCACCGTCGCGAGGTGGCTGACCCACCTGTGCAGATTCGATCACGACACGATCACCGATGTTCGCTCGCATTGCGACCTCCCACATGTGCAGTGGTGGTGGCCGTCACCACCAGCACCATCCAGTCTGGCACCAGGGGCGCGCAGATGCATCTATCGAGCCGGTCCGGGCGGCGAGCCGGTGTCGTCGTCCTCGGGGTGGCGGGACAGGTGGATGATCGCGGTGGCCATACCGCCCCAGACCGTGACCAGGGCCACGATCATCATGATGATTGCCGGGGTGTCCATCTCAGACCCTCTCCTTTCCGGCCTCGTCCCGATCGGGGTCCTCCAGGTGCATGGCGGACGCTCCCCGCCACGGCAGGAGACTCAGCACGATCGCCATCACCAGCACCAGGCCCAGTGCCCCCCAGCCGAAGGTCGTCACAACCCAGTCATCGAAGCCGCCGTAGCCCTCCGTGATCTTGTCGCGAATGTCCACCACCAGCAGCACCGCCAGCACAACCGGTAGCACAACACCGACCATGACCTTCCAGGTCCGGCCGATCCTGACCGAGCCGTAGACGTTCAACGCCGCGGTGAGCGTGCCCAGCCGCCGGTAGACCCAACCCACCAGCACCAGGGAGAGGAACGCGGCTCCGACGATGCCGATGTTGTTGGAGAAGGCGTCGACCACATCGAGGAGGGTGACACCGGAGGCGCCTCCGATCAGCACGATGGAGATCACCGCGGTGGCTCCGCCGACGATCGCCACAGTGGTCACCCTCGCCCAGCCGGTCTTGTCCTTCACCGCCGAGATCACCACCTCCAAGATGGAGATCTGCGAGGTCAGACCGGCCATCGTCAGACCGCCGAAGAACAGCACCCCGACCAGCGTCGAAGCCGGGGCCTCGGAAACGATGGTGGGGAAAGCCACGAACGCCAGGCCCAGCCCGGATGAGGCCACCTCCTCCACGGCGGTACCGGATGCGACGGCCAGGAAGCCCAGCGCGGAGAACACCCCGATGGCCCCCAGCAGTTCGAAGGAGGAGTTGGTGAACCCGACCACCAGCCCCGATCCGGTGGCGTTCGACTTGCGCTTCAGGTAGGAGGCGTAGGTGATCATGATGCCGAAGCCCACCGAGAGGGTGAAGAAGATCTGCCCATAGGCCTGGATCCACACCGTGCCGCTGGTCAACGCCGCCCAGTCGGGGGTGAACAGGGCGTTGAGACCTTCGGTGGCGCCGTCCAAGGTCAGCGAGTAGGCCACCAGGATCAGGAACATCAGGAACAGCAGTGGGATTCCGATGGTGGACATCTTCGTGATGCCGCGGCGGACCCCGCTGCCCAGGGCGAGCAGGAGCACCACCCAGACCACGATGAGCGGCCAGCCGACCTGGGCCACGAAGTCCACCGAGATCCCGCTGCCCTCGGCACCACCGCCGTCGTACTGCAGGAACGTCTCGAAGAAGAAGCCCTCGGCATCATCACCCCAGGCCTGGGTCAGGGAGAACCAGGTGTACATCGCCGCCCAGGCGATGATGGCCGCGTAGTAGATGGCGATCAGGAAGCAGATGCCAACCTGCAACCAGCCGATGGCCTCGGCACTGGGGTGCAGCCGTTTGAACGCCATCGGCGGGGATCCGCGGAACTTGTAGCCGATGGCGTAATCGAACAGCAGGATCGGGATACCGGCCGTCAGCAGCGCGACCAAGTATGGGATGAGGAAGGCGCCCCCACCGTTCTCGTAGGTGACGTAGGGGAACCGCCAGATGTTCCCCAGGCCCACGGCAGAGCCGATGGCCACCAGGATGAAGGCGTTGCGTCCGGTGAAACTCTCCCGGATCCGGGAGGTGCGGGCCGTGTCGGCAGGTTCGTTCATCGGTTTCTCCTGAGCAGTTCTGCTGCGCAGAGGCTACTCCTGCTCCGGCCTACCGGCAGAAGATGGGGCGGTCAGAGTCAGAATCACGGCACCGCGGCCTGCACCAGGTGCGCATCGCCGTCGGCGATCACGTGGCCGGCCGTGGCCGGGACGAACACCGCCTCCCCCGGGCCCAGTTGAACCGGTCCGGCATCGGGGGTGCGTACCTGCGCCTGCCCGGAGATGGACAGCACGATCCGCGGACCTCGCCCTGGCATCTCCACCGCACCATTGTTTCCCAGGGTGGTGATGGACATCTCGAAGTCCTCCACCGGGGCATAGAAGGTGCGGATGGGTCCGGTGATCTCCGGGGCGATGCGCACCGGCGGCGCGGTGACATACTCGACGGTACTCAGCACCGCTTCGGGATCGATGTGCTTACTGGTCAGGCCCGCGCGCAGGACGTTGTCGGAGTTGGCCATCAACTCCACACCCAGGCCCTGCAGGTAGGCATGCAGGGTGCCGGCAGGGATGAACAGCGCCTCCCCCGGTGCCAGCGTGACCGGGTTCAGCAACAACGCGGCGACCGCACCGGGGTCCTCGGGGTGAGTTGCCCCGAGTTCAGCCACGATCGCATCGATTCGCACCGAGGCGCCGCGAGCCCCCCTGCGCTCGGCACAAGCCCGCACGACGGCGCGAGTATCCGACGCGGGCACCGCACCGGGAGTGAGCAGTTCGGTGACTGCCGTGCGCATCCCGGCTGCAGTGGGGTCGGTTGTCAGGATCCCGGCCAGTTTCCGGGCCAGCGGGGCATCCAGCCCGCTGACCAGTTCCAGGGCCCGGCGTGGGGTGCGGAACCCGCAGAGGGCGCGGAACTCGGTTATCGCGAAGAGCAGTTCGGGTTTGTGGTTGGGGTCCGGATACAGGCGGGTGGCGCCGTCGCGCGGGAGCCCGTCGGACTCCTCGGCGGTGAACCCGGCCTGTGCCTGTACCAGGTTCGGGTGTACCTGCAACGACAGCGGGCGGGCGGGGGCAATGAGCTTGAGGAGGTAGGGCAGGTGCTGGCCGAACCTGGCCAGTGCGTGCCGCCCCAGCGCGGCCTCGAACTCGGTCAGCAGGTACTCGCGCAGGTTCACTCCGGCACGGTCGGGCAGGGTCGAGGGTGCGGCCGGGTGGGCGCCGAACCACAGTTCAGCCACCGGCTCAGTCCCGGGTTCGCGCCCGATCAACTGCGGGATGGTGGTGGTCGAACCCCAGGCGTAGTTTCGTTCGCTGCCTCGTATCCGAACGAGCACGGCTCCTCCTTTCGCTCAATGCGACAGCGTAGTCGCGCTGTTTCGGCCCGCGCAGGTGGCGCCCCGGCATGGATTCAAGCCCTCTTACCAGCGCATTTACAGTTGGACCGCCGCGACACCGTCATCCTCGCAATGGACGGCTTCATCGCACCGCCCGGCCGTGTCAGACCCGAGCGTGGCGAGGTACGCCAAGCGGAGTATTGCTCGGTAGCAGCAGCACCTTGATCTCAGGGAACCTCCACCGAACTAGCATCAGCAAGAACACCAGATGCATGATGACTGTCAGTGATACCAGAACGGGATACACCCCTTCTGCCACGCCAATAGCCTCGGCCGCCCCTCGGCGAACTACACCGGGCTTATCGACTTGGTGCCATAAGCCTACGAACACCCAGGTGATCGCAACCCAGGTGACGGTCAGCGCCACCGTGGACCCGATGGCCATCAGGAAGGTACGCATGCGTGTTGAAAGCCGCTGGACCAATGGATGGACCACAACAGCCAGAATCGCCGCATAGGCGACTATGCCCGCAAATACATAGCGGCCCTGAACCCCCCTGTCATGGCGACCGAAATCCCAGTAGATGCCGTGCGCGTTCATGAAGAGCACCGCAACCGTCACGGCCGGAAACAGAAGTAGGACCGCGAGAATGAACCTGTGTCTCGAGACAGTTAGCGCAAGAACCATCAGCACGAGGAGGATGACACCAGCCGTGTCCACAATCTCGGCCGGAAGCGCCATGTCCTCTCTCGCCCCACGGCCCCAAAACAAGCGGTTGAAACGAATCCAGAACTGGGTGAAGAACAAGACGAAGTCGTACATCTCGTGCTGCTCCCCGGTGGCTTCGCGGGCGCCGTACCGGCTCGGTTGGACGACGCCCAGCACGATGAGGTTCCGTAACCACCACCATCCTCCGACCAGGAAGGCCACCAACATTGGCCACAGCGCCTCGGTGAAACGGCCAGGAATGTCCTTATGCCACCGGCGTGCTAAGAGCACGCACAGGATAGCGAACGTCGGCAGCAGGAACAGCGCGAAGCCCTTGGAGAGTAGGGCGATTCCAAGCGCGACAGCTGAGAGAAGCACCATCCACCTGGCTGGGTACGTCGCTCGCCAAGCCCGGATCGCAAAGTAGAGGCATGCGGTCGCGGTGGTGATCAACAGGACATCGTTGGAGATCAAGCCGCCCATGTTGGTGAAGAAGGGCACCGTGAACAAACTCATTCCGCCACCAACACCGGCAGTCGCAGAGCCCGTGATCCACCGCACCGACCCGATCACGAACGGGACTGCACCCGCCAACAACGCCGCGCTGAGCAGTCGCATGGCCAGAGAAGCACGATCCCAGCGCAGTGTCTCGCCACCCAGCGCTGCGGTACCAGCAGCGATCAGGACGTAGTAGCCAGGCGGGTGGTGCACCATCCCATCGCGTCCGAAGTCGTCCAACGACGTCGCAGCCTCCAGCGTCGCCCGATCCGCAGGCGCCACGAACTCCGTGAGAACCTCTCCCTCCACAGGAAGGCCGGCCTCCCGCATGGCCTGACCGGTGCTCCCGAGGAGGGGCGCCTCGTACGGTAGGGGCCAGCCCCCACCCTGCAACAGCCGGCTAACGGAGTTGAAGTGCTCTTCTTCATCGGGACCATCGAAGTGCGGAATGGTGAGCGCCCAGAAGGTCGCCGTGAGAAAGAACAGCACGGTAACTGCCGCCACTACACGGTGATAGTTCCGAGGCTTTGGGCAAGCGCGCACACGGCGTTCCGGCACCGCAGCCGAAGCGGCGTCGGGACCGCGCCGATACGGCCGCGGTTCAGTCAGGACCGCCATTTCACACACCACAGTGTCATCGTCGACATCGGCCACCCGCATTCACGCGTAGGACGCCTCGAATACGTCAACGATACGTAAGAACCGCATCCAGGAAACCATGCCGTCCGAATCCGATGCTCGCATGCTCTGTTCTGCTCCGGGGCCTACGCCGCGACCCACCAGTGACCGCGACGTCGCGGGCAGCATGCCCCGTCGCTGTCGGGTACTCGCTGCAGGTCGCATTTCGAGCACCTCCTCGTCACGTTTGCCGACTCGCGACCCTTTCGATGACTGACACTTGCTCCATGGCGCGGGCGCGAACCTGCGGAAGGGCATCTGAGATCTGCGCGGCAACTTCATCACGATTCTGAATGAGGTCGTCCAACATCTGGCGGATGCGCTCCGGAGTGGCGTCACTATGTGCGACAGCCAGTTCGGCTAATCCGAACATCTCCAGGACCTCCCGGTACTTGTGGCTCCAGCCAATAACGAGCGTCGGAACACCCGTAGCGAGTGACGAGACCATGGCGTGGAATCGGGATGCGATGAAGATATCGCACCGGGAGATCAGGAACCGCAGCGTCTGCGAACTCAACTCGTCATCAACGAACAGCACCTTCTCCGGCCTCGCGACTCGGGCCTGGATTTCCCGGCACACCGGCAGGTCATTGTTGTGCGTCTTTGCCGTCTGCGCCCGTGCACTGTGGGCGACGAGAAACACAGGTCGGTTGAGAACCTCGGTAACGTAGTCGATCTGCGCGACTACCTCACTGATGTAGTCGTCGCCTCGGGCTTCAGCCGACTTGCGCAATACGGCACTCGGCGAGACACCGACAACATCACCATTGTCGAAGAAGCCGACATCAACCCGCTCACCAGCCGCGGCAGCATCGGCATCGCCGACCTCCAGGGTAAACGCAAGGTCGGCGCCCCCCTGTACGTTGGTCAGCCCAGTGGCGACGAGATGCTCGTGTGTGAGCGCACCGCGCGAGATGATCGCCGCCATGCGCGGCAGCAAGGTCTTCGCAGCAAGCCGGTTCAGCGGCTCGTTGAAGGGGCCCATCGCCTGGGCGACCTTCACCACAGGCGTTCTGACAAGGAGCGCGGGCAAAATGCTCGCAACGTTGTAGATGAGGTACTTGCCGCGCCCATCGACGAACGTGATTCCTCCCTCGTCGAGGAGGACGTCTGCACGGGCGAGCGCCCCGATCTCCGGCACAGCCCGTTCGATTCCGCGCCGCAGGGGCGGCAACAGTCTGTGTAGCAGGGCCATACCGTTGAGGACGACGCCGAGGCGCAACGGTCGCGCGTCCATCACGCGTAGGTTCGGGTATGAATTGAGTCGGGCATCCGCGCTGGGGTACATGCTCAAGAGGATGAACTGCGCGTGCTCGTCTGACTTGGATAGGTGCTGAACTGAACTCTCGAGCATTGCAGCCGCCCCCTTGTTGCCTGACAACGCAGAGCCGATGATTGCGATTCTCATGAGATGCCTGCCTTCCTTCTTGAAGTGAACGTGAGCAGTCCATAGACACCTGCAACAACTCCATCGCCGAGCGTCGCAGACAGGCGCGCTGCCAGAGCCAGCACGATAGCCTGCTCCACGGGTAGGTACGCAACGCTAAGCAGCACAAAAACTGATTCACGCACGCCGACACCACTCG
>NZ_JBMPQC010000020.1:0-21950 GCF_049724975.1 Pseudactinotalea sp. Z1732 | reverse complement strand
TCTGCGGCGTCGATGCTGGCCCCGGTGATCATCAGGTCCAACTCCGCGGTGCGACAGATGACATCAGCAACAGGGCAACCAGAAACAGCGGCAGAGCAGGTAGATTTCATCGCGGGCCTTGGGTGTTTGGATCGGACTGGTTAGCACCTCCAATCCTCACCCAAGGCCCACCTGCTCCCAGGCCCACCACGCCGCCTGATCAGCCCCTCAACGCACCCTCAAACCGGAAGAGCCGTCAAACCAGCGCTTTACAGCCAGCGCAGGGTCACCCAAGCACAGCACAGCGAGCCAGCGGTCAGTCCAACGCAGCGAGATTGTGGGCGTGGTGGCCGCGGTTGGACTCGGTGTCGAGGCGAGGGTCGGCGCTCTCGCGGCCGGCGAGCAGGTCCTCGACGTAACGCTGATCAGCAGCCCATCGGCTTGCACCCTGATCGGTTATCGTGCCGTGGCCGGGGATCAGCACCTGCGCGGCGTGGGCGTAGGGGCGCAGCGCCTGAAGACCGTCGAGATAGGCCTGGGCACCGGTCTCCGCGAACATCGGGATCTCGATGTCACTGAGCATGTCGCCAGCGATCAGTACCTGAGGTTGGGAGAGCCAGAGCGCGGCATGGCCGGTGCTATGCGCATCGTGCACGATGACCTCGGCCCAGTCCCGCAGGTGATCCTCAGTCGGGAACGCACGCACGGCCCCGACCAAGTCGAGCAACTCGGGGGTCCAACCTGCCACGGAGGCGCGCAGCCCGGTGCGGTTGTCCTCGGCGTGGGTACGCGCGAGCCGGGCGGTCCCGGGCGAGGCCCAGCGCGGCACATCACCCAAGTCCGGGTGCCACAGCACATGGTCGTAGTGGGCGTGGGTGGCGAACCCGGCGACCACATCCAGGCCCCAGGTGCGCACGTCCGCGGCGAGCGCGTCCAACTCCTCCGGGGCCCAGCACGGGTCGACCACCAGGGCGGAGGCGGCACCGGATGATTCTTCGCGGGTCAGGATCACGCTGGCGGTGTGGTCCAGGCGGCTGTGGGTCACGGCGAGGCCCGGGGCTGGGTGGACCCAGGCGCGCCGGGTGCGCTGGGTCCCTTGGCTGTGCCAGGTCCGTCGCGACGCGTCCTCGCCGGCCGGGCGGGCGCCGTCGTCGTTCATCCCACTACGGCAGCCAGCGCTGCTCCGACCGCTCCCATCACCTGCCGGCTCGCGGTGGTCAACACCCACGGTCTCCTCGTGACCAGGTCGTAGGCACTGCCATCCAGCCGGCCCGTGGCTCCTCCGACCTCGGCCACCAACAACGCGCCGGGCACGTGGTCCCAGGGCCAGTCGTTCTTGTACACCAGGTAGTCCACCTCGCCGCTGGCCAGGCGCGGGTAGTCGATCCCGCACGACCACCACGCCTCTTCCAACGGCGCGAGGTCCTGCGGTGGCCGCTTCAGGAGTCTGTGGTTGGAGGTGGCGCCGACCAGTTGCCCCGGCTCGGCAGGCGGGTCCAGGGGCTTGAGCCGCTCCCCGTTGCACCAGGCGCCGGCACCGGCCTCGGCGACATAGGCACGCTGGTGCTGGGGCTGGTAGATCCAGGAGCGCACTGTCTGCCCGTTCCGCACCTCGCCGACCATCACGGCGTAATCGGGTGAGCCCTCCACGAAGTTGCGGGTGCCGTCGACCGGGTCGATCGTGAAGACGTGCGGCGCCTGGCTGGCGCGCTCCAGAACGCGGGGGTCGATCGAACTGGCCTCCTCCCCCAGCACCGCGGCGTCGGGGTAGGCGTCCTGCAGTTCCTTGGTGAGGAAGATCTCGGCTTCGCGGTCGGCCACGGTCACCAGGTCGCCGGGGCTCTTCTCCTGAACCTGCTCCTCGCTGAGCGCGCGGAAGCGGGGGATGATCACCTCATCCGCGGCTTGGCGCAGCAGGTCAAGGATCTCCTCGGTCTCCATACCTCAAACCTGCCAGGTTCGGGCGGAGGGACCAAACTGGCGGGTGGGAAGGACAGGGCTGCCGGTATGGCAGAAGGCGCGGCGGCGGACCCGAAGACGGGCGGACGACGAGGCGGCCGGTGCGCAGAGGCGGCGGCAGATGCGACGGATGGGGCGGCGGGCGCTGACGGACGGAGCGCCGTGAGCTGACGAGCAGGGCGCGGGCCCGAAGGCGGACGACCGAGGCGGCACCACGACTCCACGACTCCACGACTCCGCGACTCCGCGACTCCGCGACTGCCCCGTCCTCACCTGCGGAACAGGTGAGTCGTGGAACTCTCGACGTCGCTGTAATGCTGAGCACTCGAGGCCAGCGCCTCACTGATCCGCTGAAGGTTGGCTTCCACCTGTTGCTGGGTGCCACGCCACTCCTGGGCGAGGGAGGCGAATGCCGCGGAGGCACTACCCCGCCAGGCCGATTGCAGCGCGGTGAGGATCCGGAACATGTTGGCGACCTCGGTGTTGATCGCGGTGGCGGAGCGACCCGCGGCCGAGGCCGCGCGGGCGACCTCCTCGGTATCGACTTCGAATCGGGACATGGGCTGCGCCTCCTGCTGGTTGGGGTCCGGGATCGTCACCCGGTGGTGCCCGGCACGCTATGCCTGCGCCGGCTGTTCGTGTTGTCCCCGACGCGGCGGCTGTGGATGACGGATGCGGGTGTGGACGCCAGCCCCGGATGCGACCGCCAGACCGTGGTGCGACCGCCGCGAATCGAAGGTTGACGCTAGATCCGGGTCTGGAGGCGAGGACATTTTCAGGACGGACATCCACAGCATCACCCGTTATGAACCGCTATCCACAGCGCCAAAACGATTCGAACGTTTGTCGGAGGTGGGTTGTAGGTTCGTGTCATGTCCATCACCCAGGTCCCACCGATGATCCAGGCACCGGCCGCGTTGGCTCAGGTCGCTTCGGTTGTTGGGGAGATTGCTGCCGGTGGGTGGTGGCGGGTGGGTGAGTCCGATCTGGGCGAGGCGCTGGCGCAGGCGGGTCGGATCCGCCACGAGGTGGCCCGGTTGGAGGCACACGCCGTGGCCGAAGCGATCTCTCGCGGGTTGCCGGCAGGCCAGGGAATGACGGCGGTGGACTACCTGGTCAAGGTGGCGAGCCGGTACGCTCCGGCGCCACCGCGGGGGCAAGCGATCCACACCGCGCGCATCGCCGAAACGATCAACAATCCCTCACCCGGTGTGGAGAACACCCTTGCCGGGTTCGATGCCGGGCTGATCAGCACCTCCAAGGTCTCCGCGATCATTCAGTTCCACGACGAGGTGGAACCGATCTCCGACGTCGAGGCGCTTGCCACCACGATGAAGACGATCAATGAAGGCGCAGCCGATCAGGTCGAACATTCGGACCCGAAGAACGACAAGAACGACGAAAACCACGCCGGGGGCGACGACGGGGATGCCGCCGAAGGGGGGACACCGGTGCGCCGGTGCGGGTGGACCGACCGGCAGTTGTCGCTCCTGCTGCGCCGGGCACGGCGAACCATCAAACCACCCAAGGACTTGGAAGCCGAAGAGAACGGGCAACGGATCCGGCGAGCCCTCTACACCCTGCCCGCAGCCGGCGGGATGACCGAGTACCGGGTCTTCCTCGACCCTGAAGGGGCGGCCATCATCGACGCCACCTTGTCAGCGCTGTCCAAACCGCAGCCGGCCGAGGACGGCACCCCCGATCCGCGCAGCGCACCCCGCCGCCGGGCCGACGCCCTGGTCACCATCATCCAACGGGGCGTAGCCGCCCCCGAGGGAACCCCCCAGACCACCAAGGCCCAAGTATTCATCACCATCCCCCTAAGTGACCTACAGTCCAAGACCAACGGCGCCGGCATCACGATGACCGGGCAGGTGCTCTCCCCTGAAACCGTGCGGCGCATGGCCTGCGATGCCTCGATCATCCCCGCGGTGCTGGGCACCGAGGGCGAAATCCTCGATCAGGGCCGTGATGAGCGCCTGTTCACCCGCGCCCAACAGCGAGCCCTGTGGCATCGCGATAAGGGGTGTTCGTTCCCCGGCTGCACGATCCCTGCTCAATGGTGCCAAGCCCATCACGTCCAGTTCTGGGCCCACGGCGGACCCACCGACCTGGACAACGGAGCCCTGCTGTGCCAACGCCACCACACCCACGTGCACAGCAATGGTCTGACCGCCACCGTCACACCCACCGGGGTCACCTGGCATACCTGAATGCCCCGCCCCACACCCGGCCACTACGGCCGGGCCCGTGGCATGCCAGGGGGACGTCCGGCTGATGGGGTGCTCGTACCCCTGGCCGACACCGGCCACAGTGCGCTGGATACCCACGGTCTGGCCGTGCTGCGGGCGATCGAGGCGGTGCGCTACGGCGACTATCGAGCGCTTGCGAACGGCACCGCACTGGCGGAGTTGAGACGGCTCGGGGGCTCCCGCCACCTGTCGACGGCATTGCGGCTGGGCCTGCGCGCTGAGGGGCTGCTGCCGGGGTCTGCCCGGCGGGCGTAGAGCGGCGGGCGTAGAGCGGCGGGGCGTAGCGGGGCACACCCCTCCTCCGGCGCGGACTTAGGCTGAAGGGGTGGCTATCCTCATCGATCCGCCCACCTGGCCGGCCCACGGCACGGTGTTCGCTCACCTGGTCTCCGATCAGTCCCTGGAGGAACTGCACGACTTCGCCACCCGTGCCGGCCTTCCCGAGCAGGCCTTCGACATGGACCACTACGACGTGCCCGCCCACCGTTATGACGACCTGGTGGCCCGGGGCGCGATCGCGGTCAGTGGGCGCGAGTTGATCCGCCGGCTACGGAACTCCGGCCTGCGGATTCCGGCGCGCGACCGCCCCGAGACGCTGCGTCGCGTGCTGAGCGCGTTCTGGGGCAGCACGGTCGAACGCTGGCAGGACAGGCCCGACGACGACGTAACTCACCGTGGCGCGTCAGGTCCAGTACCGGCGGCAGTTGCCCTGGGCGCGGATCTGATCGAACGCTGGGCGCAGCCGCACCGGCGCTATCACGACCTGCGCCATCTACGTGATGTGCTCGCGGCCCTGGACCTGCTGTGCGACCCGGATCCTGCCCCGCTGCCAGTGGTGCTGGCCGCCTGGTTCCACGACGCGGTCTACGACGGTGTCCCCGGTGAGGACGAGCAGGCCAGCGCCGACCTGGCCCGCGCCGAACTCGGGCCCGAGGCGCTGGGTCCCGAGGCCCTCCCGAGCGACCGCATCGAGGAAGTCGCCCGACTGGTACTCCTCACCCGCACCCACTCCCCCGAACCGGGTGACCACCACGGCGCACTGCTCTGCGATGCCGACTTGGCCGTCCTCGCCCGCGAGGCGACCGGATACCGGCGCTACGCCCGCGACGTGCGCGCGGAGTACTCCCACGTGCCGCACGCCGACTTCATCAAGGGGCGCACCGCCGTCGTCCGCCATCTGCTGGAACTGGAGCCCCTCTACCGCACTGACCGAGGCCGGGAGTTGTGGCAGGAGGCGGCCCGGGCGAACCTGCGCGCCGAACTGGCCACCCTCACCTCCACGCCCTGAGCACAGCACCCCCTGTGCGCGACCCCCGTGCGCGAGTCCGCTCAATGTCGCGTCGATCCTGGCCAGCAACGATCCCGTCAGAAACCACAACGGCCCCCGATCCACGAGGGATCGGGGGCCGTGTGTGTTTCAGCTGGTCAGCCGAGCATCTGATCGGTCAGATCAGAAGCCCATGCCGCCCATGTCCGGCTCGCCACCGCCGGCCGGGGCCGAGGGCGGCTCCGGCTTGTCGGCCACGATGGCCTCGGTGGTGAGGAACAGACCGGCGATCGAGGAGGCGTTCTGCAGTGCAGAGCGGGTCACCTTGACCGGGTCGGCGATGCCTGCGGCGAGCAGGTCCTCGTACTCACCGGTGGCGGCGTTCAGGCCGTGGTTGTTCTCCAACCCACGCACCCGCTCCACCACGACGCCGCCCTCGAGGCCGGCGTTCACGGCGATCTGCTTCAGCGGCGCGTCCACGGCCACCTTGACGATGTTCGCCCCGGTCGCCTCGTCCGCTTCGAGGGTCAGGCCCTCGAACGCCCGGGCGGCGGCCTGGATCAGGGCCACGCCACCACCGGCGACGATGCCCTCTTCCACAGCAGCCTTGGCGTTACGCACGGCGTCCTCGATGCGGTGCTTGCGCTCCTTGAGCTCCACCTCCGTGGCGGCACCCGCACGGATGACGGCCACACCACCGGCGAGCTTGGCCAGGCGCTCCTGGAGCTTCTCGCGGTCGTAGTCGGAGTCGGAGTTCTCGATCTCGGCGCGGATCTGGTTGACCCGGCCCTCGATCGCGTCGGCCTCGCCGGCACCCTCGACGATCGTGGTCTCGTCCTTGGTGACAACCACCTTGCGGGCCTGGCCCAGCATGTCCAGGGTGGCGTTCTCCAGGGACAGACCCACGGTCTCGGAGATGACCTGACCACCGGTGAGGATGGCCATGTCGTTCAGCATCGCCTTGCGGCGGTCACCGAAGCCGGGGGCCTTGACGGCCACGGACTTGAAGGTGCCACGGATCTTGTTCACCACCAGGGTCGCCAGGGCTTCGCCCTCGACGTCCTCGGAGATGATGATCAGCGGCTTGCCGGACTGGATGACCTTCTCCAGCAGCGGCAGCAGGTCCTTGACGTTGGTGATCTTGGACTCCACCAGCAGCACGTAGGCGTCCTCGAGGACGGCCTCCTGACGCTCCTGGTCGGTCACGAAGTATGCGGACAGGAAGCCCTTGTCGAAGCGCATACCCTCGGTCAGCTCGAGCTCCAGGCCCAGGGCCTGGGACTCCTCGACGGTGATGACACCCTCGTTGCCGACCTTGTCCATGGCCTCGGCGATCAGTTCACCGATGGCCGGGTCACCGGCGGAGATCCCCGCGGTGGCGGCGATCTGCTCCTTGGTCTCGATCTCGGTGGCGTTGCTGAGCAGCGACTCGGTCACGGCCTCAACGGCCTTCTCGATGCCGCGCTTCAGCGCGATCGGGTTGGCACCGGCGGCCACGTTGCGCAGGCCCTCGCGCACGAGCGCCTGGGCGAGCACGGTGGCGGTGGTGGTGCCGTCGCCGGCCACGTCATCGGTCTTCTTGGCGACCTCCTTGACGAGTTCAGCGCCGATCTTCTCGTACGGCTCGTCGAGCTCGATCTCCTTGGCGATGGACACGCCGTCGTTGGTGATCGTGGGGGCGCCCCACTTCTTCTCCAGAACGACGTTGCGGCCCCTGGGGCCGAGGGTGACCTTCACGGTATCGGCGAGGACGTTCAGTCCACGCTCCATACCGCGACGAGCCTCCTCGTCGAAAGCAATCATCTTTGCCATTCGGGTTTAATCCTCCTGCTGGCGGACGAAAGCCGGTTCGACGCCCGCGACGGACGATGCCCCGACATGCGTTCACGTCACGCATCCCGCGGCACCTCGTCTTACCGGCCACAGTTGTCACTCTCAGGTCGAGAGTGCTAACGCCATTATTGGCACTCTAGGGGTGAGAGTGCAAGCAGGATCGACGACGACGCAGGCCTTCGGTGCGGTATCTCACCTTTGGTCACACGCTCATCACGGCTGCTGCCGGGCTCGCTCTGCGCGGATCGTGCCGCCGTCTTGGACGAAATCGACGGGGCGAAGGGCACCCACTGGTTGCTGGGCCGGGTCTCTCACCGCGGCCCGAGACCGGGCATCTGATGGATCCCGAAGCGTTCCCGCAGCGCCCACCGGGCGCCATGGTGGCCGCACATCCCGTGAACCCCGGGGGCCGGTGGGGTGGCGGCTGAGCACAGATACACCCCGGGGATGCCCGCACGGTAGGGGTTGAGGCTTGTCAGGGGGGCACCGAGGATGCGGCGCAGATCCAGGGCACCGTTGCTGATGTCCCCGCCGACGTAGTTGGCGTTCGTCCGGCTCATCTGCGCCGCTGGGGTGCACCGGGCATCGACGACCACATCCCGGAAGCCCGGAGCGAACCGTTCGATCTGCGCCGTGACCGCTTCGGTGACGTCCGCCGTCGATCCGGCGGGCACGTGCGCGTAGGTCCACAGCGGCCGCAGTCCGTCCCGGCTGCGCGCGGGGTCAGCGACGGCGGGGTCGCTGAGCAGCACCATCGGCTGCTCAGCGTGTGCGCCGGCGGCCACCTGGGCCTCGGCGCGCACCATGTCCGCCCGCGAGCCGCCCACGTGCACGGTCCCGGCCCGCCCCACCGGGGCATCGCGCCAGGGCACCGGTTCGGAGAGCACGAAGTCGACCTTGGCGGCGGCATTGCCGTGCCGGTACCGGCGCAACCGGGTGGCGGTGCGGGGTGGGAGCCGGTCCCCCCAGATCCGCGCGATCGCGCCAGGTGTGGTGTCGAAGAGGTAGGACCGGGCACGTGGCAGTTGCCGGTAATCCTGGATCAGCGTGTCGGTGTGGATGGTCGCACCGTGGCTACGCAGATCCGCCACCATCGCGTTGGCGATCGCTCGGGACCCGCCCACCGGGAGCGCCCACCCGGAGGTGTGTGCCAGCAGGCCGAGCAGCAGTCCGAGGCCGGCGGGCGCAAGCCCGGGCATCCCGGCGATGCCGTGGGCGGCCACCCCGGTAAACAGGGCCGGGGCGGCGTCTGCCCGGAATCGGGTGTTCCATAGCGGGCTGCCCTGTTCCAGAACGCGCAGGCCGTAGTGCAGCGCGCCGAGGAGCCCGCTGGGGTTGCGCAGCGCGGCGGGGATGGCGCGCATGTCGGCCAGTCCGATCCCGAGGACCGCGGGCTCGTGCTGTACCAAGGGGCCGAACAGCGACCGCCAGGCGCCGCCGTCGGCCCCCAGGGCTGCTGCGGTGCGCTCCAGGTCGGTGTAGGCGAGGGCGGCGGGTTGGTCGTCGAGGGGCTGGGCGTAGGCAATCTCGGGGACGGTGAACTGCACCCCACGGGCCGGCAGGTCGAACTCGGCGAAGAACGGGCTGGCCAGGGCCAGGGGGTGCACCGCGGAGCAGATGTCGTGCTGCAGGTTGCCGGCCAGGCCAAGGTTCTCGGTACGCGCGCCCCCGCCGAGGGTGGGCTCGGCTTCGTACAGGTGCACATCCAGTCCGGCGCGGGCCATCGTGACCGCGGCGGCCAGGCCGTTCGGCCCGGAACCGACCACGACGACGTCGGTTACCGCTCGCTCGCCCATCGCCCTCCTACCGCTTCGGCCTTCGCTGGTGCCACTTCTTGGACAGCCGTCTGACCACCGCCCCGACCGACTCTCCGACCATCGCAGCATCCCACCTCGCCCCCACCCGCCGCACGTGCGCCCTGTGGGGCCGCACCCCCTCCGCAGCCCACCCCGCCGCACCTGCGCCCTGTGGCCAGCCGGCGATCCGGGCCGCACCCCCTCCGCAGCCCACCCGCTCGAGCGCTTCTCGTAGGATCGGGCGACCATGCACCGTCGCCCACTCATCGTCCTCACCGCAGTGGTCCTGGCCGCTCTGCTGACCGGGATGGCGCTCGCGCGGACCGACCTGTGGGACCCACGACGCATCGATGAGGTGGATCCCTACGCCTGGGGCGTGCAGGTGCGCCCCGACGGTGAACGGGCCGTGATCCTGCCCGGCGCCGAGGTCTCCTACCTGCGCGGCAGCCGGGTCCTCGCCCCCACTCCGGATACCTCCGCGGGACAGCACCGGGACGCGCACGAACGAGCCCAGGCGGACCGCGACTGGCTCGCCGCCGGATCGGTTCCCGGCACCGGAAGCGCCTACGAGGAGATGGTCACCGGCGCACTGCTGGACATCCGTGCCCTGACCCTCGACGACGGCGCCGCCCTTGCCGGGTACAACCCGAACTGGCGGTACGTGTGGCCGCGGGATGCCTCCTTCATCGCCGCCGCGCTGGCCGGCGCCGGGCACCCCCGGGACGCGGTGGAGGTGCTGGCCTTCCTGCAGCGCGTGCAACACCCCGACGGCACCTTCGAGGCCCGCTATCTCCCCGACGCCTCCGGACCGCCGGATGGCCGGGGCATCCAGACCGACGGAACCGGTTGGGTGCTGTGGGCCACCGACCACGTCCTGGCCACGCTGGCCCCGGACGACCCGCTCCGTGAGCGGATCCACCACGACCTCACGCCACTACTGGCCCGCTCCACCGCTCAGTTACTGCACCAGGCCGAGACTCCGGACTCGCTGCCGCCGCCGAGCGCGGACTACTGGGAGCACCCAGAGCAGGACCTGACGCTGGGCACCGCCGCCCCGGTCCTGGCCGGCCTGCACGCGGCCACCCGGATCTGGTCCGGTGCCGGCGACATGGACCTGGCGCTGCGCACCGGCGCCGCCGCCGACCGGTTGCGCACGGCTGTCGAGAGCACCTTCGGGCCCACCTATCCCCGCTACCCCGGTGGCACCGACCGCGACGCTGCCACCGCCTTCGCGCTGCCGCCCTTCCAACCGGAACCCCTGAGCGAGGCCCTCGGGGCGTGGCACGACTCGATCACGCCGATGCGCAGGCCCGCCGGCGGGCTGGCACCGGGCGCGAGTTGGCGGGAGCAGTCGCTGTCCTGGACCCCGCAGACCACGCTGTATGCGTTGGTCGCCGCGCACAACGGCGAGCCTCAGATGGCCCTGGACTGGTTGGACTGGGTCGATGCCCACCGCACCCCGCTGGGTGCGATCCCGGAGAAGGTCTCTCCCGACGGCACCCCGGCCGCGGTGGCGCCGCTGGCGTGGAGTGCGGCGGTGGTGGTGCTCACCGTGGCGCACCTGGAGGACGACGGCGTGCTGACCCCCGCGGAGCAGGTGCGGGACAACTGAGGTGCTCGGGGCGCAGGACCCAGGAACGCAGGGGTCCCGCGCAGGCCTGACGGCTCAGCCGACGAAGTCCGGACGGAGCACGATCACGATGCCGGAGGAAGCGGCGCTGGCGCTCTCCACCGTGGCCTCGATGCCAAGGTCGGCGGCGACCGCTTCGGCTTCCTCGGCCACCTGGGCGTCGTGGTAGTACAGGGTGGTGTCGGTGGGCAGGGCCTGGCCGTAGTCGGCGGTGGAGGTGTTGGTCCAGCCCTCGTTGTTGAGGGTCTCGGCGGTGCTGCCGGCGATTCCGGCGACACCGGCTCCGTTGAGGATCAGGATCCGCACGTCCCGGTCCAGATCGACCGGATCGTCGGTCGGGTCCTCCTCGGTGGCCTCGTCCTCGGGTTCGCCATTGCCCTCATCGGTCCCGTTCTCGCCGTCGCCGTTCTCCGGCTCGTCCTCCTCGGTGGCCTCCGGGTCGGTCCCGTTCTCGCCGTCGTCGGTCTCGTCGTCGGTCCCGTCCTCGGTCTCCTCCTCGGTCTGGTCCTCGGTGGCGGTCACGGCCGGCGTGGGGTCGGGCTCGCTACCGAAGTTCCCGGACAGGATGCTCACGCCGGCCCAGGCCAGCAGCGGGGCGACCACTATCACGATCGCGAAGGGCAGCAACTGCCGCCAGCGCGGAACGGGTGCCCGGTGCACGCCCTGAGGCGTGCGGTCGGCACCGAGGACGTCGAATTCGTCCTCGTCGTAGGGATAGTCCTGGCGGCTCACACCCGAAAGGTTATCTCCTTCGACGGCGATCGTGCGCGATCACGCGCGGTCGCCCAGCCGACGGGCCGAACGCTCCCGCTGGCGGGAACTGCGCATCCGGCGTAACCGCTTGACCAGCATCGGCTCAGCGGCCAGGGCGGCCGGGGTGTCGATGAGGGCGTTGAGCACCTGGTAGTAGCGGGTGGCGCTCATGTCGAAGTGTTCCCGGATGGCGGTCTCCTTGGCGCCGGCGTACTTCCACCACTGGTTCTCGAAGGCCAGGATTGCAGCGTCGCGTTCGCTCAGTTCCTGCTCGGTGGTGTGAGCGTTGATCTGCTGCGCTGCTGACATCGATCCTCCTGGTGCCTGAACTTCCCGGTGCGGTTCCGTGTGGTGGACTCCCGCCGCGGCTGCTGAACCGCGGCGTGATCCCCACCTCGTGTGCCTACGCACGTGGAGCCGCTCGGGGCAATACTAGAGGCAAACCACACGCGTGTCATTCACTCGCTTCGGCCGCGTCTGTGCTAATCGCAACGGCGCTAACTGTAACGGCGTCAACTGCCCAGCGCGGAGCCAAACGTCTCGACCGCTCGGGCAGGGCCTGATACTTCTGCCACCCTGGTGCGGTGAGCACGCGCACCCCACTGGAGCACATCATCGAACCGGGCTGGGCCCAGGCCCTGGCGCCGGTGGAGCAGCAGATCCACGCGATGGGAGACTTCCTGCGCGCCGAGGTCGCCGCCGGCCGCGGCTACCTGCCGGCAGGCGAGGACGTGCTGCGCGCCTTCACCCGGCCCCTGGCGAACGTACGGGTGCTGATCGTGGGCCAGGACCCCTACCCCACCCCGGGGCATCCGATGGGCCTGTCCTTCTCCGTCCAATCCCATGTACGACCGCTGCCGCGCTCCCTGGTGAACATCTTCACCGAACTGGTCAGCGACGTCGGGGCGCCCCAGCCCACCTCCGGCGACCTGTCCGCCTGGGCCGACCACGGCGTGCTGCTGCTGAACCGGTGCCTGACCGTGATGCCGGGCAAGCCCGCCTCCCACCGTGGCAAGGGCTGGGAGCAGATCACCGACCAGGCGATCAGAGCGCTAGTGGCTCGCGACCAACCGATGGTGGCGATCCTGTGGGGGCGGGACGCCCAGTCCCTCAAGCCGGCTCTGGGCGCCACGCCGTGCATCATGTCGCCGCACCCCAGCCCGCTATCGGCCTCGCGCGGATTCTTCGGTTCCAAACCGTTCTCCCGCGCCAACGAGTTGCTGTTGCAGATGGGTGCCGAGCCGGTGGAGTGGTCGCTGCCCTGACACGGGCACGCCGGCACCGTGGCATGGCAGCACCCCAGCACCCCAGGCACCGCAGCACCCCACCAAGCAGGCACCGCAACACCGCACACCCCCGGCACGGCACAATGGCAACCGTGACTGATGTGTTCTTCACCCCGTCCGCACCACGCTGGCGCCGCTTCGTGGCGATCGGTGACTCCATGACCGAGGGTCTGTGCGATGAGCCCGGCGAACCCGGTGACTACCGGGGCTGGGCGGACCTGCTTGCCCAGTCCCTGACCGGGCGTCGCACCAGGGCGGGGCGCGCGCCGCTGGAGTACGCCAACCTCGCGATCCGGGGCAAGCTGCTGGGCCCGATCCTGACCGAGCAGTTCCCACAGGCACTGGCCGCCAAGCCGGACCTGATCTCCATCATCGGTGGCGGCAACGACCTGCTTCGCCCCGGCGGCGACCCCGACGTCCTGGGCGCGCGCCTCGACCGCGCGGTACGCGCCGCGCGCGAGCAGGGCATCGACGTGCTGCTGGCCACCGGGATGGACACCCGCCGGGCCGGGCCGCTGCTGACCGTGATGCGCCCCAAGGTCGGGATCTTCAACGCCCACATCTGGTCCGTCGCGCGCACCCACGGCGCCCACGTCATGGACATCTGGGGCCTGCGAGCGCTGCAGGACCGGCGCATGTGGGCCCCGGACCGGGTGCATCTGAGCACGCTGGGCCACTGGCGCGCCGCTCAGGCGGCGCTGGACGCGCTGGGGTTGGAACCCGACGACGCCGACTGGTCGAAACCGCTGGACACCCAGGCCCGGCCCGCCCTGCCCGCACGACTGCGCGAGGACGCCACCTGGATACGCCGCGACGTCTACCCCTGGGCGACCCGGCGGTTCCGCCGCGCCTCCTCCGGCGACACCCGCGCCGCCAAGAGACCCGACCCGATCGTCCTGGACACACCTGGCGGCCTTGAACACGCTGCACCCGGGCTCGGCGCCGCGACGAACAACCAGGACGCCCGGCCCGACGACGGCGAGCGCACCTGAGGCGGGCAGCGCACCCGACGTTCGTGAGCCGGTCCCTCCCCGGGATCGCACTGGCGAAGGCCGCACCCCCGTGATCTGATCGGCCCCCATACCGCGGGGCCACCCGGGCGGGTCCTTGGTCCCACGGCACGACGCCCTTCTGGCACCAGACTGGTAGGCAACGGTCTTGCCTGCCACAACGGTCACGGTCCCGAACGACCCCCCACCCGAGAGCCACCAGTGTCCGCCTCCACCATGTCCACGCAACCCACCGTCGAATCCGCCTCCGAGCGGACCTGGCATGCGCTGGACATCGAGGACGTCACCGCGGCCCTGCACGCAGATGACCAGGGACTGACCTCCGCCGGGGCCGAGCAACGTCTCGCCGTCCACGGCCCGAACACGATCGAGACCAGTTCGGCCACCCCGTGGATCGTCACTCTGCTACGCCAGTTCGTCAGCCCGATGATCGGGATCCTGCTGGCGGCCTTCGTCATCACCATGCTGCTCCGGGAGTACGTCGACGCCGGTGCGATCGCCCTGATCCTGGCCCTGAACGCGGGTCTGGGATTCTGGCAGGAGCGCAAGTCCGCCCGCGACGTGCGAGCGCTCGCCACCCTGTCCGCGCCGAACTGCACGGTCGTGCGGGACGGGGCAGCCGCCACCCGGCCTGCGGCCGATCTGGTGCCCGGTGACGTGGTGCACCTGGAGAGCGGGGACCGCGTCCCGGCCGACGTCCGGTTGCTGGACGCCAAGAGTTTGCAGGTCGATGAGTCGATGCTGACCGGGGAGTCCGAGGCGGTCACCAAGCAGACCGGCGTGGTCACCGAGGAAGCCCCCGTCGGTGACCGCATCAACATGGCCTTCTCCGGCACCCTGGTGCGCTCGGGCCGGGCCCGAGCGCTGGTGGTGGCGACCGGCACCGGCACCGAGCTGGGCGTGATCAGTGAGTTGATCAAGGGGCCTCCGGGCAAGACCCCGTTGCAGGAACTGACCAACGGCCTGGAGCGCAAGATCGGTGTGATCATCACCGCAGTCTCAGCGGTGTTGTTCTTCTCCGGAGTCGCCCTGGGTAACGCCCCCGGTGAGATGTTCATGACCATCGTGGCCCTGGCGGTGGCCTCCTTGCCGGAGTCCTTGCCCATCGTGCTGACCGTGGCGATGAGCGTGGGTGTGTCCCGGATGGCCAAGCGTCACGCCCTGGTTCGCTCACTGCCGGCGGTGGAGACGTTGGGCTCCACCACGGTGATCGGCTCGGACAAGACCGGCACTCTGACGATGAACGAGATGACCTCCCAGGCCGGCTGGACCACCGCCGGTGAGGTCGAGCTGACCGATCCCGGGCTCACGCTGAGTCCGGCAGCGCGCCAGATGCTCCTTATCGGGGCGCTGACCAACGAGGCCCGGCCCGACCGTGATGACCCGAGCACCTTCATCGGGGACGCCGTCGACGTCGCGATGGCCAAGGCGGCGTTGCGCACCGGCGCGGTGACCATGGGCGAGTTCACCACCGCGCCCCTGGCGCATGCCCCGTATGAGTCCGAGGCCCGGATGTCCCAGAGCATCCACCGGGTCGGCGACGACCGGGTGTTGTTCGTCAAGGGCTCCCCGGATGCGCTGCTCGCGGCCTCGGTGAACATCCAGACCGACGACGGCGTGGCCCCCCTCGACCTCGACGTCGTCCAGTCCGCGAATCATCACCTCGCCAGTCGGGGACTGCGGATGCTGGGCACCGCCTTCCGGGTGCTCGCGCCCGGGGAGCAGATCCCTGAGGAGCTCCCAGCGCCCAGCGGCCTGACCTTCGCCGGCCTGCAGGGCATGGCCGACCCGCCCCGCCCCGGGGTGACCGAGGCGATCGCCGCCTGCCACCGGGCTGGGATCTGGGTGCTGATGATCACCGGCGACCAACCGGCCACGGCGCTGGCGATCGCGGCTCAACTGGGACTGCCCACCGAAGCCGAACCGCTCACCGGCGCCGAGATCCTCACCCTCGACGATGAGGCCCTGCGGGCACGGCTGCGCCGGGTCGGGGTCGCGGCGCGGGTGTCCCCGCAGGACAAGATGCGCATCGTGCAGGTGCTGCAGGACAGCGGCGAGGTGGTCGCCGTCACCGGCGACGGCGTCAACGACGCACCCGCCCTCAAGGCGGCCGCGCTGGGGGTGGCGATGGGGGCCTCCGGCACCGACGTGGCCCGGGAGTCGGCGGACATGGTGCTCACCGACGACAACTTCGTCACCGTGGTCGACGCCGTGGAGCAGGGCCGGGTCACGTTCAATGCGATCCGCAAGGCCACCCACTTCCTGCTGGCCAACGGTGCGGCCTCGCTGTTGGCGGTCTCGATCAGCGTCTACACCGACATGCCGTTGATCTTCCTGCCGATCCAGATGCTGTTCATGAATGTGGTCACCAACGGTGTGCAGGACATCGCGCTGGGGTTCGAGGGTGCTGAGGGCGATGAGCTCAACCACCCGCCGCGCTCGGCCAAGGAGGGGGTGCTCAGCCGGGTGCTATGGTGGCGCACCGTGATCGCCGGCGCCTGGATGGGCCTGGCCGCGGTGGGGATGTTCCTGTGGGGCCTGAACGAGGGATTGGCCGAGGAGCACGCCCGTACCCTGACGATGACCCTGTTCGTCATGATGAACTTCTTCTTCGTGCAGACCTCCCGGTTCGAGCACAAGTCGGTGCTGTCGGACCCCTTCAGCAACCGGCTGCTGGTGGTCTCCTCCTTCGCCGCACTCGCACTGTTCTGGGTGGCGGTCACCTGGCCGGTGGTGTCGAACCTGATGGGCTTCGTCCCGCTGTCCGGCGGGGAGTGGGCGTTGTGTGCGGCACTGGGCGTCTCGGTCCTGGTGATCGTGGAGGCGGAGAAGTGGGTGCGGCGCCGCCTCACCGCCCGCCAGCACGCCTGAGGCGGCTCTCGCACCCTGAGTCCCGTGCAGCCACCCCGATGGGCCGCTCCCGCTACCCCCGCCTGAGCGCCGACGCCGCCTTTTCGCCTCAACCCTGAGGGTCGCTCGCAGTCCGGCTACGGTTGAGGGCGGATCAGACCATCAGCCAGGACGATCAGCGCAAGGAGCACAGATGTCTCGTTTGGCCGGCAAGAAGGCACTGGTAACCGGTGGCGGCATCGGAATCGGCCGCCGCATCGTGGCGGACCTGGCCCGGGAGGGCGCCCAGGTCGCGTTCACCTACCTCACCCACGCCCCCGACCCGGAGTTCCTGGACGCACTCGCTGCCACCAACGCCCCACCGGCGCTGTCGATGCAGTTGGACGTCACCGATGAGGCCGCCGTGATCGACGGTGTCGCCGACGCCGCTGGCAAACTCGGCGGGTTGGACATCCTGGTCAACAACGCGGGTGGGCTGATCGGGCGGGTGCCGTTGGCGGAGATGAGCACCGAGCACTGGCGCACGGTGATGGCCGTCAACCTGGACTCCACCTTCATGGTGACCCGGGAGGCGATCAAGTTCATGCACCCCGGCGGACGGATCGTCAACGTCTCCTCGGTGGCGGGGCAGAACGGCGGCTCGGACGGCTCGGGGGCCTACGCCGCCGCCAAGGCCGGGATCTTCGGCTACACCCGCTCCCTGGCCAAGGAACTGGCACCCAAGCAGATCACCGTCAACGCCCTGGCCCCCGGGCTCATCCTGGACACCCCCTTCCACGAGACGTTCAGCACCCCGGAGCGGCAGCGGGCCACCATCGACGCCATCCCGCTGGCCCGGGCCGGCTACCCCGACGACGTCTCCGGCCCGGTGCTGTGGTTGTGCTCGGAGGAGAGCGCCTTCGTCACCGGCACCGTGGTGGACATCAACGGCGGGGCCTACTTCACCTGAACTGGGAGCGCGCTCGCGGTACGATGCGCGCCGGCAGCGCGAAGCGACCTCGCGGAGCGGAAGAGTTGCCGATACTCGTGGTCCCTACGCCCCGGCAACTGCTTGGTGAAACCAGCCCGTGATGGTCGTCGGGTGGGTAATCGCGGTTCCTACCACGACGGCAAAAGCACCCCGCTCCATCACGTCAGCAGCCTGAGCCGTCGTATGCACCCTGCCTTCAGCGATGACAGGTCGCTCGCAGCGTTCGACCAGTTGATCGATGAGTTCGGTATCGGGACCTTTGGTCTTCGCACGTTCCCCGGTGTAACCGGCCAAGGTCGTGCCAACGAGATCGGCCCCGTCATCCTCGGCCGCCAAGGCGTCATCGAGACTGCCACAGTCCGCCATCACCAGGACATGGGAGTACTGCCGGAGTCCGTCAATCGTCTCGGCCAACGTCAGACCGTCCGGACGCGGACGGCGAGTGCCGTCGAGGGCGACAATGTCAGCGCCAGCCTCGGCCACCGCGGTCGCGTGTTCAAGGGTCGGGGTGATGAAGACCGGGTCGTCACCATCCTTCCAGAGGCCGATGAGTGGCACATTCGTGCAGGCTTGGATGAGTCCGATGTCCGTCAAGCCCTGGGCGCGGACTCCCGCGGCGCCTCCCGCGATCACAGCCTGCGCCATCCGGGCCATCACCTCCCCGTCCCGCAGCGGCTCATCCGGGTAAGCCTGGCAGGAGACGATGAGTTGCCCGTTCAACTGGTCAAGGATCGATGCCACACTAGTTCCCTTCGGTTCAGTGATCACGAACGGCACAGCAGTGCAGAGCGCGCGGCTCCGAGGATGCCGGCTGCCGGGCCGAGATCGGAGCGCCGCACCGGAAGGTCGATGAGGGGTGCGATGAGTTCGTGGCGCAGTGCCGAAACCATGGGCTGCCACCACAGCGGGCCGGCCTGGCTCAACCCCCCGCCCACGACCACCACTGCCGGGTCGAGCACCATGGCGACACCGGCCACTGCTCTTCCCACGGCACGAGCCGAGACAGCGAGGGCCCGCTCGGCCAGCGCATCTCCAGCGGCGGCCCGGGCGTAAACCGCCCGGGCGTCGGCAGCAGCGGGATCTCCGCCCAGGCGTAGGTAGTGTCGATGCAGTGCCGGACCGGAGGCGATACCTTCCAGGTGTCCCTCCTTGCCACAACCACAGCGCAGCCCAGCGGCTTCCGGGCTCGGGAGGTGTCCCAGTTCCCCGGCCACGTGATGGGCTCCGCGGAGCGGTCGGCCGTCGAAGACGACGCTAGCCCCGACTCCGGTGCCGACCGTGACCATCAGCACGTCGTCGGACCCGGCTGCCGCGCCCTGCCATGCCTCTCCGGCGCCATGAGCGTCCACATCGTTCTCTACCGTCACAGGGTGATCACCGATCAGGTCCGCAAGTCGCTCCCGCAGCCCTTGACGGACGTCGGTCCCCGGCCAGCCCGGCAAGGCGTCCGTCGCCGACAGGACCCGTCCCACGCCGGCGTCCACCACACCTGCAGTGCCCACACCGATCCCCAGGAGTTGGACGATGCCTGGGAGGTGGATCGTGGCCCCGTACTGCCCCGGTGCGAGAGAACCCTCATATCGAGCAACGACCTCACGCACGAGAGTGGCGACAGCATCGAGGATTGCCTCCGGCCCATCCCGTGCTGGAGTGGGAATCGCGTAAGCCGCTCCCACCTGGCCTTCGAGACTCACCAAAGCCGCAGCAGTCTTCGTCCCGCCCAGATCGACGCCGACGAGGTGACTCACGTCGCCCTCCATCGAGCCATGAGCCCTAGGTGGCGGCCCGCGGGCAAGCCGCACACCCCAGGCTGCCCGAGATTCATGCACTCACGGGCAAGGCCGCGTCAACGATGGCGCAGATACGGGCGATCGCTGCTTCGCCCAGTTCCTCGACGGGGAAGGCCATCGTGGCGGTAGGAATGACTCCAAGGTGTTTCATTGCAACCTTGAAAGCGCCGACCCCAGCGGCGTCGCCCGACCGGCCATCGGCTTGGTAGACGATCTCGAAAAGTTGCGCTAGCCGATCCTGTTCCTGGCGTGCCCGAGTCCAGTCACCAGCCTGGGCAGTTTCAAGGAGGCGGACATAGCCGACCGGGTCGACGTTGCCCAATCCGGGGACGACTCCGTCCGCGCCCAGTAGAAGCATGCCGTCGACGACAACTTCATGACCGGTCAGCACCATGAGCGGCCGACCGGCACGCACATTGGCTGCTACCAGCCGGCGAAAGTTCACATCATCCCCGGATGAGTCCTTAACACCGGCTAGGACCCCCTCGGTGCCCAGTCGCGTGAGGAGTTCGATGGGGAGTTTCGTGTGCACGCGGGCTGGGATGTCATAGGCGAAGAGCGGCAACGTGCTCGCAGCCGAGATGGCGCGGAAGTGTCGCTCGATCTCGTCGGAATCATTGATGGCATACAGGGGTGCTGTCGCCACGATCGCATCGGCACCCAAGGACTGCGCTCGCCGAGCATGGTGAATCACGCGACCGGCCGTGGTGTCGATCGCGCCGACCAGCACAGGGACACGTCCAGCGACCTTGTCCACGACCGTGCGTACAACGGACTCGCGCTCCGAGTCGTCTAGGTAGGCGACCTCGCCGGTCGATCCTAGGACGAAGACGCCGTCGACGCCGCCTGCAAGTAGGTGCTCGACCACGGCGGCGAGCGCGTCGTGGTCGATGTTCCCCTCCGGTGTCAATGGTGTGATGATCGGGGGGATAACGCCGCAGATGCGGGTAGAGGCCACAGGAATCTCCATCGTGAAGTGCGGTACGTGAGCCGCGAATCGTCAGACTGGTCGGGGATCGGTGCGGTGCCTAGACGGGCAAACTCGGGCTTCGTTCCGCCGCGTTGATCACGCTCTCGACTGGCACCTTGCGGGAATCACTCAAGGACAACGTCAAGGCGTCAGCCGTGGCAATCGAGGCCGCAGCCGCCGATCCGTCCGTGAGTGCGGCAAACTCCTCGCTCGGCGCGCCGCCTTGGACGAGATCATGGAAGTACGCGAGTTCCTCCTCGATGATCCCGCGAAGCCACAGAGGTGGCCGGCGGTCAGGATCGCCATACATGACTGCTCCATCCGTCTCGCTCCCGCTATAGATCGCGCGTCGCTCATCGTCCTCGGCTCGGGACCTGTGCAGGAGGAACCTCTCGGTTCGGTCGGGCGTCCGCAGTTCACACCCGGGGTCTTGAAGGTCGATCCGAATGGCGCCCTCGGTCCCCTGAATCAGCACGTGATGCTCCGGCCACCGGAACGCCGAGCCGTACTCCAGCGCGGCGAACCGGTCACCGTCGAACTCCAGAGTGATGACGAGAATGTCTTCTTCGTCCCCCGAGCCCCTGCCCTGGTGCGCGACGTTTCCTCCCACCATGGTCGCGATCCGCGCGGGCCCCATGATGGATTGCACGAAGTCGAGTTCATGGATGTGGTGGTAGAGGTGTCCACCCGACAACTTTCGCTGCTTCTTCCAGTTCAAGGAAGGTTGCGGGCCCTCCCAGCCGTTCCGCACAGCACGGCAGAAGAGCACATCCCCGATCGCCCCTTCCTCGATTAGGCTCCTCGCCCGACGCACGCCACTCATGAAGTTCATGACGTGCCCGGCCATCAGCAGCACACCTGCCCGCCTGGTCTCATCCAGCATCGCCAGACAGTCCTCGTAAGAGAGAGCGATCGGCTTCTCGCAGAAGACCGCCTTTCCAGAGCGCGCGGCGAGGACGACGGGCTCGCGGTGAGCCCAGTTCGGTGATGCCACCACGACCGCATCCACATCCTCGGCAGCGCACAACTCCGCCGGGGACCCCACGCTCCGAGCACCTAGTTCCGCTGCAACGTTCTCAGCGTTCTGTGGATCGTGAACGGCGGAAACCACCGCATCACTCCGAGACACCAGGTACCGCCCGATCTCAGCACCGAAGTAGCCGGTCCCGACGATGCCATAACGAACAGGTTTCACTTGATTCCTTTCAGATGAGGCGACAATGCTTCTCATTTCACCGATCCTTCCGCCAGACCGCCGGCAATATGCTTCTGTATCGCCATGAAGAACAGCACCGATGGGACGACCACAGTGACAGCCGCGGCCATCATCGCTCCCCAATCAAGGACCTCAGAACCGGTCAGCGAATACAATGCGACTGCGACGGGCATTTTGCCTGTTTCATTGATGAACAACAGCGGATAGAGAAATTCGTTGAACGTATTGATGAAGGTGTACACGGCCGTAGCCACGATCCCGGGCATAACAATCGGCGTCGCGATCTGCCAGAACACACGAAACTTGCCGGCCCCGTCCATCTGCGCACCCTCCTCGACCTCAAGGGGAACCCTGCCGTAGAAACCGACCAGCATCCAAATGGCATAGGG
>NZ_JBMPQC010000019.1:0-27429 GCF_049724975.1 Pseudactinotalea sp. Z1732 | reverse complement strand
CCTTGGTTGGCTGCCAGGGATGCCACGGCGGCGCGCAGGGAGGCGAGTTCACCGTGCAGCGCGGTGAGTTCGCTGGACATGGCGTGCACGCTCCGCGCCATGCGGTTCTGCCGGGCGGCGTGATTCTCGGCGGGCAGGGTGACACCGCCGCCGGTGGTGGGTGCCAAGTCGAAGCGGTGCACGGCGGCACCGGCGCGGGCGTCGAGTGCTTCACCGACGACGCGGCGTAGGTCTGCTTCGGTGGCCATGGTGAACCAATCTTTCTGTGAGGTGGTGGTGTTCTTGGTGCGGCCGAGGACGGCTGCAATGCGGGTGCGCCCGGTGGCGGCGGTGTAGCCGAGGCGATCCACTTTGCGGGTGGTCCAGGTGGAGTGCTCCAGGTGCGCGCTGGTGGGCAGGTTGAACACGTCCAGGAGCGCGGCGTTGCAGGTCGCCATCCACCCGTGGTAGTCGTCCTGCTGCCAGTCCGAGGCCCGCAGACCACCCTCGTACTCGGTGCCCCAGAAGTACGGGCGCCCGTTGTCGCGGGGGATGCGGCGACCGGCGAGGGTGATGGGCCCGCCAGCGCCGGAGTGGTTGGCCCAGCCCATGGTGATGATCCGGTAGACCTTGTCCCAGCCGCCGTAGCCGTTGGCGAGCGGGCCGGGGATGCCGGGGCGACCGTTGCGCACGAGGTTGTAGAACGGGGTGGTGCCGTGGGTGCGGGCGGACACGATGTGGTGGGACATCACCCCGGCGCGGGTGGACATGGGGGTGAGCCAGCCCGAGGACGAGGCGCCCTGGCGTAGTTGGATGACGCAGTTGACGCCGTAGTCGGCCATGGCGGTCTGGATCTTGCGGGCCTCGCGTAGTGCGGGGTCCCAGGGGTTGCTCACTTCTCCACCCAGTCGGTCAGGTCGGCACCGGCGGTCTCGCTGGCGGCGATGGTTGCGGGGTCGGGGTTCGCTGCCTCTTCGGCTAGCAGTTCCTCACCGTCGCGCCACACCTGCGGCGGTTCGTCCAGTTCGGGCAGGTCGATGGGTTCGGTCATGGTGGGCTCCTTGTGGTCAGGTGAGGTCTGCTGCCACGTCGGTCGGTGGCGTGGGCGGTGGGACCCCCGGCAGGTGCATGCCTGCCCATGCCAGCACGTCCCGCAGGTAGCGGACCGTGGACCGGTGGCGGACCTCGAAGGCTTCGCGCTCTTGCCGGCGCTCCCGCCGCTCCTTTGCGAGTTCGGCCTCCAGGTGGGTCACGCGGCTCTCAACGGCCTCCAAGCGCTTCTCCATGCGGTCCACCAGGCCCTCGTACTGGTGCAGGCGGAGGCGGTCACGGTCCACCTCGTTCTCGGCGGCCTTGGCGCGCCGCTCCACGCGGGTGGCGCGGTCGGTTTGTTTGGTGGACAGCCACACACCAAGGAAAGTCAGGGTCCCGGCGAGGATCGTCGCCAGCGCACCCCACACGGGGCCGGGGATATCACGCAGCATCGGCGACACCTCCCGGCGTTGGGTGCTCGACCGCTCTCACCGTCCCGTCGTCCGGCCCAGCCAGGATGATCAACAAGACCGCGAACCCCGCGTACTCCAGGGCTTGCGCCCACCCGGTGGGGGTCCCGGCCGCGCCTTCGGACATCACCCACACCACCCACCCGGCCGCGAGGGACGCGCCCCGGAAAGCGACCACCCCGACCAGGGCGGCGTATCCCAGCCGGTAGCGGCGGGTGAACGCGGCGGTGGCGGCGATGGCAGCGGCGACCACCCATTTGCCGACCTCGACCACCGGCGGCAGGTGCGTGTGGACGACACCCTCCACCGGCACGGTCGGTAGCCGCAGCCACGTAAGGGCGCCCAGGGTGAGCGCGATCCACGCGAAAACGACGAGCACCTGGCCGCGTTTCTCGAGGGGGCAGCCGGTCATTCGGGCATCCGGATCCACGACCCGGAGACCAGCAGGTCATCGGTGGTGGTGCGGGAGTGGGAGGAGTTCGCCAGACGCAGACCACCACCGGAGAGGACCTGGTAGGTCTGCGTGGTGCCACCGTTGGAGCCGATGGCGGCGCCTGCGGTGGTGGGGCGGTGCGCGGTGGGGATGGTGGCGATCGTCTGCGCAAGCGCACCCGCGGAGAAGGACACTCCCCGGATGGTGGCGCGGAAGATGAACGTGGCGGTGCCGTCAGGGCCGGTGTCGCGGACCAACTCGGCCGAGACAATGGTGGACCCGCCCGCCGGCGCCAACGCTGCCGGGCCGGTGAACACCTCCCTCGTGGTGGTCTCCGGGGTGCCCGCCAGCCTCGCCACCGGCCGCTGCGCGGTGCTGATGCTGACACCGGACGCGTTGGTGTCAGAAGCCCCGGCGGTGACCTGTGCGCGGCCGATCTCGGTCGCACCAGCCGGCAATGGCGGCACGGTGGGTGACCCACCGCTGGTGCCTTGGGTGACACCCACAACCACCTGGTTGTTCTCGTCTCCGGCGTCCACGTCGTTCTGGCGCACCCAGATGCGGTCCCAGCGTGACCCGGTGCCGGGTGCCGGGGTGGTGGGCACGTCCATGGGTGCGTCGTTGCCGACCAGCACCGACCCGTCACCGCTGCCTCGTGTCAGGGCCACGGCACCGGCGCCGACACGGTATGCCCACCCGGTGGTGCCGGTGATGGGCAGGCCCCAGAGGGTGCCGTGGTCCTGGAAGAGCCCACCGAGCGCGATGCGGGCACCCACTGGGGAGGTGCCCACGATGTCGTCGCCGGTGACCTGCTCACGGACAAAAAGGCCAGTATGGAACGTCATGGCTTTTTCCTATTCCTCGGTCTGCTCAGGTTCTTCACGTGGGCGCTCGACCTCGAACTGGCCGGCTTGGTCGCCGCGGCGGGCGTTGACTCGCACGAACACGTCCCGGCCCGCCTGCCCGTACACGCGCACTTGCCCGCCGGTGGGTTCGTCGGCGCCGACGGGGAACGGGCGGCCTACGGGTGTGACTTGCACGCCGCGCCCGTCGGTGTGGGCGAGGTGCTCGAAGTACTCGGGCAGGTCGATCGTGGCCTGGCCGTCGTCGTTGAGGGTGGCGCGGTAGTGGTATTCCAGTCCGGACACGGGGGACTCGGTGGTGGCGTGCACGAGTTCCATGCCGGGTTTGGTGGGGTGGGGGAGGCGGAAGTTCTTCGCACCGTCCACTGTGAGGTCGCCGCTCACGGACAGGTTGGTGCCATCCACGAGAAGCATTGTCGTGGGGGCCTTGACCTGGACCTGGTTCGTGGTGGTGCTGATGTGGTGCGATTCGTCGAGTGTGCGCAGCCGGAACGTTGTGCCCGCATGCAGTTGCAGTTGTCCGGAGGTGCGGAGCATGGCGATACCGTCACCGAGGCTGCCGGCGTCCTCCAGGTACAAAACGGTGTAGTCGTCGTCGTCGGTGGCGTCTTGCCCTCTCGGTGGGATCAGTCGCATCGCTGTGCGCACACCGGTGGCCCCGAGGTAGGCGTCGATCATCCCGGGCTGTTCCAGGGTGGGGCGACGAACGAACAGGCGGCCCACGACTTCCAGGCCTTCGGGTGTGGCGGTCACCCCGGAGGCGCGCAGGGGGCCGCCGCGTTCCAGGTTGGACACGCGGGCGTCCACTTGCCGGAGCGTGGCGAGGAGTTGTGCGAATCCTCCCGGCCCGGCGGGTGTGGTAGGGCCGGCGGGGAAGTCCTCAGATAGTGACACGTGCGCTCCCTTATCTTGAATCCATGGCGGGGATGGTTTCCAGGTCCACGAACGCCTCCCCGTGGCTCCCGGAGATGGAGGCGATGCGGACCTGGTGCGCCCCGCCCGGCAGCCACACATGGTCAGAGCCCACGTGGATGGTGGCCAGGTCACCGGGGGAGTACTCGCCCAGGCGGGGTGTTTCATCGCGCCCCACCCGGATTTTCCAGGTGGACCAGGGGGCCGCGCCTTGGGCCACGGCCGCCCTGGCGTGGGAGGTCAGGGTCGGTTGCTCGATCACGGACGTGTGGGGGAGTGTTGCGTGCATCAGGGGGTAGCCGCGGTCCCACTGGTCTGGGTCTTGGTGTGATCCCAGCCGTAGGGCTTGTTCGTGCCCCTCACCCACGGCGAAGGCGTAGTTGGTGCGGCGGGAGAAGTCGGAGGTGACGGACACGCCGGAAACGGGGCCGGTGGGGTTGGTGGTGTCCCATACCCAGTCTGGGCCGTCCTGGGTCAGGAGCGGCTCAGTATTGGTGCCGGTGCGCAGGGCCCACTCGACGCCTTCGCCGTCTTCGCGGAGGCGGGGGGTGAACGCGATGTCGGGGCCGTTCTCCACCTGGGTTAACTCGGTCAACCGTTGCCGGGTGGTGGCCAGTTCATACCCGGGGTAGGTGCGTTCGTGGGTGCCGACCTGGTCCGGTGGCAGCACGATCGGTAGGTGCCCGCCGGTGTGGGCGGTGGCGGCTTGCACGAGTCGTTTCGCGATGGTGCCCAACGACAGCCCAGTCCAGGACAGTTGCCGGGACTGGGGGCCTTGCCCGGGGCCGAGGACGGGGATCACGAGCCGGTAGTCGAACAGGGACCACAGCCCGGATGCTCGGATGCGCAGGTCCCCGGTGGTGTCGTCGTAGTCGTGCACCCAGATCGGTCCGGCCTCCACGACCCGGCGGCCCACCTGGTAGGCCAGATAGCAGCGGGCCCCTTCGACGGCGGCGCGTATCTCCGCCCGTTCCTGTGCTGGGAGGCGCCGCAGTGGGATGGTGGCTTCCAGGGTGCCCGGTGCGTTCAGGACCGCGGAGAACGAGCCCGCGCTGATGGGGAGGTGGCGCAGCCGGTTGCCTGTGGTGAGTTCACCGGTGAAGAACTCCCCGGGGTCGTGGAGGGGCGCGACTTCTGCGGGCAGTGGCGGACCCGGAGGGGTGGGGCCGGGTGCGGGACCGGGGTCGTCGGTGTTCCAGGTGAGGGCGGCCCACACCATGTGGTGGTCTGAGGGCAGGGGGGTGCGCAGCGGCAGTCCGGTGCCGTCGGCGTAGTCGGCGTCCAGGCCGGCGGCGGGCACGTCCACGCCGGCGTCGGTGACTACAGCGTCGATCCAGCGCCCGTTGAGGCGCCCGTCCATCTCCGGGTCCCACCCGTTGAAGGAGTTGAACTCATCCCGCACCACCGGGGCCTGGCTGCGTTGGCGGGTGTTTGGGTACCCGCGTGCCCACAGGTCGGAGTCGGGGCCGTGTATTTCGTGGGAGCCGTTGGTGTCCAGGGCTGCGATGCCGTGGCGGTGCCCGTCGCGGCGGGCGTCCAGGAAGTCCGCGACGATCTGTGCATTCTCGATCCTGGACTCAAGGGTGCCGGTGGAGAAGTGCGCGGTGACGAACACGAACTCGGCGCCGGTGGGCCGGTGGGCGAAGATGGCGCCGGTCATGGCGCGTTGGGCGCCAGAGCGGGTGTGCACCACGTTCAGGTCCCACGTTTCGGGGTCTGAGCGGCGCTCCACGAGGATGTTGTTGTGGATGATCGCGTTGTACCGGGTCCCTGGTGTCACTTGCCAGGACACCCCGGGTGTGGCCGCGTTGATCGAATCGCACAATTGCTGTGCCTGGGAGGTGGTGGCGTTGTTCAGGTTGGACACTTCTTGTAGGCCGACGATGGCTGCGCCGGAGCGGATCACGGCTTGCGCTGCGTGTTCCCGCCGCTGCGCCCAGGAGTGTCCTTCTGGGTGGTGCAGGGACGCGAGGGTGATGTTGTAGGTCCCGGCGATGAGTTCGACGGTGCTCACCAGTACGTCGCCTTGACTTGGGCGTGCAACACGGCATCGGTGCGTTCGGGCGCGGTGAACACGTACTCGGCTTCGCCCTCGCGGGGGACGGTGGACCACTCTCGTACGACGAGGCGGCCGGAGCGGTCGGCCACGCCGTCCAGCAGGACCGTCCCGGTGGATGTGTCGATGGACAGCACGGACCCGGCGGGGATTTGGTCGCGGTAGAGGAGCCTGCGGCCGGTGGAGACGTGGGTAATCATGAATCCCCCTTCGCCTACGGGTCCGTGGATGTGGAAGGTGGGGTGGGCGTCGGCGGTGCCGGGGTTGGCCAGTCGCACCCTGCCGGTGCCGGAGGTGGGGCCGAACAGCAGCGGGGTGCCGGTGCGGGTGCGGATTTCCTCCGAGGTCGACGCGTGCGCTTGACCGGTCCATCGGTAGGCGGTGATCGTGCCGTCGGGGTTGGATACCCATGGGGAGTCCCCGTCGAAGTACCCGCTCACCATCGCCAGCGCCTCTTGCTCGGTGTCGGCCACGCACGCGATCCAGGCGTCGGTGTGATAGCGCCCGGGCCCGGGGGCCACTCCGGAGTCGGGGTCTGCTGATGGTCGCAACCACATGCGCACATTGTCCGCGCCGTGGGGTATCTGCACCGCAACTGTCCTGCGTGGTTGCTCGCTGTTCGGGTCCGTCGTCAGCCAGAACCCGCGCAGGTAGTCTTGTTCCAGTGTGGTAGTCCCCTGGCGGGCTTGGTAGTAGAACCGCAGAGCCTGGATCCCTATGCTGCGCCGAGCGACGACCGAGAAACCCATCCAACGTCCCACCTGATCCGGGCCACACCATGCATCCTGCAGGATCCAACCCGCGCTAGCGCCTGAGTCCGTGATCTCCACAGAAAGCGCCTGCGACCCTGCCGCTACGGCGATATCCCCCCCGACCTGGGAGAGCGTGACGTTCCCGGAGGTAAACAAACCCTCAACGCCATTTTCGAACGAAGGGTTCGCTATCAGGTTGGTCGTGATCACACCAGACACAGGATCACCACCCCCCCGTGAATAATGGGAACCGGACCCCACCCGTGGGCACCGGCAAAGACGCGGAAGCGGCGGAAACGTCGCCATACCGGAACGGGTCATCACACGACCACTGCGCAGCCCACAGGAACCCGCCATGCCCCGACCCAAGCCCAGCCCACCGGCCACGCTCCGGATTCGCCGCGAAACGCAACAACCGCGCCCTCGCCGTCAACGTCCGACCCGCATGCTCAACCGTCAAATCCTCCGGCTCCCCGTCAAAACCCATGTTCCGGTCAAGATGAGCCAACAACTCATCCCGGGCCGTCGAGATGTGCGCGGTGCCCTGCACCAACACATGCCGCGCCTCAGCCCACACCGGCCCCCCGAACACACCATGCCCAGGGCGCGGATCGGTGCGCTGCCTCGGTGAGGGCCGCTCCTCCCACCCGTCCAGGGAATAGATCGTCACCGGGCCGTCCCCACCCCCGATGCTGAGGCCACGCCAATGGATCACCGTACGGCTCACAACGCACCCACCATCTGCCACTTAAACGCGGCCTCAACCTGAGACAAGTCCGCGCCGCCGAGACGCTCCACGTGCACCAGCGGGCCACTGATAGACCGTGGCTGGCCGGTAGGCGCGCTCACGTGCACCACCTGTGGGGCCGCCGGGCGGGCGTGGTACGCAGGGGTCCCACCCTGAGCGAACCCACGAACACCACCCAACGCAGCCCGCAAACCCCCGCCACCACGCGCCCACGCCCGCATCTGCTCCATCGCCGCATGCCCACCGGCGCCGCGAACCTCCGCCGCGGACCACACGTGCTCGTTGTGGCTAAGGCGGGCGGCGATGGAGTCCGACGTCTCCGAACCAGGCCCGAACACCGGGCCGCCCGAAGCGCGCATAAGGTCAGCACCAACCTGCACCCGCTGGTTATTCAACTGTCGGATGCGGGCCTGCGCGGCGGACACGTTCGCGGTCACGTTCACGCTCACCGGATAGGTGGACGCCCACGACCCGAATCCGCGCACTGTGCCGCGAGCGGGGCTGTCGTTGGCGTCAAGGTTGGTGTCGGTGACGTCTTGTTCCCACTCGCCGGTGAGGATGTTGTAACGCAGGTTCGCCCGGGACGGGTCGATGTCCAGGGGGGTGTCGGTGACGTCTTGTTCCCACTGGCCGGTGAGGATGTTGTATCGCAGGTTCGCGCGCGAAGGGTCGATGTCCAACCCGGTGTCGGTGGTGGTGCCCGAGAAGTCGTCCACCACGGTCTCAAAGCCGCTGCGCGCCGGGGTGGTGTCGACGTCGACTTCGATTGGTGCGGGTGGCCCGAACGTCCAGGCGTCGATCTCCTCCTGGATGGTGGTCTCACCCGACCGCAACCGCTCGGCCAGTTCCGCGATCGATTCGTCCCCCATGCCGGCCATCGCGGCGCGGATTAGCGGGATGGACTCGATCAGGGAGGCCGCGAACGCGGTGCCGGCGTCGGCGGACCCGGCTGCCATTAGTTCCTCGAACCGGGACAGTTCCTCATCGGAAGCATCCACCAGAGCAGCGACAAGCGGCGCGCCTTCGGGGCCAAGTTTCGCCAGTTCGTCCAGGGTGCCAGCCGAGACGCGCCCAGCCAGGACGGTCATGTTCGCTTCCCACTCGCGCTGGGCGTCGACCTGGGCCTGCAACTCGTCCAGGTAGTCGGCGATGGCCACCGTGTGGCCGTCGTAGTAGTCCTCCCACGACGCAGACGCCTTGCCGGACTCTTCGGCGGCGGACTGCGCGAGTTCGCGGTTCTTGTCGATCACCGCATCCCACGCACCCAGCGCGTCCACAAACCCAGTGGAGGCGTCGGCGAGGGAGTCAGTCAGGGCCTCGATCGCCTCAGCAGCGGCCAACGCGGCAGGGTCAATCTCCTCCAGGCCGCCGGCGAGTTCACCGGTGCCATCGGCGGCGAGTTCAGACTCTGCTGCCACCCGGGCCAACGCGTCAGCGTACCCGGGCATCAGGGCCATCAATTCTTCGGTCGAGACGCCCTGTGCCTCAGCGGCGGCGGCGATCAACTCGAACTGGGCCGCGGCCAACTCGGCGTTTCCGCCGTCCACCAGTGCGGCAAGGGCGTCACCGGTGGCCTCGAACTGTGCGCGGGCCTCACGGACGGGGTTGTGCACGTTCTGGAACCCTGGGATCACATCGGCAAGACCGGATCCGAGGCGCTCCATCCAGGAGTTCACGTCGTTGCTGGTGAGGACGACGAGTGCGGAGTCGAGGTCCTGGACGGCGCCGCCGAAGGCGAACATGTCGTCCAGGTCGCCGACCTGCTGCATGCGTACCAATGCCAGGCGGACCTCGTCCACGCTGGAGGCTGCGGGGCTGCCGCTGGTGGAGATCTCGGCTAGTTTCCCGACCAGCATGGAGAGTCCGCCGAGGACGGCGGCTCCGACCATGAGGCGGGGAAGCGCCCGGCCCACCCCGCGGATGGCGCCCTGCGCGGTCTGACCGACCTGACCGAGTGCGCCGAGGTTGTTCCACAGGCGCAGGACGCGGGGGTACAGGGTGAGGAAGCCTCCGGCGGCGATGGTCGCGGCGGTACCCAGTCCGAGGATGACGGCGCCGGCGGTCAACACCGGGGTGGGGAGGTCGCGGAGCGTGAACAGGAAGTCAGAGACGCTGTTCATCAGCCCGACGAATAGGCCGCCGCCTTCGGGGTCCACGAACAGGGACATGGCGTTGGCGGACAGGTCCCGGAACGCGGCCAGGACGTCATCGACGGCGCCACGGAACGTGTCGCGCACCAGGTCGCTGCTGCCTTCGAAGTTGGTCATCATGCCCTGAGCGAGGGCATCCAGGGCCGTTTCGGCATCGAGCGCACCGGAGGTGATTTGTTCGCGGATTTCACCGCCGGTCATGCCCATGGCGTCGCCGATCATCTGCGCGGCATCGATACCACGCACACCGAAGCGGCGGAGTTCCTCGGCGGTGATACGGCCCTGGGACTGGATCTGGCCCATGATTTCGGCCAGTTCCAGGAAGTCCTGGTTACTGCCGCCGGCGGCGGCCACACCCTCGGCGAGTGCGTCGATGTACGGGACGACGCGGGAGGTTTCGATACCGAACCCGGTCATGCGGCGTTGCGCCTCGACCAACGTGTCGCGCATCAACCAACTGGTTTGCCCGTACTCGTCCAACCGCGCCATCTGCGCAGCGGCTTCCTCAGTGCTGCCGGTGATGGCGGTCAGGCCCTGGGTGGCGACCTGCCGGAGACTGTTATAGGAGATGCCGGTCTTGCCGATGACCGCGAGCATCCCCGCGCCGGCGGCACCCACACCAAGCAGGGCCGTGCCCACGCTGGTCCACGCCTGCTCGTTGGTGCGAGCGTGCTCGTTCAGCCGCTGGGAGAACGAACGGGCGGCGGTGGTCTGCTGCTGCGTAGACTGCTGGGTCTGCTGGGAGGCTTTCTGCGCGGCGGTGCCCACACTCTCGGTGGCCTGCGCGGCCCGGCCCATGGCCGACTCGTACTGCCCGATATCGGCGCGCAAGATCGCCCGTACTGATCGCTCCACAGGTCCACCTCCGTTCGCAGGTCGTGTGTGGATGAGGCGGGATACGATCAGGGGCCCTGGTTCACCCAAGAAAGGGGCGTGGTCACGTGGGCTTCCTGGGATTTCTGTTCATTTGTGGACTGATAGGCCTCGCCGTCGGGCTCGGCCTAGCGGTGTGGTACGCGGTGAAGACCTCGGATCAGAAAGGCGCGGAGTCCGCACCAGAGCGCCTTGACGCGCTGTTCGACGGGGCCGATCAGGTTGTGTACGAGCACGACATCCGCAAGCCGTCAGTGGCAGATCTGACCGCGGCCGCTCACCGAAACGGGTACCGGCTGGCCCAGACGGTGGCGACAGACAGGTCCGCATGGCAGCGGGCCACCCTGGTCTTCGAGAAGGCCTAACTTTCCGGCCCCTGGTCGGGTTCGGTGCGGGGGTCGTGCAGGTACAGGAACGCCCCCGGCTCCTTCAACTCGGCCTCGTGGTCTTTCTTGCCCTGGTCGAGCGCGGCCTGCCGCCACGCGTGACCAACCCGCGGCTCCCACACGTCCTGCAGGTCACGGTCCAGGCACTCATCGACCCACCCGCCACACCCGCACGAGCACTTGGAGTCTTCAAGGATGGTGAGGGCTTGGGCGGCGATGAGGTCGGTGTGGGTCCAAGTGCCGTCCTGCGACCGGCCCCACCAGTAGGTGACAGGTAGGCGGAGCCGGTCAGCAGTGCGCAGACTGGTTAGCGCCCCCGCCCACGCCGGTTGGCGGAGGACGAGGGCGAGGTAGGGGCCGACACCACGGGCGCCTGGGAGCACGCTTCGAAGAACTTGCCCACCAACGCCCGGTACTGGGCACCACTGGCTTCCTCGAGCATGGCCAGGTGTTCGACGGTGACACCCTCGGGTTGCACGATCGACCGCGCCAACTGGTGGCGGGTGACCTCGGCGGTCTTGTCGTCCTTGGACATGCCCCGGGTCTCGGGCCCGTTCTTGATGTCCTTCTCCACGGTGGTGAGCCAGTCCACGGAGCGGCCTTGGACGCGGAAGGTGACGGTGGAGTCCAGGTAGGCGCGGTACAGGTCGTCCAGGCGGGCGTTGAGGGCTTCCTTGCTGTTGGTGCCGGTGTCTTCGATGCCGTACTCGGCGGCGTCATCAGCCTCAGCCAACTGTAACTGGCGTTCGGTGGCTTCGATGTCAGCGAGCAGGTCGCCGCGTTGGGTGATGTTGATGGACCGCTCGGTGGGGCGGACACCACTAAACCAGGCGCCAAGGTCGAAGTCTGCGGGGGGCGGCAGGTCCGGGGCTTCGGGCGGGGTGGGGGTGTCCGCCGGGGGTGCGTCGTCGATGTGTTCGGTGTTCATGTCAGGTCCAATCGTCAGGTCTCGATCTTCTTGATGGTGGTGGTGGCCTCGTCGTCCGCGTGCTCGCGGACTGGGATGAATACGCGGTGCTTGGCATACTCGACGTCGTTGCCACCGGTCAGGTAGCGGGCACCGTTTTCGTCTAGGTCGAATATCAGCGCGTGCACGCCATTGGGTGCGAACCGGAGTTCGACGACGTTGTTGGGTTCGAACCCGTACTCGCGGATCATCTGGACCCATTGGTCGCGTTCGAGGTATTCAGGGATGCCGTGGATAGTTTTGCTCATTATTTCTTGCCGCCTCTGCGGGTCGATTGTCAGGTCGTGAAGGGCGGTGACCCTGGTGGGGCAGGGACCTGACCACCTGCCCCACCTGGGCGTTCATCCGGCGCTTAGGCGCCGGCGGTCACCTCGGCGCGCAACGACACTTGCCCGGTCACCCTCGCGGGCTGCTGCACCTTCTGGTAACCGGTCAGGTCGGTGGGCTGCTGCGGGTCGTCCAGCACAACGGGGTAGTAGTTGTACGGGTCACCCGCCTCCCACTCCTTCGACGCCGGGGGGCCGATGCGCTCCACCAGGTGCAGGACGACGCCCTTGCCGGTGAACACGTTGTAGGCCACATCCTGCTCAGGGTGGGACTGGCCGGTGTCGTCGAAGTACCGGAACAGCGGCAGCATCACCTCGTAGTTGGAGGCGCCGTAGGAGCCGGTGTTACCGGTGTCTTCCAGGCCCGGTTCGTCGATCGTGTCCGACCCGGTCGGGGACAGCCGGTACGCATTGCGCATGATGGCGCGGGACACCCGCACACCGTCGCCCAGTTCGGTGACGGTGATGGCGTCGATGTCGGCGGGGGCGGTGGAGAGTGCTTCGAGGCGGATGTTGCCTTCGTACAGTGAGCGGACGGCGGTCATGACCGGGCCTCCTTGGTGTCAGCCTTCCCACCGGTGCGGGTGGCGTTGGTGGCGCCCTGTTGGGTGCCGGTGAGGTTGGGGAAGACGTTGTTGTCGAGCCACTTCTTCGGCACCTTGTTGGGCAAGGGCTGCCCGGTGCGTTTGTCCCAGGCGGGGACCATTTTCGCCATGATTCCTCCATGGATCGGGGTGGGTGGTTTCCTGCCCGCCTGGGGCGGGAGGTTCTGTGTGTTCAGGTGTGGGTGCGGAACTGCAACGGCACGAACCACCTGGTGGGGGTGGTGTCGGTGTCGGCCTGGACGGTGACGCCGCCGGTGTCAACCTCGCCCAGCACGCTGCCGGGAAGGACACGCCACCCTTCGAGGCGGCCCCGGACAAGTTGGATCGCCTGCAACGTCCAGGTGGGGTCACCGGAGGCGACGGTCACCCTCGCGTCCCAGGTGAGCCCGCCCTGGGGGTCCGCCTCGAGGTTCCTCGCAGCGTCGGGGGTGTTGCCGGGGACGGGCCACAGCACGGCGTAGGGGAACACCCGCCCGTCGGTATCGGCCGGGGGGCTGCCCGGGACGGTGGAGTCGTACACGTTCACCGTCGACAAGCCTCGGAGGCGATCCAGGGTGGTGGTGTGCAGGCCTGCGGGGGTCATGGGAGGGACCGTTCGATGACTTGGGCCATCGCCGCCTCGAACATGGGGGTGACCCGGTCGAGGGCGGGGAACAAGTACGGTTGCGGGCCCATGCGGCTCGTGCCCATCTCTTGGTAGATGCCGTAGTGGGCGGTGGGGCCGACCTCAGCCTCCAGGCCACGGTTGGTGGTGCTGATGGACGAGCGGAGGAACCCGGTATCCACCGGTGCGGCGCCCTGGGCCTGGGCCTGCAGCATGGTCGCGGTGGCGGCCACGGCGGCCCGGGCGAGGGGCTCGGCACGTGAGCCGGCGGCGCGGAGGTCGGCGGCGAGGGCCTGGAACTCGGAGAAGTCGAAGTCAGCCACAGCCCCCACCCCGCTCTCTACTGGTTGGACAGGTCGAGGTCGGCGTACAGGACACGTTCGATGCCGAGGTCGCCGTACGCGGTGCCGGTCACGGTCAGGGCCTTGCCGACGACGTGGGGGTCGGTCGGGTGTGCGGTGACGGTGACCCGGGCGCCAACGGGCAGGTCGGGGGCGTCGTGGGGCAGCGCGATCTTGTACGGGCGGACCGTGACCGCCTGGCCCGCGGCCTCGCGGGGTTGGGCGCTGTTGCGGACAGCCTGCACCCGCGCCGGCTTATCCGGCCCGTACAGCGGCGGCCCGTCGCCTGGGGTGCCGGGGCCGGTGCCGGGGTCCCAACCGCCGCCCTCATCGTCCCTGACGGTGATGGTGGCGGTGTACGACTCGGCAGCCAACTCCCGCATGCCGGCCAGGTCGGTGTCAGTCAGCATTCGTGGTCACACCATCAAACGCCGACCGTGGGTTCGCCAACGGCGACAGTGGGTTCATTTCGATCACGGTGATGCCGCCATTCTGTGCGGACTTGGCCCTGTACCGATCAGCCAGGGCCATGAAACCGGCGTACCCGGTCCCAGCCCGCCGACGGAAAGCCGACCCCTCACTGGTGAAGGATTCGATACCGCCGGTGTCGGAGGCCATTGATGCCACAGCCTTGGCCTCGAATGCCAGCGCGGCGGCGTGGTTGAGGTCGAACGTCTCTTCGTAGTCCTCATCGACTGGTGCCCGCCCGTCGGCGTCCACGATGCGCGAGACGTCCAGAAAGCCGTCCAGTTCGGGCTCGGTGAGTTCGGGCGGGGTGGTGGCCTTGACGGTCGTTTCCAGCCACGTGAGTGCTTCTGTGCGGTCCATGACCACCACCCCTTCCCGGTGCTACTTCTTGCCCGCGGGCTTCTTGTCGCCCTCGGTCGTGTTGCCCTTGCCGTCCTCAGCCTTCTCGGCCTCGGCCTTGAGTTCGGCGCGGATCTGCTCCTCGAGTTCGGCACGCAGGCTCGCCGCGATCTCCTCGCGGGCCGCCTCCTCGTCAAACGACGTCTCGGCCTTCGCCTTGCGGCGGGGCTTGCCCGGCTTCGAGCCGGACTCGACCTTCCAGCCGAGCGACTCGAGAGCGGTGATGCCGCCGTAGGTGGGCGTGGTGACCTCGAGGGTCTCCTTGCCGCGCTTGAGCGTGACCTTCTTCTGCTCGGCCATGGGTCAGCCCTCCGGGGTGGTCGTGGCCGGGGTGAGCACACCCGCCGGGTAGCGGTTGCCGTCACCGATCCGGGTAAGGGGGTTGGCGATCTGGAAACCGACCCGCATCACCACGCGCATGATCTGCGAGTCCTGCTGCGGGGCGTTGAAGATGACCCGCCCGTCGTCATCGGTGATGACGGCCTGGTCGAGCATCTTGAACGTGATGTCCTGGCGGATACCGACCGCGAACTTCGACCAGTCCGCGGCGATCAGGTCGGCGACCTCGCCCTGCCAGGACCCGTTGACTACCTCATTGAGGGGGTAGCCGTACAGCCCGGACGGGGCGCCGGCGGACAGTGACGGGGTGTAGATCGGCACGCCCTGTTCGGAGCGCAGCCCCACCAGGCGCCACTGCAAGCCCGGGCGGGAGGCGAACCCGTTGACGGCGAACCCGTCCTCGGCCACCTGACCTGCCAGGGCTGCCACGTCCACGCCGTAGTCGGCGCCGGTGCCAGCCTCCACGGTGTTTCCGGCAGCGATCGCGCCGGGGACGATGGCAGTGGGCCAGGAGGTCGGCTTACCGAGCCCCCACACGGCGGCGAGGTCCACCAGTTTGCCGATGGCCTCCACCAGCAGCGGGCGCACCTGATCCCACAGGGGCACGTTGGTGTCGTCCACGACCGCGTCGGGGATCGGCACGAGGGCGGCGACCTCTTCGGCGGTCATGACCACGTTGTCCCAGTCGGACTTGGTGGTCTGCTTCAAACCGGTGTCACCGTTGACCCAGTACGCCTCCGGCAGGGAGGTCAGTACGGGCTGCTTGAGGGTCTTGGAGGACATCGGCACGCGCTGGGCGCGCTCCAGGATCACCGAGGACTTCGGGGTTTCCTGGATGATCTCGTTGGCGACCGGTTCGGGGATGAGTGCCCCGCCGGTGTCGGACCGGCTGATGACGCTGTTGTAGGTGGGCATGGTGGTTCCTTTCACTACGGGATGAGGGGGTGTGCCCCCATGCCCATGTGGCTTGGGGTGCGAGTTGTTACCGCCCAATGGCGGCGCGTAGCCAGTCCTTCTCGGTGCTGGCTGGCGGTGTGCTTGCGGCGGCGTCTCGCACGCCGGGGGTGCCCTGCTGCGCCTGGGTGGCGTAGCGGGGGTGTTCGGTCACGAACGCCTCGATGTGTGCCTTCACGGCCGCGGCGTCGGTCACGTCGATGTTGGTCAGGGAGTCGGTGAAGCGTCGAGAGTCAAGTAGTGCCTCGGTGTCAGCGATGCCTACGCCGTGACGCAGGACGGCGTTCTCGGCGCGCTGTGCGGTCAAGTCGGCGGCCAGTTGCTCGGGGTCGGCGTCGGCGTTCTTGTTGATCCCAAGGGCTTCCAGGACGGCGGTGAGTTGGGACTGAGCCTGTTGACGTTCGTCACGTTCGCGAGCGAGGTCCGCCAGTACCGCATCCTTGGAGCCTTTACCCTTGTCGTCCTTGCCGTTGTCGTCGGCAGGCTTCGGGTCAGACTCGGGCTTGGTGGGCGGCGGGGTTGGCTTGGGCGCCTCAGGTTTGGCTGGGGCGGGCTGTGCGCTGGGTTGGACGAACGTGCCCTGGCTGGTGGGGGTTGCCCCGCCGGGTGCAGGGTCGGTGTTGGTGTCGGTCGGGGTCGGGGTGTCGGCCATCTCGGCTTCCTCCTGGGGTTGGCCCACCAGCCCTCGCGGCTGGCGGGTGGTCTAAAATGGCCAGTCATGGGTGACGACGACGCCAACGACGGCCGCGGTGTGCCCGGTGAGTGTCCGGGGCACCGGTTCGTGCTGGTCGGGTTACAGATCAGCCGGGCGGGGTCTGGGATGACCCATGAATGCGCCTACTGCGGGGCGGTGACGTACCGTGCACCCGGTTGGACCGGACGGCGGGAAACATCGCCCGGCTTGGACGGTTAAGCCGCGGCCGGTGGCCGGGTGGGGACCATGCTGTCTCGCCATCCGTCAGTGGTGCGGCGCCTAGTCCATGCGTCCATGGGGTAGTCCCCGGCCTGCCAGGCGGCGTATCCGTTGTCGCCGAGGATGTCGCGCTGCTGGGACTCAGACAGGCCCGCGAACCACGCTTCGGCGTCCGGGGTGGTGTCGGGTGGGTCGGGGATGCCTTCGAAGCCGAGTTCGGCCCACGTCTTCGTCTTGGGGACGCGGGCGCAGCGGCCTTGTTGGTGGTCGATCGGCCCCGGTTCCTCGATCGGGTGCAGGGTGCCGTGGTTGGCGATGCAGGATCGGCACGTCAGGGGGTCCAGGTGCGCCGTCCACGTCCAACCGGCCAACACCTCCGCGTTAGCCTCGTCGGCCCACCGCTGGGCCGCCCTAGCGGCGTCGAGCAACTCTGTCCGTGCTATCACGAGAGCCCGGTTCGCGCCGCCAAGGAACTGGTCTTCCACGCCGCGCAACATCCGCCGTGCCGCTTGCCTCGGGTTCTCACCCACGGTGATCCCACGCAGGAGTTCGCGGCGGACGGCGGCGGTGGCTTCCGGGCCCAGGGGCAAGGCGGTGGAGGTGATCTGACCGGTGGCGCGTTCAACCATGGCCGCGATCTGGGAGGCGTCTGCGCGGACCAGGGCGGCCCGTAGTTCGGTGCGACGGGTCCCGGTGAGTTGGGTGGCGATCATGTCCACCTCAGCCACAGTCGCGGCCTCCACCACTTGGGCCAGACGGCTGGTGACGGTGAATCCGGTCCGGGCGGCCAAGTCCTCCAACGCTTCACCCATCACGGCCAGGGCGGCTTGGGCGCGGTGGGAGCGGAGGACCTGGGTGCGGGTCACGCGGCCACCTTGTGCGGCCTGGGTGAGTTCCAGGGTCGCGGCGTCAACCTCGGCGGCGACGGCGTCCCAGGCGTTGGACCAGGACTCGACGATGTCCCTGACCGCCTGGTCTTCCACGGTCTGCAGAAACGCGTTGAGTTCACGCTCGACGCGCAGGGTGCGGGCGTTAATCGCCACGGTCGGTCTCATCACGCAACGTGATCGGCTGACCGGACACCTTGATGCCCGCCGGCAGGCCAGCGATACGCGCCGCGTCCTTCGGGTCCACTCCGGCGCGCCGGCCGATACCGAACGCGTCCAACCGCTTCCTAACCTCGTCCGGATCGTCGCCGCGGACGGTGGCGGCGGGGTCGCGGCCCTGCCGGAACGCTTCCACCGCGGCCCTACCGATGCTGGCCTCCTGTTCGGCGATCTTGCCCAGGATGCGTTTGATGTCGTCGGGGTCCTCACCCAACGCCGGCAAGACCTCTTCAAGGGGGTAACCCAGGTCCACGCGCTGTTGGGCCGCTTCGAGTCGTTCGGTGTCGTCCATGGGGGCGGGGTCGGCCCACTCGGGGTACACGTCCGGCACACCAAGGAGGCCCATGAGGTCGGTGATGGCGTGGGTGTTGTCGTCGTGGAAGTCCCTGACGGCGTTGGTGCGACGGTTCGACAACAGCCGCAACGCGGCACCACTGGGGACGTTGCCGACCTCGGGCATGATGTCGGTGGGTGGGATGCCGGCGACGCGGCCGATCTTGGTGACGAACGCCTCCTGGACGGCGATCAACTTGGTGGCGTCCGGTGGGTCCAACTGGGTGAGTGGGCCGGGGCCGCGGATCCCGAGGACGGTTTGTTTCGTCGGGTCGTACTCGAGGCGGGTCTCTTCCGGTGTGCCCGTCCGGGGGTTGATCGTGACTTCCTGCTGGTAGTTCATCAGGGCCCGCAGCGGCCGCGCGAACGATTCACCACCCACGATCAGGTCAGCCACGGACTTGTTGAGCCCGTCCTGCAGTGGGATCACGTCGTGTAGCACCGACCGGCCGTGCCCGCCTTGGGTGGTGGGGCTGTTCGCCAGGTGCACCCACGGCACCCGGCCGCGGTCGTGTTCCAGCACCGGGCCGCCGTCGACGTTGCTCCGGTAGGGCCCCCACGCGTTTTCGTTGGTGGACCACTGCGGCGCGGTGTTGTCGTCGTGGCGGACTTTGGCTTGGGTGACCCAACGCTCCACGGTCGCGTTGTAGTAGACGTTGACGCGGCCGTGATGGTCGGGGGTGACCCAGATCTTCGCGACCCACTCGAACTCGTCCGGGTCGTCCTCGGCGGCCTTGTAGGCGACTTGGGTGGCCTGGTGGTACCAGGGCCGCCACACGCCCCGTTTGTCGGGCCAGGCCAGGATGTACCCGTCACCGGACCGGTGGGCTTCGCGGGCGGCGAGGTTGATTGCCCGCCGCACCTGCACGGCCTCGTCGACTTTCGCGGCCTGGACCACGTTCGTGCCGGCCCACGCGTCGATGCGGATGAGGTCGGTGAAGGAGTGGATCACCGCTGGGCACATGTTCTCCCGGGCGTGTTCCAGGACCCACAGGTAGTCCTTCTTGAACGCCGGGCTGGCGAAGGGGTAGCGGTGGCGGCCTTCGTCGTAGTCGACGTACGTGGAGTATCCGGGGGCCCGTTTGGTGTGGTCTTTGATGGCGGTGATGACGTCGGCGATCGGCAACGGTGTCACCGCCCTTCGGGTGCTTAGTGGAGTGTGGTGATACCGGTCGTGGCGCGACTGTTGTGGTCAATCTTGATGAGCAGTTGGTTGAGCGCCTGGGTCAGGGAATCGACCATGTCGTCGTGAGTGCCGTGGGGGAACTGGGCGGCTTCCTCGATCAGGTCACCAACCCAAGGGGCGAGTTCGGGGGAGGGCAGGTGCACGTTCCCGGCCTCCACCAGCGGGGACACTGCTTGGGCGCGGGCGACTTTGCCGCCTTCGGGGTTGATGGGGATCAGACCGTGCAGGGTGCCGGCCAGGGCGTCCATGACAGCGGGCCCGTTGGCCTTGTCCTCGACGTATTTAGCGACGGCTTGGGGCCACCTGGCGGACATCTCACGCATGCGCTGGGAGGTCTCGGTGAAGCCGAACCGGCCGCGGGTCTGGTCGAGGAGGTAGACGTTCGCGCCGCGCCGTAACCAGATCTGGCCGACGACGTAGTCGGAGGTTTTGGTGTCCTTGAACGCCAGGTCCCACGACTGGATGAGTTCGGTGTCGAGGTCGATGTTCGGGACTAGGCGCGTGCCGTTGGGTTGCTCGAGCCACATGGGGACGTCGTACCTTGCCCAGGCGGTGCGGTCGAACAGTCCACCCTCGTCAGGGGATGGCCGGCCTTGGTACAGGGCTGCCCAGGTTCGGGACCCTGATCGGGTTTTGATCGCGTCCCACTGCTCGGCCGTCCTACCCCGGGCGGAGTGCATGTACTCGCCGGGCTGGCGGCCTAGCGGGTCATTGTCGGTGTCGGCCTGGGCGGGGATGTTCAGGACCTGCCACAGGTGCCCGTCCTGCGCGGCCAGGAGACGGCCGATGAGGTCGTCGTGGTGCCACCTGGTGGCGATGACCACGACGGGTGCGCCGGGGGCTAGGCGGGTGGCGCCGACTTCGGTCCACCAGTCCCACGCGCGTTCCCGGTACGTGGGGGAGTCGGCTTGGGCGCGGTCCTTGATCGGGTCGTCCACGATGAGGAGGTCCACGGCGCGGCCGGTGAGTGCGCCGCCGATGCCGACGGCGTACACGCCGCCTTCGTGGCCGGCGAGTTGCCATTCGTGTTGGGCGGCGAGGTCGTCGCGCACCTTGAGGCCGAGGTCGGGGCCGTGGGTGGTGATGTCGTCACGGATGGTGCGCCCCCACCTGCGGGCGACGCCGTGTTCGTAGGAGGCGATGGCGACACGCAGGTCAGGGTTGCGGGTCAGTGCCCACAGGGGGAAGCGGCGGGAGGCGCGTTGGGACTTGCCTTCCTGGGGTGGCATGGACAGGGCGAGGCGCCCGTCGGGGGTGTTGAAAAGGTCGACGAGGGCGGAGTCGATGAGGTCGAGGGCGGGGGTCGCGACGGTGGTGGGGTCGAGGTGTTTGGCGAGGGCGCCGGGGGTGGGCCAGCGCGGTGGGGGTGGGGGTTCGAACTGGCGGGCGGCGTACTCGGCCCAATCGGTGGGCGCGGTGGTGGTCATCCTCTCCACCTCACTCCTGGCGGACCGTGATGCCCTCCTTCGTGCCGATCGCTACGCCGTGGCCGCAATAGACGACGTCGTCGACCATCTGGCCGGCCATCACGCCACCGAGCGTACACTCGTGAACACCCTCGTCGTGGTCGCTCATGTCGCGATCCTCTCGCGTCCGGGCACGCCCGTATGCAGAAAGCGTGACACTACGAAGCATATACCACACCAGCCACACTCACCCCACCTCCCGCACATTGCGTGTGTCGCTAACGCGGCGGGTAGCCAGGGCTGCGAGGTCCCCGACGTGGTACATCGACCTGCCCCGCTCGTCCCGCCGTCGTTCGATCATGTGGCCGCGCTCCTTCCACTTGCGCCACGTTGGTTTGGGGACGTCGGGGAAGATGAGCCAGGCGTCCTCGAGGGTGACGTACTGCTCGGGCTTGACCTCCGGGAGGGCTTGGAGGGTGGTGCGGTTGACGGTCATCCACCACGACCGGTCACCCCAGGTGATGCCGCACCCAGTGCACCGGTGCATGTCCGACAGGCCGGTGGGCAGGGGTTGGAAGTCCCGGTCGGCCCAGTCCCGGACCACGGTGGCGCCGCAATGCACGCAGGGCCCGTTCTGGCGCTGCGGGAGCAGGTGGGCGATCCTCCTGGCGGCGTGCCTGAGTTGGCGCATGGCGGGCCGGTAGGCGGCCCACTGCGCGGCCTGGGGGTTGTGCGCGGCCCACAGGGTGCGCGCTTTGAGGTGGTCCAGGACGGCCGCGTTGGCGGTGCCACCGGTGCGCTGCGCCCAGGAGCCGGCCCACTCCCACAGCGCTTCGAGGACGTCGGCGGGGTGGGTGATGCCGTCCTTTGGGCCGTCGCCGGCGCCTTCGGTGCGGTCCCGGTCGTACCGGATGGCGGGGACGAGGGAGCGGGGTTGGTGTTGCCAGTGGCCGAGGGCGTCGGCGATGTCGTCCAGTACGCGGTGTTCGTGGCGTAGGCACGGTGGGCAGATGAGGTTGGCGTCCCCGGTGGGGTGTGCGCCTTTTTTGGGGTGGTCGGTGATGACACAGGTGGGTGTGGTCTCTTCGCATTCGGTGCAGTGCCAGACGTCATCGTTGGCTTGTAGCCAGAAGTGGCGGTGGTGGGTGTTCAACGGTCCTCCTGGGGGTTGGTGAAGATGGGGCCAGGCACGACGACGGCGTACTCGGCCTCCCACCCGGCTACAGAATGAGAGTCGCCCTCGCCGAAGACGGAGGTGGAGATGTAGCCAGTGGGGCGGGCGGGCCGTGTTCTCACGACGTGGTAGACGGTGGGGGGCAGGCCGGCGGCGTCTGCGATCCGTTCGGCGGCGGGGTCGAGTTCGGGGACGGTAGGGGCTGTGGCGAAGAACTGGGCGAGAGTTGGGGGTTGATCAGTCACTGGTACTCCTGGTGTAGGTGCTGGACGAGGTCGCCGTCAGGCACGACGTGGCCGTGGCGGCAGGTGAGGGTGCCGTCCGGGTGGGCGGTGAAGTGCGCGGCGGCACGGGCTTGGCGTTGCATTTCGGCCCGGAGTTGCTTCCTGACGTAGGCCATGGCGTCCTGCCAGGTGCGGTGAGGCTTCAACATCCGCTCCGGGTGCGGGTTCGGTGCGATCCGCACTGGCGGGCTCATGGTGACCCAGCACGAATTCCCCCCGAACCGTGCGGCCGCGACGAAGCGTCGAATCTGCCACTTGCGCTGCGTGCTCACTGGCCCTCACCCCCCGCCAGCAACCGCAACTGTTCGGGCACGACCTGCGGCACCAAGGCCCACTGCTCCGCCGACAGGCCCAGGGCTTCGAGGATCGCCCGGACAGCCCCGGCAACGAGGGCCCCTTGGGTCTCAGCCAACCTGACTTGCCGTTCGGCCACACCCGCCTTCAACGCCGCCGTGGCGTACTGCGCGAGACGGTCCTGCGCCGCGTAGAGCATCACGTATGCCACGTTCGGCTTCGCCTCGGCGGTGGTGCCGTAATCATCACCGCCGGACTTCTCCCGGGTGATGCCCCACGTCAGGCTGCTGGGATCCTCGACGGCCAGGGCACGGACCTGCTCACGCCAATACTCGACTTCACCGGCGGTCCAGTGCACCAGGTCCAGGAGCGCCTGGGCGGGGTCCACGTCGCGGGGGGCGCCGAACAACGCCACCGCCCGGGCGGCGGCCTCCTGCTGGCGCCTACGGGCGGCTGCCGCCTTCACCTGGGGTGCGGACCCGCCGTGCATGCGGCAGGTCGTGGCGCCCAGGATCGCCGCGCTGCGGCACCGTTGCCCGGTTCGTGTCTTCGCGGTGCATTGGCGGTCCTCACGCATGGGGTGCCGCCTGGGCGGGTGGTTGCATGAGGTCTGGGTGGTGCAGGTGTGCCCGGTCGCGTCGGTGCTGTCTGGGTTGGGAGGCTGACGGGCGGGTCATGCTGCTGGCTCCTGTTCGAGGGTGTCGGCGGCGTAGACGGCTAGGGCGTATGCCTGCCAGATGTCGGCGCGGAAGCCGTGGAACCATCCCGGGTCTGTCTTGGTGCCTTTGCCGTGGTTGGGGGCGCCTGGGGCGAATCTGTCGACGAGGGCTTGGCGGATGTTGGAGTCTTTGGCGCGGGCGGTGTGGCAGTGGTGGAGTTTGACCGGGTGGCGCTTGATGAGGGCGGCGTGAACGTCCCATTGGCGGATCATCTGGTGGAAGCGGCCGATCCACACGCAGGTCTCGAAAACGTCTGCGCCGACGGCCATGCCGTAAGAGGCGACCATCTCGATGACGGCTTGGTCGAAGTTGAGTGCCCCGAGGCCGATCTCGGCCAGGAGGTCGGGGTTGGTGCTCTTGTCGAATTCCAAGGGCCGGCGGGTGGTGGTGTCGATGACGACCCATCCGGATTCGGTATTGCCGGGATCAATCGCTAGCAGTCTCACTGTGGACACCTCCTTGGTGCTGGCAGCCGTCACAGCCGTGGAATGGGCAGAGGTTGCAGTGGTCAGCCATTGCGCACCTCCTCGAACGTGGCGCCGTCGAGGATGGCTTGCAGTTCCTCACGGACGTAGCGGTAGTCCCAGTTCTCGACCATCAGCCCCACCTGCTCGATAACGCGGTGGACGGTCTCGGTCTCGGCTCGCAGCTCGGCGTAGTCGGCTGCGAACCGCAATCGCTCGGCCCGCAGTTCGGCGCTCTCCTGCTCCAGCGCCACGGCGATGTTGCGGGCACGGTCGCGGTCGGCCAGCGCACCCTGGTAGGCGCTCCAAGTGTCGTCCTCGCAGGCTGTGATCCAATCCAGCGGCGGGGTCTGGCCAGTCGGCGGGTACAGGTCAGTCATGGTGGTCTCCTGCGGCTCTGGTGGGTGCGTCGGTGTAGTCGGCGGGTAGTCCGCGTGGTGCGTCTTGGTGGGTGGTGCCGGGTGGCCATGCTCGAGTGGCGAGATATTCGGCGCGACAGTTAGGGCATGTTCTGGCGCTTGCGTATTCGTGTCCGTAAACGCCGCATCGGGATTCTTTGGGCATTGTCTAAACCTCATTATCTGGGAATTGTTGTTCTCCTGCGCGTTACGTAAGGCAAGATGATCTACCCATGTCTCCCACCTCTTCGTTAGTCCGTCCGTCCGTACGTACGTAGGAGTCGCACCTGGGAGTCCCACCTGGGAGAACCGTTGCAATGGCGCGGATTGTGGGAGCCGGTGTGGGAGCCTGGTTTGGGAGGGTTGCGGGAGGCGCCTGGGAGCGTTCTGGGAGGATTGTGGGAGAGTCTGGGAGGCGGTCGGGAGGGTCACGCGATCCTCGCTTTCCAGCATCCACAGTCCGCTCCGTGGTGCCTTACGCAATTCCCTTTTGCGCTAGCCCGCTTTTTGTCTTGATGAATCTGCGTGGCCACTGCTGACACTTGTTGCCGGTCTGCGAAATTGCGCACCGTCCACCCTTTCGGGTTAGGGTCCACTAATCCCGCGTCCACCATTGTTTCCATATCCCGCTTACTCGCGTGGACGAACGGCAGTGCAGCGAACGGAATGTGCCCGTCCGTGCCATTGCCGACGCTGTAGGCGATGCAGCAAATGTAGGAGAAGGCGATAGCGCGCCCGTCCTCATACCCCAGCAGGTCGAGGATCTTGTCGTGAGAGGCGATATTGGTGTCGAGCCGCGCCCACTGGAGGGCCATTTACGCCACCGCCTTCGCCCTCGGCGGGGCCGGCGTGGCGAGCGCTGTGACAAGGCGGTTGAGGTAGAACGCGGCGCGGTCGTTTTGGTCGCCGAGTTGCAGCCAGGCCCATTGTTTGCCGGTGGCGATTTCGGCTATGTCGGTGGCGATCTTGGCGGCGTTTTCGTGGTCTACGACCTGGGCGCCGGTGCTGTAGTGGTAGGCCACCAGATCGCCGTCTGGTCGTCGGTAGAGCGTGACTCGGGATGTCATTGCCGCCTCCATTCGGGGTCGTCTGCGCGGATGAGTTGTGAGGGCCGGTACCACTGCCCGGCGACTTTCAGCAGCCGCACGTAGGGCGAGTTCTGCACGGCTTCGACGGTGCCGACTTGGCCGGTGTGGCGGATGATGACGGTGGTTTTGTGGTGTATGCGGTCGTGGTGTTTCATGCCTGCCCCCCGCCGTGGTGGAGCCGGGCGAGCGCGGCGAGGGCCAGCGCGTCCTCGTCGGTCGCGGTGGTCGCCTCGGCGCGGGCAGCGGCCTGTTGGGGCGTCCACGGCAGTGGCAGCCCATCATCGGCGCGCCGTGGCACGTAGTGGACGTGGACGTGCTCGACGGTCTGTGTCGCGGCTGGGCCGGACGAGGTGATGAGGTTGAAGTCCTCGCCGCGATCCTCAGCGTGCCGCACTGCCGAACGCATCGCTTCGGCAACCGCGTCAGCGTCCGGGTGCTTGGTGTGCCACTGTGGCACGAACAGCATGTGGCCCGGCGTGACGGGATTGAGCGGCTCGAAGTGGACGACAGTGGGGGCGCCACAGTCGTCGCGGTGGTCGCCTCGCTGGATGCGGTCGCAGAACGGACACTCGGTGAGGGCGTCGTCGGTGACGGACGGGCGGGACGACTCACCGGGCACGTACAGCACCGTGACCGGCAGCAGCGGCTCTACGCGCTGGACCGCGGCGGGCAGGTACCAGGCACCCGTGTGGACGCTGCGCTGCATGACCGCGATACCGGGAGGGTCCACATCGCTGTCGTGCAGGACAACGCTTCCGACCGGTAGCGCGTCGATCTGCTCGGCGGTGGTCAGGGTGTCCCCCACTTGCGGGGTGACGGACGGGCGGTCAGCGGCGGTCATCAGTCCTCCTCCCACGTGCGCGTCCAGCCGGGGAACAGGTCTGTGCAGTCCCTGGTCTCTCCGTGCACTTCGACGTGCGGGCCGTAGTAGGAGAGGCCGTCTGGGGCCATGACGACCCAGAAGAATTCGTGACGGCGGCGGTGGTGGAAGCACCAGCGGTCGCCCATGGACTCCCGGGAGTGCTCCTTCATGCGGGTGCCCGACATGGCGAACCCGTCGCCACTCGTGCACCAGTCGGCCCACCGCTCGGTGGTCTCAGCGGTCATTGGTCAGTTCTCCTTGGTGGTGTCGGTGGGGGCCGCCGAGAGGACGGCACGGACTTCGCCGGTGAGGACCTTCGTGTTGCCGCGCAGGGGCAGGCCCCACTCCTCCGACCGGCGGCGGTCGGTCTCATCGAGGAAGGCTTCGACGGCGGTGAGGCGGGCGGCGAGGGCGTCGCGCTGGTGCCGGTACTCCACGCCTCGCGCGGCGAGCCGGTCGGCTGTGTCGTTGGGGTCGATGCCGAGCAGATCCTCCAGGTGGTCCGGCTCCCGGTACGGCTCGTCGGACGCCTCGGCAATGATCTGTGCGACGTCGGCCCGCAGTGAGTCAACCAGCGACTTATGTTCGGCTTCAACGGCGGTGAGGCGGGCGTGGTACCGGTTGGCCTTCTCCCGCCAAGTCTCGGCGCGCTCATCCTGCTCTTGGAGCGCCCAGAGGTTGGTACGGAGCCGCTCGATCTCGCTAATGGCCTTCTGTAGGTCGTCGTTGGCTTGGTGCCAGCGGGCCTTCCAGTGGCGCTCGGCGGATGCGTAGCCGTCTTTGAAGCGGTCGCCGGTCACTGGTCGGTCCATTCGTCCATGTGGGCGAAGATGCGGGCGAGGGCGAGCATTTTGCGGCCAGGGCGGTCATACGTGGCGGAGTGCTCCCAGTGGCGCCCCGTGGTGCCCCATGCGACGTGGCGGCGGGTGATGGTGGGCTTGCCGTCGCGGGCGGTAAATGCCTCCAGGTCAGCCACGCTGCGCAGGGTGACGGTGGCGATGGGGTCGGGGTCGGCGTGGTGGCCTTTGATGTGCACTTCCAGGGGGTCGAGTTCGGCGGCGTCGAGGATGGTCTGCACCTCGGCCTGGGCTCGGGCGGTGGTGCGGTCGCCGGTGAATAAGTCGGGGGCGGTCACGTCGTTGTTCCTTCCTTGATGGCCTCGACGTCGAGGCCAAGTTCGCGGCCCCTGTCCATGGCGAGGGCTAGGGCTTGGGTGTCGCCGTTGCGTGCTTGGTAGGTGATGTGGCTGGTGACGAGGGTCTGGGCGAGGCACTTGTCGCCGTAGATGGGGTGCTCGCCCTGGGGGAAGCCGCCGATGCGCAGGCTGATGGGGTCGTAGCCGTGGTTGATGCTCAGCAGGTACCCGTTGGGCTCGGTCGTCCCGCACGAAGGGCACTCGGCGGGCTGTCGTTGGGTCTTGCGTTCTTGCTCGCGGCGGTCGTATTCGCCGAAGAGGTCGGGCTGCACCGCGCTCATGCCGGTACGCTCGCGATCCACACGAGTGCGTAGATGACGGCGACCCAGGCCAGGACACCGAGCGAGCCG
>NZ_JBMPQC010000018.1:0-31241 GCF_049724975.1 Pseudactinotalea sp. Z1732 | reverse complement strand
GTGCCGTGCAGGATCTTGATCGCGTTGACCACCCGGGTCAGCAGATTCTTACCGTACGACCCGTTGTAGGCGACATTGTCATGGTGCAGGAAGGAGCCGTCCTCATAGAACCCATCGGTGATGCCGTCGACAGGGCTGACGGGGTCAATATCGGCCATCACGGTCAGATGCTGGGAGATGCCTTCCTCGATCGCGTCGTCGTCGCCGACCAGGGCTCCTTGCACGAAGTAGTTGGTGGTCATGTCGGCGCGGTTGGCGCCGGTGTGGAACTTGGGCTCGAAGGTCAGGTGGCTGTGCATGACGTCCACGCAGTACAGGGTCAGGTCCGGATCGACGTCAGCGATCGGATCCCGCATGAACGCAAGCATCATCGTGATCTGGTGGGCAGAGCCGATCTCCCAGTCGAACCAGTCGCCGTACTTCTCACCGGTGCCGGTGTAGATGTCTCCGGGGACGTCATAGTAGGTCTCAGTTACCCACCGGAGTGCTTCGATCACCCGGTCCTGCCGCTGTCGGTCTCCGTACGAGGCTGCTCCGGGCGTCACGGTGGCCAGCGCAATCTCAGCGAGCGCGCGGAAAGTACTGGTCATACGTCCGCTGGCGGTAGCGCCGGTGGTGGAGTTCTCCAGTCCCAGGCGGACGTCGACGATCACTCCGGAGTACTGCACCCAATCCGAGTTCGGACGTAATCGTCCGAACATCTGGTCCGAGCGTGTCTGGATGGCAGCGATCTTATCCGCGACGGCCGGGTGTGCGTTGCTGTCCTCGGTCCCGGTGTACAGGGCGGCATAGTTTTCCAGAATCGCGTTCCGGTCGAGAAGCAGGTCATCGGCTCTCGCTGTCCGCTGAGTAAGGGGCAGACCCGCGATCGCGATACCCAAGCCCGCGCCGGCGGCGATTCCCAGAACTTGTCGTCTGCTCAGACCAGGCATGCTTTGTCCTCCATCTACCTCCGGCGTTTCCAAAGGACGCAGCGGCGCGCCGTTGTCAGCCAGTGCAAGGAATTGAATCCGCACCCCAACGAATGAATCAAGAATGAACGTCGTTCTTCTGGGAATCGTACGCCGCTGTGCGGCAGGCCCCGGCTTTCTCCACACATGGCAGAGTGTGTTCGTTGGACTTGCCACAACCCGTTCATGGGAGGAGGTACCGATGCAGCCGATCACGCGGGCCGGAGTTGTGGGCCTGGGCACGATGGGCCGCCGGATCGCGGGGATGTTGGTGCGAAGTGGCGTCACGGTTCGTGTCTTCGACATCGCCGGTGTGCCAGCAGAACTCGGCAGCACCGATCGGGCAGAACTGGAGGTCGCCGGGTCGATCGAGGAGTGTGCGGTCGATGCGGACATTGTGTTCGAGTCGACCTTCGAAAGCCTTGAGGTAAAGCAGGAGGTGCTCGCCGCGATCTCCGGAGCCACGGATACGGTCATTGCGTCCAACACCTCGACTTTCCGGCCGAGCGTGCTCGCTACCTTCGTACAACGGCCGGAGCGTTTCCTGCTCACCCACTTCTTCAATCCGGCCGATGTGGTCCCCCTGGTGGAGGTCATCCGCGCGCCCACGACCGCAGAGGTACACGTGCAGGCCGTCCTCGATCTGTTGAGCCGTCTGGGGAAACGACCCGTGGCTGTCGGTGAGGTTGAGGGGTTCATCGCCAACCGGCTCCAGGCCGGGGTGCTGCGCGAAGCCTTTTCCCTGGTCGCACGGGGGATTGCCAGCCCGGAGGACGTCGATGCGGTGATGCGGTATGGGCTCGGACCGCGCTGGGCCATTGCCGGTCCGATCGGCATCGCGGATCTGGGTGGGCTCGATGTGTGGGAGGCGGTGTGTGCGGAAATCTTCCCGACTCTCGACAACGCCGATGCGCCTCCGGCGTCGCTCGTCGAGCATGTCAGAGCCGGCCGGCTTGGCGCGAAGTCCGGAAGTGGTTTCTATGACTACGCCGACGGTCGGGACCAACGCCTCGTGGCCTCGATACAGGATCTGTTCACCCATCTCGACGCAGCCGCTGCAGACGGTTAGCCGCACGGCCGACCGAGCGTAAGCCTGCATCCGCTGCGTGCAACCGTGGAGCGGGACTACTTGGTTGTCAAAGGTCGAGAAGGAGGGCGAGTGTGTTGCGCACTTGCCCGAGAGTGACCGGCCCGATGTTGCCCCGCTGCCCGGTGACACGGGCGACAGCCACCGATCGGACGTGCTGGCATTGGACTGCGGACGGAGTGTCCAGGCCGTTGTCATCATCGGGCGGGATCAGGACTTCGGCCCCGCTGTCGCGGAGCGTGCGGGTGAGGGGTACCACCTGGATAACGTTCGGACTTCCACGGAGCACCCGGCGGGCAGTCACTACGATGGCCGGTCTGGTCATTCCTGCTTCCGATCCAGCGGGCGGCCCGAGGTCTAGATTGACGACGTCACCCGGCGTCAGCATCGAGCCACGAGATTTCGTCGCCGGTCAGGGGGCCGGCGAGATCGCGACCCATCTCATCTTGACGTAGCAGCCTGACGGCGTGCGCCACGGTCTCTGCGACCGTTGATCGTCGATGGCTCGCGAGGTCTCGTAGTTCGTCGCGAGTGGCTTTGCTGACCCGGATGGTCGTGGATTCAGACATGCACTTACATCACCACATGTAGATGGATTTGTCTACAGCCGGGAATGGCGAGGGCTTCCGGCCAACCGGGCATCCAGCTCCTCCGTCACGCTCTACAGGCTGGCACGGGGGAGGGACGCTCATTCCCCGGGCTCGACCTCGACCACGGCTTCCACCTCGACCGGTGTGCCGATCGGGAGTTCGGCCACGCCCACAGCCGAGCGGGCGTGCCGGCCGCGGTCCCCGAGGACCTCGACGAACACCTCCGAGGCGCCGTTGGCGACCTGCGGTTGGTCCCGGAACCCGGGCGCGGAGGAGACGAACACGGTGAGCTTGACGACCTGGGCGATCCGATCCAGTGACCCCAACTCCTCCTGCAGCCGGGCCAGCAGGTTCAACGCGCACTGGCGGGCGCAGGCCTGACCGGTGGGGACATCGACGTCGCCGCCCAGCACCCCGGTGGCCAGCAGATCACTGCCCACGAAAGCCACCTGTCCGGACATGTGCAGCACCTGACCGACGCGGCGCAGCGCGCGGACGGTGGACTGGGGTCCGGGAGCCGCTGAGGGGACCGGTTCCAGGGCAGCGAAGCGGGCGTCAGCGCCGGTGGTGGGGGAGTTGTTCATGGTGTTCTCCTTCTCGGTGTGGGTTGCTGGTCATGCGGGTTCAAGGACCTGGCCGGGTGCGGCGTCGGTGTCGGCGCCGCCGTAGATGACCACCCGTCCTGCGACCAGAACGTGGGCCACTCCGTGTGGCGGGAGCAGCGGGTCGGCGAAGGTGGCCCGGTCGGAGATGCCGGCCGGGTCGAAGACCACCAGGTCCGCAGCGTAACCGCGGGTGATCCGTCCCCGTTGGGGCACGGCGAACCGCTCGGCGGCATCCTGGGTCATCCGTTTGATCATGGCCGGCAGCTCGGCCACCTGCTCCTGGCGCACGTAGCGCCCCAGTACCCGGGCGAATGTGCCGGCGGTACGCGGGTGCGGCCGGCCGGGCAGCGGGATCGTGTCGGATCCGATGAGCACGTCCGGGTGGGTGATCAGGGTGCGCACGTCCGCTTCGCTCATCTTGTGCAGCACCACCAGGCAGTCACCGCGCAACTGTTGCACCAGGCCGGTGAGGACTTCCGCCGGGGGGCGACCGTCGTCGTCGGCCAATGCGGCGACGCTGCGGCCCTCGATCTCAGGACGGGCCGGTGCGAAGGCGATGGTGATGCCATCCCATCCAGCCGCAGCGACGAAGTTCTGCCAGCCGGGCAGCCCGGTCTCGAATTCGCGCGCGACCCGACGGCGGACCTCCGCCTGGTCGAGCCGGGAAAGCATCGCCTCGATCCCGCCGTCATTGACCCACGGGGGCAGCAGGGCCCGCAGCAGGGTGCTGCTGGCGGCGTAGGGGTAGACATCACCGCGGACGTCGATACCGCCGGCGTTCGCGGCCTCGATCTGGTCCAGCACTGAGGCTGCTGTGCCCCACCGTTGCCGGCCGGCGACTTTCAGGTGGGACAGTTGCACCCGCGCCCCCGTCGTGCGGCCCATCGCGATCGCCTCGGCCACTGCCTGGTGGACCATGTCCATGTCGTTGCGCATGTGGGTGGCGTAGATGCGCCCGGCACGTGCCAGCACCTGGCCCATCGCGTGCAGTTCCTCCGGTGGGCTGTACATCCCCGGTGGGTAGACCAAACCGCTGGACATCCCGAACGCCCCCTCATCCAGGCTCTGGGCCAGCATGTGGCTCATCACCCGGGTGGCCTGGGGGCTGTCGGGTTCGCGGCCCAACCCAGCGGCGGCGGCGCGCAGTGTGCCGTGACCCACCAGCGGCGCCACATTGGTCGGCAGGGACTGGGCGCTAAGTGCCTCGCGGTAGTGCGCATAGGAATCGAAAGCGCGCGCAGCGGGGCCGAACAGGGCACCGATGTGATCGCGGATCGCTGCCTGCCGGGCGGGTGTGGTGGGGAACGGCGTCCACCCGCAGTTGCCCGTGACTTCGGTGGTGACCCCTTGTCGCACCGAGGCGCGCGAGACCTGTGTGGCGCTCGCCGGCAGGAAGGCGGTGAGGTCGCTGTGGGTGTGCACGTCGATGAAGCCCGGCGTCACCACCAGGCCGGTGGCGTCGATCTCGGTTTCCGCCCGGGCCGGGGTCAGGTCACCGATCGCTTCGATCCGACCGCCCCGCACACCGACGTCAGCCACCTGGCCGGGCGTGCCGGTGCCGTCCATGACCAGACCGTTGCGCACGATCACAGTAAACATGGTGGCTCCGGTGGGTGGCCGGTCGGTGTGCGGGGGCGGTTCGGGATCAGCGGGGTGCGAGCACTGTCTGGCGCTGGGCGCCCAGGTGGTCGATACCGAGTTCCATGGTGTCCCCGGGCTGCAGGAAGATCTGCGGGTCGTGACCCATGCCCACTCCGGGCGGGGTGCCGGTGTTGATCAGGTCCCCGGGTTCGAGCACCAGGAACTGACTGATGTAATGCACGATCGTGTAGACGTCGAAGACCATCGTGGCGGTGGATCCGTCCTGGCGGCGGGTGCCGTTGACGTCCAGCCACATGCCCAGGTTGTCCACGTCGTCGATCTCCTCCGGGGTGGTCAACCACGGACCGGTGGGGTTGAACGTCTCGGCCGACTTACCCTTCAACCACTGCCCGCCGCGGCGGGTCTGAAACTCCCGCTCGGAGACGTCGTTGACCAGGACGAACCCGGCGATCGCCTCGCGCGCCTGCTCGGGGGAGTCCAGGTAACTGGTGCGCGTGCCGATCACGATGCCCAGTTCGACCTCCCAGTCCACCTCGTTGGCGCCCCGGGGGATGCGCACGTCGTCATTGGGGCCGATCAAGGTGTTGGGGGACTTGGTGAACAGGATCGGCTCTTCGGGGACGGCCTGACCGGTTTCGGCGGCGTGGTCGGCGTAGTTGAGTCCCACGCACAGGATCTGGTGCGGGCGGGCGATCGGTGCGCCGATGCGCTCCCCGGCGAAGGTGTGGGTCTGCCCGGCCGCGCGGCGCTCCTGCACCACCTGGCGCAGTTGGTCCAGACCGTCGCGAGCGAAGAACGTCTCGTCGAAGTCACCGGCCACATCTCCGACGTTCACGTAGGTGGACTCATCGAGACGGACCACGGGCCGCTCCTGGCCGAGTGGGCCCAGACGCATCAGTTTCACGGGGATTGCTCCTTGGGTTTTTGTGGGGGAGGTGTGCGGGGAGGTCGGGATCAGGTGCCGCGGTGGGGTGGTGCGTGCGCGGGCCGGTTGTTTACGGACATCCCGCCTCCATGTAATGCAGGCTTGGCCAGTGCGGTGTACTGCCCGAGGGCACCTCGATGATGCGTAGCCGGCGGCGCCCAGTGCTCCCTGCGGTCCGTCAGTGTCTGGTCTACCTGCTGCGGACTGACTCTTTGTCCTGCGACGCCGACAATATCGAGACGACGCCCAGGAATGTCGATCTCGATGAGATCGTTCTCCGCCAGGAAAGCCACCGGCCCACCATCCACGGCTTCTGGATACGCGTAGCCCACGCATGGCCCGCGGCTGGCGCCGGAGAATCGCCCGTCGGTGAGTAGCGCCGTGGTCGAGGCCAGCACCGGATCGGAGGCGATGAGTTCGGAGAGGAAGAACATCTCCGGCATACCGTTGGCACGCGGCCCCTGATACCGCACCACCACCACATCGCCGGGGCGTATCTTCTCGGAGACCAACGCTTCGATCGCGTCTTCCTCGCGGTCGAAGACGCGAGCGGGGCCGGTGTGGGTTCGCATCGCCTCTGCCACGGCGTGCGACTTGACGATCGCACCCTCGGCCAGGTTCCCGCTGAGCAGCACGGTCGAGCCGGAGTCGAACACGGCTTCGGTCACGGGCTTGATGATCTGGTCAGGCTGAAGGTGGTAATTGCCCAAGAACATCGCCGCGTGCCGCTGCAACTGGGTGCCGTTGATCCGGTCGAGATTCTCTCCGAGAGTGGTGCCGCTCACGGTGAGTGCATCCAGGTGCAGGTGGTCCCGTAGGTGGTGCATCAGGGCGGGCACACCACCTGCGTACCAAAACAGTTCGGTGGGGTAGCGGCCCGCCGTCTTGGCATCGACCAGCACGGGGGTGCGCTGGTGGATTGCATCGAAGTCCGCCGCACTCAGTTCTACGCCGGCTTCTTCGGCAATAGCGATCAGGTGCATCACCGCATTGAGCGACCCGCCGATCGCGGCGTGGGTCGTGATGGCGTTCTCGAACGCTTCCCGGGTGAGGATTGCGCGTGCGGTGATGCCTTCGTGGAGCAGTTCCACTGCCCGTTGACCGGCACCTCGCGCCATCCGGCGAATCTCTGCCATCGGTGCGGGGATGAGGGCGCCCCACGGCAGTGCTAGGCCGAGTGCCTCGCTGATCACCTGCATCGTGGCTGCGGTACCCATGTACTGGCATGCTCCGCACCCGGGGCAGGTGAACCGCTGGAAGGCGAGGAACTCGTCCAGGTCCATCCGGCCTCGGTCCACCAGCATCTTCATGCTCCATAACTCTTCATTGGAGCGATGCTGGGGACCGGTGGCCATAGCTCCGCCGGGGACGTGCACAGAGGGTAGATCGAGTCGCGCCATCGCCAGCAGGTGAGCCGGAACGGCCTTATCCCCTGAGGAGGACAACACCATCGCATCGAACGGGGTGGCGTTGGCGTGCACCTCAACCATGTTCGCGATGAATTCACGGGAGGCCAACGGATAGCGCATGCCATCATGGGCTTGGGCAACGCCGTCGCAGATGTCGGTGGTGGTGTACTCAGCCGGCTTCCCGCCTGCTTGCAGGACGCCCTTGGCGGCCTCGGCTCCCAGGTCACCCAGGTGGTAGGAACTGGGGTGGGAGGCACCGGCTGCGGTCTCCACCAGCACTTGGGGTCGTTCCAGGTCGGCAACCGACCAGTCCATCGCCATGCGTAGGGCGTCGCCCTCGAAACTGAACTGCCGAACGCGCTGGCTGGCCAGTGTCTTCTCGGCGGCCGACTTCGGTGTGGACCGCCCGGTTGATTCCGTCACTGTGACCTCTCTAGATCAAGCCAACAGACCGTCTCGGGGAATGGAACTGCAGGTTCATTGTTCGGTACTTGGCAGGCGAATGCAAGAGCCCCGTCACGGTCGCGGCAGTTGAGCCTGGGATGCGGAGAGTGCGAGGTCGGTGGTTCGCGGCGGGCTCGCGCCCCAAGGAGGATATCCGCTGGTAATCTGCCTGGCGAAATCTGAGTTCTTTGCAGCGGAAGTTGCGATGTGGCAAGTTGCCGCACATCAGGGAAGGCGGAGTGGTCACCATGCCTCACCAAGATCAAGACCTGAAGTCCGAGTTGCCCGAGGTCCAGGTTCTCCGGGGGAGGAACCCCGGACCAACGGTGACCGTGCTCGGTGGTGTGCATGGCGATGAGTTTGAAGGTGTGCTCGCCGCGCGGCGGATCGCCACATTGCTCGACACCGACGCTCTCAGCGGTACCGTCCGGGCGGTGGCGCCGGCACATCCGGCCGCCTGGCGCGAAACCAGGCGGGAGAGCCCGTCTGATGGCCTCAATCTTGCTCGTGTCTTCCCGGGAAGAGCCGACGGTTCGGCGACAGAGCGTCTCGCCCACCACCTGACTACGGAAGCAATCATCGGCGCCGATGTGCTTATCGATCTGCACTCCGGCGGCCTGGGCTTCGATATGCCGCTACTCGCCGGATATCACGCTGGCGAAGGTGAACTCTGTGAGCGTTCCGGGCAACTCGCGGCAGCCTTCGGTGCGCCGTTCTTGTGGCAGCATCCCACCGCTGCGGGCGGGCGCTCTCTCTCTGCGGCGGCAGCGCATGGGGTCGCCTCGTTCTACGTGGAAGGCAGGGGAGGGGGGCAGGTTCGCCGGGACGAATTGGATTGCTACGTTGACGGAGTACTGCGGGTGCTGGCGCACCTCGGCATGATCGAGGGGGATGCAGTCTCGACAGAGCCAGTCCTGGTGCGTGGTGACGGCAACACCGATGGGGGCATCACGGCGCCGCGAGCCGGCTACTTCGTCACGTCCGTGGGAGTGGGGGATTCTGTTGCCGCGGGTTCGGCGTTGGGGCAGATCGTCGACGACGACGGATCGACGGTCGACGTAGTGAGCAGCCCACTAGGTGGTGCGATCATGCTCCTTCGACGCAGGACGCGGGTGGAAGAGGGCGACACCTTGGCGATCGTGGCTGCCTACGTGGAGGGGCAATGATGAACGAGGATCTGTCGCAGCTTGAACCGGCTGAGAGTGCCAGTGTCCAAGGGGTCACCATGGGCGAAGGCCGTACCCCGATGGTGTCCTTGGACGCGCTGGCGCGCCGATGGGGGCTCGCTGGGTTGTGGGCCAAAGCCGAGTACCTGAACCCGACCGGATCGTACAAGGACCGGATCGCCGCAGCGAGTATGTCCAGGGCGCTGCGGGAGGGCTACCGCGGTTGGATCGGTACCTCATCGGGTAATGGAGGTGCCGCCATGAGTGCCTACGGTGTCCGTGCCGGCCTGCCGGGCATCCTGCTCGTGCTTCGTGAGGCCCCGCAAGAGAAGTTGGCCTCGATCGCGCCTTACGGGGTGCTGTTGCTCTCTATGGACCGGATGGGGCCAGAGGTGATGGCGGGGCTGGGGCAGATCGCAGCCGCGGAGAGGCTACTGCTGACGATTACGACCCATGCGCACAACCCGCATGGAATGCGCGGAGCGGATGCGATCGGTACGGAGATCGCCGCACGCGGCGGCATCACTCAGGTGTACGTCCCGACCGGAGGTGGTGGTCTCCTTGTCGCTACTGCTCGTGGCCTGGGTGCAGCAGCCTGCCGAGCCGCCGTCATTTCCACCCAACCGGCCGGCTGCGCGCCGATCGCGCGGACGCTGACCGGGGAGTTGTCCCACCCCAGTATCGACGAGTGGTCCACGCATATCTCGGGGCTCATGCTGCCCCGCCCGCCCGACGGCGAGGCAGCGGTCGCAGCAGTCCGTTCATCCGGCGGGTGGGGAGTCCCGGTAGCCGACGAGGACGCCTGGGCCGCCCAGGACCTCCTTGCCCGCACCGAGGGCATCTTCGTGGAGCCCGCCGCAGCGCTCGCCTTGGCGGCTGTCCGCCAAGACGTTGAGCAGGGACGCCTGGGGGCTGCGGATCAGCCGTGCGTCGTGCTCACGGGGCACGGTCTCAAAGACCTCGGCCGCTTCACCGCGAGTGATCGACGGCCCACGCCCACGACGACGGAGGAGATCCCCCAGCGTTTGACCCGCTGGTTACAGCAACTTTGATCGGGCGAGCGTCACTCGGTAGTCGCGGTCACGGGACCGGGGCCTTCGGCAAGCGTGGCACCCAGCGCCTCATCGATCACGGCCACTGTCTGCGCAATGTCCTCATCGGTGTGAGCGGTGGAAATGTACCAACGCCCCCCGGGCAGCGCGAACACCCCGCGACGCAACATCTGCACGACGAAGCGGTCATAGAATTCCTGATCGGCCGCCATGAAGTCGGTGAACGTGTTGTTCCTGGCCACACCGGGCGCGCACTGCACCACGGGGCCGACGCCACCGATGGCAGCAGTCACGCCATGGCGGGCGAACGCGCTTCGCATACCGTCGGCGAGCGCGCTGCCGCGTCGCTCGAAGGCCTCATACACTCCTGGTTCAGCCAGGGCGTCCAGCGTCGCTCCACCGGCTGCGAGGACCACAGGGTTCCCGTTATAGGTGCCTGCATGCACGATGCCGGAGGTGGTGCGGTCGATGATCTCCGCCCGACCGGCTACCGCTGCCAGTGGATATCCCCCGGCGATGGCCTTGGCCAGTACGACCAGGTCCGGCCGTACGCCGTAGCGAGTGACCGCACCGCCGGTGTCGATCCGGAATCCGGTGATCACCTCATCGAAGATGAGAACCGCACCGGTGGCATCGCACAACTCCCGCAGTCCCTCGAGGAACCCCGCTGGTGGCTCCAGGACGCCCGAGTTTGCCATAACCGGCTCAAGGATGATTGCCGCGATATCCGCTTCCGAGGACTGCGCCAGTTCGGTGGCGGTTGCCAGGTCGCCCCACTCCACCAGGTGAAGATCATTCAATGCGTTGGGGTTCTGACCCTGACTGCCGAGTCCGAGAGTGCCGTCTGTACCGGGGCGGTAGCCGATCAGCATGGAGTCGGACCAACCGTGATAGTGCCCACCAAATTTGATGAATCGCTGCCGACCAGTCACGCCGCGAGCGAGCCGCAGCGCCACCTGGGTGGCCTCCGACCCGGTGTTGGACCACAGCACGCGTTCGGTGCCAGGGATGCGCTCCAGCACCTTCTCGGCGACTTCTGCTTCAAGCAGATGACCCGATCCGTAGGTTGCGCCCAAGGGAAGTTGGCGTTGAACGGCCTCAGTCAATCCGGGGTGCCCATGGCCGAGGATGACGGGTCCCCAGCCGAGGACGTAGTCCAGATAACTGTGGCCGTCCAGGTCGGTCAAACGTGGCCCGGAGCCACCTTCGAAAAAGAGCGGGTGCGGCTTCATTGCCGCCCGGAGCCCCGTGGAGACACCACCGGCGAGCGAACCCTTGGTGCGTTCCCAAGCCTGTTCAGATGCAGGCCACGCAGCGATCGTCATGGGGAGTCTCCTCTTATTCAACCGTGTTCATGAAGCAAGTTTTGGCCATTGGAACGTGCATTCCACCAGGCGTCACGCTACTATCGCCCTATGGAACGGTCAATCCCTTGGACGAAACCCGCCGTATCGACGACCGGAGAGCCGCTCCCGCGTTTTCGAAGTCTGCCCGATCCGACCGTGGAGCCCCAAAACGTGGGTCGGCAAGGGTGGTACCGCGACAATCTGCTTCTGCCGGCACTGACCCTGCGGGTGAGTTCCCTGGAACATAACGCTCGCCTGCAGGCCCAGTGGTGCGAAGCGAACGACGTCGAGCAGGCACCACATGCAAAGACGCATATGTCACCGGAGATCGTGCGGCTGCAGTTGCAGTCCGGTGCGTGGGGCATGGCGGCGGCCTCAGTCCACCAGGCGAGGTTCCTTGCGGCGACGGGGGTAGATCGGATCATCCTTGCTCATGAAGTCGTCGACCGTGGAAATGCCACCGCCCTGGCGCGATTGGCCCAGGAATATCCTGACGTCCAGGTGGTGCCGATCGTGGATTCCCTCGCGGGTGTGGAGATGGTCGCTCAACATCTGGACCGCGCCGGGATGCGGAACCCGCTACCGGTCCTGGTCGAGTTGGGGGTGACCGGAGGGCGGACCGGAGTGCGGGATGAGGCTGATCTGATCGAGATCGCCGAGGCAGTGCACGGGAGCTCCGCGCTGACGTTGGCGGGGGTTGAAGGTTTCGAGGGAATCCTTCCCGTCGGACGTGATGAGGCATCTTTGGAACGCATCGATGCTTTCCTGGCCCGGTTGGTGGCTGTCACGGTCGAACTGGATCGTCGTGATCTCTTCGATGAAGTCACCGAAGTCCTGCTGACTGCCGGAGGGTCGGTCTACCCGGACAGACTCGCGAAGGTCGACCGGCCGGAACTGAGCGTGCCGCTGCGGCTTGTGGTGCGTTCGGGTGCGACGATCACCCACGATCACGGTGCCTCGGCGGCGGCTGCGCCTCTGGCTCCGGAGGCGGACCACCCCCTGGGGGGGCTACGGCCCGCATTGGATCTGTGGGCTGCCGTGGTCTCTGCACCGGAACCAGGACTGGCCCTGGCGAACTTCGGCAAACGGGACGCTCCCTATGACAGCCGTATGCCGGTGGTGCTACAGGTGTTGCGGAATGGCGAAGCCATTGCCACCGATGGAGTGACAGTGGACCGGATGAACGATCAGCATGCTTATGTCTCTCACGGCGGGCAGGTGCAAGTGGGAGATGTGCTCCGCTTAGGCCCGTGTCACCCCTGTACGGCGTTCGACAAATGGTCCCTCGTGCCACTGCTGGACGATCAGGACGCCGTGGTCGGCGCGATCACCACGTGGTTTTGATCTCCGGCAGGTAACCGGTCACCATGTCATTGGACTGGTGCGGCGAGGAAGGGCATGCACATCCACGGGCGTGATGCCTGGTCCAGCGACTTCGATGGCTTCTCGGGCGATGTGGCCCAGGGCGCCGCGCCAGGCAATCGCACCCTTGACTACGATCACTGACGCTTGCGCTGGATCGATCCCCTGACTGGTGAATTGCTCCTCGTGGAATGCCGGAGTGCGGTCAGCCATGACGAGCAGGGTGACACCGCCGACGTCGATCACCGCAGTGGTTCCCATGGAGAATTCGCGTCCGGTCATCCATGGTCCCGAGGTGCGGTAACGGCCGTCGCTGATCCGACGGACCCGGCCCCGGATTCGCAAGGGAACACCATGGTGTGTGTCGGTCTTGGCGCCCACTAGCGTTTCGATGTCAGCTCCCTCGCCGAGTTCCTGTGCGAGCAGAGCAACGTCACGATCCACGATCGGCACGACGGCGTCGGTAGCCCCGGCTCGCAGCAGTTCGGCCAACAAGGCCGTGCCATCGCCCGCTGACCCGCCTCCGATGTTGTCGGCGACATCCGCCAGTACCACTGGACGGACCGGGCTCGCCAACGCCCGGCGCACGGCGGTAGCCGGATCGTCCCGGGCGACCTCGAAGTCCGCGGCGTGGGCGGCGATGTCGGCGACGGTCTCGTCCAGAACCTCGACTGCCGCTGCGGCGTGAGCCTCGTCATGGATCGCCAGCACGCTCATGCCGGCACGCTCGACATCGGAATAGGCGAAGCCGCCAATCACGCACACCCGATGAAGCCCGGCCTGACGGGCGCGCGCTGCAGCCCGAACTTGTAGGTCGGCCATGGGGGTGGCGTCCGTCGCCTGGGCCACCGGGCAGACCAGCAGGGGCACCTTGCGGATGGCGGTGCGTAGCGCCGTACCGGACAGGACCGTATCCAGCAGTCCGGCTGCCTCCGCACCTCGCTCCCGCATATCGATGTGTGGATAGGTGTCGTAACTGATCAACACATCGGCCCGGTCCACCAGTGTGGGCGAGGGATTCGCGTGCAGGTCGAGCACCGCGGCCATGGGTATCTCACCCGCGACCTCCCGAACCAGTTCCAATGCGGTGGTTTCGGTATCCGGGTAACCGTCAGCAACCATGGCGCCGTGCAGGTTGACGAGGGCACCGTCGAGGCGACCGGCCTGCTGCAACGCCCGGCGTGCCCGGTCGAACAGTTCCGACATCGCTTCTTCGTCAATCGGCCCGGACGGCCATGCGCCGGCGGAGAAGATCGGCACCAACTCGAACCCCTGTGCGTCCAGGAAGCCTCCGATCACGGAGCCGACGTCGGCATTAGCCTGCGCGAGGGTCTCGCCGGAGAGCAACTCGAAGTCACGAAACTGCTCTATGGATGTCGGGGTGGCGGAGAATGTGTTGGTCTCGTGCCAGAAGCCGATAACACCGACGCGGCGGGTGGGACGGGGCATGGCAGTTGCCTTTCGCTCGTTGGCGGTGATCGTCACACAAGGACCATCCACCGCGGATGCACATTCCGAGCAGTGGGACGCCGACACCAGTAGCTGACTATTGCGCGTGATAAGTCTAGACGATTAGGGTTGCGTCGAATAAAACACAGTTTGCTTTTGATGGAACGAGGGCGAAGTCATGGCGGGTCGTCGCGCAGCGCAAGTGTCCGGAGCCCCCAGGATTGCGGTCGCGAGCCTGATGTTCGAGGCCAACACGTTCGCTCCGGGTCGTACGCGCATGGATGCATTCGAAAGCACCACCTTCGCCTCGGGTGCAGATGTCTTGGAGGCCGGCCAAGGGCTGGACTCGGTCGCCGGTGCTGTGGCGATCGCGCGCGAAGCGGGCGCACAGGTCATACCGACCACATCGGCGGGCGCGCTCAGCGGACCGATATTGGCTGCCGGAGTTTACCCACGGTTGCGCGACCGGTTGCTCGATGGCTTGGCATCGCATCGCGGAGAGGTCGATGGCATCTACGTGCAGTTGCACGGTGCGATGGTGGCCGACGATGAGGACGACGTTGAGGGAGACCTGCTGGAGCAGATAGCCGCCTTGATGGGAGTGCCGGTTGCTGCGTCCTTCGACCTGCACTGCCACTTCACGGCCCGGATGGCAGCGGCCACCCCACTCCTTGCCGGGTACCACACTCTTCCGCACGTGGACATGGTCTCCACCGGTGAACGCGCCATGCGCCTCCTTCTCGCTGAGCTCGAAGGAGCACAGGCCCGGCTCGCGTGGCAGAAGATCCCAATGATCACCTCGGCCGAAGGGCAGGACACGAACCAGCCACCCATCCGCGAAGTGATGGACCGGATCGGTGAGATCGTCAACGAACCCCACGTTCTCGATGCTTCGCTTTTCATGACCCAACCTTGGCTCGACGTACCTGATCTGGGTTGGTCCGCCGTCGTTGTTACCGCCGGCGAAGGCGGGTTGGCCGAGCAGCGCGCCGCGGAACTGGCCCAGATGGCGTGGGACCGACGCACGCAAGTTCGGGCGCCTAAGGTGCCGATCAGTGAGGCACTCCAGCGTGCCGGGTGCACGGCACCCGACCCCACCCAAGGGCCGGTCGTGTTCGGGGACGGCGCCGATAGTGTCTCCGCGGGTGCCACTGGTGACGGCGTCGAGGTCCTCGCCGGACTCCTCGCTGCCTCGCTGACCGGCCGTGCCCAGGTGATCGTCACCGACGGCGAAGCATCCAAAGAGTGTGCCACGGCCGGTGTGGGTGCGGACGTCACCCTCACCGTTGGAGGCTCCCTGGCTCCTGAATTCCACGGCCAGATCGGGGTCACCGGCACCGTGGTGAAACTGACCGACGGCCGGTTCACATCGCTCTATCCGCCAAGCCCGGTCGATCTCGGTGCAACGGCGGTCGTGCGTGTGGGTGACCACCTGCATGTAGTCATCGTGGAACGGCCCGCGAGTCAACTGGATTACCAGTTGTACGAGCACGTCGGCTTGGACCCGCAGGACGCGCATATCGTGGTGACCAAATCAGCCGGCGGATATCGCGCGTTCTATGAACCGATCGCCCGGGAATGCATCGACGTCGACACCCGGGGCCCCTCGGACTCTCGGCTTGACCGCATGCCCTTCCGCCGGGCCGACCGCCCGCTGTGGCCACTGGACCCCGACACTGCGTGGCGACCTGCCGCGAACTGACCCCCCGCCCGTCGAGCACCATCAGAGAGGATCTGCTCATGCCGCGTCAATCGATCACAGGCGACATTCCCGTCAGCCATCTGCCCTTCTCACCAGCAATCAAGGCGGGGGACTTCATCTTCGTCTCCGGTCAAGCCTCCGTTGACGACACCGGCGCCTACGTGGAAGGAGACTTCGCCGCGGAGATGGAACGTTCCTTCCGCAATGTCGAGCGGATCCTTGCGGCGGCTGGAGCAACGATGGATGACGTCGTGCAGGTGCGCTCGTACTTGGGGGACGCCGCCTACCGCGACGAATACAACCGCTTTTATCGGCAGTACTTCAACGAGCCACTACCCGCGCGGACGACCACCACCGGAGGCATCAGTTCGCTGAAGTTCGAAGTCGACGTAGTGGCGTACCGGCCCGGATCGTGATGCCGGCGGCACCTACGGCGTGCGAGGCCATCGCGTTAGACGTGCCCCGGTCCCGGCTGGGGGAGAGTCCGCGCTGGTCCGGCACCACGTGGTGGTGGGTGGACGCGGAGGCGGGGGAGGTGTGGTGCTCACCTGCACTGCATGCCCCGGTGAAGCAGCCGCTCCTCGCCTTGGGTGATCGTGTCTCGCTGGTTCACCCCGCGCTCGACGGTGACGTAGTCATTGCGCGAGAGCGTTCAATTCAGAGGGTCGTAGCAAGCGCCCAGGGACCGGAAATCGCCTCAACATGGACCACTGTGGAGTTGCCGGCGGGAACGGTGCTCAACGACGGCATCGCAGACTCCGCTGGCCGGCTCTGGATCGGTGCCGTGGGACCCAACCGGCGCCCCGAAGAGGGCGCCTTGATTCGCGTAGATCGAGACGGGACTGCTCACGTTGTCGCGAACGGATTCAGCCTGTCCAACGGAATGGCTTGGGATCGGCGGACCCGCTCGCTCTTGCACGTGGACTCACTGGCCCGCACGATCTGGCGTCACCGGATCGAGCCCGACTCCGGCGGTGTGATGCACTCCGAGAAGATGATGCAGATCGGCGGGGAGGGATTGCCCGACGGCATCGCACTCGACGCGGCAGGCGGCCTATGGGTCGCGATGTACGGGCTCGGGCAAGTGCGACGATTCGACCCCACTGGGCGCATGGATGTCGTCGTGCACGTGCCGACGGCCCAAACGACGAGTGTGGCCATCGGTGGACCGGACGGACGTGATCTCCTGATCACGACGGCGCAGGAAGGCTTCGATGCCGCGCGCAGCGCGGCCGAGCCGCAGGCCGGCAGGCTGTTCACCGCGAGGGTGCAGGTCGAGGCGGTACAGCCTCCCAAGGCCCGGCCAGTCCTACATCTCTCGTCGCGCCGGTCAGGTTATTGAAACGTTATTCAGTTGCTCTGAAGGAGTCTTGACCGGAGCAACGCTGAACCGCATACTGAACTAATCATTCCAGGGTTCGGAACACTGAGGTCTTTCCGGACACTTGGATCACACTGTGAAAGGGTCACGGATGGAATTACGACGTTCCAGGACGACACGGTTGAAAACGGCTTCGGCCCTGCTCGGAGCGGCCCTCCTGCTCGGGGCGTGCGGCAACGGCGGCGATGGCGGAGAGTCCACTGCAGAAGAACCAGCCTCGGGCGGAGCGCCCGCGGCCCCAGGCGCGGAAGACAACTCACTGACGCTCATCGCACTTCAGGACCCTGGCACGTTGGATTATGTGAATAACAACCAGACGGCGCTGATCCTCTGGATCCCGGGCAACGTAGTGGAACCGCTCGTCTACTTCGATGACGCCGGTGAACCAGAGCCAGCGGTGGCGGAGTCGTGGGACATCAGCGACGACCAAACGACGTACACCTTCACGATCCGGGAAACCACCTTCTCCAACGACGACCCCGTGACTGCCGACGACGTCGTTTACTCCCTGACGTCGATGCAGGAGAGCCCGATCTCCACATACGCCGCGGCCTACGGCGCAGTGGAGTCGATCACGGCAGTGGATGAGCGCACCGTTGAGGTGGAGTTGGAGCGACCCAGCCAAGCATTCTTCCAAGGAATGGGTGGGATGTCAGGCTTGATCCAGCCGGAGTCAGCGGCCGATGGGATCGCTACCAACCCGATCGGCACCGGGCCGTACGTGCTCGACAACTACGCCACCGATGACCAACTGGCCTTCAGCGTCAACGAGGACTATTGGGGGGAGGCCCCCAGTATTGAAGACGTCACCGTACGGATCATTCCTGACGGCACCGCAGCGCTGAACGCACTGAGCGCCGGCGAGGTCGACGTCTTCCCCGTGATCACCATCGATCTGTGGGAGAGGCTGACGACCGAAGGCTTCGATGAGAGTTTCAATCTGGTCACCTACCCACAGGTCGGCGAGATGCTCTACGTGGCATTCAATTCGACCCAGGCCCCCTTTGATGAGCCCGAAGCGCGTCAGGCGCTTGCTCAGGCCTTCAACCGGGAGGACATCCTGGCTGCGTTCAACGCACCCTGGGGCGCCGACGCCACCTGCGATTTCGGATTGGAAGACACCTCGTGGTTCGCGCCAGAGAGCGCGGAGGCCTGCCCGCACCCCTCTGACCTTGATGCTGCCACTGGTGCCATCTCGGCGGCTGGTCTCGACACGCAATCTGTCGAATTCACCTCACTGAGTGACGTTCCGGACCTCTCGCTGCCGGCCGACATCCTCGTTGCCCAACTGCAGCAGGTCGGGGCGGACATCGACCGCAATGCCATCGAACTGGCGCGCTACTCCCAAACCGTGTTCCAGGCGCGCCCTCCGCAGTTCGGCATCACCGTGATGTCCAGTGCAGCTCCGATCACGGGTTTCGCCTGTGAAAGCCCCGATCAAGCGGGTTGGACCACGTACTGCAGCCAGGAGTTCACCGAGTTGCTGAACGAGGCTGATAGTGCCGAGTCGATCGAGGAGTACGACGACCGGATGGCGGCTGCCAATGAAGTGCTCAAGGAAGACGCAGTGATCGTCCCCCTGGCAGCCAAGAACGGAGTCGGCTTGTTCCATCCGGACCTGCAGGGCTGGCAGGAGCCCCGGATCATGGTCGACATCCAGTTCAAGAACCTCCACTGGTGACGGACGTGGGCCGCGGGGATCGGTACCCGCGGCCCACGTTGCCCAGCACGTCTCGGCTTTGAGCGCCGAGCCACACCGAGAGGGAATCTCATGGTGGTCTTTCTTGCGCGGCGTCTGGCGTTCTTCGTCCTGGCGTTGCTGGTCTCGTCCCTGCTGATCTTCTCGCTCATCCGCTTGGCTGGCGGAAACATTGCAGCGGTCATGCTGGGCCAGGATGCAAGTCCGGGTGCCATTGACGCACTGATGGCGGAACTCGGGCTTGACCGTCCACTCCCGGTGCAGTACTTCGACTGGCTTTTTGGCATGCTCCAGGGCGATCTCGGGAACTCCTTCCGTACCGGAGAGCCGGTCTCCGAGATGATCCTGAGTCGGCTCCCGATCAGTATTCCGCTCGCGTTGGGCGGGATGGCGATCGCCCTGTTCGTGGCCATCCCGGTGGGGACCTTCGCCGCAACCCACGCACGGCGCCCGATCGGGGCGCTGGTAGCGATGCTCAGCCAGGTCGGTATTGCGGTACCGGTGTTCTGGGCAGGTGTGCTGCTCGCCATGGTGTTCGGGGTCCATCTCGGGCTACTGCCCACCGGAGGCTGGACACCCTGGTCGGACGGTATCTGGCGTGCAGTGCGGTCGTTGATTCTGCCGGCCTTCGCGCTGGGTGTAGTGATGGCGGCATCTCTGAGCAGATACACCCGGACCGCGGTGCTGGATGTGATGAACGAGGACTTCGTCCGAACCGCAAGGGCCTTCGGGATGACCCGCAGGACCTCGCTGTACCGGGTCGGATTGCGCAACGCGGCACTGCCCCTGGTGACCGTTATCGGACTGCTCGCGGCCGAACTGGTGGGCGGAACGGTGATTATCGAAACCGTGTTCTCGCTGCCGGGTCTGAGTCGAATGATCCTCTCGGCAGTGAGCGCTCGCGAGGTGATCGTTGTGCAGAGCACAGTGATGGTCGTCGTCGCGTTCGTCATGACGGTCAATCTGGTGGTCGATGTCTTGTACGGAATCCTGGATCCACGCGTAAGGGTGGCGAGCAAATGAGTCAGACACCTCCCACTATCGCCCCGGAGTCCGCTCTCGCTCCCAGCATGCGGCGCCGCGGCAAGGCGCACCTGGCATTCTGGGTCGGACTGGTGATGACTGGAACGTTCATCGGCATCGCGGTCGTCTCCGTTTTCTGGCTGCCCATGGATCCCAATGCGGTCGCGCCTGGCAATCGGCTACAACCGTTCGGCTCACCGGGACACCTGGTTGGCACCGACCCCCTGGGGCGGGATGTGCTCAGCGCGCTCATGGTGGGGGCACGAACCTCGACCCTGGTCGCCGCGGGTGCAGCCCTGCTCGGCATGGTCATCGGTGGGGCTGCCGGCCTCATCGCAGCGGCCGGCCGGTCGGCAGTGGATGAGACGGTGATGCGTAGCGCGGACATCTTGTTGGCAATCCCCGGAGTGGTGTTCGCCCTGGTGCTCGCTGCGACCATCGGGGCGGGGGTTGGTTCGACGATCTTCGCGCTCACAGTTTTCTTCACACCCTCCTTTGCCAGGGTGGTGCGCGCCGCGGCGTTGCGAGTGCTCGCGGAGGACTTCATCACAGCCGCCCGGCTGTACGGCCGTCGGAACCCCTTCATCCTTGCCCGCCACGTCCTACCCAATGTCGCCTCGGTCCTGACCGTTCAGTTCACGCTGTACTTCGCTGTCGGCATCCTCACTGAGGCGTCCCTGTCGTACCTGGGAGTCGGCGTCAACCGGCCGGCGATTTCTTGGGGCATGATGTTGAAGGAAGCCCAGGACATGGTCGGTGTGTCCAGCCCGCTCGCACTATGGCCCGGACTGGCAATCGTCTTCGCCGTCCTCGGTCTCAACCTGCTCGGTGACGGGTTGCGCGACAAACTCGATCCTCGCCTGTCTCGGAGGTAACCGTGACCACACCTGTACTCGATGTCCGCAATCTGGTCGTCCGCCGCGATGAAATGCGCGCGGTACGGGGCGTGGACCTGAAGATCCTGCCCGGCCAACGCGTCGGAATCGTCGGTGAGTCCGGTGCTGGAAAGAGCCTGACGGCGCTGGCAATCATGGGTCTGCAACCCGAGGGCTGGCAAGTCGACGGGGAAATCTGGCATGACGGCGTGGACTTGGCTGCTGTCTCTGACCAGCAACTCTCTCGGCGGCGTGGCCGCACGTTGTCGATGATTTTCCAGGACCCGTTGTCTGCGCTCAATCCCACCAGGCGCGTCGGTGAACAAATCACCTGGGTGATCCGCCGGCACACGTCAACCACGGCACAGCAAGCACATGACCAGGCACTGGACCTGCTGACCCTGATGAAATTGCCCCGCCCGCCACAGTTGATGCGCTCGTTCCCCCACCAACTCTCCGGTGGACAACGTCAGCGCATCATGATTGCGATGGCTGTTGCCTGTTATCCGCAACTGATCATTGCCGACGAGCCGACTACCGCCCTGGACGTCACAGTCCAGAAGGAGGTGCTACGGCTCCTCGACACCGCCGTCACCGAGCGGGGCAGTGCCTTGTTGATGATCACTCATGACCTACCGGTGATCGCGGCGATGTGCGACTACGTGGCCGTCATGTACGGCGGACGAGTTGTGGAGCAAGGGCCCGTAGACGTGGTGCTTCGCACACCAAAACACCCGTACACCCGTGGTCTGCTCGAGTCCCAGCCGACGATGGACAACATCGACGTTAGTGCAGATGTGCGGCTGCCACACATCAAGGGCACGGTGCCACCGCTGCATGACATGCCGACGGGGTGCGCGTTCCGGCCGCGGTGCTCGCGGGCGCAGGCTCAGTGTGAGCAAACCCCAGAACTCACCGGAACCGAGTCCCGCGTGGCGTGCTGGTTCCCTGAACACTTGCAGGTGACTGTCGAATCGGAGGTGAAGACACGTTGACGTCCGATGCGCCGTCTCCGGAGGATCCCACCCCCATTATCGAAGCCCGCAATGTGTCTCAGGAGTATCGCTTGCCGCGCACCAAGCTTATCTCCCGACGGCCAACGCTGGACGCACTCATCGACATCGACTTCCACGCCATGGAGGGGGAGGCAGTCGGGCTGGTCGGTGAGTCGGGGTCTGGCAAGTCCACTCTCACCCGCATCTTGGTCGGTGAAGAGCGTCCCAATGCCGGCGTCATGAACTTTCACGGGAAAGACGTCTGGGATGCGAACCGTGCCGGTCGGATCGCGTTCCGTCGAGCGGTCCAAGTAGTACTTCAGAACCCCCGGGCCTCGCTGGACCCCCGCATGAAGGTAGGCGCATCGCTGGTCGAACCACTCCGCAGCCTGGGGGTGCAGGTCGATCACGAGCGTCGGATGTATGAGGTGCTTGACCAGGTCGGCATGTCCAAGGAGGCGGTACACAAGTACCCGCACGAGTTTTCCGGTGGTCAGTTGCAACGCATCGCCATCGCCCGGGCCCTCATGCCGGCGCCCAAAGTCCTGCTCGCCGATGAACCAGTCTCGGCACTCGATGTTTCTATTCAGGCACAGGTGCTCAACCTGTTGAAGGACTTGGTTGCTGAACTGGGCCTGACGCTCGTTCTCATTGCACATGACCTGTCCGTGGTGGCTTACACCACGTCGCGGGTGGCGGTGATGTCGGCCGGACGCATCGTCGAGACAGGCGCGCCGGCCGACTTGTTCACCACCCCGAAGGCCGAAGCGACGAAGTTGCTCGTCGACGCCGTGTTGACAGTCGAAGGTGGCTTGGCGGGTCAAGCGCTCGCCTGACGAACACCGCAAGGACGCACGCTGCACGCGACGCCTGACCCCATCTAAGGAGCACGTCCATGTCACTCGACGGAAGATTGCACGGTTACCGGGTTCTCGTCACCGGGGGTTCCCGGGGGATCGGGGCCGCGACCGCCCGTGCCTTCGTTGCCGAAGGTGCCGCGGTAGCGATTCATCATGAGCCCACCCCGGCCATGACCGACCTTGCCAAGGGCCTGGTGGACGACCTGCGCGTCACTGGGGGTCAGGTTGCTGCAGTGCCGGGGGACCTTGCTGATCCTGCCGGACCGGGCCAGGTGGTCGCGGCAGCGCGATCGTCCATCGGTCCGCTGACAACGGTGGTTGCGAATGCTGCTGCCTCGGGTCGTTCGCCGTTTCAGGAGATCTCGATCCCACAGTGGGACCACGTCCAGGCGGTGAACACCCGCGGTACTTGGTTGCTCGCTGCAGCGGCCAGGAGTGATCTCATCGCTAATAGGGGGTCGCTGATTACGTTGACGTCGGTCATGGTCGAGACCGGGCAGCCCGATGCGGTGCACTACACGGCCTCGAAGGCCGCGATCCTGGGAATGACTCGCGCCCTGGCCCGTGAACTGGGACCGCATCACGTGCGCGTAAACGCAGTCATGCCCGGAGCGATCCGCACCGAACAAGAGTTGGAGTTGAGTCCTGATGCGGACGCAGTAGCCGCAAGGATCCTGCCCAAACAAGCGCTACCCCGGCGCGGGACCGCAGACGACCTCACCGGTGCATTCGTCTTTCTCGCTAGCGACGAAGCTTCCTTCATCACCGGGCAGGTCATCAACGTTGATGGGGGCTGGGTGATGTACTGACCGGTGTTACGCAAGCGTGACGCCGCGTCGGGCGAATGTCTCCGAGGTGCATCATGATGCTCCTATTCTGTGTCAAGCCGTTTGGAGCCATTGCTCGTAGCGGGCGGTGAGTTCGGGCAGCGGGCGTCGCTGGTTCTCGATATCGGAGATGCGGGCGGGCCGGGTGTGGAGGGCTCGCGCGACCTGAGTGAGGGTCATGCCCTTGTCCCTGCGCTGGGCTTTGAAGTGTGCTCGTGTTGCCGGTTGGGGTTCTCGTCAGCGCCCGGTAGACCTCTCGGGCGATCGCGCGTTTGAGGCAGCACATGATCTCCCTGGTGTTCTTGCCCTGTTGCCTCCTGCGTGCGACGTAGTCCTTCGTTTGAGGGTCGCGCTGCATGCGCACCAGCGTGATGCGGTGCAGGGCGCTGTTTCCGCGCCTTGAATCGGCACGGCTTCTCTGCCGCTACTTTGTGGGTGCGGGCTCTCGGTTGAGGGCCTCGTAGTAGAGCGTCTCGAACTCTACCGGGGTGAGCATCCCCAGAGAGCCGTGGAGGCGCCGGTTGTTGTACCAGTCGACCCAGCCGGCGGTGGCGTACTCGACGTCTGAGAGCGTCTTGTAGGGGCCCGCGTGGAAGACCGTGGTGCGGATGCACTCGGTCTTGAACAGGCCGTTCACGCTCTCCATGAGGGCGTTGTCGAACGCGTCGCCGACGGTCCCGATGGACGGGGCGATGCCCTCGAGGTCGAGGTGCTCGGTGTATCGGATCGAGGTGTACTGGGCGCCGGCATCGCTGTGATGCACCAAAGCTCCTGGTGAGACGGGGTTTCCTTCGCGGTCGCGCTGCCAGAGGGCGATCCGCAGAGGGGTCATGACCAGGTCGGTGCGCATGCTGGTGTTGGCGTGCCAGCCCACGATCCGCTGGGCGAACACGTCCACGACGAACGCGACGTAGACGAACCCCGCCCAGGTGCGGACGTAGGTGAAGTCGGTGACCCACACGCGGTCCGGGGCCGGGGCCGTGAAGTCGCGATTGAGAAGGTCACCGGCACGTTTCCCGTCTGGGCCCGGGATGGTGGTGCGGAGTTTCTTCACCCGCCGGATGCCCTCGAGACCCAGGGTCCGCATCGCGCGGTCCACCGCGCCCCGGGAGGTGCCGGCAAGGCCCTCCTGGCGGCGAAGCAGCGCAACCCACTTCCGTCGCCCGTACAGGCCCTCCGGCGTCATCTGCATCTGCCCGGTGACCGGGTTGAGCTTCCAGGCGAGGTCGCGGATCTTGTCCTCCACGAACGCGTCTGTGACAGTGCGGGCAGTGATGCGGGCCGGCCTCTTCCAGGCCCGGTAGGTCCGTGCAGCGATCACAAGGCCCTGCTGACGCAGGACGCGCAGGATCGGCTCGACTGCATAGCCCTCGGCGCGCATCTCGTCGATGAACGCGCAGATCAGCGGCCTCGGGGGTCGAGCTCCCCCGCGAAGAAAATCGAGGCCCGGCGAAGGATCTCGTTGTCCTCCCGCAACCGCCTGTTCTCCGTCTTCAGGCGCTTGATCTCGGCAGACTCCTCACTGGTGACGCCGGGGCGGGTCCCGTCGTCGACCTCGGCCTGGGCCAGCCAGCGCCGCACGGACTCTCGCGAGACGCCCTCCTGACGGGCGACCGCGGCCGTCGCCGCGGTCAAGGTGGGGTACTCCTGGGCGTGCTCGCGCACGAGCCGCACGCACCTCGCGCGCAGCTGGGGATCGATCTTCTTCGGCATGCTGTCCATCCTCTCGGACTCAAACAGCAGCGGCATCAAACCCGGGCCGGTTCAAACTCGCCCTTGAGCACGGGGCCGCAGTGGGCAACGGTGTCGACCTCGAAGAACCCTGGTTCGGCCTCGACCTCATCGCCGGCCTTGCGGATGGTGATCGAGTTGCGCAGCAAGGGCCCGGCCTTGGTGGCCGACTTACCCCGGAGTTGGTCCTTGGCCTTCGCCGGGGCCAGGTAGCGGTCAATGGTGGCTGGGCTCATCGCCTCCAGTTCTGCTCGCACAGCCTGGGAGTAGCGCCCCGTACCGGTAACCAACTCCCCGGAGCGTTCCAGCAGGTCCAGCAGGTCCAGCAGCATCGCGGCGGCCAGATACTTCCCACACTGCCCACCCGAGGCCGCCCACACCCTCTGCAGCACCTTGCGCGCGTCGTAGGAGTACTTCGGCGCCCGCGCCCGGCGCTTGACCTTAGCGACCTGCCTACCGCGGCCCGGTGGGTCCTTGGCCGCCGCGGTCAATCGCCGGCGCGCGTTGTCCCGCGACCAGCCAGTCACCGCCACAACCTGATCCAGGACCAGGCCCTTGTCCTTCTTCGAAGCCCGAGAATACTCCCGAGCAAACTTCGCCGTCACATCGGCGCGAGATGCCATCTCCAACTCACTTCCCATGCCCTCCCACGGTTCACCGTTCGCGGGCATTCCTACGTGAGGCACGGCAAACCGTTCGCGGGCACTTTTCGTGAGTCTCGTCGGTCTCTTGACGCTGACACCCGCGTGCCGGATACTGGACCCGGAGTTTCGATACTCGAAACGACATCATCGGGCAGTGGTCATGCCCGCAACTCGCCGGTTGTGCCCGTGCGAGTGTCAGCAGGGCCGCTGGATGTTCTGCCAAGGAAGGTGGCTGCATGCGCATAGCTGTGGCGTATATCGGACAAGAGTCGAATACATTCAACCCGGCACCGTCGACGATCGACAACTTCGCAGCGTTCGGGATATATCGCGGACAGGAAGTGCTCACGAAACTGGCCGGTGTCGGGCCCATCGGAGGCTTCCTCGAAGGAGTGCAGGAATCCGGGCGTGATGTCGAAGTGGTCCCCTTGGTGCGTGCGCGTGCTGTCGCCGGAGGAAGGCTCACCGCAGAGACGCTGCACACGCTGACCGACGAACTGCGCAGTCAACTTCGAGGGGCGGGGGAGTTGGACGGCCTGGCTCTGTTGCTGCACGGCGCCTGTGCCGCCAGCGGTGACGACGACGTCGAAGGGCACCTGCTCACGGTCGCCCGGTCGATTGTCGGATCCGATCTTCCCATTGTCGTGGGGCTTGATCATCATGCGAACATCACCTCGCGGCTCGTTGATCTGTCCACGGCGATCATCGGGCACCGCACCCAGCCCCATGACCCGTTCGACACCGGCCGGCTCAGTGCGGCACTGCTCTTGCGCGTCGCTGCCGGTGAGGTCGCGCCTACGATCGGCTGGCGCAAACTGCGACTCCTATCCCATCAGGAGCAGTACCTCACATCCACGGGCCCGATGAAGGAATGGTTCGACCGCGCACGGCACCTGGAAGGCCTCCCGGGGGTTCTATCCGTCTCGCCCTTCCCCATGCAGCCGTGGCTCGACCTCGAGGAAGCCGGTTGGGCGATTGTCGTCGTGACCGATGGCGATCAACCGCTGGCCGAGACGCTCGCCGAGGAAATGGCCGATCGGGCCTGGTCCCAACGAGAACGATTCCAAGTCACGACCTCAGTGCCACCGGCCGAAGCCGTCCAGCTGGCTCTGGCTTCGCCGACGCCGGTGATCCTGAGTGACACCGGCGATTCGGTCTTCGGCGGAGCAGGTGGTGACAGCACTGTGCTCCTGAGCGAGTTGCTTCGTGTGGGAGGGCTGCGCGCGCTGGTGCCGATGGTCGATCCACATGCCGCCCGGACCTTGCTCGCAGCCGGTGCCGGCGCTCAGGTCGAGGTGCGGGTGGGTGGTGCGGTCAGCGGCTGGTTCGAACCACTTGAGCTCACCGTCAAGGTGCGGTCTGCCGAGGAACTCATCCTGAATCCCGGCGGCGGGTATCAGGATGAGCATGTGGACATGGGGGCAACTGCGGTCGTGGATACGGGCAACGTCACGCTGGTAGTGAGTGAGCGGCCCGGCGTCGCGGGCAATCACCCCGCCCTCTACGGACACTTTGGTATCAACCCACAGGACTACCAGGCCTTGGTGCTCAAGACCGCGAGTAACTTCCAATGGTTTGAGCACGTGACGACTGCGGTCATCCGGGCTGACACCCCAGGGCCCACGCAGACAGACATTTCCGCGCTGCCGTGGGAGCGCGTGCCGCGGCCGATCTATCCCGTCGACTCCACCGACGATTGGCGCTGACAGGTTGCAGTCGCTGAAACACCCTCACTGATCAGTGAAAGTTCGCTAGGATCCCCATTCAGTGCATGTACCGACCGTGACCGGTCCGTTGTAACGAGGAGGTTGCATGGCTCTCCAGGACTCTGAAGCGCCACCAGGGCAGGAACCGCTGCTCTCGGTGGATGGCCTACGTGTCACGTTCGGCAGCGGATCGAACACTGTGACCGCCGTGGACGGAGTGACCTTCGATGTCCACCCCGGAGAGACCCTGGGCATTGTCGGTGAATCTGGCTCCGGCAAGAGCGTTAGTGTGATGTCCCTGCTCGGGCTGGCAGCGGGAAACGTCGTCGGGGGTACTGCCACATTTGAGGGCAAGGACCTGCTGAGCATGTCGAAACGAGAGATGCGCGCGGTCCGTGGCAAGTCGATCGCGATGGTCTTCCAGGACGCGATGACCGCATTGAATCCTGTCTTGACCATCGGCAACCAACTCACCGAGGCGCTGACGATCCATGCGCCGATGTCAGCCTCCGCCGCCAGGGATCGGGCATTGGAACTCCTGCGCACGGTCGGAGTGCCGAACGCTGAAGCCCGACTCAAGCAGTATCCCCACGAGTACTCCGGCGGCATGCGACAGCGGGCCATGATCGCGATGGCGATGGCCAACAAGCCCCGTCTGCTGATCGCCGATGAGCCAACGACCGCCTTGGATGTCACCATCCAGGCGCAAGTCTTGGACGTGTTGCGCAGAGCCAAGGAGGAGACCGGCGCAGCCACGATCCTCATCACCCATGACCTTGGGGTCGTTGCTGAGATGGCTGACCGGGTCGTGGTGATGTATTCCGGACAAGTCGTGGAGACCGGGACGGTCGAGCAGGTGTTTCGGCGGCCCAGTCACCCCTATACGCTTGGCTTGCTTCGGAGCCTTCCTCGCTTGGATGGCCGCACCACTCGGCTGTTGCCGATTCGTGGAAACCCGCCAAGTGCACGTGCGCAGCCGACGGGATGCCGGTTCCATCCGCGCTGCGACCTCGCCGCTGGACGGTCCCTGTGCTCCGAGCAGACCCCTGACCTCTTGCTGTCAGCGGAGGGGACGCGCGCCCGGTGCCACTTCCTGGATGAGGTCCCGGCATTTCGCGCCGCCACCACGGTCGGTGCGCCCGGCAGCGAGGTGCAACCGTGACCACGTCGAAACACGCGGTTCACCCGCCTTTGCTGCAGGTCGAGGGTTTGGAGAAGCACTTTCCGGTCCGGACCGGAATCGCTAAGCGCACCACCGGCTGGGTTCGTGCCGTCGACGGTATCGACCTGGAACTTCATAGCGGCGAGACCCTCGGTTTAGTGGGGGAGTCCGGCTGTGGCAAGTCGACCACCGGGCGGACCATCTTGCGCCTACTGGAGCCCACCGGCGGGCGAACGATGTTTGACGGTAAGGACATCTCCGGCCTCTCCCGGCGCCAGATGCGTCCAGTGCGTCGTGACATGCAGATCGTCTTCCAAGACCCCTTCGCCTCCCTCAATCCCAGGCTGCGTGTGCATGAGATCCTGGCTGAGCCGCTGAAACTCCACGGCCAGTACGATCGGGTCACATCCGAGGGCTTCATCGATGAACTCATCGAACGCGTCGGGCTGCACCGCGACCAGCGTTTCCGGTTTCCCCATGAGTTTTCCGGAGGCCAACGACAGCGGATCGGTATTGCCCGAGCGCTCGCCCTGCATCCGCGTATGTTGATCCTCGACGAACCCGTCTCAGCTTTAGACGTCTCCATCCAGGCCCAGGTCGTCAACCTCCTGCAGGAACTGCAGGCTGAAATGGACCTCGCCTACATCTTCATTTCTCATGACTTGTCGGTGGTTCGCCACATTTCCAACCGCTTGGCAGTTATGTACTTGGGCAAGATCGTGGAGACCGGCACCAGGGATCAGATCTACGAAGAGCCGTTGCATCCCTACACCCAAGCGCTGTTATCGGCGGTACCCGTTCCCGAGCCAGGTGGGCGACGTGCCGATGATCGCATCCTGCTGAGCGACGACGTACCGAGCCCGACGAATCCACCGAGCGGATGCCGGTTCCGCACCCGGTGTTGGCGCGCAGAGGATATTTGTGCCACCGAGGAACCAGCGTTGACTATTCGATCGGGTCAGTCGCACCCCACCGCCTGCCATTTCAGCGGTCCCTTATCGCTGGGCATGCCCAAGCCCCGGCCCGGTTTGACAACCGAGGCGGAAACCACGACGGAGATGCGGCGATGAGCACCGGGGAACAGCCATCAACAAGTGCGAAGACCACTGGGCCCAAGCGGCGGACACCGTGGCAACTGATCCGCCAGACAGCTCGGCGCAGTCCCTCGCTCCTGATCGGCGGAGTGATTATCGCGTGTCTAGGCCTGATGGCAGCTTTCGCCCCCGTCCTCTCGCCTTTCGATCCTTTGGCAGTCAATGCGGCGAACGCTTTCCAGCCCCCCGACGCCCAACATTGGTTCGGCACCGACGAACTCGGTCGCGATTTGTACTCGCGCACCTTGTATGGCGCGCGCGCCTCGCTGCTGACCGGACTGTTCGCCACGGTCGGAGCAGCGCTTGTGGGCGTGCCGCTTGGTCTCATGTCCGGGTACTTCGGCCGATGGGCAGACGCTCTGATCATGCGTGCGATCGACATCCAGATCGCCGTGCCGGCAATCCTGCTTGCCCTCATCATCATCGTGATGGCGGGTCGGGGCTTCGTCAGTTCGATCGTCGCAGTAGGCATCGCGAGTATTCCTGTCTTCGCCCGGATCGTGCGGGCATCGACGATGTCAATCAAGGAGGAGGAGTACGTCAGCGCGGTCAAGGCATTGGGGGCCGGCCATATCTACACCATGGTGCGCACGATTCTGCCGAATGCCTGGGGCCCGATCATCGTTCAAATGGTGATCACGGCATCGGTGGCGATTCTGTTGGAGGCCGCCTTGAGTTTCCTCGGGCTGGGAACCCAACCACCGACGCCGACGTGGGGTGATGCGCTGCGCACCGGCAAGGGCTTCCTCGCCAACGCCCCGTACTACGCGATCCTGCCGGGGGTCATGCTCACCATGACTGTTCTGGCCTTGGACCTGATGGGACGCGGTCTGCAGAAGTTCCGCGAGGGTACGGCTGATACCCCGGTGGAACTGGAGGCACGCGCGTGAGTACGTACATCCTTCGGCGTCTACTGCAGACGGTGCCCACACTCCTGGTGGCCTCGGTCTTGATCTGGCTGATCGTCTACGCCCTACCCGGAGATCCGGCCATCGCGGTGGCGGGCGACAACGCCCCTCCGGAGGCGGTCGAGTACGAGCGGCAGCGGATGGGATTGGACCAGCCCCTGTTAACGCAGTACTTGACGTGGATCGGCAACGCGGTCCAGGGCGACTTCGGTCATTCTTATATCACCCGGGAGTCGGTGGGCGCGGCGATCGCGCGCCGGCTATTACCAACGGTCCAGCTTGCGGTGGTCTCCTTCGCATTCGCCTTGGTGCTGTCGATGCCGATCGCCTTCTTCGGCGCGCTGCGGCCCCGCTCGTTCCTTGGCCGTCTCACCAGCGCCCAGAGCATCCTGTCCTTGAGTGTGCCGACCTTTTGGGTGGGCATTCTGCTGATCTTGTTCCTCGGGGTGCAGTGGCGGGTGCTCCCGGCCGTGTCCGACTTCGTGCCGTTCTGGGAGGATCCGCTGGGTGCTTTGCGCAACCTGATCTTGCCTGGACTGACGTTGGGGATCTTCATCTCCGGCATTCTCGGACGCTTCTTGCGGCAGTCACTGTCCGAGACCCTTCAACGCGATTACGTCCGCACCGCTCGTGCCAAAGGTCAGATC
>NZ_JBMPQC010000017.1:0-32363 GCF_049724975.1 Pseudactinotalea sp. Z1732 | reverse complement strand
TGCCCATCCAGTGCGTGGTGATCCTCGGTGGTCTTCGTCGTACTCGTGGTCTTCACGATGGTCTCCTCTCACTGGCTCCTCGCCAGCCTCGGGGATCCACCCCTTACACAGTCCAGTAGACACGCCCCCCGGTAGCGGTCGGCCACCAAAGCGGGCATCGCCGCGTTGGACCACCACGTCTGATGCTCAGCGCCAGTGGTGCCGAACTTCATCGCCGCCAGATAAACCATCGCCGCGGCATCGGGCAGATCCGCGTAGTTCCCCGGCTCGGACAAATCCGCGGACTGCACCACGACACCGGCCTCGCTCAACCGCTGGCGCACCTCGGGATCGGAAAACCGCGAAACCGCGACCACCCGGGCATCCGAGCCAACCTCATCCAGAGCCCGCCGGGCCATCATCGCCATCGTCGGACCGATCTTGCCCCCGGCACCCAACAACACAACGTCACCGCCGGTGGCCTGCAGCGCCTCGCCCACCCCGGGCAGCGGGGTGGAGAGATAGTCCTCCAAATCCGCCTCAGTGGCCGGGTGCGGCGCCGCCGGGGGCGATGGGATCATGATGTGTACTCCTCAGTGGGTCGTGGTATGGGGGAGGCGCAGTCGATGCAATCGCTGCCGTGGCCGGCTCGCCGGATGAGGCAGGGCGGGCGCTACCGCACGCGGTGGCCTGGCCACCGCGTGCCACGGGATCTCACCGGCTGTGATTCAGGTAGGCGATACCCAGCGCATGGGATCCCTGTGATGGCTCCAGGGGCTCGGCCTCATACACCCGCAGGACCTGATCGTGGATCTCCGGCTCCAGGTCAGCCAGCATCAGCCACCGAGCGGACTGGACGGCCTGGGCAGGGAGTGCTTCGACCTCCCCGTTCACACGGAACCACACCGAGTCTGGTTCGTTGATCACGTTCTGCATGAACGTGGTGGCGAAGAGTTCGCGATCCTGGCTCAGGTCCGCGAGGCCGGCGTCGTGGGTGGCCTGGATGAACTCCAGCGTGATCGCGCCGTGACTGATGTCCTCCCAACTGCGTACCGCCCCGTAGAACGGGGTGTACGTGGACACGTCGTCCTCGCGGGAGTAGCCGTTGTATATGTGGGAGTGCACCGGCCAGTACGGCCAGACGTAGGCTCCGTCCTGCACCTGCAGCGACGCTCGGAGGCTGCGCAGCATCGCTTCGACGTTGCGGCGGTACTGGGTGTTGTCCACGACCCGGGTCAACTCGGCGAACGTGGCGCCCAGGGCGTGGGACTGGTTCAGCGGCTGGATCGTGCCGTCGAAGGGGACCGGCGCCTCGCGCGGCCAGCGGAAGTCGCCGTAGCCGCGTTCGTCGATGTGGAAGTCGTCCTCGTGGTGCCGCAACGCCTTCATCACGAAGGCCAACAGCTGGCCGGCCACGCCGTTGCGGGTCCCGGGGATCCCTGGGTCGGTGCGCACCATGCGTACGTACCGGGCCAGCGGGTAGATCACCATGCCGGTGTGCACCGGGAAGGCGTAGAACTGGGGCTCGAACGCCACCGTGCCCTCAGTCAGGCTGCGGTCGGTTCCGCGGTCGGCGCTGTGGTCGACCGCGGTCCACCGGGCGCCGGGGGCGTAGGCATCACCGACGGCGTCGACGACGTAGTCGGAGGCGTTGGGATCAAGGGTGAGACCGGTCAGTTCGACGGTCGAGGACGGGTGGGACAGCGTGAGATCAAACCTGTCCGCATCCACCCGGCGCACCGTCGCGGTGGCGTTCACGGAGGTGCCACCGGCCCAGCGCACCTGGATGCCGGGTGAGCCATCCTCCAGGAGCAGTTCACCGTGGCCGGCGGTGTAGTTGCCGCCGGCACGCCACACCGGCCCGGAGCGCCCGGAGTAGTCGGTGACGCCGCGTGCCTCATCGGTCGAGTCCATTACGTGCCGGGCGCGCTCCTCGAACCTGTCCAGAAAACGGCCCTCACCCGTGGCTTCGAACATCAGGAGCAGCCCGAGCAGGTAGTAGGACTCGCCCCAGGCGTACAGGCCGGCCTCGTTGTGCTCGGCACCGAGGTCCAAGTAGGCCTGCTCGGCGACCGCGAACGCCTCCGGTGAGGTGTAGTCGAGCGTGGCCAGCGGGGAAGGTGCCCCGAATGCGGTGTCGGAACGACCGAGTAGTGCCAGGGCTAGCGTCGAGGCGCTCCCGACGAGCAGGGTCCGGCGGTTGAGTGTGGGGAGGGTGGTCATCATTGGCCCTTCATTACGGCAGTCCGAATGTCCCGAAAGAGTAGCGCACTAATAAGCGCCGGACTAGGGGCGATCCCAGATCATGCCGACAGGTCGACCGGGGCGGGCCGCACCGGTCGCCCGGTTCGACCGGATTCGTACACGGGGCGTTCGACGTGATCCCGGATGATCCCCGGCCCGATGACGCCGATCCCGGGTTCGACGCCCGGGCCGCGGGTGCCCATCTACAGTTGCTCGGCGATGGCGGAGAGGATGGCGACCGGGGTGAGGAGTTGCTCGGGGCTCAGCGGAGCGCGTCCTTGCCCGATCGCGGTGACGAAGTGATCCAGCGTGGCGGCGTTGTAGTCCGGGCCGAGGGTCAGATTGTGCGCGAGGACCCCACGGGCGTGCACGGCCGTGGCGTGGAACGGAGCCTGACCGCCGTCGGACGGCGTGACGAAGGTGAACGTGACCATCCGACCGTCGATGGTGGTGTTGGCCCGGACGAGGTCACCGTGCCGCTCGGCCTGGACGGTGACGTCACCGGGCTGCACGACGGGGTTGCCGAGGATCTCCAGTGCCGTCTCCACGTGATGGATGCCGTAGAAGAAGAGGCCCGCGTACTCGCTGTCCGGGTCGGCAGGGCCGGCGACATGCAGGTGTCGCAGTGCGCCCCGATCAGCGGCGCCGGAGGTGAACTCGGCAATTTCCGGCACGAAGCGCAGCGCCGAGGCTGAGACCAGAGTCGATCCCGACTCCTCGGCCTGGTCCAGCATGGCGCTGGCGTCGGCGACGGTGGTCGCCAACGGTTTGTCGACCAGAACGGGGATTCCGGCGCGCAGCAGCGGCTCCGTGGCCCGGCGGTGCAGCCCCCCGTCCCGGTTGCACACGATCGCAGCATCGATGTGGCCGACGAGTTCGGACGGCTCGTCCACGATCACCTCGAGGCCACCGTACTCGGCGAGTTCGGCGTTGTGCTCGCTCCGCCCCCCGGACAGCGCCGCCGCCCGGTAGTCCGGGTAGCGCCCGTCCAGATTGAGGAAGCGGATGAAGTGCTTGACGTGAGAGTTCTCGGTACCGACGAAGCCGACGCGCATGGGTGTTGCCTTCCTGCAGGGAATGGTCAGATGCCAGTCTGTTCTGCAATCGATTGCACGTCAAGGCTACCTGCAACCGGTTGCGTGAATTCCGGAGCCGTCGTACGTTTGGGGCCCACACACACCGAACCCGCGGGAGCATCGATGCAGGAACCGGTCGGCGTAGGGGTGCTTGGTCTGGGCAATATCGGCACCAGTCACGCACGCGCCCTTAGCGAGTTGTCCACCCAGGCACATCTGGTCGCTTTCAGTGGCGGGGATCAGCAACGTGCTGCCGACGCGGGATGGCCACAGGCCACGCAGGTGGCGCCGGATGATCTTTGGCAGAGCGAGAGCATCGACGTCATCGCGATCTGCTCGCCGAGTGATCGGCACGCGGAGCAAGCGCTCGCGGCGCTGCGCGCGGGAAAGCACGTTCTGGTGGAGAAGCCACTGGCGCTGACAGTGGCAGAGGCGGAGCAAGTCGTTGCGCTGGCCACCGCGCGGGGCCTGGTATTAGCGGTGATGTCCCAGCGCCGCCTCGAACCGGAGTACGCCACGGTGAAGAGGATGCTCGCCGCCGGCGAACTCGGCACCGTCCGGCTGGCCACGACGCATGTGCACTGGTGGCGTGATGAGGAGTACTACGCCGCTGCCCCCTGGCGATCCCTGATGGATGCCGGTGGGGGTTCGATGATGAACCAGGGTGTCCACAACGTGGACCTGCTGAACTGGCTGTGCGGCCCGGTGGAGCAGGTCACGGCGCAGTTCGGGACACTGGGACACCAGATGGATGCTGAGGACACCACGGTGGCAACGGTGCGGTTCGCCGGGGGAGCGCTCGGAATGATCAGCACCTCGACGGCGACCCCACCGGGAGCGCCGGCAACGGTGACCCTCCACCTGGACCGCGGCACGATCGAACTCGGGCAGGGGCAGGTGCACCGCTGGGAGATCGACGTGCCGTTACCCGAATTCGCCCAGGATGATGCCGGTGCGGCCAGTGGGATGTCCGACCCATCGGCGATCGGGGTGGCCGGTCACGTGAGCCAGTGGCGTGATGTGCTGGAATCGATCCGAGACGGGCGCACGCCCGCGATCAGCGGCAGGGACGGTGCCGATACGGTTCGGCTGATCAGCGCGATCTACGAATCCGCCCGGAACGGGCGCGCGGTGCGCCCGCAGGACCTGACATGAGGGTGGCGATCCTGGGCGCGGCCCACCCGCATGTCGATTACGCCCTGCAGGAAGTGCAGCACCGTCCGGACCTGCACCTGGTGGGCGCGGCTGAAGCAGACCCGCAGATGCGCGAGGCATTCCTTGCTGATCTTGGCGATGTTCCGGTGTTCGAGTCGGTGCCGGATCTGGTGGCAGAGCTCGACTTCGACGTAGCGCTGGTCGCGGGCATCTACTCCGAACGTGCCGACGCCGTGCTGGCTGCCCTGGCAGCCGACGCCCACGTGCTCGCCGACAAACCTTTGTGCACCTCCCTGGAGGACCTGGAGCGGATCGAGGAGGCGGTGCGAGGCAGCGGGAAGCACGTCTCGGTGGTGTTCGAGAAGCGCTTCTATCCGGCGACCCTTGCGTTGCGGGAACTGATCGAGGAGGGCACCCTCGGACAACTTGCCCTCGTCGCCAGCACGGGTCCGCACAAACTGCGTCAGCACAGTCGCCCGGACTGGTTTCTCGATCCCGCGCGCTACGGCGGGATAGCCGCAGATCTGCCGGTGCACGACATCGACCTCGTGCTCTCCCTGACCGGCGCAACGGGTGGTTCGGTGAGCGCGGTGACCGGCAACGCCCGGGCCGCGGATCATCCCGGTTTCGACGACCACGTGGCGGTGCTGCTGCACGCCGGCGGGGTGGTCGCCACCATCGAGGCAAACTGGCTGGGGCCCGAGGCCGCCGATGTGCACGGACATTATCGGATGCGCATCGCGGGTTCGGAAGGGACCGCGGAACTGGATTGGGCCTACCACTCGTTACGTGTCACCACACATGAGCGCCGAACCTGGGATGTTCCGTTGGGCCAGCCGCAGCGTCCGGCGCAGTACTTCTTCGACGCGATCGATGCCGGAGCCGAACCCGAGGTGAGCACGGCCAGCAGCCTGCTGGCCACGAAGGTGGCGCTTCTCGCGCAGCGCAGTGCGGACGAGGGTGGTCGCCAACAGCACTGGTGAGGCCCCGGTGGTGCCTGGCCCGGACGGTGCGCCGATGGCGTTACGGTGAATCTCGATCACCCTAGGTGATCGGCGGGCACCGAGGAGGCGCGGAATTCGGCGTGTGCCGACGGTGCCAAACCCAGCACCGTGACACTGCACGGCGCCCTGGAAATCAGGGGAACGGTGGGTGCTGTTCGGCGTCAGTGACCGCGACCGGACAACTCTGCATGAGGTTCCGGGTGATGTGGAACGGATCCTTGACCGGTAGGGCCACGACTTGATCCAGAGGGCGCCCGGTGACGTCCCGGATCTGAATCCACTCCGCGCCGTCCGCGCCCCCAGGGAAGGTGCGAAGCGTGTAATCCCAGATGCGCTCGAACCAGGCTCCGGCCCCGGCGTCGGCGTACCTGTGCGCCGCGATCGCCGTGGTAGCCGCTGCTTCGGTGTGCACCCACCACAACTTCACCGCCCACGTGTCGCGCACCAGGTTCTCGTAGTCAGTGCCGGTGAGGGTGCCCGTGGGTTGATACGGGCCGCCGGCATCGGTGAACCGGAACAGCCCACCGTGTTCGGCGTCCCAGGCCGACTCACATAGTGCCGAGATCGAAGCGAGCAGGGGCGCGCGGTCGCGGGCATCATCGAGCAGGTCCAGCGATTCCAGGATCATCCAGAGGCCTTCGATGGCATGGCCCGGGATACGATGCCGGTTCACCAGCGTCCGGGGGTCGGGGCCGACCATCTCGGTGAAGGTGCCGTCCGGGAGGCGATGGGAGAGGGCATCATCGACGGCCTGGCCGAGTTGGGCTTCCAGGTGACTGTGCTGGCCGAACGCCCTCGCGGCCTGGCTGGCCACCAGCAGGGCGTTGACCAGCAGCATCTTCGGACCGAAGGCGCTGTGACCAGGCGGTACCTGGTAGGGCGGGGTGGGGGCGGCGCCGGCCAGATGGTCCGCGCGCGCCCGGTCCAGGATCGGTAGGGCCTGGTCGAGCCAGCGTGGTTCACCGGACTGCCGGGCCACCTCCGCCAAACCCAGCGACACGAACCAGTCGGCGTAGACGCTGCGATCGGGCTGCCCGGGGGTCTGGGGCGGGCCTCCGTCCCGGCCGACGACGTACCGGGTGGTCTGCTCGCCAGTGATGATGTGGTCGATCAGGAACTGAGCCCCTCGTCGGGCCAGGCGCAGCAACTCCTCGGCGTCGACGTCGAGCAATCCGCGCCGGCCCAGATCCGCCGCGCGTGCCAGAAGCCACACGAACCGTCCCTGCGACCAAGCGAACTTGTCGGTGGAGACCAAAGTCCGCCCACGGTTGTCGAAACACGTGAAGAATCCGCCATGCCGCTCATCAATGCCTCGCTGCAGCCAGAAAGGCAGGACGACGGTTTCGAGTTGCGCGCGCGCGTGATCGCTACTCATCGCCTCTGCAGGGTCCCGTCGGGTTCAGAGAGCGTCGGTGGCGCCGGCGACCTTCGTGATCGCGGTGGCAATCGCCTCGGTCTGTTCATTGGTGCCGAGCAGCGAGAACTGCGGCAGCCAGATGGTGTCGGATGAGACGCGGTCGGCATTCGGGCAGGCCGCTTGCGGTAACGGCTGACCGAGACGCTCGGTCAGGGCGCGGCTCTCGTTGGCCACCGCCTCGTTCCGGTGCAGCGGGACGTAGCCGGGCGAGACCCCGGGCACACCTTCGGCTGCGAGTGCCTCGACGGCGGCATCACGCTTGCCACGGGCCCCGAGTTCCGGCATTCGGAAGATGAACAGGTGGTGCCCGTGGCTGGTGACCCGCGGATCCGGGGTGGCGATCTGCACGCCCTCCACGTCGGAGAGCAGGTCACGGAGCAGGGCGTCGTTCGCGGCCCGCTTGCTCTGCATCTCGGGGAGCTGGCGTAACTGGACCCGCAGGATGGCTGCCTGGAACTCGGTCAGGCGGAGGTTGTACCCGACGGAGTCGTGCTGATACCAGCCTCCGCCGGGCACCCGCCCGACGTTGACCAGTGAGTAGAGGGCCGCGGCCAGCGCGTCGTCGTCGGTGGTGACGATGCCGCCCTCCCCGGAACTGAGGTTCTTCGACGTCTGGAAACTGAACGTGCCCACGTCGCCCAGGGCGCCGACCCCCCGTCCCTGCCACTGGGCCCCGACTGCCTGGGCCGCGTCCTCGATGATGGCCACCTGGTGACGCTCGCCAATCGCCGCGAATGCGTCCATGTCCGCGACATTGCCGGCCAGGTGCACCGGAATGATTGCCTTGGTGCGTTCGGTGATCGCGGCTTCGGCCGCGCCCGGATCCAGCAGGTGGGTGTGCCCATCGACATCGGCGAAGACCGGGATAGCACCGACGAACAGGGCGGCGGATGCGGTGGCGATGAAGGTGTACGGGGGCACGATCACCTCATCGCCCACGCCCACTCCGGTGGCGCGAAGGGACGCGGCCAGGGCAAGGGTGCCGTTGGCGAGGGCGACCGCGTGCTTGGTCTGTTGGAACTGCGCGAACTCGCCTTCGAAGGAGCGCACCACATCGCCGTGCGTGCTGCCCCATGCGCCCGAGCGGAGCACATCGATGAGTGCCTGTTCCTCCTCCTGTCCGCCTTGGGGCCAGCGAGGCAGGGCAGGCACATCGGCCAGTGCGGCGGAACCGCCGTGCAGAGCGAGCGTCGAGGTCATCAGGGGTGTTCTCCATTTCGGCTGTCCGGATATGGCATTAGGCTAGCGACAATAATTGCGAACGTCGATAGGGTAGTCATGCCCGATCAACCGATCTAGGAGGCATAGATGCCTAATCGCCTTGCCGTCGATGGTGGCGAACCCGTCCGTGACCGTCCGTTTCCGACCGTATCCAACGCATCCGGCCGTCGGATTGGAACCCCTGAGGAGGAGGCCGTACTCGATGTGTTGCGGAGCGGCCAACTCAACTCCACCGTCGGACCGGTCACCCGTGAATTCGAGCGTGAGTTCGCCGAGTACTACGGCGTGGATCATGTCGTCGCCTCGGGATCGGGGACTTCGGCCATCCATCTTGCCGTAGCCGCGGTGGATCCTGAGCCTGGTGACGAGATCATCACCACGGGTCTGTCGGACGCCGGCACCGTGCTGCCCATCCTGGCGCAGAACGCGGTGCCAGTCTTCGCTGATGTCGATCCGGCAAGCGGGAACCTGGACGTCGACGCCGTCGCGGCCCGCATCACCGACCGCACCAAGGCGATCATCGTCGTCCACCTCTTCGGTCAACCGGCCCCGGTGGCCCAGTTGCGCGCTCTGGCGGACCCGTTGGGAATCGTCGTCATCGAGGACTGTGCCCAGGCGTACCTGACGACGGTGGGGCCCGATGCCGCGCTGGCCGGCACGGTGGGCCATATCGGTTGCTTCAGTCTCCAGCAGTCCAAGCACATCACCGCCGGTGACGGCGGGCTGACGATCACCGATGATGCGGATCTGGCCCGACGGGCCCGATTGTTCGCCGACAAAGCATGGCCGCGGGACACCGATGAGCGCAGCCACCTGTTCCTCGGACTGAACTACCGGATGACCGAAATGCAGGCGGCCGTCGCCCGCGCACAACTGCCCCGACTCGCCGGTGTGGTGGAGGATCGGCAACGTGCGGCCGCCCTCCTGACGCGGACGGTCGCCGGCCTGGACGGCCTCAGTGCCGCGGACCCGCGCGGAACTGTCTACTGGCAGTTCCCGATCTTCATCGATCCTGAGAGCGCGGGAGGTGATGCGCGCGACTATGCCAAGGCGCTGGCCGCCGAGGGTATCCCGGCCAATGGTGGTTACATCGTCCGCCCGTTGTACCTGACGCCGGTGTTCACCGAGCGCCGCACATACGGAGATTCGGGGTATCCGCTCGTGGTGCCACCCGCCACCGCCGTGCCGGACTACGCTCCCGGGCTCTGCCCGAACACCGAGGATCTGATCGACCGGCGCCTGCTGGTGATCGGTTGGAACGAGAACTACAGCGACGACGACGTCGCGGACATCGGTGCGGCACTGTCGAAGGTCCACGCAGCCAAGCGGGTATGAACAGGGCGGCCGGGAGGGTGGTCCGCCCCCTCCCGGCCCCGTCTGATTCGATCGGACCTATTGACCATTACGGGTAGGACCTAATACGGTTTCCGGATCAGCGTGAAGACGCGTAACGGAAAGGTCGATGATGTCCCTGCCAACTCTGAGCCGGCGCAGCCTGATGGTCGGTGGATCGTCCACACTGGCCCTGGCACTTCTGGGCCGGGCGCCGAACGCCCTCGGCGCACCCGCCCCGGCCACCATGCTGGACTACACCTCACCGGAGGCCTTCGCCGTCGCGGAGCAGGCCTACCTGGACCTGGGCGCCCAGCACAACGAGGCAGGACTGTACGCCTGGGGGGAGTCCTACTATCTCCTCGGCCTGCTGCTGATGTACGAGCGGTACGAGGACGAGGCCTACCTGGACACCTTCGAGGAGCGCGCGCGCCATGTGCTGGCCAGCACCGATGCCGCCCGCGGTGTTACCGACTACCGCGGCGTCTCCGGCCCAGGATGGCGCGCCGCCGGGAACTACACAGCCGGCCACGCCGAGTTCGCGTTGTCCGACGAATCACCTGGCATCCAGATCCGTTGGGCCGGGGTGCGTTCGGCGGAGGCCCGCGCGACAGTCACCAACGTCGCCGGTGAGCACTTCGATCTTGAACTCACACACCCCAGTTCGGCGGAGACGCTCACGGGCGTGAGCCTTGACCCTGCCTCGCCGGACTACGTGGTCGACGCGGTTCATGCCCTGTTCAACGGGACCAGGCGCTGGACCGCACTCGATCATCGTGAGAGCCACGATGCAAGCGACCGGGTGGCGGCCTCTGCGATCGACTTCGAGCCGCAGTTCTACGTCTTCAGTGTGCACACCGGCATGGTGGTGCGACCGTTGGCCCGTTACGTGCGCACCGTCCTCGGATCGCCCCGGTACGCCCGGCGGCAGGCGTTCGCCGCACGTGTGCGCCGAGCGGTCCAGGAGGCGGTGGACTTCCACTGGGACGAGTTCGCCATCGATGAGCACGGTCGGGGCGACTTCTGGTGGGCCAGGAACGCGCCCATTCCGTGGGACGGGCTGATGCAGCCCTACAACCAGGGCCACGCCATGGGAGCGGTCTATGCCGAGCTCTTCCACCTCACCCCCACGGCCCCGCTGCGCAGGCGCCTGGAAGCCATGATGCGATCGTTTCGTGCGGGCGTGGAGTCCGACGGCGACGCGATCATCTGGCCGTACTGGCAGCCCTACGGTGCCAAGTACCGCGGATACACGGTGGAGGAGGACCTGTCCACCTACACCCCGTGGTACTCCGGAATCACCGTCGCCGAGGACATCAGCCACGCCGCCATCACGTTGGAGTTCCTCCAGAGCGTGCACGATGCCGGCATCGAGGACCTCAGTGACATGCGGCAACGGCTCGCGAGGACGTTCACCCAGAACGTGATCCGGGACGAGGACTCGGTCTGGTTCCGCGTGGACGGGACCCAGGACGCCGCGCCGGCCAACGCGGTGCAGTCAGCGCGCTGGCTGATGCTGCACGACATGGAACCGGCGATCCATGACCACGTGCTCCGGGTCTACCAGGCCGAGCCGCTGGAACCCTCCCAGGGCTCGCACGCCCTCGGTATCGCCTACCTGAACCACACCGCGTAGGCGCTGACGCGGTACGCCTCGCCCAGCATCACCGAAGGAGAGACATGTCCGGTTCGGACGAGAAGAAGCGTGACCAGGTCCGGGTAGGGGGTGTGCTGGCCGCTGCCGGGCTGCTGTCGGCTGCGCTGCTCGTGCCTCCGGGTGGGGCTCCGGCGCACGCCGACCCCGCCCCGGTGATCGCCGAGGGCGATGTGTTGATCAGCAATCACAGTTTCGAGGAGGGTCTGGCTGAGTGGAGCCTCTCCGACGGCAATGGGGACAGCCCCGGTGCGGCGTGTGAAGAGGCGTTGTCCATCAGCACGGACTGGTCCACCGATGGGGCGCAGGCGCTGGCGATCGATGCCATCGATGGCTGTGAGCAGGCCGGAGTTCTCAGTGAAGCGTCGCCGGTTGAGCCCGGCCAGCAGTACACGGCGTGGGCCGATGTGACCGGCGAGGGTCAGGCGTGGCTGGGACTGCACTGGGTCGACGGTGATGGCGAACTGATCGACGAGGCCGGGGAGCGCGGTCAGGTCCAGGATGATCGGTTGCGTGTGGCAGCGCTCGCCCCCGAGGGCGCGGCCGCGGTGCGGGTAGAGGTCGGCGCCACGGGTTCGGTCAACGCCGACAACGTGGTGATCAGCGCCGAGTACACCGTGCTGGCGGACCAGATCACCAATCGTGCGAGTTATCTCGGCTCCACTGCAGGCGTGGACGAGAACGGCCGCGCCGTCACCTATGCCGTGGCAACCGCTCAACCAGCGGTGGGGGCAGTGATGACCGTGACCGACCTCCTCACCGATGAGGTTACGCGGGTGGTCCGCCTCACCGGTGCGACCGGCGCGTGGGGGATCAAGCAGAATCCCGTGACCGGAACCGTCTACGTCGGGACCTACGGTGCCGGCGCACTGTGGCTGTACACCCCGGGGGAGGAGGAGGCGGTCAACGTCGGCCGCCCGGACATCCCGGCCTGGAGTTTCGCTTACCAGATGGACTTCGACGAGGAGGGCAACGCTTACGGCGGCGGTTGGGGTGAGCCGACCGACGGCTACCCGGGAGCCTCGATCTACACCTTCACCGAGGGAGAGGGTTTCACCGGAGTGCTCGGTGACCTGCCGCTCGTCGATGACGCCTACTACACCCGTGCCGTGGGCTATGACGAGGTCAGCCGCACCGTCTTTGCGGGTACGGGCACTCAGATGCGCCTCTTCGGTTGCGGCATTGACGACGGCGAGTGCGTGGACCTGACGTCACTCTTCAGTGAGGAGTTGCAGGAACGGCCATGGGTCTACGGCCTGAGGGCCGGCGGTGGCTATGTGATGGCCTGGGCCGGTGACGGTGCGAGCACCGGCAACGACGCCCTGCTCGTGCTGCAGGTGGACCGCGATGACAGCGGTGAGTTGCAGGTTGACGTGGTCGATGAGATCGCCGAGGTCGTCTTCAACGGCTCCACACCGGTGGTGGACGATCACATCTACTACACCAAGGCGAACATGAACGAGGCAGGCAATCCGCTGTTCTCCTACAACGTGGTCACCGGAGAGGAGACCCGGCTCGACGCCCCGACGGGCATCTTCTCCCGTAGTTGGGACGTCATCGACCTCGACCACCCCGACTGGCCGGGACCGAGCGTGGTCGGCTGGAACTCCGGCGGGATCCAGGTCAAGTACAACATCGAGACGGGCAACCTCGAGAGCAACGCAGCCGAGAATATCCCCGACGTGGCGCTGCAGGTGAACAGCCTGGCCACAGGCGAGGACGGGCGGGTCTACTCCGCCGGCTACCTCACCGGCGGGATCGGGAAGGCCGTTCCGATGCGCGACGACCAGCATCAGACCTTTCCCCTGGGCGGTCAGGCCGAGCACATGCTGGCGCACGACGGCCGGGTCTACCAAGGGATCTACCCCGGTGGCACGATCAACTCCTTCACCGCCGAGGAACTGGCGGACGGATCCCAGCCCAGGGTCGACTGCACGATCGGCGCCGGCCAGAACCGCCCCTATGCTCTGCACAGTTCGGGTGATCGGATCTATTTCGGCAGCCAGGCAGGCGAAGGGCAGGATCAGGGCGCCTTCGGCTGGTTCGACTCCACCACCGGCGAATGCGCCACCATCGCCGGGCCCATCGGCCACCAGTCGATCAACTCGGTGACCTCCAGCGCCGGGAAGGTCTTCGGCGCGGGGAACATCTTCTACAGCTGGGACGGGCTCCCGCTGCAGGACGAGGCCACGCTCATGGTCTTCGATGAGGCCTCCGAGGAGATCCAGGAGATCGAACCGCCCGTCGATGACCTGCGGTCCATCAACGCCGTCGTCACTGCCGCAGGTGGCACGGTGTGGCTCTACGCCGAGGGCTGGTTGCTGGCAATGGACCCCGACACGCTGGAGTGGACGCACACCGAGGAGGTCTTCCCCGACCACAAGCCCGGTGACCGCATCGCGGGAAACTACGCCCGGATGGTGGCGGGCACGGACGGCACCATCTACGGCAACGCCGCTGGCCGCGTCTTCGCCTTCGACCCCGAACGGGCAGCGCGAGCGGGTTCGGCGGAGGACACCCTGCGCGTGCTCTTCGACGGAGCCGGCGCACACCTGACACTGGACGCCTACGACAACCTCTACGTCAGCCACGGCGTCACGGACCTGCTGCGGATCGTGCCCGAGGTTGCCGAGCCGGCCGGTGGGATCCAGGCCCTGGTCTCCAGCCTGGAGGCCTACCTCGAGGCCGGGGACGTGGCCGGCCCGATCGCCGACCAACTCACCCGTGCGGCCGATCAGGCCCAGCGGCACCTGGAGGCCGAGCGCACCCTCCCGGCCGTCCGGGCCTTGGAGCGGTTCATCGATCACCTCGATCACCCGAAGGAGGCAGACAGCCTCAGCGACCAGGCCCGCGATGACCTGCGAGACCAGGCCGCCACGATCCTGGACGGCCTGGCCTAGCCCGCCTGCCCGGATCAGTTGCTGAATCACGGCGCGTAGGCGCGGACACCGACCACCTCGATCAACATCACCGACGTCAGGAGAGACATGTCTGAATCGGACGCGAAGAAGCGTGACCAGATTCCCGTTCCTCGAGCGGGCGCGCTCGCGGCTGCCGCATTGTTGTCCGCGGCGCTGCTGGTGCCACCGGTAGCGGCGCACGCGCAGACCGATCCCACGGTCGTCGACGGCGACACCCTCCTGTCCAATCACAGTTTCGAGGAGGACCTGGCCGGGTGGAGCGTCTCGGACGGCAACGGTGGCGTCGCAGGCGAGGAGTGCGCGGACGCCTTGGCGGTCACCACGGACTGGTCCACGGATGGTGACCAGGCGCTGGGGATCGATGCCAGCGGCGCGTGCGAGCAGGCCGGCGCACTTGCTGAGGCCGTCCCGGTTGAGACCGGAGTGCGCTACACCGCGTGGGCGGATACCACCGGGGAGGGCCAGGCGTGGCTCAGCCTGCACTGGGTGGACGGTGACGGAGACGTGCTGGAAACCGACCGGGGGCCGGTTCATCCCCAACGCATACGCGTGGACGCCGATGCTCCGGAAGGTGCCGCCGGGGTGCAGGTGGAGGTCGGTGCCACCGGCGCGGTGGACGTCGACAACGTCCTGATCAGCGCCGAATACACCAGCCTCGCTGCGCAGATCAACGAGCGCCCGCAGTTCTTCTCCAGCGAGGCGGGCGTGGATGAGAACGGCCGGGACGTGATCTGGGCGATGGCCACCGGAAGCGAGGACGACCCGGGAATTCTGGTCGCCACGGACATCCTCACCCGGGAGGTCACCCGCTCGGTACGGCTACCGGGTGCGACCGGAGGCTGGGCAGTGAACCAGAACCCGGTTACCGGCACCGTCTACGTCGGGACCTACGGTGCCGGCGCGTTGTGGCTGTACACCCCGGGGGAGGAGGAAGCGGTGAACGCCGGCCAGCCGGACATCCCGGCCTGGAGTTTCGCCTACAACGTCGATTTTGATGAGGAAGGCAACGCCTACGGTGGCGGCTGGGGAGAACCAACCGACGGCTATCCCGGGGCCTCGGTCTACACGTTCACCGAGGGCGAGGGGTTCACCGGCATTCTCGGAGAGATGCCGCTCACCGATGAGGCCAACTACACCCGCTCCATGGGCTACGACGAAGCCAGCCGCACGGTGTTCGTGGGCACCGGAAATCAGGTCAACCTGTTCGCCTGCAGCATCGATACGAACGAGTGCGAGAACCTCGCGCCGTTACTCGATCAGGAGATCCAGGACTCCGTCCAGGTCCGGGACATCGTCATGAGCCAGGGTCATGTGCTGGCCTGGGTCGGCGACGCCACCAGCGCCGGCAACGACTGGCTGGTGGTGCTCGACGTGGAGCGTACCGACGACGGCGAACTGCAGGTCGAGGTGGTCGATGAGATCCGCGGTGTGGCCCACCCCGGTTCCAGCCCCATCCACGACGACCACATCTACTACACCAAGGCCGGCTACGAGGGTTGGCCGCTGTTCCGCTACAACATCCTCACCGGAGAGGAGACCCAACTCCCCGAGGACGTGGTCATCCTCGCCCGGCAGTGGGACATCGTCGAACTGGACGACCCGCAGTGGCCCGGCGCCACCCTTGTCGGCATCAACGCCTACGGGTTCCTGACTCGCTACAACATCGAGACCGAGACGATCGACGTCGAACAGGTCCCGGACGTTCCCGATGTCTCCCGCCGGATCAACAGCCTGGCCACCGGGGCGGACGGGCGAATCTACTCAGCCGGCTACCTCGGCGGCGGAATCGCGGCGGAATCGCCGATGCGCGGGGACCGGCAACAGTCGTGGCAACTCGGGGGTCAAGCCGAGGAGATGATCCTTCATGACGGGCGCATCTACCAGGGCAACTACCCGGGCGGGACGATCACATCGTTCACGGGCGCCGAACTCGAGGACGGGCAGGCCCCCAGAGCGGAGTGCACCATCGGCGCCGGTCAGAACCGTCCCTATGGGTTGCATGGCGTCGAGGACCGGATCTACTTCGGGTCCCAGGCCGGGGAGGCTGCCGATGCCGGAGCCTTCGGCTGGCTCGACCTGGACACCGGCGAGTGCCACACCATCGAAGGTCCGATCGGCCACCAGTCCGTGGACACCCTGACCGGTAGCGGAGACCGGATCTTCGGCGGCGGAAACATCTTCTTCGCCTACACCAGCCTGCCGCTGCAAGAGGAGGCCAGCGTGCTGGTCTTCGACGGGAGCACCGAGGAGATCGAGGAGATCGAGGAGATCGAGTTGCCGGTGCCCGGCCTCCGGGCGGTCAGCGCCTCTGCGACCGACGCGGAGGGCACGGTGTGGTTCTACGCCGAGGGCTGGCTGCTGGGGATGGACCCGCAGACGCTGGAGTGGGTGCACACCGAGGAGGTCTTCGATGATCACAAGCCGGGCTCACGGATCGCGGGCAACTACGCCCAGATGACCACCGCTTTCGATGGCACCATCTACGGCAATGCGGGCGGGCGAGTCTTCGGCTTCGACCCGGCAGGAACCCTGCGCGCCGGCGCGGCCGAGGACCTGCAGGTTCTGATTGACGGGGCCGGGCCGTTCCTGACCATCGACGCTTACGGCAACCTGTACACCCGTGACGCCGCCACCACCCTGCTGCGTATCGTGCCGCAGGCCAGTGAGCAGCCCGGTGGGGTCGAGGCCTTGATCTCGAGCCTGGAGGGTTACATCGAGTCCGGGGACGTGGCCGGGCCGATCACGAATCGCCTGACCAGTGCGGCTACGCAGGCGCAACAGCACCTGGAGGCCGGGGACACCACCCCGGCCGCACGCGCCTTGGAGCGGTTCATCGGCCATCTGGACAACCCCAAGCGGCCGGACACCCTCAGTGAGGTCGCACAGCAGGACCTGCGTGAGCAGGCACGCACCTTGCTGGCCGGCCTTACCTGAGGAGCCGGGGACACCACTGAGGCGGACGCGCCCGGCGCGTCCGCCTCAGTCGTGCTGAGTCACGACTCCCAGTGCGCGGGCGCGGGGATGCGCACCCGCCTCCCGGGCTCGACGTCGTAGACGTACCCGGCGTCCGGATCTGCGGCATCGATGTACTCGCGCACGAACGTGGTGTCCACGTCCAACTCGAGGTGCAGACCCCGGCTGCGTGCGGCTGCGATGCGGAACACCGCGTTCGGCTCCCCGTCGTCGTCGACGTAGGCGTACCTTCCCACCAGGTCCTGCTCACCCACCGGTGCGACCGGGGGATCCAGTTGGATCGTCATCGTGGCGGTGGCATCCAACTCTTCGCTGCGCTCGGTGACCACCCCGGTCAGGTTCTGGAGACGGTCTCGGCCGGTGAGGAGCACCCGACTGCCGTCGCGTATGTCCTGCATGCCGTAGCCGTCCATGCTGACCGCGTTCTGGTCGCTGTCGAAGCGGATGATCACGAAGGTTCCTGTGACCGTGACCCGGTCATCGACGGTGACCTCTCGGCTCCCGTCGGGATCGTGCACGAGCCAGTGCTTGGTGCCATCGGCGAGTTTCACCTCGACGGCCGCGACACCGTCCGTGTCGTCACCACGTACGGGCAGTGGTCGGACCTGGGAGATCGCGCTGGCTCCGACGAACGGCTCGAACACCGAGGTGAACATGCTGTCGAGGTCCTCGCCGGTGCGGCGTAGCAACGCATAGCGCAGCGACTCGGGGTTGCCGGGCTTGTTCCGCGGTGGAATGCCGTCGGCGAGCGCGACCTCCTCCACGTCGCTCAGCACCGTCATCCGCACGTGCAGGTCCGGATCGCCGTCGAGCACGCCGTAAGTGTCCACGATGTCCCAGTCGATGCTGAAGGGGCCCTCCGGCCTGCCGCGCTCGACGTTTCCCAGCCAGTCGAACCCGCTGGCTCCCGGGCGGGGCTCGCCCGCCGGGTCCGGTGGTTCGATCCCCGGACCGGCGTAGCTTCCGGTGGGCTGCTGGACGAGATCGACCCCGCTCGCGGTGGCCGGGCCCTCGGCGGTGTGGAAGGAGAAGACGTGCTCCCTCCCGCCGCGGACCCGGAATACGTCCAGGATGTAGTAGTGCTGGGGGTCGATGTCGACCAGGACCGTGGTGCGCCGGTACCGCTCGGCGTCGGGGTAGGCCCCCGGTGCCTCGACGTCACTCATGTGCACTTCACCGCCGGAGAAGAAGCCCAATGGACGGCCTACCACCATCGAGGCGTGCGGAGTCGCATCGACGACGACGGTATTGGCGGCCACGGTGTTCGACTCCCACTCGAACCGGCGCGCATTGGTGTCGGTGAACTCCGGCGAGCCGATGCCAGGCATCAGATCCAGGCCGTGCCCGAACAGGCCGAGGGCCAGGGCGGTGCGATAACCGTGCCAGTGATTCGAACTGTAGGAGGTGGTCATCGCCCGTTCGGCGCTTCCGTGCCCGGAGCGGTGGATCGCCAGACCGAAACCGGTGAGGTCCTCGCTGCCCAGGGAGAGTTGGCCGTGGTGCTCGATCACCGCTGCGATGTGCTCTTCGATGCCGGCGGCGTCGGGGCTGAACACATCGGAGCGCAGACCATCGGTGCTGTTCTCGTTGACCAGGTAGGCCATCTGGGCATCGACGACGTTCCCGTAGCGCTCGTAGGCGTGCACGTAGTCGTCGGGCGAGCCGAGCAGGAACGGCCGGCCCGTCTGTCCGGAGTTGCCGATTGAGGGGGTGTAGGCCGAGAGCATGGTCAGCCGCGGGCGGGCAGCGACCATGGCCTCGAACTTGGGATGACTGGCGACGTCGGCGACCGGATAGGTGTCGAACCCGTCGAGGGTGTCGGCCATGTTCCGCAAGTTGTTGATGGCCAGGATGTTGTAGGCGGGCGCGCCCTCCTGGTACCAGCCGTCCCGGTCCACGCTGTCGACGAGGGTGGGGGCGACGTTCCCACCGGTGACCGACCAGTCGCCGCCGCCCTCGTTGATCAGACCACCGGCGGCGAAGACGAAGTCCAGCCATTCCTTCGCGGCCTCCGGCTCGTCCAGCACGACGGCGGCCTGGGCCAGGGTGTTCTGGTGCATCCCGAAGTTGCCGAAGATCTGGGCACCGCGGACCGCCCGGTAGATCTGGCGCAGCACGCCGTGCTCGATGTTGGCGCGGACGTCCGCGATGGTTTCCTTGGGCGCCAGGCCGTACTGTTCGGACTTGGCGGAGAGTAACTCCAGCACGCCTGCCTCATCACTCTCGCTCAGGGCCGGGTAGAAGGCGTCGTACGCGGTGATCAGGCTGCCGACCAGGCCGTTCTCCCAGATCGACCCCACCGCCTTGCCTCTGCCACGACCGCCGTCGGAATTCCGGTAGCCATCCGCGACGGTGTACACCGAGGTGTCCATCGCGGGGTAGGCGTCGGCGAACCGATCCAGCAGCACGATCCCGTGATGGGCGTAGGTCAGGTCGCCGGTGTAGAGGTAGGCGTCCCGTAGGGCCTCCAACCCTCGCCGGATGCTGGTCAATTCGTGATCGCCGACCGGCAACGGGGCATACCAGAGGAACCAGTGGTTGTAGTAGGCGCAGAACGTCCACTTCGCACCGTCGTCGTCGACCCATCCCCAGCCGTCGTCCACGCCCCAGTCCGGGCCCCGCTCCGGGAAGGCGGTGTTCACCAGGAACTGCGGGTCCCCGAGGTCACGGTCGAAATTGCCGTTCGCGTCCAGCGCGCTGGCGTAGAAGGCCGCGAAGTCATTGGTCGGGAAGGTGTAACCCGAACTGGGATCGGTGAGTTTCCATGGCTGCGCAGACGGATCGGCGCGCCACGGATAGTTGCCGTACTCGAAGATCTCGGTCCCCGTGATGGGTAAACCCAGGTCCTGGTTCACCGCGAAACTCCGCGGCAGGCCCTGGGTGGTAACCGACTCCCACAACCACTCCGCACCCGCATCGATGGCCTGCTGCGCCGCCGCCACCGCCGTATCACGGAGCCAGCCCGCCCACGCCAGTTCGGCCACATTGGCCCGGGCGGCCTGCACCCGCTCCGGGGTGTAGTAGGTGGCACGGGTCTTCACCGACCCTCCGGTCAGGTTCGGTGACGGCGGGCTGGTCTCTAGGCGTCCTCGTCCACCCACAGATCCTTGAAGTAGTACCGGTCGGCCTGGGCTCGCAGCTCCAGACCCTGCACATGCGGCTGCGCGATGTAGTACATGCTGTTCCACACCACCGGTAGGAATAGTTCAGAACGTTCACGGATCGCGGCGGCGTCCCGCAGGATCCCCTGTTGCTCGTTCTCGTCCACGGTCTCCTGGGCGTCGAGCACGCGCTCGGCGAACTCCCGCGCGAGCGGCTCGGTACCGTCGTGGCGGATCCGCTCCACCGCCTCGGTGCGTTCGCTGGAACTCAGGGATTCGTCGGACTGGACCTCCTGGAGCTCGGCGTAGGAGTCGATGTCCAGCCCGGCCTCCCGGGTCATGTTCGGATCCCAGAGTTGCTGGACCTGGTAGGGCCAGGTGCTGATCCCGGAGAAGGAGCCGTACCAGAGTCCGAAGTAGTCCTCATCGTGGGTGTCATAGCGCCGGTCCACGTACACGCCGACTTCGACGACATCCTTGGTGACATCGATCCCCAGGTTGGTCTGCCAGGTATCCACGATCGCGTCCAGTTGCGGGAAGTCGGCGCCGGCGAGCAACGTCAGGTTCGGAAAGCCTTCACCGTCGGGGTAGCCGGCCTCGGCAAGCAGGCGCTGGGCCTCGGCAACCGCCTCATCGCCCCACATCTGCTCGTGGGCGGCCAGGTCCTCGCCCCAGTCAGGCGTGGCGGGGGAGAGGAGCGTGGCGGCGGGCTCGGTGAGTTCGGAGATACCGGCGATCTGCTCCCGGCCCAGGCCCAGGTTCAACGCGCTCCGCACCTCCTGGTCCTGCAGAATCGTGTTCTGGCTGTGCAGTGGTGTGACGTAGGTGGTGCCGGAGTTCTCCAGCAGGATCAGGTGCTCACTGAGTTCGGGGTCATTGATGAACCGGGTGACCTCAGCGGGCTCGGAGAGTGCTTGGATGTCGACTTCGCCGCTCTCGTACGGCACTGTGGTGGTGATTGAGCCCTGCTCGATGAGTTGGACGTCGATGCTGTCCAGGGCGACGTTCTCGTTGTCCCAGTACTCGGTGTTGCGCTCCAGGCGCATGGAGGAGTTCGAGACCCAGTCCACCAGGTTGTAGGGCCCGTTACCCACCCAGTTCTCAGGCTGCTGCCAACTGTCGTCTCCTTCGACCGCGCCCGGGTTCAGGGGCAGCATCGAGGGATAGGTCAGGCCCATGATGAACCCGGGGTTGGGCGCCTCCAGGGTGAATTCCAGAGTGGACTCGTCGACGGCCTCGATGCCGACGTCCTCGAAATCCTCCACGATCCCGGCGTTGTACTCCGCGGCGTTCAGGATGCCCAGGTTCGCTTGATAGGAGGAATCGCCGGTGGCGATCCCGCCGGTACCGCGGGCGGGATCGAGCAGGCGCTGGTAACTCCACGCGAAGTCCTCAGCGGTGACCGGCTCGCCGTTGGACCAGTTCGCGTCCCGCAGGTGGAAGGTGTAGGTCAGACCGTCGTCGCTGACGTCCCAATCCTGCGCCATCGCGGGGCGAACGTCGGTGCCGTCACCGGTCTGCAGCACCAACCCTTCCAACAGGCCCATCTGCACCAGCCACATCCCGAAGGTGATCGACTGGGGGTCGATGTGGGCGAAGTTGGTCAGCTGCACGGTGATGTGCCCGCCCTGGGCCTGCGCGGCGGTACCGCCGCCGTCATCGTCCTCGACTTCGGCACCGCCGTTGCCGAACAGGTTGCAGCCAGCCAGCAAGAGCGCGCCGGCGGTGGCGACCGCAGCGAGGCGGAGCCGGGAGTGGATCGGACGTGCGGTCGACATTGACACAGGATCTCCGGGGTGTGGACCGTCAGGCAGCCATCGCTCTGACGGGAAGGATGGCATCGAGCAACTGCTGGGTGTAGGGGTGTTCGGGATTGGTGAAGATGGACTCTCGATCGCCGTACTCGACGATCTCTCCCTTTCGCATGACCGCGACGGTGTCGGACATCTTTTCCACGACGGCCAGGTTGTGGGAGATGAGCAGGTATGCCACGCCCAGGCGCTCCTGGATCTCGTTCAGCAACTCCAGAATCTGGGCCTGGATGGACACGTCCAGGGACGACGTCGGTTCATCGCAGATCAACACGTCCGGGTTCGGGGCCAACGCCCGGGCGATTGCGATCCGTTGCTGCTGTCCACCGCTGAACTGCTGGGGGTAGCGCTGCGCGTCGTCAGGGGAGAGTCCGACCAGTCGCAGCAACTCGGCCGCGCGGTCATCACGTTCGTTCTTGGTGCCGATCTTCTGCAGTCGCAAGGCCTCGGTGATGTTGGTACCGGCGGTGTACTGCGGGATCAGGGAGCCGTAGGGATTCTGGAACACCATCTGCATCCGGTTCCGCAACAGGTGTGACTCCTTGGAGTGCACATCGACCCCGTCGAGGGACACCTTGCCCTCATCCAGACCGTGCAGGCCCATGACGAGGCGGGCCACCGTGGACTTGCCGCTGCCGCTCTCCCCGACCAACCCCAGAGTGCGCCCGGACCTGATCTGGAAACTGACGTCCTGCACGGCCGGGACGTCCCCACCGGCGGTATGGAACGTCTTGTGCATATGCTCGGCGACGATGATCGGTTCGGACTGGGCGGTGGTGTCCCCGGTCGCCTCGGTGGAGTCCGCCGGCGTGATGGAACCGGTGGTGCGGGAGGTGTTCCGGGCGGTGCCCACCTCCAGAGTCGCCGAGAGCAGCATCTTGGTGTAGGAGTCCTGCGGATCATCCAGGACCTGTGCGATGGTGCCCTTCTCGACGACCGCCCCCTGGTTCATCACCAGGACGTCGTCACAGAACCGCCGGGCCACGCCGAGGTCGTGGGTCACCATGATCATCCCCGTGCCACCCTCCTTGATCTGTGCCAGCAGGTCCAACACCTGGGCCTGCACGGTCACGTCCAGAGCGGTGGTGGGCTCGTCGGCAATGAGCAGTTTGGGGGAGGAGATGATGGCCATGGCGATCATCGCGCGTTGACGCATGCCGCCGGAGAACTGGAAGGGATACATCGAGGCCCGATGTTCCGGTTCGGGGATGCCCACATCCCGCAGGGCCTCGATCGCCCGGGACCGGGCCTGCCGTCTTGAGCAGAGTTTGTGCCATGTGAGCGCCTCGGCGAGTTGCTTGCCCACCCCGATGGTTGGGTTCAGCGCCTCCATGGCGTTCTGAAAGACCATCCCGATCTCCCGCCCGCGCACCTTGCGAAGTGCGCCGGGAGACACGGTGAGCAGATCGGTACCGCGGTAGCGGACCTCGCCGTCGAGGATCTCTGCCGTCTTGGGCAGCAGCCGCAGGAGCGAACGCACGGAGACACTCTTTCCGCTTCCGGACTCACCCACGATCGCCAGGGCGCGCCCTTCCTCCAGGGTGAAGTCCACGCCGTCGGCGGCCACGAACGTGCTGCCGTCGGGCCGGCGGAACCCAGTGCGCAATCCTTTGACCTCCAGCAGCGGGCTGACCGGTTCCTGGGCGTTCTGAGGGCGTGTGTTCACCCTTCCTCCTGTGTGACGTCGAAGGCATCGCGGACACCGTCACCGATCCAGGTGAAGGCCAGCAACGTGACGGCGAACGCCAATGCTGGGGAGAGGACCATGTGCGGCATCGACGTGGCGTAGCGGACCCCCTCGTTGATCATCGCCCCCCATGAGGGCATGTTGGCGATCCCCAGACCGAGCAGCGATAGACCCGCCTCGGTGGTGATCGCGGCCGGTACGGCGAAACTTGTCGTGACCAGCAGCGGACCCAGGGCGTTCGGCAGGATGTACCGGGTGGCGATCGTGGGACCTTTCGCACCCATGCCCTTGGCTGCCTCGACGAACTCACGCTTCTTGATCGTCATCACCTGGGCACGCATCAACCGGGCCTGGGTCACCCAGCCGGCGACCGCGATCGCGGCCATCACCGCCCAGAAACTGCGGCCGAAGACCGTCACGAGCAGCACTGCGAACAGGTACCCCGGGAAGGCGTACATCACGTCGGTGATGGCCATCAGGAGCGACTCGATCTTGCCCCCGCGATACCCGGCGGTGACACCGATGAGCAGGGCTGCCACGACCGAGATGATCTCGGCCACCACGGCGACCATCAACGCGGTGCGGAATCCGAAGATCATCCGGGACAGGATGTCCCGCCCGAGCACGTCGGTGCCCAGCGGATGCCCGGGGGTACCGATCCCGGCGAGGGTCTGGCCGTAATTCGTCGCGGAGTGGTGGTAGGGAGCGAGCACCGGAGCGAAGATTGCCACCAGTGCGAGGACCACCACAACCCACAGGCTGATGAAGGCCAGCCGGTTGCGACGGTACCTAGCCCAGGCCCTTGACCACGGTCCTATTCCCTTGACCTTCGTCTGCTTCGGGGTCGGAGATGGCTGTTTTTCTGCGGTTTCGACTGCCACGGAGCTTACGCCCACTTTCTGCGCGTACGCGCGGGTCGAGAAGGCCGTACACGAGGTCGACGATCAGGTTGGTGACCATCAGGATGATGGCAAAGAACAGGGTGGTGCCCATCAGCAAGGGCATATCCCGGCTGGTGGCGGCTTGGGTGAAGGCCAGACCCAGCCCGGGGATGCGGAACATGGTCTCGATGAAGACGGTGCCGGTCATCAACGCGGCCAGCATCGGACCGCTCACCGTCACCAGGGGAATCAAGGAGTTCCGTAGCACGTGCTTGATGATCACGACCCGGTACTTGCCCCCCTTGGCCAGGGCTGCGGTGACATACTCCTCCCGCAGGGTGTCCAGCACTGAGGAGCGAACATAGCGGGCCAGGACCGCCAGGGGCCCGACCGCCAAGGCGAGGACCGGTAACACCAGATGTTCGGGCCCGGACCATCCGGCAGCGGGCAGTACCCGCAACCAGCCGGAGAAGATCAGGATCAGGAACACCCCGACCAGGTAGCTCGGCAGCGCGTTGCCCATGGTCAGCACGAACATCGAACCGGTGTCCCACAGCGACCGCTGTCGCAGTGCCGCGAGTACCCCGATCGGGATGGAGATCGCCAGGGCTAGCGCCGTGGCCAGCACGGCCAGGGCACCGGACACCGGGAACCCCTGGGCGATCAGTTCCTCCACGTTCTGCGCCGGGTACCGGTAGGAGGGACCCAGGTTCCACGTCAGCGCCCCGCGCATGAAGATGAGGTACTGCTGCCAGGCCGGGACGTCCTCGCCGTAGCGGGTGGCGAACTCACCGGCCACGGCCTGCATCTGCTCCCCGGCCATGCCGGTGGCTCCGGAACTGGCGCGCTGGATGTCGGCGAAGTTGCCCGGGGCCATCTGCAGCAGCGTGAAGGCCAGCATCGACACTGCGACCAACGACAGGGCCATGCGGACCAGTCGACGACCGATGAATCCGATCATTCCCATGCGCACCCCTGCTTCCTCATCGTTGGCCGAGGGTCAGCCGGGCGGGGGGACCGCCCGGCTGCTTGCCGATGTGAGGCAGCGAAGCGAAGTCTCACTCCGCCGCGTCCTCGTCAACCCACAGGTCCTTGAAGTAGTAACTGTCAGCCTGAGCGCGCAACTCCAGGCCCTGGACGTGGGGTTGGGCGATGACCACCGAAGAGTTCCACACGACCGGGACGAAGATTTCCGCTTCCTCTCGCAGCCCGGCAGCCTCCTTCAGGATCTCCTGCTGCTCGGCTTCGTCGACCGTAGCCTGCGCATCCTCGACACGCTCGGCGTAGGCCTGTGCGCTCGGGTCGGACATGGTCGCCAGAGTTTCCTCGATCTGCTCGTTGCGTTCAGTCGCGGACAGATCGGGGTCCTCGTTGATCTCCTGGAACTGCTCGTAGCCCTCGTCGGTCAGAGCGAACTGACGCGTGAAGTTCGGGTCCCACAGTTGCTGCACCTGGTAGGGCCAGGTGCTCACCCCGGAGAAGGAGCCGTACCAGTAACCCAGGTAGTCCTCATCGTGCAGTTCGGCCCGCCGTTCGACGTACACGCCGACCTCGACCACGTCCTTGACGACGTCGATGCCCAGGTTGGTCTCCCAGGTGTCGATGATCGCGTCCAGTTGGGCGAAGTCGGACCCGGCGAGAAGGTGCAGGGTGGGGAATCCCTCTCCGTCGGGGTAGCCGGCATCGGCCAGGAGGCGCTGGGCTTCCTCGACCGCCTCGTCACCCCACATCTGATCGTGGGCAGCGATGTCCTCGCTCCAGTCCGGCACGATCGGGCTGACCAGCGTCGATGCGGGTTCGGTGGTCTCGGAGATCCCCGCGATCTCCTCACGGCCTATGCCCAGACTCAATGCGGTGCGGATCTGTGGGTCTTCCAGCAGGGTGTTCCTGCTGTGCAGCCGGGCGAGGTAGGTCGTACCGGAGTTCTCCAGCACGTTGACGTGCTCGCTCAGTTCCGGGTCGTTCATGAATCGGGCGATGTCGGCGGGCTCTCCGAGTCCCTGGATGTCGACTTCGCCGCTCTCGTACGGGACAGTGGTGGTGATTGAGCCCTGCTCGATGAGTTGGACGTCGATGCTGTCCAGGGCGACGTTCTCGTTGTCCCAGTACTCGGTGTTGCGCTCCAGGCGCATGGAGGAGTTCGAGACCCAGTCCACCAGGTTGTAGGGCCCGTTGCCGCGCCAGTTCTCCGGCTGCTGCCAGTTCTCATCGCCGTCGATCGCATCCGGGTGCAGCGGCAGCATGGACGGATGCGTCAAACCCATCACGAACCCCGGGTTGGGGCCCTCGAGGGTGAACTCCAGCGTTGATTCGTCCAGGGCTTTGATGCCGACCTCCTCGAAGTCCTCGACGGCGCCGGAACTGTACTCGGTGGCGTTGAGGATGCCGAGTGTGGCCTGGTAGGAGGATGCTTCGGTGGTGACCCCGCCCGGTCCACGGCCGGGGTCGAGGAGCCGCTCATAGGTCCGCACGAAGTGCTCGGCGGTGATCGGGTCACCGTTGGACCAGTTCGCGTCCCGCAGGTGGAAGGTGTGGGTCAGCCCGTCCTCGCTGACCTCCCACTCCTGGGCCACAGCCGGGCGCACATCGGTGCCATCAGGGGTTTGCAGCACCAGGCCCTCCAGCAGACCCTTCTGCACCAGCCACATGCCGAACGTGATCGACTGGGGGTCGATATGGGCGAAGTTCGTGGCGTGGACCGTGATATGACCGCCCTGCTCAGCCGCCTCTCCGTTGTCACCGCCGCCCTCATCGATACCCGAGCCTCCGTTGCCGAACAGGTTGCATCCGGCCAGGACCAGCGCGGCGGCCCCGGTGACGGCAACGGAACTGACAGCCCGGCGTGCTGAGCGCTTCTTGAGTGCGGCTTCCATCGATATCCTCCTTGATACGGACCCATTGAATTGGGACTGTCCGAAACTACTGTAGAGCACTGACGCTATGTCGACTAGTGCGGGCGGTCAAGGTCTCGTTGGTCACGGGTTGGTCACGGCTTGGTGACCGACTGGGCGGCGCGCGCGTGGGCCGGTACTGCGACGAGATCGGAGATCGCCTCGAGCACGACGCTCTCGGCTGACATGGCGAGGCGGGCCGGCATGCCTAGGTAGTACGGCGCCTGGTCGGGTTCGTAGCCGCCCTCCGCGTGGTGCTGCGCCTCGACCAGGTACGTCGTCATCCCGTCGGTGTATCCCATCGGCAAGCAGGTGTGCCCGCTGACCCGCTTGGTGTGCAGGCCGTAGCGACTGAATGGTTCGCCTGCCATCCCCAGCAGTCGCAGCCGTTCACTGAGGTCCACGCGGACCATGTCAAGAAATGGTGTGCGGGCGAACCTGTCCGGATGGTCCAGCATCAGCCGGGCCCATTCGCCGACGTAATCATCGGATGCGGCCAAGCGCCGCAGTTCACTTGTGTCCACGCGGTCCTGCAGGGGTAGGTCCACCTGCGCCCGCCTGACGCCGATCCGCGGAGGTCCGGCGGCGTGCGCGGCTCCGAAGGCGGCCCGGGCCGCGCGGGCCAGGTCCTGGCCCATCCGGTCGATCTCGGGTTGCGCCCCGTCCCGGAACAGCCCGTCGGGGGTGTACATGTCGGGGTTGACGTCGCCGCAGCAGCCCTGCAGATACATCACCACCGGCGCGATGTCGGATTCCAGTTCGGTGGTGAGCGCGCCAGGAAAGTCCGGGCTGAATGCGTGGCCGTGGTGCACCACCGGATGGCAGGCGAAGTGCACGAACGCCGCTTGGCTGCGCCCGGATTCGTCGACGAAGCGTACGGCGGTGAGTTCCCGATCGATCGGTGTGTTGGGCAACGCGCCGGCCGTGCGTGCCCAGCGTCTGTTCACGCTCACGTCTGCCGTCGCACGTCCGATCTCGATGCGCACCGGTGAGCGTTCGCCCAGGGCGGCTTCGATACTGGCCAGGGTCGTCCGGCGGAGGTGATCGAGGTAGTTCGTATCCACCTTGCCCAGGGAGGGGGCCATGTACCGGCACGTCTGCGGCCCCGAGTGGGTGTGCGTGGCGTGCAGCACGAGGTTCTGCTCGGGGATGCCGAAGGTGGCGCGGACCTGCTCGCGCAGGGCCTGGACCAGCTCCTCGCCCCACCACAGCAGGTCCGCACCGACGATCACCACCGGTGGTTCGTCCCGTCCGCCCAGCACGAATGTTCGCAACTGCAACGGGCTCAGTGCCGTCTCGGCCGGCCCGAACGCTGCTCGGGTCGCGTACCCGGCCAGTGACGTCGGTCCGGGTGGTGTGATGTCCGCCCGGTCGGTGCCCAGCAGGGTCATGGCCGCAGGAGCCAGGAACTGTGGCCCACGGGTAGGTCGACCCCCAACTCCACGAACGGGTGGCCGTGGCGCTGCACGGTCCGCACCCGCGCATCCTCGGAGTCGGGTTGGACACTCTCGGGTAGCGCCAGGATCAAGGCGGCTCCGGGAACTGCGCGGGGAGTGTGAGCCAACACCTTCCACCCCTCCTGGACCCGTTGGACGCGCACATGCACGTCGCGGCGGGTGCGCTCCCAGGTGTTGATCTCCTCGGCCGTCCACCACGGCATCCCGCGCTCGCGTGCCGCCTCGGCGACCTCGACACAGGCTTGCGTGGTCAAGGGCCGTTTGCGCAGGTGCGGGCCGTGGAACAGGAAGTGAGCCACGCCGTGCTGGTCCTGCGCGGCATCGAGAATGACATCTCGGACCGAGATGTGGCCTGCCCACGCGAGATCCTGGGTGTGCAAGGGAAGGTTGAGCACATCGTGGAACGTGTCATCGTGACCTGCCGGTCGCAGCGGGAAGGACACGTGGGCAGTGCCGAAGGGGAAGCCGATGGTGCCCTGCTTGCTGGGCCCGCGGGAGGAATCGATCTGGATCCCCACGCGCTCGCACCACGTGTAGAACTCCGTCCAGCCCTCCCAGCGGGTGTAATGGTTCTTGTTCGACACGATGTCTTCGCGACCGCTGATCGCCTGTGCCCAGGCGTACTGGCCGCGCAGTTGCGGCCACCCCCAGTGGGCCAGGTCGGAGTCCGCCATCGCGTTGTAGTGCAGGGATTGCTCATGTCCGGCGTCGGTGATCTCGGCGAGTACCTCCTGCCCGTAACCGCCGGGGTAGACCTGGTGCCACGTCACTTTGACGCCGGCGGCGGCGAACGCCTCGAGTGCGGCGCGGCCGTCGGCCGGGTCATTGCCATCGGCGTCGTGTGACATGTGCGCGATCGCATCGATGCCGGCCGGCCAATAGTCGAGCCACGCCATGCCCGCTCCGGTGTGCCCAGCGGCTTGCCACAGCGCCTGCAGGAGGAGTGACCGCCACCAGTCCGCGTGCGGTTGGTCGAAGATCGGGACGGCCGACGGCGGGGGATAGGTGTGGGTGTAATCCGGCGGTAGGTCCGGCTCCCCGGGGGGCATCGCACGATCCTCTTCGAGATCGAGGGCCATGCCGTCCTCAGCCTTGAGGATGTCGTCATCGATCGGGGCAGTGCCATCGGAGGAGGGGGTGCCGTCGCCCCTGACCGGATAGCCCTGCTGGATCCGGCAGATCGTGTACCAGAGGTCCACCCCGAAGGTGAGGACCACCCCGGCTCCCGCGGTGGTCCGGGTGACCGCTGCGCTGCCATCGCTGAAGGTGGCCAGCACCTCGGCGTGTTCGTCCGGGCGTAGTGCGTGTCCGCGCAGCGCGCGTATCGGGCGCGGGGGGTGCTTAGCCCAGCCTTGGCCACAGGTGACCGTCCCCGCAGCAACGGGTCCCCGGTTCGTCACGCCGGCGACGTCGGCCAGATCGCCGGGGTCGCCGGTGATGACCAGGGCTCCACCGTCCCGCACCCACGCAGTCAGCGCCTTGGCATGCTCACCGTCGACCGGCTCGGTGACGAGGACGACGCCTCCGGAGCGCAGCGCATCGGGAGAATCGGCCAGGTGGTAACTGAAACCGGCGTGGGAGAGAACCTCCCGGGCATAGGCAGCCCAAGGCACGTCCTCATCGTGCGGCTGGTTGCGAGTCCAGAGGGTCAGAGTTTGTGCGTCATTGCGATCTTCTGTGGTCACAGGACACACCTTGCACGATCAGGGGCCATTTAGGCAAGTCCGAATCAAGCGTTTCGGCCTTGCGCAATAGTCAGGCTTCGAGTCGCTCATCCAGAAGTTGATACCGCACCGGAGGGCGTCCCACTTTCTGCTGCCGTGCCGGAGGCATCGGCCACGCGAGGCCGGCGTCGACCAGGTTGTGCAGGGTGCGCCGTGCGGTGCGGAGCGTGACCCCCTGGAGTTTGGCGATCCGATCGGCATCCACGACGCGTTTGCTGTCGCCTTCGGCGTCCAGTGCCTGCACGATGCTGCGCAGCGTCTTGGCGTGCTGGGCCGCGACAGGCTCCCGTACCGGTGCCGGACCGGTTCCCGATGCAGCGAGTGAGATCGGTCCTCCGTTCGGGCCGATCAGGAAGGCGCGATCTCCGGGTTGCTCGGCGGAGAGGTTGACCGCGGCCTGGGCATGTTCCTCCGCCTCGACCGTGGTGCGCCCCAATCCGATTCCGACCTCGGCCTCGATGCCCAGCGCGGAGGAGACATTGGCGAGGAATGGTGCGCGCTGCAGGTCATCGGTGCCCGTGCGTAGTGACCCCATGGTGGTGATCACCAGGAAACTCTGCTCATCGCGTTGGAGCACGGCCGCGTCCATCCGACGGGCTTCGTGCAGCAGCGTGCGGTGCAACGAGAGTTTGAGCTCCTGGAACCAGAAGTTGCTCGAGCTGGTCCGGTTCGGCAGGGCGGAGGCCGGCAGTCGCACGATGACGATGGCGATCCGGGAGTCCTCCATCCGGGCGCCACTGCCGAGGAGCCTGGCGGTACGCAGGGCGTTGCGCATCGTCAGCGGTGCAGGCGCCATGACGAGGTTCGGGATTCCGGCCGCGGTCAAAGTCTCGGTGACCCAGGGGACCGTCGTTATCGCTCCGCTGGTCCGGCCGGCCTCATAACGCTCGACGTGGAAATCCAGGAACTGCTCGGGTGAGACAGCCTCGTGGTACTCGATGACGTGCACGTCCGTCATGTCCACACCGAGCTCGGAGTAGGTCTCGCGGACCTCTCGAGTGTTTACCGAGTCGATACTGACCCGTGCGGTGTCGACTGTTTCGCTCAGGGTTCCGCGGAGCAAGGCTGTCGGGAGCGCGACCCCGCCAGTGGGGATAAAGGTCGCTGGTACCGGTAAGGATCCACCAGAAGTGGCGAGGTCGTAGGGCAACGGCCCCGAGAATAGGAGCACGTCGACGTTCTCTGCGATGCGCAGGGCCTCCTCGCGTACGCCTGCGCCCTTGTCATCGGATGCGGCCAGGAGTCGGTAGGGGGTGCGAACTTCGGCTCGCGCGACAGCAGAAATGCGGTTGAGGAAATTTTCCGCGCCTAGCACCCCGATCGTGACATCTTCGAAACCAGGTCCGGTTTCTCGGTCCTTCATCCGACCCCTCCCTTTGACGTTCACTCGAGGGTATCGCTTCTGCGCGAGGCGGCGAGGGTTGCAGCGAGGCGATAAGCCCTGAAGAAGTCAGCCCGAATTGGGATTCGGCCACGATGGCGCCGACCCGGACCGACGCTCCTGGTGGTTGTGCCACTGGCGTTGATGACGGTCCGGTGGGGCGGGTGCGCGTGGGGTGGTGAGCGGCGGGCTCAGTTCAACCAGGCGTCCCGGTTGGTGGCGATGAAGTTCTCGTCCAGTAGGTGTGGGTCGCGGGTGCGGGTGATCAGCTCGGCCTGCCCGGCCCGGTTGGCGTGGGCTGGCCAACACCGTGCGGAACTCGACCTAAGCCTCGATCCACCGATGGGCTGGGCGCCGGGTCCTGAATCGGCGCTGGCGTGATGTGGGCGGTTGAAGGCGCGCGGCAGTAGCCGGTCTGTCCGGCATTTCCACTTGGCTTTCGGTCGGAGGGGCA
>NZ_JBMPQC010000016.1:0-46489 GCF_049724975.1 Pseudactinotalea sp. Z1732 | reverse complement strand
CCCATGCGGGTGAGGAGGTTCGGGAGGAAGCCGTACACATCATTGAGGATCCAGGTCCATCCGAACCCGATGATGATCGCCGGAAACGCCCAAGGGATGATCAGGAGTGTTCGATAGAGTCCGGTGCACCGACGGACCCTGTCCAACGCGAGCGCAAGCAGCAGCCCGAGCAACAACTGTCCGCTGACCGATCCGACGGTCCACCAGGCTGACGTCGAGAATGCCCTCCAGAACGCCTCGGACGTCAGCAGGTTGACGAAGTTGTCCAGCCACACGATGTCGTAGCTCTGCCGAAGCAGGTGCCGGTTGGTTGATGAGTAGAAGAAGCTGGACAGCAGCGGGTATATCAGCAGCCCGAGGACGGCGATGACGCTGGGGAGGATGAAGGCCAGGCCGACCTTGTCGATTCGCTTCACGCGGGACCAGCGGGAGGGCGCTGGTGCGCCGCTCCCGCCGATCCCGCTGTTCGCCGGCGCTTCTGCCGTTCCGATCATGGATTAGCCGATTTCGGCGCCGGCGGCTTCGAACAGTTCGTTGAGTTCGCGCTCCGCAGCCTCAGCGGCTTCCCGCGTGTCGGTGCCATCGAGGATGACCGAATGGAACATCCGCTCGACGACCCCTTGGCTCGTGAGGATTCCAGCCTGGAGAGCCGGCCCCTGCTCCATCCCGATCGCGGTGCCGAGGGGCACTGCCTCTTCGATGACCGCGACCGATTCTGAGAACTCCTCGATCACGTCGTTGTCCTGGTACTCCGGGCTATCACTGATGTCGGACATAGCCGGGAGCATCCCGCCCGGCACCGAGTGCAGGAACTCGATGTAGTCCTCGTCGTTGTAGAGGAACCTCAGGAACGCCTTCGCCTCTTCCTGGACGTCGCTGGCCTCCCACACAACCATCGGAATGTTCGAGGTCTCGCCCCCGTAGTGGGGCTCGCCGGCGGCCATCCGAGGCAGCGGAGCGGCAGCGATGTCGCCGAGGAGGTCGGGACTTGCACCCTCCACTCCGCTGATGTGGAAGCCGGAGTTGAAGTCGAAGGCGGTGCGACCCTGGTAGAACAGCGTCGCCTGGTCAAGCACGTCATAGTTCAGGCTGCCCTCGGGCGATGTCGATCGATAAGCCTCAACCCAATAATCAATGCCCTCGAGCGCGGCCTCGGATGTCAGGTTGGCGCGCCCGTCGTCGGCGAGGAGGCGCTCACCCGCGGACTGGACGTAGAAGTTGAGGAACCGACTGCCCATCATGTCGTTCGCGCCCAAGGGGACGGAGAGTCCGTAGGTGCCATCCTCCGTCAGAGCGGCAGCCGCATGCGCCAGTTCTTCCCACGTTTCGGGAACGGCGATTCCGGCGTCTTCGAGCAGGTCCGTTCGGTACCACATGACCTGAGCATGCGAATAGATCGGGATGGCATAGGCGTGCCCGTCTTTCGAACCCTCGGTCAGCGCAGCCTCGGAGAAGCGCTCGTGGCCGATCTCCTCGATGACATCATCCAGCGGCACGAGTGCCTCGGCGCCGATCATCTCGACGACGTGATTGGGTAGCGCGGTACTGAGGTCCGGCACCTGACCGGTCGCCAGTCCCGTGGTCCACATCGTGTAGAACTCCGGCCAGGCGAACGTCTCGATCGTGATGTCCACATCCGGGTGGGCATCTTCGAACTCGGCGGCCATTCGTTCCATGTAGTCCGCTCTCGGACCTTGCGTGAAACTGTGCCAGAACACCACCTCCCCCGAGAGCGACCCGTCGTCGCTCCCACCTCCCCCGCCACCCCCACCGCAGGCGGACAGGACGAGCGCCGTGGCGAGAGCGGACGCCCCGAGGGCGACCCCCCTCCGAGGACGGCTGACGGTTGATCGATGCATGGGCTCTCCCGTGAGATGAATGACGTCGGAGGTCTGATGTCGGATGTACTATGGTGACTATAAACGCATCGAGAGCGAAGGGTCAACCAATGGCGCTAACAGCACAGCAGAGATCGTCGGTACCCGACGCCGGGCGCGCGAGCCAGCGGCCGACGACCGCGGACAAGATCAAGGACTACGTCCTCACCCATGGGCTACGGCCCGGTGATGCGCTGCCCACCGAGTCCGAACTGTGCGAACTGCTCGGAGTCTCCCGCTCCAACGTACGCGAAGCCATCCGAACCCTCTCCACGCTGAACATCGTCTCGGTGCGTCACGGGTACGGCACATTCGTCGGGGAATTGAGCCTGGATGCTTTGGTGGAGTCCCTGGTCTTTCGCGGGGTGCTGACCCCTGGCGATGACTTGCAGGCGCTGCGCGACATCATTGAGGTCCGCCAAGCGCTCGATACTGCGATGGCGCACAAGGTTGCGGACAGTATGCGAGGAACACACAATGCCGACTTGCATGACCTGGTGGCGCAGATGGTCGACCTGGCTTCCAGCGGGCAGCCCTTCCCCCACCAGGACCGGGCCTTTCACACGTCGATGCTGGAGCGTCTGGACAACGTTCTCGTCGGTCAACTGGTCGGGGCCTTCTGGGACGTCCACACCGCCGTGATGCCCCGGCTCGGCGTCAGTCCTTCCGCTGATCTCGTCCAGACTGCCAAGGCCCACGGTGACATGCTCCGTGCCGCCGAGAAGGGCGACGCGGAGGCGCTCATCGCTTCAGTTGACGACCATTACGAGCCCATCATGCGCGCTCTGGATGGAGTCCGTCCTCGCCCCTCGGCCCAGAATCCCCGATAGACCGGCGCTTCGCCGTCACCGGACTGGCAGGTACTTGTCCCACCAGGTGAGGATGTGCTCGAACCGGGCCAGGCGGTGCTGTGGCCGCCCGGACCTGCTCAACTCGTGGCCCTCGCCCGGGAAGAGCAGGAACTCGGTCTCCACGCCGCGGCGCTTGAGCCCCACGAACCAGCGCTGGCCCTGCTCCACCGGGCAGCGCCAGTCCTGCTCGGAGTGGATCACCATGGTGGGCGTGGCGACCTTGTCGATGTGGGCCATCGGGCTCTGTGCGGCCACCTGGTCCGGATCCTCACCCAGGTACTTGATCCCGAAGAACCAGCCGATGTCGCTCGACCCCTCGAAACTGACCGGGTCCAGGAAGCCGCGCTCCACGATCGCGGCGACGAACCGGTCGGTGCGGGTGGTGAGCCACGCCGTCATGTACCCGCCGTAGGAACCACCGAGCACGCCGACGCGCTGGGCTTCGAGGCTGGGGTGGGCGGCCAGGGCGCCGTCGAGGAAGGCCAGCACATCGGCGGCGTCACGGTCCCCGAAGCCGTTGATGATCGCCCGGCCGTGGTCCTGCCCGTAACCGGCCGAGCCCCGGGGGTTGCAGAAGACGACGGCGTAACCGGCCCTGGTGTAGACCTGCACCTCGTCGAAGAGCACCGACTCGTACTGTGCGTGCGGGCCCCCGTGGATGAGCAGCAGCACCGGGTGCGGGCCCTCCCCCTCGGGCACCGTGACCCAGCCGTGCACCGGGTAACCGTCCTCGCCGTCGACCTGCAGTTCCTGCGGGACGAACACCCCTGCCTGCTCGCGCAGCCGCGCGGACAGGTCGGTCAGCCGGCGCGCGGTGACGTCGTCGTCGTCGTTGTGGTTGTCGTTGTGGTTGTCGGAATGCCCGACGACGAAGAGGTCGCCGGCACTGTCCGGCGTCGAGGCACTCACGAGCACCCCGCCACCGGGGAGCGGGTCGGCCCCGGCCACGCTCACCTGACCGCTGAAGACCGGCCATAGTTCGCCACCGGTGTAGCGCACCAGTTCGGTGCTACCCCGGTTCAGGCGGGTGAGCAGGACGTCCTCGTCGACGGCCAGGAACACGGCGTTGGTCAACGACCCGGTGCGCGGGTCGGTCACCTGTTCCAGGTCGGCGAGTCCGTCCCGGGTGAGCCGGGCGCGGTGCAGCGCGGGGGTCTTACCGATGAAGTCCATCGAGTCCGGGCCCAGGTCGGAGATCAGCAGCCAGAGGGTGTCGCCCGGGCCGGTCCGCACGCCGACAGGACCGTGCTCGAGGCCCTGCAGCAACTCCGGTTCGGGTACCGGCACCTCGCGCTCGCCCTCCGTCCGGGTGTCCCCGCCATCCGATTCGGACGTGGCGCTCTCACCGGCGCCGTCGGCGGAGGCGCCGGGGCCGGGGCCGGGGCCGGGAGCAGGAACGCGGATCAACTCGCTCCGCAGTTCATCGACCACGCCACGGGTAATGAGCAGGTGGGTGCCGTCGTGGGTCCACACCGGTTCGCGGTGGTCCCGTTCGCCCGCTGTGACCGCCGCCGGTTGCACCGGCACGCCCGTGCGAGCGCCGGGCGTGCTGGCGTTGTGCCCGGTGGTGCTGTGCCCGGTGGTGCTGCCCTTGTCCTCGTTCGACCCAGCCGGGCTCGACCCAGCCGGGCTCGACCCAGCCGGGCTCGACGCCGTCGGGTCGTTCTCCTCGCGCACATCGATGACGTAGACATGCTGGGGCCGGTCGGCATGGAAGCCGGCACCGTCGAGACGGTAGGTGAAGCGGGTGATATGCCGCGGGGGCTCGGCGTCGGGACCCACGCCCTCGGTGGTGCCGTAGCGCCCCTCTTCCGGCACCCGGGCGGTGTAGGCGATTCGGGTGGAGTCCGGGGAGAACTCCGGCCGGCCCGATACCCCCAGCGGGTGGTCGGTGAGCAATTGCGGCTCCCCGCCGTCAGCGCGCATCAGGGCGAGTTGGGGCTTGTCCCCCTTGGCGGCGCGCAGGAAGGCCACGTACTGCCCATCAGGTGAGATGACCGGTTCGGCATCTCGGAAACCGTGCGTCAGCGGGCGCAATGCTCCGTCGCCCAGGTCCAGGCGCCAGAGCCGGGAAGGGTAGGTGTCCTCCTCCAGGTCCGGGCGGGAGACCGCGATCACCGCCCAGGTGCCGTCGGGGTGCACGGCCGGGCGGGTGGTGCTGTGCAGAAGGTTGAGGTGTTCGGGACGCATGGTCGACGAGCCTACCGAGGCCTCGCCACGGCCTGTGCACCAGGCGCTCCACGGGCACGGGCGTGAACCATCCCCGGCGGCCTCCACCTACTGGCCTCCGCCCCGAGGCGGAGGAATCCCCGCGTACCCGCCGCTACCGTTGGGCTCATGAGTGCACCGGCCCCCACCAGCCAGCCGGGCGCTGCCGCTGCGGCAGTCCCGGCGCCCGCAGGACCAGCCGGCGGCGGGGAACTCGGCACTCGGACCACCCCCCGCCCGTGGCAGCGTCCCGCCCCCACCCAGGCGCAGTTGCGCATGGACGCCGCCGCAGCCCTCGCACTGTTCGCCGGTGCACTGCTGGCCATGGCGCTGCAGCGCGCGGCGATGCTCTTCACCGACCCGGCCCACCCGGTGCTGTCGGTGGTGGCGCTGGCCGGGATCACCCTGCCGCTGGCCCTGCGGCGGCGGTATCCGGCCACGGTGCTGGTGGTGGTGTCGGCAGTGTTCATCGTGGCCGGGGAGACCCTGGTCCCCGAGACGCTGATCACCAACATCGCGTTGTTCATGGCGCTGTACACCTCCGGCGCCTGGATCTCCGACCGGCGCCGCGCACTCGTCCTGCGCCTGGTGGTCGTGGACGTGATGGCCATCTGGCTGCTGGTCTCCTTCTTCCGCATCGCCACCGATCCCCCCGACGGGGAGCAGGTGGACATCGGGCCCGGCACGCTGAGCCCGCTGGCCGCGTTCATGTTGGTGCAGGTGCTGATCAACGCCCTCTACTTCGCCGGGGCGATCTGGTTCGGCAACCACGCGTGGAAAGCGGCCCGGGACCGCCACCTCCTCATCGAACGTGCCCACGACCTCCAGGCCGAGCGCGCCCTGGTCGAGGCCCAGGCGGTGACCATCGAGCGGATGCGCCTGGCCCGCGAACTCCACGATGCGGTAGCCCACCACGTGTCGCTGATGGGGGTGCAGGCCGCGGCCGCGCGCACCCTGCTGGACCGGGATCCCGGCCGGGCCGGCGGTGCACTGGAGCGGGTGGAGGACGCCGCCCGCGATGCCATCAGCGAGTTGCACACCCTGCTCGGCACCCTTCGGGCCGAACCCGACGGCGGCGTCGATCCGGGCAGCACAGATCCCGTGGGCTCCCTGGGCGTGGAACGCATTCCCGACCTGATCGAGGACGCCCGGCACGGCGGCCTGCAGGTGCAGTACCAGGTGATCGGCGAGCCGGTGCCGATGCGCCCACTGGCCTCCCTGAACCTGTACCGAATCGCCCAGGAGGCCTTGACGAACGCCCGCAAACACGCCGGCAATGGCGCCCAGGTCGACGTGCGGTTGCGCTACCTGCCCGAGGCGGTGGAGCTGGAGGTGGCCGATGACGGTGCGGGCCGGCGGCGACGCCCGGTCCGCACCGGCAGCGGCGGTCTGGGCCTGGTCGGGATGCGCGAACGGGTCGGCACCGACGGCGGCACCCTGCACGTGGGCCCGCGCCGTGAGGGCGGGTTCCTGGTGCGTGCCCAGGTGCCGCTGACCCCCACCGCGCTGGCCGCCGACGAACACAGATCCCCCGACGAGGAACAGGAAGCTCCCGCATGAGCAGTCCGGCCGAGCACGAGACACCGGCAGGCGACGCGGGGGTGCGGGTGGTGCTCGTGGATGACCAGCCCCTGCTGCGCGAGGGCATCGCCACCATCCTGGACGCCCAGCCCGGCATCACCGTGGTGGGGCAGGCCTCCACCGGGGCCGAGGCGCTGGAGGTGGTGGCCGACACCGGCCCGGACGTGGTGTGCATGGACGTGGAGATGCCCGGGATGAACGGCCTGGAGGCCACCCGGGCGATCATCGCCGCAGACCCCGGCGGGCCCAAGGTGCTGGTGCTGACCACGTTCAGCCGGGAGGACTACCTGCTCGAGGCGCTGCGCGCCGGCGCCAGCGCGTTCCTGCTCAAGACCGCCCGGCCCGAACAACTCGCCGACGCGATCCGCTCGGTGGCCGACGGCGACGCCCTGCTCTCCCCCGAGGTCACCCGGGCGATCATCGAGCGGGCGGTCTCCGGCGCGGACCTGGACGGGGCCAGTCCTGGCCAGGCGGGCCCGGCTGCCCAGGAGAGTTCCGCCGTCGGCCATCCCGCCACCGGCCGGGCCGACGCCGGCGCCGACCCGCTGGCCCCGGCCCGCGGCGCCGGTGGCAACGCGGCCCGGCCCGCGGCCGCGGCTGACCTGACCGAACGCGAACGGGAGGTGCTGGCGCTGGTGGCCCGCGGCATGTCCAACGACGAGATCGCCGCCCACCTGGTGATCGGGCGCGCCACGGTCAAGACCCACGTCTCCAACCTGCTGATGAAACTGCACCTGCGCGACCGGGTCCAGGCCGTGGCCTTCGCCTACCGCCACGGCCTGGCCGGGCAGGACTGACGGTGCCCTCCCTCCCCCGCAGGGTGGAGACCGGAAAGATCCCCCTGACGGCCGAAGCGGCACCGGCCGGTGGCCTCATAGCCTCGATGTCATCGACGGGCGCACACGGTGCCCGCATCAGCAGGGACGGGGTGAGGCATGCTTCAGGTAGAGGGCATCGACCGCTTCTTCGGCGACCACAAGGTGCTGGACAACGTGTCCTTCGGCGTCGAACGAGGCAAACTGACCGGATTCGTCGGGGGGAACGGCGCCGGTAAGACCACCACGATGCGCATCATCCTGGGGGTGCTCAGCGCCCACGCCGGAACGGTGACGATGGACGGTCAACCCCTCGACGGCGGTGGACGGCGGTCGTTCGGGTACATGCCCGAGGAGCGCGGCCTGTACCCGAAGATGAAGATCGCCGAGCAGATCGGCTACCTGGCGCGGTTGCACGGCTACGACCGGGACGGCGCCAACACCCGGGCCCGGGATCTCTTGGAGCGCCTGGGGCTGGGTGAGCGGGCCGATGACCCGCTGGAGGCACTGTCGCTGGGTAACCAGCAGCGGGTGCAGATCGCCGCCGCGCTGGTGCACAACCCGGATGTACTCATCCTCGATGAGCCGTTCTCCGGACTGGACCCGATGGCCGTGGAGGTGGTGCTGGGCGTGCTGACCGAGTACGCCGAACGCGGGGTGCCGGTGCTGTTCTCCTCCCACCAGTTGGACGTGGTGGAACGGCTCAGCGACAGGCTGGTGATCATCGCCGGCGGCAAGATCCGCGCCGACGGCACCGCCGAGGACCTGCGGGAGGCCTTCGGGGTGCGCCGCCACCGGATCGTCACCGCCCGCGACGCCGGCTGGGTCCGGGATGTCCCGGGCGCCCGAGTGCTGGAGCTGGACGGCGCCACGGCCTTGTTCGAGGGCGGGGACCAGGTGGCCCAGCAGGTGCTCACCCGAGCGATCGCCACCGACACCGTTCTCAGCTTCGGGCCGGTGCACCCCTCACTGAGCGAGATCTTCAAGGACGTCGTCACCGACGAGGAGAGCAAGGAGCAGGCAGCATGACCACGCTGACCACCACCCCGACCCGAGGCACCCGGCACGAGCCCACCGAGACCGAGCGTGCCGAGAAACTGTCCACCACCGCGGCCTCGCTGCTGGTGGCCGAGCGGGAGATCACCACCCAGGTCCGCACCAAGTCGTTCATCATCTCCCTGGCCGTCACACTCGGTCTGGTGCTGGCCGGAATTCTGGCGTCCGGCTTCTTCGCCGACCGCATCGGCTCGGACACCCCGGTGGCCGTGGTCGACGGGGCCGGCGCGGAGTTGGAGAACGTGGACGGCTTCGAGGTGACCGCCGCGGCGGACGTGACCCAGGCGCAGGACCTCGTCCGCGACGAGGAGGTGGACGCCGCCATCGTGCCCGATGAGACCTCCCCGGTGGGCGTGCGCGTGATCGCCCTGACCGACCCGCCCACCGAGGTGCTGGGGGCGCTGTCGGTGCAACCGGAGGTGGAACTGCTCGACACCACCACCTCCCGCGGGCTGCAGGTGCTGGTCTCGGTGATCTTCGGGTTCCTGTTCATGCTGTTCGCCATGGGGTCAGGGGCGATGATCGTGCAGAACACCGTGCAGGAGAAGCAGTCCAGGATCGTGGAGATCCTGCTCTCGGCCGTTCCCGCGCGGGCACTTCTGGCCGGGAAGGTGATCGGCAACAGCGTGCTCGCGGTGGGACAGACCGCAGCCATCGGAGCGGTTGCGGTGCTCGGGCTGATGCTCACCGGTCAGAGTGAACTGCTGGACCTGCTCACCGGGCCGATCGCGTGGTTCGTGATCTTCTTCCTGTTCGGGTTCGTGCTGGTGGCGGCGATGTTCGCCGCCGGGGCCTCCCTGGTCTCCCGCCAGGAGGACACCGGCGCGGTGATGATGCCCACGATGATGCTGATCATGGCCCCGTACTTCGTGGTGATCATCCTCGGCGAGAACAGTCTGGCGATGGCGATCGCCTCCTACATCCCGTTCAGCGCCCCGGTGGCGATGCCGGTCCGGCTGTTCATGGGCGATGCCCTGTGGTGGGAGCCGCTGCTGTCACTGGGCGTGCTGGCCCTGGCCGCCGGGATCGTGATCGCCCTGGCCGCCCGGATCTACTCCGGCTCGTTGCTGCGCACCGGGGCGCGGGTATCGCTGCGATCGGCCCTGAAAGGAGACTGATCGCCTAGTCTGTGAAGACGGTCCGGGGTACAGACCGTATGGAGCCGGTGGTGCGGGGTTTCCCCCACCACCGGCTCTGCTGTTCCGGCCCGCCCGAGGTCGCGGCGCCGGCAGTTCGCAGTCTCTGGTTGGCATCGGGCCGGACAGGGGCGCCTGGGGGCGTTCATCCTGGGCGCCAACTCCGTCCTGGACGGGGCGGTCACCGTCACCGTATTGACGTCCTGGCGGCCGAGCGCCTCAGAGCAGTTCGGCGCGCAACTGCTCCACCGGGGTTGGCGAGAGCAGCGCCGGCGGCACCTCCAACACGGTCTGCGCCCCGATCACGCCCTGAGTGTTCAGCCGGGCCGCAGCGCGGGCGTAGGCCACCAGCACGCTGGCGGTGAACTCGGGGTTGCTGCCCAGTTCCAGCCGGTACTCGATCACCTGGTCGTAGCCGCCACCGGTGGTGCCGCTGCGGATCACGAAGCCTCCGTGCGGCATCGCGCCGTGCTCCCGGCGCAACGTCTCCTCACTGACGAAGTGCACGGTGGTGTCGTACTCGGCGAAGTAGTGCGGCATCGTCACGATCGCCTGCTCCACCTCGGTCTCGTCGGCGCCCTCGGCCAGCACCACGTAACACTCCCGGCGGTGCTTGTCCCGGGTACTCAGTTCGGGCCGGGCACCGGAGCGGACCGCCTCGATCGCGTCGGTGGCCGGGATCGTGTACTGCACACCGGCCGCCACCCCGGGAACCCGGCGGACGGCGTCGGAGTGTCCCTGGCTCAGGCCCTTGCCCCAGAAGGAGTAGGTCTCACCCTGAGGCAGCAGCGCCTCCCCGAGCAGGCGGTTCAGGGAGAACATTCCCGGGTCCCAGCCCACCGCGATGATCGACGTGGTCCCGGCCGCGCGCGCGGGCCGGTCGACGGCGGCGAAGTAGTCCGGGATGCGCGCGTGGGTGTCGAAGGAGTCGACCGTGCTGAAGTGTGCAGCGAGTTCGGGACCCTGCTTGGGAAGGTCCTCCTTGGACCCACCGCACAGGATCAGCACGTCGATGTCGTCCTTGTGCTCCAGCAACTCCGACCAGGTGAAGACCGGGGCGACGTCCTGGGCAACCTGCAATGAGGCCGGGTCCCGGCGGGTGAAGATGCCGTGCAACTCCATGTCCGGGTTCTGCCCCACGGCGGCAGCCACCCCCTTGCCGAGGTTGCCGTAACCAGCGATTCCGATCCGCAGCGGTTGCCTCATCGGCCATCCTTCCCCAGTTGATCCGACGGCCAGGTTACCGCCGCATCGGTTACTACCGGGCTCTCGGACACCGGTCGGAGAGTGAGTACCCCGACCTGGGGCGGGGCTACCTGAACCGCCGGCGGGACGTGGTGGACCGGCGAACACCTCCGGCGGTAGACGCCCGACACGTTGCGCGCGCGACTACGCCTGGGCGATGCTGTTCAGGACGTCGATAACTTCGGGCGTCGAGCGAGTGTCGCAGGTACGCACGTGCCGTGCTGAGTTGGCAGCGATTTCGGGACCCCCGGCCGGGATATGACGGCGGGGTAGTCGGCCCGGCCAGAGCAACATGCTCGTGCGGATCATCCTCCGACCGATCGACCTTGGGGGTTCTCCTACGACCGGGCCCAGACACGCTGCCGGCGGCTGACTGCTCTGAGCGGATCCGCTCCGGGCAGCATCGGCAGCGGCGGGTGACCGCCGGCAGGCACAGTGCTGGCATGAGCGAACATCCCCCGCCCCCGTTATTCGACCACCGCGCCAGGCGCCGTCTGTACGAGCAGCGGGTGCTGGTCCTGGACGGCCCGCTGGACGATGACAACGGCACCGTCCTGACCACCCAGCTCATCGCACTGGCCGCCGAGGACGCCTCCACCGACATAGCCCTCTGGATCCACTCCCCCGGCGGTTCGGTGCCCGCGATGCTCGCGATCCGCGACATCATCCGACTGACCCCGTGCGACGTGTCCACCCTGGCCCTCGGCGTCGCCTACAGCGCCGGGCAGTTCCTGCTCTCGGCGGGCACTCCGGGCAAGCGACGCGCACTGCCGCACGCCCGGATCCTGATGCACCAGGGCTCGGCCGGCATCGGGGGTTCGGCGATGGATATCGAGCTGCAGGCCGGCGACCTGCGCCACACCCGGGACACCGTACTCAGCCTTATCGCCCAGGACACCGGCCGTCCGCTGGAGGAGGTGTTCGCCGATTCCCTGCACGACCGCTGGTTCACCGCGGCAGAGGCACTGGAGTACGGCTTCATCGACGAGGTGGTCCAGGCCTTCGACGACGTTGCCCCACCCGGGCGTGCGCGCGCCGGGTTCATCGGGGGCGGTCCCGATGAGTAGTTACACCATCCCGAACATCATCGTCCGCCACCCGCGTGGGGAGCGGGTCATGGACGTCTACTCCCACCTGCTCACCGAACGGATCATCTACCTGGGCACTGCCCTCGATGCCGGCGTGGCCAACGCCATGATCGCCCAGTTGCTGCACCTGGAGGCGGATAACCCGGAGGCAGACATCCAGATGTACATCAATTGTGACGGCGGTGACCCCAGCGCGATGCTGGGCATCTACGACACCATCCGCTTCATCCGCCCCGACGTCGCCACCAGTTGCGTGGGGCAGGCGGTGGGTGCCGGCGCGGTGCTACTCGCGGCCGGTGCGGCCGGGAAGAGGATCGCTCTGCCGCACACCCGCGTCATCCTCCATCAACCGGCCGCTCAGGGGAGAGGCTCGATCCCGGACCTGATCCTGCAGGCTGATGAGGTGGTGCGCATCCGTACCCAGATGGAGTCGATCCTGTCCCGTCACAGTGGTCAGGATGTCGACACCCTGCGGGCCGACACCGCCCATCACCGGGTGTTCGACGCCGCCGGTGCACGCGACTACGGACTGGTCGATGAGGTCGTCGAGGGACGATAGGCCCCGGCGTGCGTGGACCGACGGCGTGTGGCCCGGGGTCCTCAAGCGGCCAGCATCAGCCGCACCTGTGCCGGCGAAGTCCCCGGGGCCTGCGATCGGGCGGCGCGGGCAGCGCCCAGCCCCTCCGCCACGCCCAGGGTCAGGTCCAGCAGCGTCATCCCCAGCGCCGCGGCAACGGCAGCGAGCATCTCACTGGAGGGCTCTTTGAGGCCGCGCTCCATCTCCGACAGGTACTGCGGTGAGACCCCCGCTCGTTCTGCCGTCTCACCCAGCGTCTGGCCGCGGGCGTGACGGGCGCGGCGCAACTGCTCGCCCGCCATGTGCCGCCACAACGGCTCGGGGCGTCGTAGTGGTCTGCGGGACTCGGGCCGTGGTGATGGTCCGCGGGACGAGGGGCCCTGGCGGTGCGGGCGAAGCGGGTTCGTGATCTCGGCCATGGTCCAACGTAGAACGCCCGCACCCGGCCGTGGCGGTTCTTCTGCCCAGAGCAGAACACCGAATCCGGGGCGTCACGGACCACCATGGCCCGTCCCCTCCTGCGCCAGCCTCTCGAGCCCTTCGAGCATGTGCCGCAGCACGCGCAGCGTGGCCTCGAGATCGGCATCGGTCAGGTCGCCTCCGACGTGACTCATGAGGTGGTGCTCGCGCTCGTGCACTGCGCGGATAGACGCTCGTCCCACCGGTGTCAGCCGGACGAGGCTCGAGCGGCGGTGCGCGGGGTTGTCGACCAACTCCACATAGCCGGCCGCAACGGCATCGTTGACCATGCGCTGCACGAACTGCCTGCTCAGCACCTGCTCGCTCGCAAGCTGGGGCACGGTTCGCTCGCCGTCGCGCCTGAGGTGGTCGAGCACCGCACGGATACCGACGGACACTCCGCTCGATTGCCCGTCCCGCTCGACGAGGCGGGAGGCCCTGCGGTAGAGCGGCCCGATGGTGTCGTACACCTCGGCAAGACGCTCGGCCAGGGCGGAGGGGTCAAGGACGGTTCCCATCAACGCATTATGGCAACTTGGTTGTCAGATCTCGCACATTACGGCACCTTGGTTGTCATATCTGCTCGATCACGACTGTCACTGGTCCGAGGACGCCGGCCACGATCTCCGCGCGCAGGCCACCGCGCCCACCGACCACACACAAACCAGGAGAACCCATGGACCCCGCTGCGCAGATGCACGCGCGCACCACGCGCAACCGGTTGGATATCGCGGATCTGCTGCAGTCCCTCGAACCCGAAGACTGGGACGCGCTCACGTTGTGCGAGGGCTGGACCGTCCGGCACATGGCAGCGCACCTCATCCAGTCGATGCTCGTCGGCTTCGCCCGGTTCTGCCTGGTAGCGCTCCGGTATCGCGGAAGCACTCCGGCCACCGTCGACCACCTCACGCGGGACATCGCCCGTCGGCAGCCCTCCGAACTCGTCACACTCCTCCGACGTCACGCGGGCGACCGGGTGGACCCGCCTCGGGTAGGACCCATGGGCCCGTTCGCGGAGACGTGCATTCATCTGCGCGACATCGCCCGACCTTTGAAGCTGACAGCAAATGCGCGCCAGGAGGACTGGGGCGACTTGCTGACGTATCTCACCTCTCCGGGCGCAGCCCCCAGTCTCACCACCCCCGAACGGCTGAGTCCACTGCCAGGTTCGACACCCCTCCGCGTTCGGCTACCTGGGACCGGTGGACGCAGGACGTCGGGTCGGTCCGACACCGACCGCGAACCGCCGAATACGCCCGGAGTGCGCTGTCCGACCGAACAGGGACATCCCAAGCAGGACCAATCCGATGCCAAGCACCAGTCCGTGGCCAATCCGCCCCGCAGCGGGGACGAAGAACTGCGGGAGGTAGGTTGCCAGGCCGAGTCCGGCCAGCAGGCCACCCCATCGCGCCAGTCCAGCACCGGGCCGGGTGGACACGATCAGCGCAATCCCTGCCCCGGCCAGTGCGAGCAGGCCCACCCCGAACATCGTCATCGGCACCGGCGCCAGCCGGAAGGACTCGACCGCGGCGAGCACCTCCACATCACCGACAGTCAGGGCGTGCTCACCGGCGGCGCCCAGGGCGAAGGTCTCCGCGCCGTAGTAGGGCAGCACCAGCACCGACCCGAGCCAGGCGAGCGCCACCGTCGCGCGGGCCGCACCACCGACCCGACCGGCTTGTCCGGCATCGGATCGCCCAGCACCGTCGGAGAACCCCGGAACGGCCTGGCGCTGCCACACCAGGAGCCCCGGCGCGAGCAGGATGAAGGCGACGATGCCGAACATGTGGGAGATCAGCCACGCCGGGGAGGCCCAGGACGCCGCCCCGGCCATGGTGATCTCGTCCTCAGCGTATGGCCGCAGGATCGGGTACATCGCGAAGAGGGCCCCGGCGGCGCCGAGCGCTGCGACTCCCCATCGGCTACTGATCATCGGTCGTCCTTCCATCAACTTCCACAAACTGTGAGCAGTGCTCTCTGACTGTCGTCAGCGTAGAGGCTCCGGCGCGGATCTGGAAGAGCATTGATCACATTCGTGACAACCGATCACACCTTTGTGAGAATCAGACCATGACCACACCCGGCACCGAGGCTTCGACGACGCGCCCTCCGACACCGCGGGCGCGCGCACGAGCGGACGCGATCTCGCGGATCAAGGAACTGGCATCGGCACAACTGGCCGACTCCGGTCCGGCCTCACTCTCGCTGCGCGCGATCGCGCGTGAACTGGGCATCGTCTCCTCAGCGCTGTACCGGTACTTCCCCAGCCGCGAGGCACTCCTGACCGCGCTGATCGTGGACGCCTACCAGGATCTGGCCACCAACCTTCGCCATGCCGCCAGGGACTACCGGCCGGCCCAACGCTGGATGCAGATCTGCATGGCCCTGCGTCGGTGGGCGCACGACGAGCCCCACCGGTTCGCGCTGATCTACGGCACCCCGGTGCCGGGATACACCGCACCGGCCGAGACCATCGAGCCGGCGACACAGGTCATGGCTCAGTTCCTGCAGGTGGCAGGCACCGCCACCGGCCCGGTGCGCGACGATGAGCCGCCGTCGGCTGCCCTGACCGTGCAACTCCACCGGCTCACCGAGGCATTGCAGAGCGACATCTCACCGCAGCGCGCCCTTGCCGCGGTCGGCGTGATCGGTCAGCTGTTCGGGCTGTTGACGCTGGAACTGGGTGGGCATCTGGTGGGTACGTTCGAACCAGCTGAGGAACTGTACGTGCACAGCGTGACCACGGGCGCGCAGCGGATCGGCTTGTGACCACGGCGGTGATAGCGCTCCCGGCTATGTGAGAGCAGCGAGCAAGTCCCTCAGCCCGGTGGCCATCGTCTCCGTGGGCCGTCCCTGAGCGCGGTGCCGGGGCACGTGGGTGCGCACGAGCGCGTGCAGGTCGCGCTCGCGGCCCGGCAGCGGGCGGTAGCTCGCGATGACGACACGGCCGGTGCTGGCGGTCACGGGATGAACTTCCTCGCCCGAGGACGCCGGTGTGCGCTATCTGCTCTACCGGTGACGGCTCAGACCAGCCCGTGGGTGAAGGCGAACGCCGTGGCGGCGGTGCGGGAGCCGACGTCGAGCTTGGTGAAGATGTTGGATAAGTGCCGGGCGACGGTCTTCTCGCTGAGCACGAGGTCGGTGGCGATCTGGGCGTTGCCGCGTCCGGCGGCGACGAGCCGGAGTACCTCGACCTCACGAGCGGTGAGGCCGGCGGGCAGGCTCGGCGGTGCCAGCAGGTCAGTGACGTCGTCGGCCGCGGGCCGGGCCCCGAGCCGGCGGAAGGTCGCGCGGGCCGCCTCGAACTCCCGCCGTGCGGACTGCCCGTCCCCGACGGCGGCCAGCGCGCGCCCGGTGAGGACCTGGGTCCGGGCGCCATCGTAGGGCGACTCGGCCCGCGTCCACAGTTGATGGGCCTTGCGCAGGTAGGGGAGGGCGCCCAGCGGATCGCCGGCGGCCAACTCGACGGCGCCGGAGGCCTGGGCTGCCGCCGCCTCCAAGAACAGGCAGCCGGCGGTCACGGCCAGCGCGTCGAGTTCCCCGGCCCCCTCGCGGGCCCGCTCGACCTCCCCGGACGCAATCAGGATGTCGACTGCTGCGGGCAGCAGCCGGCAGCGCTGGACAGGGCCCCCGCCCTCGGCCAGCAGCCGGTCGATCACGCCGCGGGCCGCGTCCAGCCCGCCGCGCGCCGACCACAGCAGCGCCAGGCCGGGCTGCGGATCGTAACCGTGGTCCGCGGCGATCTGGTAGAAGGCGTCGGCCTGCTCCCACTCGCCCCGCAGTCGGTGCACGTCGCCGGCCTCGGCGGCGGCCAGGCCGATCGCGTCGGGCGCGCCCACCTGCCGGTAGCGCGCCGTGGCGAGTTCGTACTCCTCCAGGGCGGCGGACCACTCGCCGCGGATCCGCATGAGCTGGCCCCGGTGCACGGCGCACTGGCCGGTGAAGGCGAGCAGACCCGGCTGCGCTGCGCACCAGCGCTCGAGCGCAGCGGTCCACTCCGCCACCCGGGCGAAGTCGCTGATCTCCTGGCAGCCCTCGATGGCCGTGCAATACACATGGCCGGCGATGATCGGTGACGCCTCACCGGCGATGACGCGCACCATGGCCTCGTCGAGCAGCGCCAGGCCGTCTGTGACCCGGCCGGCGTAGATCGCCATCCGGCCGCGCGCGCAGACGCTCATGGCGATGAGGTCCGCGTCGTGGTGTCGGTGCCCGATCTCGGAGGCCTCGTCGGCGGCCGCTGCAGCCTCGGCGTACTCGCCCGTGCCGAGGGCGCGGAACATCCGCAGGAGCGCCACCCAGCCACCCTCGGGGCCGTCGCCGCCGAGTTCGGTGAGCAGACTCTCCGCGCGGGACGTCCAACCGGCGAACATGGCCGGCTCGCCGTGGGCGGCCGAACTCATCGCGAGCCGGAAGGCACATGCCACCGCGCCTGCCGGGTCCCGTTCCTGCTGCCGGCGCAGGAAGGCGTGCTGCAACGCGCGCACCGTCTCGGTGTGGCGGCCCATCAACTCCGCGGTGGTGGCGAAGTCCTCGAGGTCTGCGGGCGTGAGAGCCGCGGCATCCGCAGCGGACCAGCCCTGGAACGCGACGTCCCAGTCGCCCCGGGCGAAGGCGTCTCGTGCCTGCTCGAACTGGACGACGCCCATGACGGGAACCTCCGACCCGATTTTACGGCGCCTCAGTCCGCCGCCGCAAACCTCTCCGACTCCCGGCGGGCCACGAGATGGTCGACGACGTACTCGGCATCGCGCCCCGCCCCCGCGATGAGCATCGAACTGAACGCGTACTGGAAGCTCAGCCCGGCGAAGTACAGCCCGGGCGCCTCGTCGACGACGCCGCGCAGCTCGCGTGGGTAGCCGTCCTCGCCGAAGACCGGGACATCGATCCAGTCGAAGACCTGCCGGAAGCCGGTGGCCCACACGACGTTCGCGACGTCGCGCGGCGCGCCGTCGACGACGGGTCGTCCATCGCGCACCTCCTCGACCCGCGAGGTGACCCGCTCGACGCCGCGGGCCGTCAGGTCTGCCCGCTTCACCCGGAGCATCGGGCCGCCGTGGAAGCGGATGTGCGGCAGCTGCTTGCGGCCGATCGGAGTGCGCCGGGTGAGGATGTGCTGCCACGCGAAGTGCACCACCGGGAAGAGCAGGTGCATTGCTCGGGAGTCCAGGCGCGGCGGGATCTGCCCGCAGTCACGGCCGGCGAGGATCGTCGGGTGGGTCTGGCCGACCTCGTGGGCGACGTCGGTGCCGGAGTGGCTCGCGCCCACGACCAGCACCGGGCCCTCGCGCAGCTGGCCGGGCCGGCGGTACTCGCTGGAGTGCAGTTGCAGGATGGTGGGGTCGAGCCGGTCCGCGATGGCCGGGACATAGGGGGTGCGACCGAAGGTGCCGGTGGCGACCACGACGTTGTCGCAGCGGTAGATGTCACCGTCGGTGGTGATGGCCCACTGGTCGCCGTGCCGCTCGAGTGACCGGACCCGGGTCCCGAGGACGATGGGAAGATCGAAGTGGTGGGCGTAGGTCTCCAGGTAGTCACCGACCTCGTCCTTGGTCGGGAAGGTCCACTTCGGGGCCGGGAACGGCAGACCGGGCAGGTTGTCGTACTGCGCCGGAGAGTAGAGCTGGAGCGTGTCCCACTGCCGGCGCCAGTTGTCGCCGAGCCGGGAGTTGGCGTCGAGGATGACGAACGGGCGGCCCCGGCGCTGGAGGTAGTAACCGGCTGCCAGCCCCGCCTGGCCGGCGCCGATGATGACGGTCTCGATCTCTTTGGTGTCCATGGCACCCACGCTAGGAGTGGGCAGTGGGGCACCGCGTCGGGCGTCCTGCGCATCGTGGTCCGCAGTGCGAGTGGGTGGAAATACCCATGGTGCGGGCGCGGTCGCGGGTGGAGACTGGGCCCATGGCCGGATGCTGTGACCCGCGGGGCTGCGACCACATGTTCGGGTCTGCCTTCGCCCAGCACGTGGCGAGGCGGTTCCGCCGGCGCGGCCTGGACGCGACCGCGCGCCGGATGGTCGACTTTCTCGCGGCCGACGGCGTCGAGGGCGCCACCGTGCTCGACATCGGCGGTGGCGTGGGGGAGATCGGCATCGAACTGCTGAGACGCGGGGCCGCACGGGCGACCACCCTCGAGTTGTCGCCGGCGTACGACGACGAGGCGGGGCGGCTTGCGCGGGAGGCGGGCGTCGCCGACCGGGTGCACCGGCAGGTCACCGACATCGCGGCCGCGCCGGACGACGTGGAGCCGGCCGACCTCGTCGTGCTCCACCGTGTGGTGTGCTGCTACCCGGACTACGACCGGCTGCTGGGCGCGGCGGCGGAACACTGCCGGGGCCGGCTGGTCTTCAGCCACCCGCCACGCACCCTCATCAGCCGCGGGTTCGTCGCCGCGCAAGGCGCCGTGTTCCGGCTGCTGGGACGCGAGTACCGCGCGTTCGCGCACCCGCCCGCCGCGATGGTCGCAGCGGCGGCGGCCCGTGGCCTCCGGCCGGTGACGGCCGGCTCAGGCCTGGTGTGGCAGATCGCGGGACTGGCGCGCTGAGGGCAGCCGCCCGCCCGCTACGTGGGAGGCCGACCGCCCCCCCCTCCTCAAGCAAGACCGGCACCACGGAGAACAGCCCGGGTGAGGGAACTCGCTGGAGAAGCCGCGGATCAGCGGAACCTGCGGCCTTCGTCCCGGCGGTGGCCCCGCACCAGGAGCGCCGCGAAGACGACCGTCCACACCACCAGGAGCACCAGGGCGAGGGCGTCTGGGGGCTGGCCCATCAGTGCGAACAGCACCAGATCGGTCGCGCCGCGGGTGGGGACGAACGGGGCGATGGTCGCAATCAGGGCCGGCACTTCCGCCGGATCGAAGAACATCCCACCGGCCACCGCAAGAGGCAACGCGCCGACCGTTGCCACGATCAGTGCGGCCCGGAAAGTGAGGAGGTACCCGAGGGCCAGGCCCATCAGGGTGAAGGTGACCACCGTGGCCAGCAAGGCCACGGCAGCCAGCAGGACCTGGCCGATGCTCGCCGTCGCCGCGGTGAAGATCGCGGCCACCGCCACGACAGGCACGATCGCCGCTGTGACCATCGCCAGGCCGGTCAGGAGGTTCGCCGTGATCTCCGGTGCCAACCCTCCGGGCAGGGTTCGTAGGTAGGTACCCCAGGTTGACTCGCGAGTGGCCGAGACGGTTGTGGCGAAGTGACCGACGCAGCCCAGGAGCACCGCGAACACCATCATTGTGCCGACTGTCGCGGTCATCATTGTGGCATCCGAGCCGACGAAGGGGATGAAGAAGAACAGCATCACAGCGACCGGAGTCATGGTGATCGACAGGAACATCACAGGGGTGCGGATCATCTCGACGAGATAGCGCCGGGTGTAGGTCATGGTCAGTGACATGGAAACTCCCTCAGGCGGCCCGCTCGGTGGAGGTCAGCGCCAGGAAGGCGTCCTCCAGCGACGCGGAGCGGATCTCGATATCGGTGAAGGGGGCACCGCTGGCGGCCAGCCGGCGCACGAAGGTGGCGGCGTCGTCGGTGAGCACGTGGATGCGTTCGCCCTCCTGCTCGATGCTGTGCGCCGTGGGCAGCTCGGGCAGCCGGGCACCCGTGAGGGTGACCCGTTTGAGGCGGACCAGGCCGCGGACCTCGGACAGCGAGCCGTCGGTCAGTACGCGACCGTGGTCAATGACCACCACCCTCTCGGCGAGTGCCTCGACTTCCTCCAGGTAGTGGCTGGTCAGCAGCACGGTGCCGCCGTCGGTGTGGTAGTTGCGAATGCCCTCCCACAGCGCGCGGCGGGCCTCGACGTCCAGACCCGTGGTCGGTTCATCCAGGAACACGATCTCTGGCCTGCCCACAAAGGCAAGCGCGACGGCGAGACGCCGTTGCTGGCCACCGGACAGCCCGCCGACCTGGCGGTCGGTGAACTCGGTGAGGTCGAACCGGGCGAGGGCTTCGGACCGTGTCAGCGGATCGGGGAAGTGGGCGCGAATGAAGTCGACGAGTTCGCCGACCCGCCAGGCCTCGGGCAGGGCCGTCTCCTGCGGTGTCACTCCGATGACCCGGCGCGTGGCCTCGTCACGGGGGTCACCACCGCGGAGTTCGACCGTGCCGGAGGAGGGCCGGCGCAGCCCGACCAGCAGATTGATCAGCGTGGTCTTGCCCGCTCCGTTCGGGCCGAGCGTGCCGACGATCTGCCCGCTCGGGATCTCCAGGGCGACATTGTCCAGGGCGAGGACATCGCCGTAGCGGCGGCTCAGGTCGGTGGTGCGCACGAGGGCGGTCATGTGGAGATCTCCGGGAGGGTCGCGGTGGGGTCGGCCATGATGCTGGGCGTATCTGGAAAGTCCATCGGCCGGGCGTCGGAATTGGGCACGAGCAGCCAGGCCTGTCCGGTGCGTTCGTCGGCGAGGATGGCTTCGACCGCGTCCGCGGCTCGCTCGGGGTCCAGCACCGCGATGCCGAGCCCTCGGATGTAGGGGACAGCGTCTCGGAGTATCGGGGTGTCGACGAACGTGGGGCAAAGCGCGTTGATCCGCACGCCGGACTGCTCCAGAACCGGCCCGAGCGAGCGGACCAGTCCGATGACCGCGTGCTTGGTGCCGGCATACAGCGGGTTGATCGGGCTCGCGTCCACACCGGCCATGCTCGAGGTGGCGATGATCGTGCCGGAGCCCTGCTTGCTCATCTGCCCGAGGGCGGCGTGAACTCCGTAGACGACGCCGTCCTGGTTGACGGCGACGAGTGTGCGGTAGGCGTCCGGGTCGAAGTCCAGCAGCGATCCCTCGGGTTCGCCAAGTCCCGCATTGAGCATCGCGAGGTCCAGCCGACCGTAGTGGCTCACGGCCGCGGCGACCGCAGCAGTATTGTCGGACAGTGAGCCCACGTCGGTGTGCAGGAACCGGGCATCGATCTCGTTGGCGAGGGCGATCCCTGCCGCGTCGTCGACGTCGGCGATCACGATTCGCCATCCTCGCCGGGCAAGCCGGCGCGCGATCGCGGCTCCGATTCCACCGGCGCCACCGGTGATCAGTGCCACGGGGTGTTCGACCGGCGTCATGAGGACTCCGGTGCGTCGGGGTGGCGGGTGGCTCGTTCGAAGAGTGCGGTGAGATCGTTGATGACCGCATCCAGGTCCAGGTCGGGTTCGGAGAGTCGCGGCGGCACGCCATCGATCACGTTGCGCACCGCCACGGCCATGGTGCGGGGGTCGAAGTCACGGAAATCTCCTGTCGCCTGCCCGTTGCGGAAGAGTTCCTCCAACGGGCCGAGCATCTGGTCGACGGTGTCGGAGTCGTCGGCGGCCGGCAGTTCGTCACGGTCCGCCTGGGTGAAGATCTCCAACAGGGCGCGCATCCGCTCCGGATGGGCTCGCATGTACTCCAGGTTCGAGGAGATGTAGGCCCGCAGCTGGCCCGGGGCGGTGGCCTCGGTACCGATCCGCGGACCCATGAACTCCGCGCCGTCGACGTAGACCCGGGTGACGACCTCGGTGATCAGTTCGGCCTTGTTCGCGAAGTGGTAAGAGATCAGGCCGCGACTGATCCCGGCGTGGGCCGCGATGCGAGCCATCGACGCCTTCCGGTACCCGACGTCGGCGATCACCTCGACCGCGCTGGCCACGATCTGGGCGCGTCGCGCTTGCTCGATGAACGATCGTGCAGACTGGCCGTCGTGCTCGTTATCTGGCTGCATAGCCAACGATTAGCACAAGCAGCCAGAGCCCCTGAGGTGCCGGTCATGCTCGGGAGGCCGCCTTGCCCACTGCATGACACGCTTCGGCAATGGACATCACACAGTTCTGGGACGGGTGGGACCCGATCCTGCACACCCTGATCACCATCGGCGCCGGCTACCTGGCTCTACTGCTCATGCTCCGGATCTCGGGGCCACGGACCATGTCCTCGATGACACCCTTGGACTTCATCGTGGCGGTCACCCTCGGTTCGACGTTCGGGCGCGCAGTCACCGCCCCCGACGTTCCGTTGGCACAGATCGTGGTGGCCCTGGCGCTGCTGATCTTCCTGCAGTGGCTGTTGGCCTGGTTCCGCGGCCGCTCATCCCACGTGCGCCGGGTGCTCGACCCTCCTCCCGCGCTCCTCTATTACCACGGCCAGTTCCAGCGCACGGCCATGCGAAAGCACCAACTGGTGGACGACGACGTGCACATCGCGGCGCGCAAGTCCGGCTTCGGGTCCCTCGAGAGTGTCGGCGCAGTGATCCTCCAGCAGGACGGCGATCTGGGAGTGATCTCCGCCGACCAACTGGGTGATTCGTCCAGCGTGCTGCCCTTCACCGGCGAACCGGACAGGCACTGAGAACCGGGCAGGCACTGACTCGGCGCGATACCACTGCCATAGCCGGAGTCGGCGAACACGGTGCCCGCCGTTCCCGTCCGGTGGTACTGCTCGCTGACGTGCTCGACCCGCCCCAGCGGCCCCTACGCGGGAGCGCGCACAGTTCCGGCGACAACCCCACCATCGGCCAAGGCCGGCCGGGGACGCGGCGTGAGCCCGATGAACGCGAGGCCGAAACCGACCATGACCTCCGCATACGCCGGGTGCGCCCAGGGGCTCCCGACAGCAGCGAGGAGGATCACCAGCAGGATCGCGGGCACGATGGCGACCAGGGTAATCGCTGCCGGCCGCAGTTCCCGGCGCCGAAGCAGAGCGAATCCGAGCATCACCCCACCGACGAACATGAGCAGGAAGTTGATACCGGCTAGCGCCCCGAGCGCACCGGAGTCCACGACCTCGCCCTGGACCATCGACACAGCGGTGCTGCCCAGCATGCCCGCGGCGAGCGCGACCAGCGCGAGGCTGAGCACGACCCGCACCACTCGGCGGAACCTGCTCCCGGCGTCGACCCGGTGACGGTGCAGGTGGAGCACAGCGGTGAATGCGAGATAGGCGAGGCCGTGCACGATGCCGGACAGCACAAAGAGGGGATTGAGGCCGAACTCGTCACTGGCGGCGCTGTACTGTCCCGTGAGCGCGAAGGTGGCCGCATCGTTCAGCGCGATGGCTGAGATTCCGGCAGCGCCGAGCAGGGCTAGGACGGTGGCCGTCCTCGCGGTGGCGGATGTGTTCATGGGAGTTTCTCCTTGATCTACGGGCTACTGTGGAGCCCGTTGGCTCCACTCTTCCGACCGGTCCCCGAGGAAGCCTCACCCGAGGCGATGAGGTTGCCGCCCGCTAGGACGATCTGTTCTCGTCCATCCGGACGAGGCGCATTCGGTTGCGCCGGTGGCACACTGTGATGTATGCGTCCGCCGCGGCTGGCCGAGGTCGGTCTTGTGACCGCTGGGTTCACCGCGTCGGTGATCCTCACCTGGGGCGATCCGTGGATCGACCTGTTCTTCGCGGGCGTACTCCTGTCGTCACTGCTACTCCTTGCCCGCCATGTCGGGTCGGGCGTGCTGCGCTCGCGGCAGGCCCGGCGTCACGAGCAAGACGTCGCCGCGATCGATAGGGATGAAGCGGTGCGGGACGCGGTCGAACAGGAACGTGCCAGGCTCTCGGCCGAGATCGACCGCTCGGTGCGCCGCTCGCTACTCGCCGTGGGCCGACTCGTCCCCCGCGCGGAGGCCGCTCTCGCCACGGGTGCCGATCCCCGTCCGGAACTCCTCGCGATCCAGGCCGAGTCCCGTGCCGCCATGGCGGAACTGCGCCGACAACTCGGACTCATCGGCTCCGGGAGCCGCGCGGCGGGTGTTCTGCCCACTCCCCCGGTCGCCGAGGCGGTCCAGGGCAAGAGCGACCGGTTAAGGACCATCAACCGCGGTGACGTCATCCTCACCCTCACCGTTCTCGTGCTGAGCGTCACCGAGGCGCTCGCCTACGCAGAGCCCGGCAGTGCGTGGTGGACCACCGGCATCATGGCGCTCACCGTGCTGCCTCGCCGGCTCATGCCGGTCGCCACTGTGCTGGCGGGGGCGGCAGTGCTTCTCCTCGGGGCCATGCTGGACGCGGCGGTCACTGACGGGTTCTCCTTCCCGATCATCGTCGGACTGCTGCTCTGGAGCGTTCTCGAGGTCCGACCCGGCATGGCCTCCATGGCATCGGCTGCGGGCCTCTACACCGCTGCGATCGGCAGCCGTTTCGCCCACGAACCCGAGAACGGACCCATCAACGTCCTCGTGCTCGGCATCGTCGCCGTCTGTGCCCTCATCGTCGGCCACAGCCGCCGCGTCCGGGAACGTGCCGACGAGGGCGCCGGGGCGCACGAGGCCGAACTCACCTCAGCCCGAGAGCGCGCCACCGAGAGGACGCGCCAGGCCATGGCACGTGAACTCCATGACGTCGCTTCGCATGCCGTGAGCCTCGTCGCGGTCCAAGCCGGCGCGGCCGAACTCGCCTGGCCGCAGGACCCAGCCGCGACGCGTGCGGGGGTGCAGGCAGTGGGCGACACCGTGTCGACCGCCCTGGGCGAACTCGACGTCCAGTCATGGGGGACGGGTTCGGCACCCGCATGGGATGACATCGAGCGGATTGTGGCCCGCCTCCAGGGTGCCGGCCTCGACATCCGGCTCACTGCCTCCGGACGCCCACCAGACGTACTGCTGCCGGTTGTGCACCGCCTCGTCCAGGAAGCCCTGACCAACGTGCTCAAGCACGCGGACGGGGCCACCGCATACGTCACCATCGGCAGCGACGAGCAGTGCACGCATCTGGAGGTGACCGACGACGGGCCGGGCCGCACGGTGGCAGTAGCAGGGTTCGGGCTGGCCGGACTCGAGGACCGCGTCACCGCCGTGGGAGGTCGGCTGCTCGTCGGACCGGGGGATGGCGGCGGTTTCGCATTGCGGGCCGTTCTGCCCCATGAGCCGACACAACTGCGCGGGAGGGCCCGGCCGTGACGATCCGTGTCCTGCTCGCCGACGACCACGCCATGATGCGGGCGGGTTTGGCCGGCGTGCTCGGCTCCGATCCCGAGATCGAGATCGTCGGGGAGGCGCAGGACGGCGCCGCGGCCGTCTCCCAGGCCCGGCGGTTACGTCCGGACGTGGTGCTCATGGACATCGAGATGCCGGGGATCGACGGGGTGACCGCCATCGGGCGCCTGGCCACGGCGGCTCCCGCAGCACGCTGCCTCGTGCTGACGACGTTTGACGTCGATGAGTACGTGCTCGGTGCGCTGCGGGCGGGAGCCGCCGGCTTCCTCCTGAAGACCACACCGCCTCGGGATCTCATCCAGGGGGTCAAGGACTGCGCCGCAGGGGGATCGGCGCTCGGACCCACTGTGGTGCGGCGCCTCGTTGCCTCCTATGTAGGCGCAGCGCGCGAGCCGGTTCCCGGGCTGGAGTTGCTCACCGAACGCGAGCGCGAGGTGCTCGCAGTCATGGCGCGCGGGCTGAGCAACGCCGAGATCGGTGCCGAACTGCACCTCACGGAGAACACCGTGCGCACCCACGTCGCCCACATTCTCGCCAAACTGGGGGTGCGGGACAGGGTCCAGGCAGTGATCCTCGCCCACCGCGCCGGGATCGCCTGAGGGGATCGGCCTACGGTTCTCCTGCGCGAGCGGTCGGGGGGAACCAGCGTGAGTATCGGAGTGCCCGCGATCGCCCTCGTCGTCGGCGCCATTGGCATCCTTGGAACCGTCTTGACCGTCCCGGCATGGGCGCGCACATCCGGCTTCGCACGTCAGGGCGCCGAACAGTCCTGGGGTTGCGCACGTTCGGAGGCAGCGCACGTAACGGTCCTCTTGGTTCACTATGGAGCCATGACCTCCCTTGCTCATTCGGACGTGAACCTGCCCCGTGTTCTGGTCGTCGATGACGAAACCCCCTTGGCGCGATTGGTCGCGAACTATCTTGAGCGCGAAGGCTTCGAGGTCCAGACCTGCGCTGACGGCGACGACGCGGTGCAGCGTGCGCGACAGTGGCGACCCGGGGTGGTGGTGCTGGACCTCGGCCTGCCTGGTCTCGATGGCATCGAGGTCTGCCGGAGCGTGCGCACGTTCTCTGACTGCTACATCATCATGCTCACCGCCCGCGTGGAGGAGGTCGACAAACTCAACGGCCTCTCGGTGGGCGCCGATGACTACGTGACCAAGCCGTTCAGCCCACGTGAACTCGTTGCACGCGTGCGGGCGATGCTGCGTCGTCCGCGGCAGAACCCACCGGGCCACCATGGCGCAGTAGCGTCGTTCGGGCCACTGACCGTTGACGCTCTGGGCCGGGAAGTGTCCCTCGACGGCGAAACTGTCCAACTCACGCGCACCGAGTTCGACGTACTCGCAGCACTGGCGGCGCGCCCGCACATGGTCTTCACCCGGCGCCAACTCATCGAGACGGTATGGGGACCCAATTGGGTGGGCGATGACAACCTCGTCGATGTCCATATCGGACATCTGCGACGCAAACTCGGCGACAAGGCATCCGCGCCGAGGTTCATCCGGACCGTACGTGGAGTTGGCTACCGAATGGGGACCGGGTCATGAACAAGCGGCAGCCAAGACAGTGGGGACTGGGCGCTCGGCTCCTGGCAGCGATCGTCGTGGTCCTCTTGGTGGCCGCCGGGACAGCGTGGGGTGTCGCTTCGATGATCGGGCCGATGATCTTCCACGATCACATGCTCATGGCCGAGCCCGCTGACTCCGAGGTCGTGGCTCACGCACGGCAAGCCTTCACCGCGGCATGGACCCTGTCCCTCTCCGTGGCGCTCCTCGTCGCTCTCCTGTCGTCGGTGCTCGTGAGCATCTTCGTCACTCGACGCATCACCAGGGCGTTGGAAAGGGTCCGACAAGCAGCAGTGCAGGTCGCAAGCGGTGACTACAACGTCCATGTGCCAGCGGTCCACATGGGCGCGCAGTTCGATGACCTCGCCGCCGCGTTCAACACCATGGCCACTGACCTAGGCCATATCGAAAAGACCCGAACCCGCATGCTGGGCGACCTGGCCCATGAACTGCGCACCCCGGTGGCGACCCTGGATGGCTACCTCGAAGGGATCGTCGACGGTGTCGTGCCCGCCGGTGAACGGACGATGGGCATGCTGCGTGAGCCGGTCGCACGCCTTGCCCGGCTGGCCCAGGACATAACGCTCGTGACAACCGCCAGCGAGGGCCGCTTGGAGATGCGGTGGCAGCCGCTGCAGGTCCGTGACCTGCTTCAGGACGCCGCAACACAGGCAGGCGTCAAGTCCGCGGACAAGGGCATTGACCTGACGATCGAGGCCACGGAGTCGGAACGCCAGACGGTCATCACCGCGGACCCTGACCGGCTCGGGCAGGTCCTGACCAACCTGCTGGACAACGCCGTGCGGCACACCCCAACGGGAGGTCACGTCCAATTGGGTGCCAACCGGAGTGGATCGCGACTGCGGTTGTGGGTCCAGGACAACGGCGGTGGGATAGCCGCCGAGCACCTGCCCCACCTGTTCGAGCGCTTCTACCGTGCCGATGCGGCTCGTGACCGCGCGCACGGAGGGTCAGGAATCGGGCTTGCCATCAGCCGCTCCATCGTCCAGGCCCACGGTGGCAGCATGGAAGCGGCCAGCACCGGGCTTGGCCACGGCGCCGTCTTCACCATCGAACTGCCCTTGGGTCGGCAGCCTTCGCAGGCCTGAGACCGACTCCACCGCACACGTCTTCGGCAGTGGCCGCGCTGGAAAGGGTGCGCCCTCATCCGCAGCCACAGCACGAGCATCGGCCCGCCCTGGGCCGGACGGGCCGATGCCGCAACTGAGATATGCGGTCAGAGCACGCGGATGAACGTGGGGTTGCTATGGAAGATCGGGCCCTCGTACAGGGCGGTACCGGGGTTTCGGGCGGCGATGTTGTCGCCGTTGCCGGTGTAGATACCCACATGACCGGGCCACGCCACCAGATCGCCGGGCTGGGCCTCGGCTGCCGAGACTATGCGTCCGGCGCCCGCCTGGGCACCGGACGTCCGAGGCAGGCTTACCCCGAATTGGGCGAAGACGTAGGCGGTGAAGCCCGAGCAATCAAAGCCCGCCGGGGTAGAGCCGCCCCACACATACGGGGTGCCCACGTAGCGGCGGGCGACGTCCACGACCGCGGAACCGGAGGCAGAGGCAGTGCTCGCGGTCTGCTCGCTTGATTCGCCGGAGGAGGAATCCTCGGTCTGCTGCTCCTGCTGTTGAGCCGGCTGCTCGGTGCGCTGCCCGGTGCGGGAGGCCGGAGCGGCACGCGGGGTGGGGCGCTCCGGCGCAGTGATGACAGGCGCTGGCGGTGGGGGTGGGGGTGGGGGTGGAGCTTCGGAGGAGACCTCAGCGACGGCGACGTGCCAGTCGATGCCCTCATCGACAGTGACGGTTGGTGAGGTGACCACCTTATCGATGTCGACGTCGGCGTCGAGCACCACGTTGGCCAGGGCGCCGGCCCCGAAACTCGAACTCGACACCTGGGGGACGGCCGCAGCGCTGGAGGCGCCCATTGTGAGCACCAGTCCGGAGGAGGCGAAGACGGCCAGCGCCCGTCTGCCGGTGGTCCCAGTGACTGAGTCAGCGAAAACGGTCAGTGGGGTGGAGGGGCGGCACGCCGCGCGGTGTCGGGCGCCGGTTGTTGGTTCAGTCAATTCGGTTCTCCAGTTCGCCTACGAGGTCAGTTGTCGGGTTCGGATTGGAGACTTACCCGGTCTGCCTGGCTCCCCAGGCGGGACTTCACCCCTAGGTGCTCGCGCACCGACGGCTGGGTCCCCCGCCCCTGCCACGGCGTTGATCGGTGACCACGGTGCGGTGGCAGGGTTCGGCGTCCGCTTGTGGGCTTCCCGCACGGCGGGAGCAAGAGTGACAGTACATACCGCGAACCCTCAGATCACGGTTAGATCACGGCATTACCGAATGCTTCATCAAACCTTCATCGTCATCCCCCGCCTCGGCGACTGCACGCCCGCCGCTCCTGTCGTAGCGTCGGGGCGGCCGAGACCTTGCCGCCTGCGCTGCAGAAGGCACCTGATTCGAGACGAAAAGCCGAGAATCTCGGGCGCAGTGGTTGCCTGGATGACCCCCACTAGGACGGTGGAAGAACATGAAAAGAATGGCGGCGCTGGTGCTGATCCGCGCCGGCTGCTCCTCGTTGGATCCGGCCTCCGAGCCCACCGCCGGAGGTGGTGAAGCCGCGTTCCTCGCCACCCATGACTTGGCCGGCATGGAGGTCGCAGAGATGATCGACCACCTGGACCGGCTCGGTGGAAAGGAACGCCCCACCGACTACATCGCCTCCATCCGGCCCGATGAACTGGTGCTCTCCGACGGGCAGCAGGAACTGGCCGAAGTGCTCATCGATGAAGAATTGGCGACCTATGCGAACGGTTTCGCCGGCTTCTGGTTGCCACGCGATCTGCAGGGCACCATCAAGGTCAACCATGACGGCCTGACGGGTACAGCCGAGTTCTCCACCACCGACGAGGTCGCCACCTGCCTCACCACCCTCCAACTGATATAGGTCGCGGTCACAACCTGTGCCAATCTCGGAGCAGCAGGACGGCGCACCGGTGAGCGCGGCGCACGCGGCTAGCGACGCCGGGCAAGCCGCCGCACCCCATAGCCGCGTCATCGGACTGGACGCGGCGCGGGCGCTGGCCATCCTGGGCATGCTCGCGGTCAACGTCGGTCCGCTCTATGACGATGGCATCGCCGGGCTGGTCATGCGGCTGCCGCACGGGCGGGCTTCATTGTTGTTCGTGCTGCTGGCCGGGATCGGGTACTCGTTCCTGACCCGCCGGGCCCGCGACGGTGCCGCGCCACCCTGGGGGCAGGTGTTGTGGCGGACGGTTCTGCTGAGCCTGATCGGGCTGAGCACTCAGTTGGCGGGTCATGGCGCCAAGGTGATCTTGACCACCTATGCGGTGCTGTTTCTCGTGGGACTGGTGGTGGTGCGGGCCCCCTCATGGCTGCTGCTGACCGCCTCGATCGCGGCAACTGCCGCTGGACCACTGGTGTGGCTGGGTGTCCAACTCAGAACCGGTGAGGTCTTCGACCGGGAGCCCGCCACGCTACTGGATGCGCCCGGGCAGATCGTGGCCTCGACATTCCTGACCGGGCCGTACCCGGTGATCACCTGGCTCGGGCCGTTCCTGTTCGGGATGTGGCTGGGCAGGTTGCGCCTGCAAGACCGGTGCGTCCAGATACGGCTGACTGTGGCCGGAGTGGTGCTGACCCTGCTTGCCGAACTCGGCTCCCGGGCGTTGGAAGCGTTCCTGGGGCGGCCGGATGGGGAGCCCGGTGTGGACTGGTTCCTTTCGGCGGCCGCACATTCGCAGATGCCGTTGTGGCTGATCCGGGGCAGTGCCTCGGCCGTGGCGGTGCTGGGCCTGACACTTCTGGTTTTGCCGTACCTGGGCCGCTTCGGTTGGCCGCTGGTGGCCACGGGTCAGTTGGCGCTGACCGTGTATGTGGTGCACCTGTTCGGCATCGCGGAGGTAGTGCGTCCCGGCCCGGGGACCGCGCCGGCGGGTCTGGTCACCACGGCGGTGATGGCCCTGGTGCTGATAGGCGCAGCGGTGGGCTGGCGGCACTTCTTCTCCCGCGGGCCGCTGGAGGCATTGTTGCGGGTGCGGCTGCGCCGGCGGCGATGAACTCGCCACCAGGCCGACGGCGTTGAGCCGATAGGACAACCGCTGCAGGGTCGCCCCGGCGGGGAAGTCGTCCAGCAGCACGGACCAGCAGGTGGGCCGGGACGTCGCCTGCGGCTCTTCGGCGCCCAGGCCAAGCGAGATCACCTCACCAACCAGTGGCCGGCGCTGACGCGGATACGTGGATCACCAGCCAGTAGGACTACAGCGCAGGTTTCCACCCCCGTCGGCAGGCCGTAGGGCAGCAGGATCGCCCGGTGCATGGCACACCCTGGCCGCGTCAGTGACGATGCGCCCCAACCACGTCCTCGCGATCCCCAGTAGCCCGTGAGCCGTCGGCGGAAGGAACCCGAGGTGCGCCGTGCGCCGCGGCGGTGCTGGTCTCGGGGCTGAGGTCCAGGCGGCGCAACAGTTGGGCGTTGAGCGCCACGACAATGGTCGACAGGGACATGAGGAGCGCGCCGACCGACATGGGTAGGACGAACCCGACCGGGGCCAGCACACCTGCGGCCAGGGGCACGGCCGCGATGTTGTAGCCGGCAGCCCACCACAGGTTCTGCTTCATCTTCCGGTACCCGGCACGGGAGAGCTGGATGACCGACAGCACCGACCGGGGGTCGTCAGACGCCAGGATGACGCCGGCGGAGGCGATCGCCACGTCGGTGCCCGCTCCGATCGCGATCCCGACGTCTGCCTGAGCCAGCGCCGGGGCGTCGTTGACGCCGTCCCCGACCATGGCGACGATACGGCCCTCCTGCTGCAGCTGGGCGACCTTCTCGCTCTTGTCCTCCGGGCGCACCTGGGCGAAGACCTGGTCGACGCCCAGTTCGGCGCCCACAGCCCGGGCCACCGGCTCGGCGTCACCGGTGATCATGACGACCCGGATGCCCAACTGGTGCAGGGCATCGATCGCCTGCCGTGACTCCTCGCGGACCTCATCGGCCAGGGCGAGGGCACCGGCCACCTGGCCGTCGACGAGAACGTGCAGGACGGTGGCACCGGACTGTGCCCAGGACGCTGTCGCGGCCAGCGGCTCGGCGCCGTACTGGGAGAGCAGCGCAGGCCCGCCGACCTGGACCTCGCGGCCCTCGACGGTGGCGCGTACCCCCACGGCCGTCGCCGCCCTGAAGTTGGCGGCCGACGGAACCTGCAGCCCGCGGTCTCGGACCGCGGCGAGAACTGCGCGGGCAAGCGGGTGCTCACTCTCGGCCTCGGCGGCCGCCGCCAGGCGCAGCAGTTCCTCCACCTCATACGCTCCGGTGCTCGTGACGTCGGTGAGGGCCGGCTCGCCCTTGGTCAGGGTGCCGGTCTTGTCGAAGAGCACGGTGTCGACCACGCGCATCCGCTCCAGGGCGCCGCGGTCCTTGACCAGGACGCCGCCGCGGGCAGCGCGTTCGGTGGAGATGGACACGACGAGTGGGATCGCCAGGCCCAGAGCGTGGGGGCAGGCGATGACCAGGACGGTGATCGCCCGGACCAGTGCGCTGTCCGGAACCCCGAGGGACATCCACACCACGGCGGTGATTGCGGCGGCGATGAGCGCGTACCAGAACAGCCACCCGGCGGCCTTGTCCGCGAGGAGCTGGGCGCGGCTGGTGGAGGCTTGCGCCTCGGCCACGAGCCGCTGGATGCCGGCAAGGGCGGTGTCCTCCCCCACGGCCGACACTCGAACCCGTAAGGCGTTGTCGGTCGCGACGGTGCCAGCCACGACGTGGTCTCCCACGGTGCGCAGCAGCGGCCGCGACTCACCGGTGATCATCGACTCATCGACGTCCGCGCCGCCGTCCACGACCTCACCATCGGCCGGCACTCGTCCGCCCGGGCGGACGACTACCACGTCACCGAGTCGCAACTCGGCGGGGGAGACCGTGATGACCTAGTCCCCTTCCACCCGTTCGGCCTCGTCGGGCAGCAGCGCGGCCAGGGAGTCGAGGGCGGAGGACGTCTGCGCCAGGGAGCGCATCTCCAGCCAGTGTCCGAGCAGCATGATGACGACGAGCAGCGCCAACTCCCACCAGAAGTCCAGTTCGTGGGTGAACAGCCCCAGGCTGGCCCCCAGGGACGCGACGAAGGCGACGGTGATCGCCATCCCGATGAGCAGCATCATCCCCGGTCTGCGGGTGCGCAGCTCACCGATCGCGCCAGTGAGGAAGGGGCGCCCGCCCCACAGGTAGATCACGGTACCCAGCACCGGGGAGACCGCCTCCACACCCGGCAGGTCGGGCAGCGCGTAGCCGAGCAGGTCGGCGAACATCCCGTTGAGCAGCACCGTGGGCACCGCCAGGGCCAGCATGACCCAGAACAGGCGACGGAACATGGCCACGTGGTCGCCATGACCGCCGTGCCCTCCGTGGCCGGCGTGCGCGTCGTGCCCGCTGTCGTGCCCGTGGTCCGCGGCCGAGTCGTGCCCCGCAGCGGTCAGCGGGTCGGTGACACCCCCGCCCTCAGTGGGCAACGCCTGCCCGTGCGTGGCCTCATACCCGGCCGCGACACCGTAAGCCGAGTCGTGGTCGGCGTGCGCGGTGTGCTCCTGGCCGTCGCGTGGCCGGGGGCCTGCGTGGTCGTGACTTGATGGCGTACCCATGGCAACCCCTCATTCCATTGCTCCATATACCCCTAGAGGGTATCTCGTCAGCAGTAAGGCAGGCGAGAAGTTTTCCATTCCCGATCTGACCGCAGCGGGCAGGGATCTTCATTGGTTCTTCATGGTGGCGTGGACCCTCGAGCGCTGCTCGGCCGAGGGACGCGGGCTGGTTCTGCGGCACCGCCCGCCATGGTGCCGCTGGCTGCCGGTGCTCTCCGGGTCCGCCGCGGGCGCTCCTGGCGTTCACCTTCGCCGTCATGCGGATGTGGGCGGTCACGATTTCTGGGTGATGCTCGTCGGCTCCTCGGAATGGGGCCATGCGCTCGTGTGGCCGTCGGGTTCAGCGGGTGTCGACCACTGCCATCATCCCGGCATCCTCGTGGTCGAGGATGTGGCAGTGGTACACGCTGCGGCCCGGGTGGTGGGTGAAGTCCACCAGCGTCCGGACCCGGCCGTTGGCGGGGACGTTGACGACATCCCGCCAGGTCGGTTCTGACACCGGTTCGCCGTCGGTCTCGAGGAGCTGCATGGGCCACACATGCAGATGGAAGGGATGATCCATCGGCGTGGGATTGGTGATGGTCCACTCCTCCACCGACCCGGCGGCGACCTGCTGGTCGACCCGGTCGGCGTCGAAGGGGCGTCCGTCGAAGCCCAGGTCCATCATCCCCCTGCGGCCGGGACCCATCATCCCCCCGCTCATGTTCATGGTGAAGGCGATCTCCCGTCGCTCATCGAGCGGGCGGTTGCGCAGGTCAGGGTCCGCAGGTCGTTCGGGCACCGGCCCCACCGCGGCGGCCTCGTCCCCGGAGACCGCCAGGGTGGCTAGGACGGCGGGGCCTGACAGGTCCCCACCGCCCATCATCATGCCCATCGCGCCGCGGTCGTACCCGAGCGAGCGCAGCTCGCTGGTACCCCCGCGGGTGGTCACCAGCAGATCCGCGCGGTTGCCCGGAGCCAGCAGCACCTGCTCGACCTCCCGGGCTGCGGGTTCGTGGCCGCTGTCGATGCCCAGCAACGCAAGAACCTGCCCGGGCAGGGCCAGGTGCAGGTAGCGGGATGTGCACGCGTTGATCACTCGCCAGCGTTCCCGTTCTCCCGGACGGGCGGTGAGTTCTGGCCGGACCTGGCCGTTGATCAGGACAAGGTCCCCCTCCCGGCCCATCATCACCTGCGCTGTCGACGCCGACGCGAGTGCGCCGTCGCGATCCAGCGTAATGTCCGAGACGACGAGGACCCGCTCCCGGCTGACCGGCACCTCATCGCCCTCGACGATCAGGGCACCGTACAGACCGCCGAAGACCTGGTCGGCCACCGTGCCGTGGCGGTGAGGGTGGTACCAGAACACCCCGGTCGGGTGGTCCTCGCGCAGGTCGAAACGGTACTCGAAGCTCTGCCCCGGATCGACACTGACGAAGGGGTTATCCCCGTTGTCCCGTGGGGACACCACGAGGCCGTGGGTGTGCAGGTTGGTCGGCGTCTCGAGTTCGTTGCGCAGGAGCACCTCGATGCGGTCCCCGGGACGCACCCGCCAGGTCTGCCCCGGAACAGTGCCGTTGTAGGTCAGCACCCGGGCAGGCCTGCCGGCAATGGTTGTCTCCCGTGGGGTCGCGACAAGCTCCACGCGCAGGAGCCCGTCCCGGCTGCGCACCACCTCGGGCTCGGTCAACGTCTCGGATCCGCGCGTCGCTGTGCGCAGCGGGGCCGGCAGGGCGGCCCAGGGGAGGCCGGTGCGGGACAGCCCCACCCCGCCTACGACCACCCCCAGGGCCCCTAGCGCCCCCAGCCGGAGCGCCACCCGGCGGGTGATCGGTTCCACCGCTCAGTCCTCGGGGCCCTCGAGGCGCCGGCGCCGCTCGTCGTACTCCGTGGAGTCGATCTCTCCCCTGGCGTACCGCTCATCGAGGACCTCCAGCGCGCGGCCGCCCCGCATCGGCGGCGGGTTGCGCTGCTCACCCTGCCCACCCCCGGACAGGAGCCGGACCAGCACCACCGCCAGCACCGCGACACCGAGCACAAGCAGGACGAGGAACAGCCAGCCCCAGCCCATGCCCATGCCCCACGAACCCATGTCATGCCAACCCATACCATCTCCTTGTAGCCGGTTCTGCCACCGGAGGGCCTATGGTGCCGGGCTCGACTCCCGGCCCTCCTGCGCACTCCTCAGAGCGTCTCCAACAACTGCTCCATCTCCGCGATCTCACGCTCCTGGTCATCGACGATCTTCTGGCCCAGGTCCAGCGCCTGTGGGTTCTCCCCGCCGTGGAGCTCCTCCTGTGCCATGTCCACCGCGCCGCGGTGGTGAGCGATCATCAGTTCCAGGAACCGCCGGTCGAACTCGGCGCCGGACAGCGATTCCAGCTCGGCCATGGCCTCCTCCTGGCTCATGCCCTCCATCTCCATGCCGCCGTGGTCCATGCCCTCCATGCCGCCCGTCGGGGAGGTCTCCTCCCCCCATGCCTCCAGCCAGGACGTCATCTCGTCGATCTCCGGGCCCTGCGCGGAGGAGATCCGCTCCGCCAGGGAGCGCACCTCCTCGCTGTCAGCCTTCTCCAGGGCCAGGTCAGCCATCTCGATGGCGCCCTCGTGGTGCACGATCATCATCTGCGCGAACATCGTGTCCGCGTCGTTGTGCACGCCCTCGACCTCAGTCGGCGATGCGCTGTCAGTCGTCTCCTCCACAGCGGAGCCCGGGGCCGGCTCATCGGGTGTGGTTCGTGCTCCGTCACCGCACGCGGCAAGGGCGAGGGCCATGGCAACCCCGCCGGCGACGACGGCGAGTCGCGTCCTGGGTATCACGAACGGTCTCCCTCTGCTGGAGTTGGCTAGCGGGCAAGAAGGTCCCAGGCGCAACTGGCCGGCTCATCGCGTGGGGCTAAGGGAGGATAATCACGCCCGTCCCGGCGGCAGCAAGCCCAGCAGCGGCGGCGCGGGATTCTTCATCGACTCTTCATCACCCGGTGCGGGGAGGCGGGGGGGCGGGGGGCGCGTGGGACAGCGGGCCTGCAAGCCAGAGCAGGGTCAGGTGCGAACCAGAAGGGCCCGGGGTCCCCCGGTTGCGAGCCGCTCGCCGTGGAGGGACGTGACCTCCCAGATGCGGCTGAAGAACTCGGCGTTGATGAAGTGGGTAGACGCCCAGTTTCCGCCCACTTCATCAACACATCCAGGGCGAGTGCGTTACTGCAGGTCAGAGGGCTAGAGAGAGCCACCTGTCGGACTCGAACCGACGACCGTCCGCTTACAAGGCGGGTGCTCTACCAACTGAGCTAAGGTGGCGGGTTCCTGCGGCTCCGGACCGCAGGCGCACCAGTGAGTCTGCCAGGTGCTACGCCTGGGAGCGGATGAACTCCGGGAGCTCCCCGGGGTTCAGCCAGTTCTGGCCCTCCTGCTCGGCGTCGACCTCGGTGCCGTCGACGAAGATCGTGGGTGTGCCCATCGCACCGTCCCGTCGGCCTTGGTCGCTGGCCACCTGCACCCACTCGGTGAAGGTGCCGTCGGTGATCGTGTTCGCCACGTCCTCGGGCACGCCCACGCTGACGGCGACCTCGATGATCTGCTCGTCCGAGGCACCCGGCTCCAGGCTTGCGAACATCTGCTCGTTGAAGTCGACCAGGTGCTCCGGTGACCGATCGGCCACCGCGGCCATCGCCGCACCGGCACGCACGGAGTACTCATTCAGATAGGCCACCGGGTGGTAGATCGCGGTCACTTCACCCGCGTCGGTCATCTCGGCGATGTCGGCGCCGTTGACCTCCTCGAACCGCTCACACCACACGCAGGAGTAATCCAGGTAGATCTGCACCTCGACGGCGTCCTCGTTCGGACTGCCGACTCCCTCGGCACCGACCACGAAGCCACCGCGGTCGTTCGCACCGGCGGGGACCTCGCCCTCGAAGTCGCTGAACAGGGTGCGCTGGGAGGACTGCCAGATGATCAGCCCGGCCACCGCAATCAGCACGACGATCACCGCAGCGATCACACCGATGATGATGCGTTGCTTGCGGTCCTGCGCCTGGGCCTGGTTCCGCAGTATCTCCGCCTGGGCGCGCGCCGCCTCGCGGCGTGCGGTCTTGTCCATGCTCTTCGAAGCCAACGCGGGAGTTCCTTTCCGACAGCAGGCACTACAACGGGTAGCCCCTTGCGTTCAGGATACGTGCTGGCCCGACGTCGCTACAGGCACCGGTGCTGTGGCACTGGCCACTCGGCACCGGCCGCGGCGCTCACCGTGCTGGTGACGGCGGGCAGGTCAGCGTGCGGGTATTCGGAACGTGGATACTCAGAAGGTGGGCACCGCGGGCGCCGGTGCCGGGTCCCAGACGACCTCGGCCCCGAAGCCCGCCACCGCCAGCAACATCACCAATCCCACCAGGACGCCGACCCCGGCCCAGATCCGGGCCACGCGCGCCGAGGGCGCCAGCACCGCCAGCACGTGCCGGGCACCGGTGCGGGCACTCGTGCTCGAGGGGATCCACCACAGCAGCAGGGTGAGCGCAGCCATCGCCAGGGCCACCACACCGGTGTGCGGGAGCCGGGAGGCGCCCAATCCCCAGATCACCACCGCCGCCAGGGCACCGACCATCAGGCCCGGGACCGTCAGCAGAGTCCCGGAGAGCAGGTACCAGGGGCTACCGGCGATCACCCGGGCGGAATCGGAGCGACGCCGCCCGTAGTGCAGCCGCCGTTCCCGCAGCGCTTCGGCGCCGACCCCGATCGCCCCGGTCAGGGCCATCACCACCGCCAGGCCGATCAGGGTCCAGGCGGGCCGGAGCGCGCCCAGACCCACGACCGCCAGGAACCAGGCCCCCAGCACCGCCGGGCGGGTCCGCGGGCGTCGCGCCCAGGCCGGCATCGGCGCCGGTGCCTGCTCCTGCGGGTGCTGCCAGCCCTCCGGCCCGGCAGGGGCGGGGTGCACCGGTTGCACCGGCCGGCGGGCGGGTGCCGGTGTGACCGGTGCCTGCTGCCATTGCTGCTCCCCGGGCGCGTGCTGAGCCGGTGGCTGTGCCTGGCTCTGGGGGGGATACCCCGCGGCCGGCGCTGGGCCCTGCACCCCAGCGGCGCCCGCACCCGCGGCGCCCGCACCCGCGCCGCCGGCACCCGCAGCGCCGGCCGGCCAGGCACTCCGGCGATGCGGAGGAAAGGCCGGCGGCGCCGGGGGTCGTTGCGGCGCGGCCACCGTGGGGTGCTCGGCGATCACCACGGTGGGAGTGTGGCCGAGCGCGAACTCTCCCAGCGCCTTGCGGACCTCCCGGGGGTCGAGGCGGTGCTGCGGATCGGGGTGCAGCGCCGCCCGTAGCACCGGCGCCAGCGGCTCGGGTACACCGTCCAGGTCCGGACGCCCGGTCTCCACTCTGCCCAGCACCGCGGCCAGCGGCCCCTTGCCGAACGGGGCACGGCCGGTGAAGGCGAACAGCAGGATCGCGGCCCAGCCCCACCAGTCCCCGGTGATGCCCGGGGCGGATCCGCGCATCACGGCGGGGTCCACATACCCCGGGGTGCCGGTGACCAGCCCGGTCTGGGTCAGGCGCGAATCATCGGCCAATTGGGAGATGCCGAAGTCGATCACCACAGGTCCGGCGTCGGTGAGCATCACGTTGCCGGGTTTGAGGTCCCGGTGTACCACCCCGGCACCATGGATGGCGGCCAGGGCATCGGCCAATCCGTCAGCCAGATCGGCCACCTCGACCTCATCGAGCGGACCGTGCTCACGCACCGAGTCGTCCAGGGACTGCCCCTCGACCAACTCGGTGACGATGAAGGCCTCGGCGGAGTCGGACTCGGCGTCCAGCACCCGCGCCACGTGCGGGCCGCGGACCCGGTGCAGGGTGGCGATCTCACGGCGCAGCCGCGCCCTGGCGGCCGGGTCCGCGCTGATGCCCGGATGCAGCAGTTTCAGCGCCACCACCCGGTTGTCCCCGTCCAGCGCCTCATACACGGTGCCCATCCCGCCCGAGCCGAGGACGCTGCGCAGCCGGTAACCGCCCACCTCCTTGGGCACCGGCTGCGTGGTATCAGGGCTCGACGACATACGCCTCAAGGTACCCGCAGCAACCCGATCGGACGGTGTCCGGCGCCCCGTCCCGCACCGAATACCGCGGCCGTCGGGCGCCCGGCCCGGTACGCCGTGTTCGCGATGACCGGCAACCGGCACTGAGGGCCGCGTGCACCCCGATCGGCACCTGGATAGGCTGAGCGGGGGCCGGTACTGGGCATCTCGAACAAGTGAAACTCGATGGAGTGGCATGGCGAAGAACAGGTCAGCAGGTTCAACCGGTCGGGGCCACGACTTCGTGGTGGTGGCCAACCGGCTCCCGGTCGATGCCACCGTCGACCAGGACGGGACCGTGCAGTGGACCCGCTCCCCCGGCGGGCTGGTGACGGCCTTAGCGCCACTGATGCGCTCCGGTGACGGCGCCTGGGTGGGCTGGCCGGGCCGTACCGAGGAGGACCTGGACCCGTTCGAGGCCGAGGGCATCCACCTGCGGCCGGTGCCGCTGACGCAGCAGGAGGTCACCGACTACTACGAAGGCTTCTCCAACGCCACCCTGTGGCCGCTGTACCACGACGTGATCGTGCCCCCGGAGTACCACCGGCACTGGTGGAACACCTATCGCAAAGTCAACGAACGCTTCGCCACCGAGGCTGCCGACGCCGCCGATCAGGGTGCCGAGGTGTGGGTACAGGATTACCAGCTCCAACTGGTCCCGGCGATGCTGCGCCGGATGCGACCGGACCTGCGCATCGGCTTCTTCAACCACATCCCCTTCCCACCGGTGGAACTGTTCGGCCAACTGCCGTGGCGGTCGGCGGTGATCGAGGGCCTGCTCGGGGCGGACTTGGTGGGCTTCCAGCGCAGTGGGGACGCCGCGAACTTCCTGCGCGCGGTGCGCCGCTTCACCACCCACAGCACCCGGGGCAACGAGATCGCCATCGACCCGGGCACCCAGGCCGATGACGCCGACGACGCCCATAACACCGGGCGCCGACAGGTCCGCGCCGCCGCGTTCCCGATCTCCATCGATGCCGCCCACTTCGACGAGGTGGCGCGCAGTGAGCCGGTACTGGAGCGCGCCGCCCAGATCCGCAGGGAACTGGGCGATCCGAGGACGGTGCTGCTCGGCGTGGACCGCCTGGACTACACCAAGGGGATCCGGCACCGGTTCAAGGCCTTCGGGGAGTTGTTGGACGAAGGCAAGATCACCGCCCCCGGCACGGCGCTGGTGCAGGTGGCCAGTCCCAGCCGGGAGCGGGTGGAGCAGTACCAGGCACTGCGCCACCAGATCGAGGAATCCGTGGGGCATATCAACGGCCAGCACGGCTCCCTCGCGGGCGCCGCGATCTACTACATGCACCACTCCTACCCGATGGAGGAGATGGCGGCGCTGTACCTGGCCGCCGACGTGATGCTGGTGACGTCCCTGCGGGACGGGATGAACCTGGTGGCCAAGGAGTACGCCGCCGCCCGCCACGACCTGGGTGGAGTGCTGGTGCTCAGCGAGTTCGCCGGTGCGGCCGCCGACCTGCCGCAGGCGCTGCTGATCAACCCGCACGACATCGAGGGCACCAAGGCCGCGATCATGCGCGCCATCGACATGCCCGAGCGGGACCGACGACGACGGATGCGCGCCCTGCGCAGGCGGGTGATGGACAACGACGTGCGCCAGTGGGCGCAGGCGTTCCTGTCCACACTCCAGGCCCTCACCCAGGAGCGCTGATGACGTCCCCACACACCCCGGGCGCGGGCAGCGATTCCCCTGCGCCGGCGGCGGCACCCACCCCACCCGCCGAACTGGCCGAGCACCTGGCCACCTTCGTCCGGGCCGAGCACCTCCTGGTGGCCCTGGACTTCGACGGCGTGCTGGCACCGCTGGTCCCCGACCCCAACCGGTCCCGGCCGATCCCGCGGGCCGCCGAAGCGCTGGTGCGCCTGTCCGGGGCCGACGCCGTCCAACTCGCCCTGGTCTCCGGCCGGCCGGCAGCAGACCTGGCCGAGTTGGCCACGCCACCGGCGGGCACCTGGCTGGTCGGCAGCCACGGCGCCCAGACCGGGCAGGTCGAACCCGACGGCACCGTGCAGATGATGCCGTTCGATCTGGAGCCCGGGGCGCGCGAATTGCTGACCAGGGTCACCGACGCCCTGGAGCGCATCGCCGCCGAACCGGAGTTCGACGGCGCCTGGGTGGAGCACAAACCCGCCTCCGCCGCGCTGCACACCCGTCCCGTGGCCGACGCCGAGGCGGCCCAGCGGGCGCTGGCGTTCGCACTGGCCGGGCCGGGCAGTTGGCCGGGCACCTACACCCAGCCGGGCAACCAGGTGGTGGAGATCCCGGTGGTGCAGGCCACCAAGGGAGAGGCGGTGGCCACTCTGCGCCACCGGTTGCGCACCGAACGCGACGGCGCGGGCGTCGCCGTCCTGTTCGCCGGCGACGACGTCACCGATGAGACGGCCCTGGCCGTACTGGGCGAGGGCGACCTGGGCGTGAAAGTGGGCACCGCCGAGTCCGTGGCCACCGTGCGGGTGGCCGATGAGGAGGCCATGGCCGAACTCCTGCACGCACTGGCGGACCTGCGCGAGCAGTGAGATGCCTCACGCGGCGAAGAACGTGACGTGTGGCACAATGACTCTCGGCCGGTGTTCCTCACCGGCTGTGTCAGCGGAGACACTCTGACACTCTTCACAACGGATCGTCCGGCACGTACCTGCCGGTGGAGGGAATCATCATGGCAACGGTCACTTTCGACCACGCGACCCGGACCTACCCGGGCACTGAGCGTCCCGCTGTGGACGCACTCAACCTGGAGATCGCCGACGGCGAGTTCCTGGTCCTCGTAGGCCCCTCGGGTTGCGGTAAGTCCACCTCGCTGCGGATGCTCGCCGGCCTGGAGGACGTCAACTCCGGCCGCATCCTGATCGGTGACCGCGACGTCACCGACGTGCAGCCCAAGGACCGGGACATCGCGATGGTGTTCCAGAACTACGCGCTGTACCCGCACATGTCGGTGGCCGACAACATGGGCTTCGCCCTGAAGATCGCCGGTAACCCCAAGTCCGAGATCCGTGAGCGGGTGGAGAACGCCGCCAAGATCCTGGACCTGAGCGAGTACCTGGACCGTAAGCCGAAGGCCCTCTCCGGTGGTCAGCGTCAGCGTGTGGCGATGGGCCGCGCGATCGTGCGTAACCCGCAGGTGTTCCTCATGGATGAACCGCTGTCCAACCTGGATGCCAAACTGCGTGTGTCCACCCGCACCCAGATCGCTTCGCTGCAGCGCCGCCTGGGGGTCACCACCGTGTACGTGACCCACGACCAGACCGAGGCGCTGACCATGGGTGACCGCATCGCGGTGCTCGACCACGGCGTGCTCCAGCAGGTGGGCACCCCCCGGGAGATGTACGACACCCCGGCGAACGTGTTCGTGGCCGGCTTCATCGGCTCCCCGGCGATGAACCTGGGCTCCTTCGGTGTCTCCGAGGGCAAGGCCCACCTGGGTAACACCCACATCCCGCTGGCCCGCACCACGCAGGATGCCCTCACCGAGGCCGACAAGAACGAGATCACCCTCGGCTTCCGTCCCGAGTCGCTGGACCTGACCACCGAGGGCGACGAGGGCGCCTTCCCGGTCGACGTGAACGTGGTGGAGGAACTCGGTTCCGACGCCTTCGTCTACGGCCAACTGGGCGACAAGGAGGTGGCCGAGCACGTCACCTCCGGTGCCGGTGAGGCGCAGGTCATCGTGCGCACCGACCCGCGCAAGGTCCCGATGAAGGGCGACCGGATCTACGTCCGGATCCGCGAGGGTGAGTCGCACGTGTTCTCCTCCGCGACCGGTGAGCGTCTGCCGAACTGATCAGACCGGTGAACGCGCACTGAGACATGCGCAGGAACGGGGCGGGATCCAACCGGGATCCCGCCCCGTTCCGCATGTGCCGCCAGTGCCCGCAGTGCCGCCAGCGCCGGCTCCACCCCTTGAGTTTCCCGGCCACCGCGTGGGGCTGTCAGAATCATCTGCATGCCCACCTCGTTGCAGATCACCGCGGCCGCACCGGACCCAGCCCTGCTGGACCTGCCCTGGCACGTGCCGCTGGAGGACTGGCCGGCCGAGACGATCGCGGCGCTGCCCCGCGGTATCTCCCGGCACATCGTGCGGTTCGTGCGCCTGTCCGGCCGCGTCATCGCGATCAAGGAGATCGGGGAATCGGTCGCCTACCGCGAGTACCAGTTGCTGCGGGACCTGAACCGGCTCGACGTGCCCTCGGTGCGCCCGGTCGGGGTGATCACCGGCCGGCGCAGTCCCGATGGCGAGGCACTGAACTCCGCCCTGGTCACCGAGCACCTGCGGTTCTCCCTGCCCTACCGCGCCCTGTTCAGCCGGCACCTGGCCCCCGAGACGGCCACCCGGCTCATCGACGCCCTGGCCGTGCTGCTGGTGCGGCTGCACCTGACCGGCTTCTACTGGGGTGACGTGTCCCTGTCCAACACCCTGTTCCGGCGCGACGCGGGAGAGTTCGCCGCCTACCTCGTCGACGCCGAGACGGGGGAGCTGCACGGCGAACTCACCCGCGGCCAGCGTGAGTACGACCTGGAGATCGCCCGGGTGAACATCATCGGGGAACTGATGGACCTGGACGCCGGGGACCTGCTGATGGAGGAGGTGGACACCGTCGCCATCGGCGAGATGCTCGTGGAGCGCTACCAGGACCTGTGGTCGACGCTGACCGACCTCGAAGAGTTCGGCACCGCCGATCGCTGGCGGGTCGCGGACCGGATCCGGCGGCTGAACGCCCTGGGTTACGACGTGGGCGAACTGCAGATCACCACCGACATCGACGGCACCTCGGTACAGATCCAGCCCAAGGTGGTCGACGCCGGCCACCACCACCGGCGTCTGATGCGCCTGACCGGTCTGGACGTGCAGGAGAACCAGGCCCGCCGGTTGCTCAACGACATGGACACCTACCGGGCGGCCACCGACCGGCTCGGCGACGACGAGGAGTACGTGGCCCACGACTGGCTCACCGAGGTGTTCGAGCCGACCGTGCGGGCGGTGCCCCGAGATCTCAGCCGGAAGCTGGAGCCGGCCGAGATCTTCCACGAGATGCTCGAACACCGCTGGTTCATGGCCCAGGAGCGCGGGCGGGACGTGCCGCTGCCGGAGGTGGTCACCTCCTACATCGAGAGCGTGCTGCGCCACCGTCCCGATGAGGACGCGGTGCTCGGCGGACCGCCCACCGACACCATCGCCCGCGTCAGCGACGAGTGACACCGCAGACCGGCCGCGGACCGACCCGGCACACCGGCGCCGCCCAGGATCCGGACGGGGCGCCGTCGTCGGCCCTTCCGGGCCCGCCGGTACCGTACGCTCCGCAGGCACCCTGACACCTCTTCTTGGAGCATCGATGGCACGCATCTACGCCGACCTGACCGAACTGGTCGGACACACCCCGCTGGTGCGGGTGGGCGCCCTGAGCGCCGAGCACCTGCACGCCCGGGTCCTGGTCAAGCTGGAGTCCCAGAACCCCGGCTTCAGCGTCAAGGATCGCACCGCGCTGGCGATCGTGCGCGCCGCGGAGGCCGATGGGCGGCTCCGCCCGGGCGGCACGATCCTGGAGGCCACCAGCGGCAACACCGGGATCGCCTTCGCCTGGATCGGCGCCGTGCTCGGCTACCGGGTGGTCATCGTGATGCCCGACGACGTGTCCTCCGAACGTGCGGCGGTGCTTCGGGCGCTGGGTGCTGAGGTGATCTTCACCCCCGGCACCGAGGGGATGGCCGGGGCCAACCAGCACGCGAACGCCATGGTGGAGGCCGATCCGGACCTGTTCCTGTCCGGGCAGGGCGGGAACCCGGCGAACCCGCACGTGCATGAGACCACCACCGGGCCGGAGATCTGGGCCGACACCGACGGGCAGGTGGACGTGCTGGTGGCCACCACCGGGACCGGTGGGACGATCAGCGGGGCCGGGCGGTACCTGCGCACGAAGAACCCGCGGGTGCAGTTGTTCGGGGTGGAACCGGCCGAGGCGGCGGTGCTGAACGGCCAGGAGTGGCATCCGCACAAGATCCAGGGCATCACCGGCGGCAACGGCGTCCCGCCCGTCACCGACCTGGACCTGCTCGACGGCGTGCTGCAGGTCCCCCAGGATGAGGCGATCGAGGTGGCCCGCACCGCGTTTCGCACCGAGGGCCTGATCGTGGGCGTCTCCTCCGGCGCCGCCCTGCACGCCGCGCTGCAACTGGCCCGGCGCGAGGAGTACGCCGGGCGCACGATCGTGGCGATTCTGCCCGACACCGGCGAGCGCTACATCTCCTCCGAACTGTTCGACCACGTGCGCCGGTAGCGGTCTCAGGCGCGGGTGCGCCACCGCTTCAGCCACGGCAGCGCGGCCAACCCCAGGTTCGCCGCCGCGGCGGTGCCGAGCACACCGGCCAGCAGGCCCCACCACTTACCGACCGGAGCACCGGAGGCGTTGCGGCTCAGGGCCT
>NZ_JBMPQC010000015.1:0-55254 GCF_049724975.1 Pseudactinotalea sp. Z1732 | reverse complement strand
TCCGAGCACACGAACACCTTGGAGGATCAGCGTGTCGTTATGCCGACCTTTCAGGCCACCGACAAGGCCCTGACCTGGGCCGATACCCCAAACATCGGCATAACCAGAAGGTCGGCATAAACCTTGTTATGCCGACATCGGCATAACAACGTGCTGACGTCATAGAGCACCAGGGCCGAAGGCCCCAGATCCGCCCGGGCGGCGCAGGCCGCCGCCAGACCCTGGCGAAAGCCCGGTTCGGCATAGCCGCCAAGACGACGCTTGAGGGTGGAGTACGACGGTGGGCTCAACCCAGCCTCGGCGATCACCCGCAAGGAGTCCAACTTACTGGTCGGCTCGATCAATCGCGCCAGCACCAACAGCCAGAACACCTGATCATCCCCAGCGGCTTGGGCCAAGCCCAGATCGGTATAGATGCGCTGCAAGGCCCCGATCAGGTGCTCAGTACGGGTGGAGGTGATCGGCAACGGCCCGGCGCTGGTGGCATCATCCAGGCCCAGGTTCAACTCCCCCTGCCCGGCTGCCAGGCGCTGGCGAGCGGCGGCCAGGAGCATCTCGTAGTCAGTATCGGTATGGGCCGAGCCGATATGCTCGATGTCCTTCGATCCGCCCCGCTTGGAGTGCACGATCTGGACCGCCCGGGCCCCCGAGGCGGTCTTGACGGTGCGGATGTAGCCCATCGGCACACTCTAGAACCCCCGAATTAGTGCACCCTTTCGACCCTCGCGAACCGCATTAGCCCAGGTCACAGCCTCGCCACTCCGCACAACCCAGACCGGTGAGCCAAGTCAGGTGAGAGCTGTGCGACTCTCGTGCTACGAGACCGCACCGATGGTCATCTGGCCCACGGGGCCACGAATCCCGAAGTACCGACACACAGACTGGGGTCCGAGATGGACACATGGAAATTGGCAGCATTATTGGTCGGGGGCTACTTGCTGGGACGCCGTAAGAAGGGCTTGGTGGCCCTCGCGACGGCTGGCACCTACGCGGCGAGGAAGTTCTCCGATTCGGACGGCGAGTTCGAATTGCCGCCGGAGATCAAGGAACTGGGTGAACGCGTCACCGGCCCGCTGCTCGAGGCCGCCAAGGGTGCAGCGGTTGCCGTCGCTGCCAAGGGCGTCGACTCGCTGAACACCACGCTTCAGGACCGGACCGCGGAGATGCGACCAGGGTCTTCGGAGTCGGAGGAAAGTGAGGACGAGTCGGACCAGGAGGAGCCCGAGGAGGAGTCTGCTGAGGAGGAAGCCTCCGCTGAGGAGGAGTCCGAGGAGGAGCCTGCTGAGGAGGAAGCCTCCGCTGAGGAGGAGTCCGAGGAGGAGCCTGCTGAGGAGGAAGCCTCCGCTGAGGAGAAGCCGAAGCGCGCAGCGAGCAGCACCCGGAAGAAGACCTCCAGCAGTACCAAGAGTTCCCCGCGCTCAAGCAGTAAGTCCTCCAGCAGCGCCAAGAGTTCCTCCGGTGGTTCGAAGAGTTCCTCGGGCGGGACGAAGCGTTCCTCTGGAGGTTCGAAGAGATCCTCAGGCGGTTCGAAGAGTTCATCCGGCGGGTCGAAGGGCTCGTCCGGTGGCAGCAGGAGTTCCTCCTCTTCCCGCAGCACGAAGTCCTCGGGGAGCGGTAGTCGCGGCAGTGGCGGCGGCACCCGGTCCAAGAGCAGCAGCCGGTCCTCGTCCTGAGGTCGACCCGAGACAAGAAGGAGCGATCCATGGCCAAGGAATCATCCGAATCGGGCTCTTTGATGGACCAGTTGGGGCTGGACAAACTCAAGAGCAGCCTCGGTGAGTACGTGAGCGGCTGGGGCGAGAACCTCGTGCAGCGCGGCGTCGACAAACTCAATGACGTCGCCGAGCAGGCGTCGAACGGTGGCGGAGCGGCAGGTGAGGCGGCTAAAGAGGGCGCCGAGGAACTCGCCGAAGGCGAGTCTCCGGCCAAGGCTGCGCTGTCAGCAGCGACCACCGGCGTGAAGGAGAAGGCGAAGGACGTCTTCGGTGGCGGCGGTGGTAGCGGAGGCAGCGGAAAGATGAGATTCGCCAACTTCGTGGAGACCATCGATGTGGGAATGCCGCTGAGCGTGGTCTACAACGCCTGGACGACGTACGACAGTTGGCCGGACTTCATGAAGAAGGCCGAGCATGCCAAGTTTAATGAGGACGACGGCACCGCTGAGATGAAGGGCCAGGTCTTCTGGTCCCATCGCAGTTGGGAGGCCACGATCGTTCAGCAGGTCCCCGACGATCACATTGTGTGGCGCTCAACGGGAGAGAAGGGCCATCTGGACGGGGCGGTGTCGTTCCATCCGTTGGGTGACCGACTCACCCGGATGGTTATCGTCGTCGAGTATCACCCCCAAGGCTTCTTCGAGAAGACCGGCAACATCTGGCGGGCGGTGGGCCGGCGGCTTCGGCTGGAACTCAAGCACTTCGTCCGGCACGTGATGACCGAGGTGATCCTGGATCCGGACAGCGTCGAGGGTTGGCGCGGGGAGATCCGGGACGAGGAAATCGTGCGTACCCACGACGAGGTCGTCGAAGAAGAGCAGGCCGAGGAAGAGCAGGCCGAAGAAGAACCCGAAGACTCCTCCGAGGAGGACGCTCCCGACGACGAGGCTCCCGCTGAGGCCGAGGCCGAGGCCGAGGAGGAGCCGGTCGAGGAGGATGAGGACGAGCCCGAGGATGAGGGTGAAGCCGTCGAGGAGGATGAGGACGAGCCCGAGGATGAGGGTGAAGCCGTCGAGGAGGAGCCGGTCGAAGAGGATGAGGACGAGCCCGAGGATGAGGGCGAAGCCTCCGAGGAAGAAGAGCAGTCCGAGGAGCGTCCCCGGACACGAAGGAAGGCGAGGTCACGATGAGTACTGCTACTGCGACGAGGCGCCACGGAAGTTACATCGAACGTCCCTCTCCCAGTTCCCTGGCCGACGTCGTTGAGATCATCCTGGACAAGGGTCTGGTCATCGACGCCTACGTCCGGGTCTCCCTCGTGGGTATCGAGGTCCTGACCATTGATGCTCGGATCGTCATCGCAAGCGTGGACACCTACTTGCGCTTCGCGGAGGCCACCAATCGTCTCGACCTTGAGGCCAAGGGTGGACGAGACCTGCCGGAGTTGTTCGGAGACAGTACTGAAAGCGCCTCCGAGGGCAAGGTCAGTGGCGCGATCTCCGGCGCCAAGGATGCCCTCATGGGCGACGATGACGAAGAGGAAGAGGCCGAGGAGGAAGAAGCCGAGTCGTGACCCCTGGGCAGGCTCCCACGAGCGAACTCTACGTCTACGGCATCACGACCGCGGCCGCCCGCATCCCCGAGGAACTCACTGGGGTGGACGGAAGCGGGGTTCGTACGCTCGAGTTGGGTGCGATCGCCGCGGTGGTCTCGGATCTCGACGATGCCGAGGACTTCGGTCGGCCGGCAGACCTGCGTGCGCACGCCAGTGTGCTGGACGCCATTGCGATGGACGTGCCGGTCCTGCCCATGGCCTTCGGGACGCTCGTGCCGGAACTGGAGGCACTGGAGGAGATCCAGGATCCCGCCCGCCAGCAGGAGTACCTGCTGGGTCTGAAGCAGGTCGAGGGTGCCACCCAGTTCACCCTGCGTGCCCGATATGTGGAGGCGAGCATCCTGAACGAGGTGGTCGCCGAGAACCCGGAGATATCCCGGCTGCGGGACGCCACCCGCGGCGACTCCTCCGAGGCGACGTACTACGAGCGCATCCGCCTCGGGGAACTCATCGTCGGTCAGATGCAGGAGAAGGCCAAGCAGGACGCCGGCCGCATCTTGGAGACTATCCGTCCGCTGGCACGAGATCTGCGCATGCGAGAGACCAGCCAAGCCGAGGATGTGCTGGATGTCGCGCTCCTGGTGGCCCATGAGGCCCGGTCGACTCTCGAAGACTCTCTTGAGCAGGTGGCAGCAACGATGCACGATCGGGTGACGTTCCGCCTGGTCGGGCCCCAGGCGCCCTACGACTTCGCGGGTGAGGCCCGATGAGCCTGCTCTGGAACGTTCTGAGCCTCCCTCTGGCACCGCTTCGCGGTACCGTCTGGGTGGCTGAGCGCGTGCTCGAGCAAGCCGAGCGGCAGCACTACGACCCCGCCTCGATCCGACGGCAACTCGATGAGGTTGCCCGCGCCAGGGAGTCTGGCGAGATCGACGACGAGCAGGCGGACGCGATGGAGCAGGAACTGGTGGCCCGGCTCATCCAGTCCCGCCGACGTCCCGACAAGGAAGGTTGAGATGGCTAAGGAAACCGAGGAGAGCACGGAGACCGCGAGCAAGGGACGGGCTCGCAGTTCGGGGAGCAAATCCGGTTCGTCCCAACGTGCCAAGGGCAGCAGTGGACGCAGCCAGTCCCGGAGCTCCAAGGCCAAGTCGGGCAGTACCGGCAGTAAGTCGGGCAGTTCCGCCAGTAAGTCGGGCAGCACGCGGAGTAAGTCGGGCGGCACGCGGAGTAAGTCGGGCAGCACCGGCAGCGGCAGGAGTGCTGGGTCGAAGGCGAGCAGCAGCAAGTCCGGCAGCAGCCGTTCCCGCTCCACCAGCAGGCGTACCAAGAAGGACGACGCTGACCAGGCTCCCGAGGAGGAAGCCCAGGAGCAGGCTGAGCCCGAGGAGGAAGCCGAGCCCGAGGAAGAGCCCGAGCCCGAGGAAGAGCCCGAGCCCGAGGAGGAAGCCGAGCCCGAGGAAGAGCCCGAGCCCGAGGAGGAAGCCGAGCCCGAGGAAGAGCCCGAGCCCGAGGAGGAAGCCGAGCCCGAGGAGGAAGCCGAGCCCGAGGAAGAGCCCGAGCCCGAGGAGGAAGCCGAGCCCGAGGCGCCGGCTGAGGTAGAGGACCAGGCTGAGCCCAACGTGCGCGCAGAACCCGAAGAACCCGACGAGCAGGACGAGGAACAAACCGGGTCACCGAGCCGTGGCCTCTCGGCCGGCGGGGCTGCTCGGGAGGCGATGAGCCAACTCGGTGAGTTGACCGGCCGCGGAATCGAAGGGGTGGTCGGCGTCGAGCGGTCCGATGATGGCTGGCTGGTCACTGTGGAGGTGCTGGAGAATGAACGAATCCCCAGCACCACCGACGTTCTCGCCGAGTACGAGGTGTTCCTTTCCGGTGATGGTGAACTGCAGTCCTACCGTCGCACCCGGCGCTATCAGCGCGGACGGGCGCGGGGAGAGTGAGGCGAGGCGGTTGCAGGAGGTGGCGCGATGACTAGTGGACCAGGTGACGCGATCCAGCCGCAGCGCTCCCGGGAAGGCACGCTGGTACACGTCGTGGAGACGCTGCTGGACAAGGGGTTGGTCCTCAACGCCGACATCATGGTCTCGGTGGCCGGGGTGGAGTTGCTCGGCATTCGGATCCGCGCCGCCCTGGCCTCGTTCGAAACCGCCGCGAAGTACGGGCTGGAGTTCCCCGCCGGGACCGATACCGACACGGTCGCCTGGCGAGAAGCCATCGAGACCAAGGAGTCCTGCCCGGAGTGCGGCAAACACTCCCCGGTAGACCAGTTGCTGGAGCAGAGTTGTCCCTGGTGCGGTTGGCAGAGTGCCCAGGCGTTGGCAGGGAAGGACCAGCCGGCGGAGGTCACCGACTCAGATGACTGAGCAGGCTAGCGGTCCTCCAGGCACTGCCGTGGGGAGCGCAGCGGAGGTCACGGAGGCGATGCAACCCACCCGCGACCCGGCGGTCACGTTGCCGGACCTGCTCGAAGTGCTGCTGAACAAGGGGGTCTATCTCAACCTGGACCTGATCATCGCCGTCGCCGACGTTCCCCTGATCGGTATCAATCTGCGCGCCACGATCGCGGGTCTGGAAACGATGTTGGAGTATGGGATGATGCGCAACTGGGACGAGCGAACTCGTGCCTGGGTGCGCGCGTCGGTATCCCGGCACCTGCCGTTGGCCACCGATGAGGACGTCGTCGCCCGGATGGCAGGTGGCTATCTGGCCCAGACCGAGCACGGATCATGGCGTCCGGGCACCATCTACCTCACCACCCACCGGCTGGTGGCCTACCGGCGCGATCCCCAGGAGATTCTCTGGCAGACCCCCCTCGTTGACATCGAGCGGGTCGAGACACGGACCGAGCGGAGCATCGGCGGAGAGGAACGTGCCCGCCTCCATGTGAGCACCGCCGGGGGCGGTACGCACATCCTGTCCGCCTCGGAGCCGGAGCGTTTGCACGACCTGGTGCGCCACCACAGCAGCCCTTCCTCGGATCCCGCGCCGCGACCCGAGGAAGCACAACCTCTGGCCGAGGGGCGGATGTGGTTCCGCGAAGGTAGTGCGGGTAAGCCCCTGTGGCGCGGCGGCACCGGAAAACTCGACGCCGAGAGCGGCCTGACCTGGAAGGGCGCCCTGGACTCCCGTCCCGCGGTGCGGCTGCGCCCGAGCGAGATCAGGTCGGTGACCCTGCGCTCCGGGGACACCCCGCTGCTGGATACGATCCTGCTCGTGCGTACTGATTCCGGGAACGTCCACCTGGCCGTCGATGACAACGAACGGTGGGCGGGCCTGATCCTGCAACTACTGCGCCGGAACCAGCCCGAACAGGTAGCGGCGGGAGCGGACCGATGACGCTGAAGGTCGACGAGAAGAGCCTCAAGAACGGCGTCCTCACGCTGGTGGTCACCTTGGTGGAGATCATTCAGGAGGCACTGGAAACCCAGGCCATCCGGCGGATCGAAGGCGGTGATCTGACCGAGGAGGAACAGAACCGGCTGGGCGAGGCGCTGATGGAGTTGGACGAGGCGATGGCCGAACTCAAAGACGAGCACGGCCTGACCGGATCCGTGGCGGACCTGCGCCGTGGTCTGGATGACGTCGTCGATGAGGTGGTGGACAAACTGATCAACCCGGACCGATGGGCTGAAGAGGCAGGTCCGGACCACCGATGAGCGCAGACCTGTATGTGTACGCGATCAGTACCCCGGCCGAGGAACACCAACTGGGGACGGGAATCGATGACCACCCACTCAGGGTGATCACCGCACCGGGGGGCGTCGCCGCCGTCGTCCATGAGCACCGGGATGGCCCGTACCAAGGTGACGATGACGACGACGTGCGCCGGTGGGTGTTGAGTCACAGCGATGTCGCGGAACGGCTCGCCGAAGCCACCGGTGCCGTGTTGCCGGTGAGTTTCAACGTCATCGTGGCACACAGCGAGGAGGACCCGGCCGAGCAGCGGCTGCAGCGCTGGTTGCATGAGAACGCCGATGACCTCGCCGCTCGTCTGGCACAACTACGTGGCCGGATCGAGTTGCGCATCGAGATCTCTCTGGACGCCGCCACCGTGGCGCAGGGGCACCCGGAGACCGAGGTGATGCGCGCGGAGATCGACGGCAGACCAGCCGGGGTGCAGCGGTTGTTACGCAAACGTCTGGAGCATCACGCCAGGGACCTGGCTGATGCTCTCGCCGACGAGTTGTACCCCGATTACCGGCGCCGGCTTGCCGCCCTCGCCGATGACCTGGTGGAGAACCGCGCCAGTCGTGCCGAACCGGGGGAGGTGCCGGTTGCCGCATTCTCGGTGCTGGCGCCGGCCGAGCGGACTCAAGCGATCGGTAGTGCGCTGGCAAAGATCCGTGACGAGCAACCGGCAGCGCAGGTCCGGTTCCTAGGTCCGTGGCCCCCGTACTCCTTCGCCGACGTGCCGACCATGACGTCCTGACCGGGAGGCCGGGGAGTCGTCGACGATCTCAACCTCCGCACCGATGTGCGTCACGTCCAGCAGGAAGCGCACAAGTCCCGGCGGGTTGAGGAAGCGCACCCGGGTGCCGGCTCCGGAGAGCCGGGAAATGGCGGCGATGGTCATGGAGTCCATGAACAACACGTCCTGAGTGTCGACGTCGACCGGCAAGCCGTAGCCGAGCGCCTCCTCGACCGCGTCATTGAGCGTGGTGATGTCGCCGGCGTCGATCTCGCCGCCGAGGGCGAGTCGGGCGCAATCGTGCGACCTGGTCAGCCTGACCCAACCCTGCGCGCTCAACCGCTCGGACTCTTCGGGCATCCTGCTCCTCGACTGGTTGACGGACGCCCTTGTGGCATCAACGTCTGGCATCAAAGTTCGGGCCGCGGCCAGGGTCCACACGTTTGCCACAACTCATCAAAAGGCCTTCGGTTTACCGTGCACTTCAACAGATCGAGGTCGACAGGAGTGTGACCAATGCCCATCAAGGAGAAGAGCACCGAGAGGGTCAGGGCGACCGAACACCGCACCGGTGACCACAGCCAACCGTGCCGTGAGTGCGGCGAGCCGACGCGAAACGCGGACCGGTACCACTACGGGTGTACACCAACGGAGATCTACCTGGGTGCTCTGTTCCGCTGATCCGGTCAGGTTCGCGCCGAACTCGCCGCAGGAAGGTCAGCGTGTGGACTTGCTCCGGCCGCTGATCGCGCCCCAGATCACCAAGACGATCACCGAGCCGAGGATGGCCAGCAGCCAGGAGGAGATGGAGAAGAACTCATCCACATCGCCCAAGCCTGTGGCTGTGCCGATCCAACCACCGAGCATCGCGCCGATCACGCCGATTAACAGGCTGGCGAGCCAGCCGCCGGCGATACGGTCCTTGAGGATCGCACGAGCGATCGCGCCAGCAATAAGACCGAGCAGCAGGAATGCAATGAAACCCATGGGGACTCCTTGTTCGATCGACGGACCGGCGCCTGATGGGCCGGTGGTGGAACCGATGGTGGCATCACCGGAGGAATCGCGCATCTTGGGGCCGCGGCGGTGACCGTGGGCGTTCGCGGTGCGCGATCGGTACGGTAGGGGCGTGCCTGAATCCCGAGTTGCCCTCGTCACCTGCGCCGACCTGCCCCGTTTGCACGAGGAGGATCGACCGCTCGTGCCCGCGCTGGCCGATCGCGATGTGCACGCCGAGGCCGCCGTCTGGAACGACCCGGGCGTGGACTGGTCCACCTACGACCTGGTGTTGGTGCGCTCGGCCTGGGACTACGCAGCCCACCGCGACGACTTCGTGGCCTGGGCCCAGTCCGTGCCGAGGTTGCTGAACCCGCCGAACGTGTTGCGATGGAACACCGACAAACACTATCTGCAGCCGCTGGCCGACCACGGCCTGCCGGTGGTCGACACCCGATGGCTGGAACCGGAGCGCGAATTCACCAAGCGCGATCTGCACAATCGCTTTCCCGCTCGGGAGGAGTTCGTCATCAAGCCGGCCATCAGCGCCGGATCAATGGACACCGCCCGGTACCGCGTGCTGGCCGACGATCGACGCGCGGCCATCGAGCACGCCTCCCGGCTGCTGGCCGACGGCCGCTCGGTGATGGTGCAGCGCTACGTGCCCGAGGTCGATGTGCTCGGCGAGATCGCCCTGGTCTTCTTCCACGGCACCTACTCCCACGCCGCCCGCAAGGGCACGATCCTGGAGGGCGCCGAACGAGCCGAGGCCGGGCGCTACCTGCAGGAGGAGATGGAGCCCTACCGCGCCAGCCGGGAGGAGATCCAGGCGGGTCAGGAAGTGCTGGCCTTCGCCCGCGCACGCATTCCGGGCCGGTCCATCTCCTCGCGTCCGCTGCCGTACGCGCGAGTCGACCTGATCCCCACCCACGGCGGGGCCTCGCTGCTGATGGAACTGGAACTGGTGGAGCCGAACCTGTTCTGCTCCCTGGAGTCCGGCGCCATCGAACGCTTCGCCGACTCCATCGTTGCCGAACTGCGCATGGGGCCGGATCCGGCGAACATCGACCTGGCCTGACCACGTGGTTCGGAACCAAGACCCGAGGCCGACGTCGCATGAACTCCGCTTCACGACGCCCGCCTCCGATTGGTTGCAGGCGCTCCCGTTGGGAAACGGCCGTATCGGAGCGATGGTCTACGGGGACCCCTGGCACGAACGCCTCCGGCTCAACGACGGCACCGCCTGGTCTGGTGGGCCCGAACGTGAGTTCACCGATGACCGGCCCGATCCGCAGGTCTCCGCGCGTGCCCTGGCCCGAGCCCGGGGGGCGATCAGGGACGGCGACTGGTCCGGCGCCGAGGGCGCCTTGCGCGCGCTGCAGCACCGCAGTTCGGGCGCCTTCATGCCCTTGGCAGACCTTGACATCACGATCGGGCCGGCCAGGGTAGGTGAGCAGTCCTCGGCCCCTGGCAACCCAGCCGCCACCACCGACCGCACCGGCAGCCCCGGCGCCGTAACCGCCTACGAGCGCAGGCTCGACCTGACCACCGCGACCCACCGCACCAGTTACCGCCGTGGGGCTCACCTGATCACCGCCACCACGTTCGTCAGCGCGCCCGATCAGGTCCTCGTGTGGACCGTCACCACCGAGGACCCCGCCGGCCTCGACGTCGACCTCGCCATGACCTCCCAGTTGCGCGGTGGCCTCGTCGGAACTCCGGGCGGAGCCGATTCGGTACTCGCCCTCACCCTGCCCACGGAGGTACACCCCCCGCACGACGACACATTCCGCGCCCCGGGTGCAGGTTCCGAGGAGCCGGTGCACTACGGCGCGGACAGCCAACCGGTCGCGGTGGCCCTACGCGTCCGGCACGACGGCCTCCAGATGCCCATCCAGGGTGGGACCGGAGTGCGCGGAGCGCGCGAGGTCACCGCGCTGGTCAGCACCGGCACCGGGTTCCGCGGCTTGGGTCGCGCGCCACGCCGGGACCTCCCGCAGGCGATCACAAGTGCGGTAGCCACGCTGGACGCGGCTGAGGCGCACAACACAGCCGAACTCGGGGCCAGGCAACGAGCCGACCACCAGGAGTTGTACGGGCGGGCCGAGGTGAGGTTCGCTCACGGTTCGAGTGCGCCCAGCGACGAACGCCTTGCGGCGGTCAATGCCACGGGCCTGCCCGAGTTCGAGCGGGACCCCGCGCTGGTGGCACTGGTGTTCAACTACGGCCGGTACCTGCTCGTCTGCTCCTCCCGGCCCGGGGGGACACCGGCGAACCTGCAGGGAATCTGGAACGCCGACCTACGGCCCCCGTGGAGTTCGAACTACACCACCAACATCAACCTGCAGATGAACTACTGGATGGCCGGTCCGGCGAACCTGCTCGAGGCGGCCGAGCCGTTGTTCGACCTCGTGGAGGCGCTGGCCGATCGGGGCCGGCGGACCGCAGCCGACCTCTACGGCGCCCCCGGCTGGGTGGCCCATCACAACAGCGACATCTGGGGTTACACCTTGCCGGTCGGTCACGGCGAGCACGATCCGGCCTGGGCGTTCTGGCCGATGGCAGGCCCCTGGCTGGTTCGGCACCTGTGGGAGCAGGTGGCCTTCGGGGCCGACGACGGATTCGCCCGCCGCGCTTTCGAGGTGGGCCGGGAGGCCGCCGCCTTCTGCCTGCACTGGCTGCAGGAGATGCCCGACGGCGGCCTGGGCACCTATCCGTCCACCTCGCCGGAGAACAGGTTCCGCACGCCTGACGGCCGCGAGGGCAGCGCCGGAATCTCCTCCACCTGCGACATCGCGCTGATCGGTGACCTCCTGACCATCGTGACCGACCTGGCCGAGCGTCTCGGGATCAACGACGACGACGTGGTGGCGGCAGCTCGTAGGGCGCTGCCGCGCCTGCCGGCACCACCGATCCGGACCGACGGCCTGGTGGGGGAGTGGGCGATGGACGTGTCCTACCCCGAGCCGCTGCACCGGCACATCTCCCACCTGGTGTTCTGCTATCCGGGCACCCGACCGATCGATCGAGACCTGGCCGGGGCGGTCTCGGCGAGCCTGGACGCCCGGGGGGATGAGTCCACCGGGTGGTCCCTGGCCTGGAAGATGGCGATGCGCGCCAGGCTCGGCCAGCCCGAGGGGGTGGAGTCCTTGATCCGCCTGGCGCTGCGCAGCAAGGAGGCCGACGCCGGCGGCCAGTCGGGTGGGTTGTACGCCAACTACCTCGCCGCCCACCCGCCGTTCCAGATCGACGGCAACCTCGGCTTCACCGCCGCACTGGCCGAGGCCCTGCTGCAGAGCCACCGCGATCGGATCGACCTGCTTCCGGCACTGCCGGCCGCGCTCGGCCCGGGTCAGGCACGCGGCCTGCTCGCCCGCGGCGGCACCGTTGTGGATGTGGACTGGGAGATCGACGACGACGGCCGGGTGGCGCTGAGCCGGGCGCGACTACGGGCCACCGCTCCCGCCGGCGCGGGCAACCGGCGGGTGTGCTTCGCCGGTGCCGGGGTGAGTGTGGACGTGCCCGCCGGCGCCCCGGTCACGCTCACCCCCGCGGATTTCGTCCCGACCGTGGCGGGGTAGGCTGCGGCCCGATGCGCCACGCCCCGTCTGAGCCCATCGGAGGATCCTGCGATGACCACCACCAACTCCTGGCCCCTGGGCGTCTCCGGGCTTGCCTACGGCTGCGACTACAACCCGGAACAGTGGCCGCGGGCCACCCGGGTGGAGGACGTGGACCTGATGGTGCGGGCCGGGGTGAACCTGGTCAGCGTGGGGATCTTCTCCTGGGCGATGCTGGAGCCGCGCGAGGGTGACTACGACTGGGGCTGGCTCGATGCGGTCATGGATCGCCTGCACGAGGCCGGGATCCGGGTCTCCCTGGCCACCGCCACCGCCTCACCGCCGCCGTGGTTGACCCGCGAACACCCGCACATCCTGCCCGACCTGGCCGATGGCACGGTGCTCTACCCAGGGTCCAGGCAGGCCTATTCGGTGTCCTCGCCGGTGTTCCGCGACTACGCGCTGCGGATGACCCGGGCGATGGCCCAGCGCTACGGCAACCATCCGGCGTTGGCGGTGTGGCACGTGGACAACGAACTGGGCTGCCACGTCCCGCACGATTTCTCCGACGACGCCGCCCGGGCATTCCGCGCGTGGTTGAGCGAGCGGTACGGCACGGTGGAGGCGCTGAACGCGGCCTGGGGAACGGCGTTCTGGTCCCAGCGGTATGACTCCTTCGAGGAGATCCTGCCGCCCCGGGTGGCGCCCCACGATCCCAACCCCACCCAGCAACTCGATTTCGCCCGGTACTCCTCCGATGAACTGCTGCGTCACTACCGCGCCCTGCGTGAGGTGCTGCGCGGAATCACGCCGAATGTGCCGATCACCACGAACATGATGCTGACCAGCCGCACCAAGTGGATGGACTACTTCGGCTGGGCGCGGGACATGGACGTGATCGCCACCGATCACTACACCATCGCCGCCGACCCCGAACGGCATATCGAGGCGGCCTTCAGCGCCGATCTGAGCCGCGGCGTCGCCGGTGGGGAGCCGTGGATGCTGATGGAGCATTCCACCTCGGCGGTGAACTGGCAGGAACGCAACCGGCCCAAGGATCCGCAGGAGATGGTGCGCGACTCGTTGTGTCATGTGGCCCGCGGGGCCGACGCGATGATGTTCTTCCAGTGGCGCCAGTCCAAGGCCGGCGCGGAGAAATACCACTCGGCGATGGTGCCCCACGCCGGCACGGACTCCGACGTGTGGCGCACCACCGTGCGCCTGGGCCGGGCCCTGGCCGCCCTGGCACCGGTGCGGGGCTCGCGGGTGCGCTCCCAGGTGGCGCTGGTATTCGACTACCAGGCCTGGTGGGGTAGCGAGCTGGATTCCCACCCGACCCAGCATCTGGACTACATGGCGGAGGTGCTGCGCTACTACCGCCGCCTCTGGCTGGAGGGGGTCAGCGTGGACATCGTGCCGCCCGGAGCCGATCTGGGCGAGTACCGGGCCGTGCTGGTGCCCACCCTCTACCTGCTCGATGACGACGCCGCTGCCTCGATCGCCGACGCGGCTCGGTCCGGTGCCTCCGTGCTGGTGACGTTCTTCAGCGGCATCGCCGATCAGCACGATCACGTCCGACTGGGCGGCTACCCCGGTGCGTTCCGTGAGTTGCTCGGGGTGCGCATCGAGGAGTTCTGGCCCTTGCAGGCCGACGAGGTGCTGCGCCTGGACGACGGCACCGGCGCCGACCTGTGGAGCGAGAACACCCACCTGGCCGGGGCGCAGGCGGTCCGCACCTGGGCACAGGGACCTCTGGCCGGAAAGCCCGCGATCACCCGCAACCAGGTGGGGGCGGGTGCGGCCTGGTACGTGGGCACCCGGCCGGACGCCGACGGCGTGCGTCGCCTCGTGCGTGACGTCCTCGCCGAGGCTCGGGTCACTCCCGTGGTGGACGGGTTGCCCGAGGGTGTGGAGGCGCAGCGGCGCCACGGCGCGGACGGCGCACGCTACCTGTTCTTGCTCAACCACACCGGCGAGGATGTGCAGGTGAGCGTGACGGGCACCGAACTGCTCACCGGAACCCGCGCCGAGGGTGCCTACACACTCCCGGCTGGGGAGGTCGCCGTCGTCCGGGAAGCCTGACCCAGCTCCCCGCCCCCCACCGCCCACTTGCCCACCCCACCCCACCCCACCGCCCCCACCCGCACCCTTAGCGGTCGAGGGCGACCCCTGGGGTCGAAAGCGACGCGCCGACCGGTCGACTATGACCACGGGCGTCGTTCTCGATGAGGTGGTGGTTCGTCGCGCCCATCAGCGAGGCTCTGACACACTGGAGGGGTGCAACGCAACCGGCTCATCTCACTTGTCCTCGTGGTCATCGCGGTCATCATCGCCTGGGTGCTGGTGCAGTTCGTCTTCACCGCACTGTGGGTGCTCCTGCGCATCGTGTTGGTGGTGATTGTGGCGGTGCTGGTCTACGTGGCTGCCTCCGCCTGGCTCAACAAACGCAGCGGCGACCGCTGACACCGCGGACCCACCCCTCCCCGCGGGCGCCGCGACCACCCAATTGGTGCCGTTGAGCGGGTCCGCCGTGCGAGACCCCGCCGGAACCACCCAATTGGTGCCGTTGAGCGGGTCCGCCGTGCGAGACCCCGCCGGAACCGTCCAATTGGTGCCGTCCGGCGGGGGCCGCCCCGGGGCGTCAGTTCAGGATGCCGGAACCCTCCAGCCAATCGGCGGCGATGTCACTGGGGGAGCGCTGATCCTCGGTGGACTCCACGTTCATCGCCACCAGATCCTGGGCCGACAATGCCGCGCTGACCTGGTTGATCACCGGAGCGACCTGCTCGGCGATGTCGGCGTTCGCCAGCGGCACCACGTGTGAGGCCAGGAACAGCCCCTCCGGATCCTCCAGCGTGACCAGGTCCTCGGTCTGGATCCGCGGGTCGGCGCTATAGACGTTCCCCACGTCCACGGTGCCGGCCACCAGGTCCTGCACCGTGGTGTCACCGGTGGCGCTGAAGGACACCTCGACCCCGTAGACCTCGCTCAACCCGCTCGGGCCGTAGGGGCGCTCCTCGAGTTCGGCCGGGCCGCCCAGGGTCAGGTCCATATCCACCTCGGCCAGGTCGGCCAGGGAGGTGAGGCCGTGCTCCTCGGCGAAGTCGGCGGTCACGTTGTAGGAGTCCTGATCGGTGGCCTCGGCCTGGTCCAGTGCCACCAGGTTCTCCGGAAGCGCGGTACCGAGTTCGGCGTACACGTCCTCCGCCTCGGTGGCCTCGGTGTCCGGGTCGTAGAACTGCAGCAGGTTGCCGGTGTACTCGGGGAACAGGTCGATCTCGCCGCTCTCCAGGGCCGGCATGTACGCATCGCGCTGGCCGATGGAGAAGTTCCGCTCCACCGTGAAGCCTTCGGCCTCCAGTGCCTGGGCGTAGATCTCGGCGATGATCTCGTTGGAGTAGTAGGCCTGGGAGCCCACCATCACGGTGGTGTCGGGGCCGGGCCCGGCCGGCGCGTCGTCCTCATCGGCGTCGGGCTCGGTGACGGCGCCGTCGTCGGTGTCGGGATCCTCCAGCGGGTCGGAATCCCCGCCGCAGGCGGCCAGCGCCAGGCCTGCGATCGCGAGGGTGGCTATCGCGGTGGTGGTGCGTGGGGTCATGCTGGAATCCTTCCGGGTCGGTCAATACGGGGTTAGGGCCTCAACTCGTGGCGAGTCGTTCGGAGGGCCGTCGTTCCTTCCTTCCGTGGGTGCGTCGGGCCTGGACACCTTTCGGCGTGACCACGCGCTCGGCGATGGCGAACAATGCGTCCAAACTAACGGCCAGCACCACGATGACCAGCGCAGCGCCGAGAATTTGTTCGAAGGTGCGCAGGTTGATGCCCTGCACGATGTGGAACCCCAGCCCCCAGTTGCCCACGTAGCCCATCAGCGTCACCGTCGAGACCACCTGCAGGCTCGCCGAGCGCAACCCGCCGATGAGCAGCGGCAGACCCAAGGGCGCCTCCACCTTCAGCAGCAGTTGCCACGGTGACATCCCCACCGAGCGGGCCCCGTCGATCACCCGGCGGTCGATCGCCTCGAGCCCCGCGTAGGCACCGGCGAGGATCGAGGGGATGGCCAAGAGCACGAAGGCGGTGACCGAGGCCTCCACCTTGTACAGCACCCCGAACACGAGCACCAGAAGGAGCACCAGCCCGAAGGAGGGCACCGCCCGGGCCGCGCCGGCCAGGGCCACTGCGAATCCGCGCCCGCGGCCGGTATGCCCGATCAGCCAACCGGCCGGGATTGCGATGGCGGCCGCGATCAGCACCGACACCACGGTGTAGAGCAGGTGCGTGCTGATCGCCTCGCGCAGCGGCAGGGCTCCGGTGGCGCGCTCGGGCGCGAAGATCCAGTCGATTGCCTCCAGGAAAAGATTCATGTCGTGGCCCTTTTCGCGCTGGTGAGCGCCGTCCACGGCATCAGGAACCGGCCCGCCAGTTGCAGCAGGGCGTCGATGAGAAGCGCGATCACCACGGTGGCCACCACGCCGGCCAGGACCGAGGCCACGATCTGTCGCTGGTAACCGTTGGTGAACAGGTACCCGAGGTTGTCGATGCCGATCAGGATGCCCACCGTGGCCAGGGAGATCGTGGAGACCGCGGTCACTCTCAGCCCGGCGAGTACCACCGGACCGGCGAGGGGCAGTTCCACCTGCCAGAAGCGTTGCCAGGGGCCGTAGCCGACGGCGGTGGCCGCCTGACGCACGGAGGGCTCCACCGAGACAAGCGCATCAGCCACGAACCGGGTCATGATCGCGACCGCGTAGATGGTCAGGGCGATGATGAGATTGACCTCGGAGAGGAAACTGATGCCCAGCAGCGGCGGCAGGATCGCGAACAGGGCCAGGGACGGGATCGTGTACAGCAGGCCCACCAGGGTCAGCACCAGGCCCTGGGTGAGGCGGTAGCGGTAGGCGACCCAGCCCAACGGGATGGATAACGCCAGCCCGAGCACGATCGGCACCGCGCTCTGGCGCAGGTGCTCCACGGTAAGCCCCCCGATCAGGTCGAGGTTATCCAGGACCCAGGTCACGGGGCGCCTTCGGCCAGCACACCCTTGGTCCGCCCGTTGGCGTCCACGAGCACCGTGCCGTTCCCGGTCTCCTTCAGGTGCAGTTTGCGGGCGCCGCGATTCAACCCGATGAAGTCGGCAACGAAGTCACTGGCCGGATTCTCGATGATCTCGCTCGGGCTGCCGCACTGGGCGATGTGCGCGCCCTTCTGCAGGATCACCACCTGATCGCCGAGCCCGAAGGCTTCCTCGACGTCATGGGTGACGAACACCACCGTCTTGTGCAACTCGTTCTGCAGCCGGGCGGTCTCGGTCTGCAACTCGGCGCGCACGATCGGGTCCACCGCGCCGAAGGGTTCGTCCATGAGCAGGATGTTGGGATCGGCGGCCAGCGCTCGGGCCACCCCGACCCGCTGCTGCTGCCCGCCGGAGAGTTGGCTGGGGTACCGCTCGGCCAGGGCCCGGTCCAACCCGACCGTGTCCAGCAGCTCCATGGCGCGCTGATGGGCCCGGGCGCGGGGCGTCTTGGTGAGCCGGAGCACCGTGGCAACGTTGTCGATCACCTTCTGGTGCGGCAGCAGGCCGCCGTTCTGCAGCACGTATCCGATGCTGCGGCGCAGAGCCACCGGTTCCCGGTCGGCCACGGGCTCACCGTCGATCTCGATGACCCCGGAGGTTGGTTCGACCATCCGGTTGATCATCCGCAGCAGCGTGGTCTTCCCGCACCCGGAGGAGCCCACCAGCACCGTAGTACTGCGTGGTGGGATCACCAGGGAGAAGTCGTCCACGGCGACAGTTCCGTCGTCGTACTCCTTGCGGACTGAGCGGAACTCGATCATGCCCTAGCCTCCGTCGGGTCAGTGACCTGCCGTCACGACGGTACCGGACCGGAGAGCCGGTCGCTTCCCGCAGGCCCCCGTGTCCCGCCCGGCCGCGGCGTCCCCGGGGTCCCGGCCGGGCGGCGCCCCCGGGTCCAGCCTGGCCGGCGCCCGAGGCCGAGAGTCTCACCGAGCCCGGAAGCCCGGCACGGTCATCGGGAACGTCTGGCGAACCGGGCGAAGAATCCCGTGCTGGGTTCCCCCTCGTGGCCCGGGCAGCGCTGGTGCTGCGGGACGCCTCTCAGTACTTGGTCCACGTGCTGGCCACAACCGGCCCAGGTGGTCCTGCCGCAGCGGCGGCAGGTGGTGGGACGACACATTTCGGATGGTCCTTTCGTCAGGGGTGATGGATCGGTTCAGGGTTTCGAAGGCGTGTTGACGTCCGACGGCGGTGCGCGCCGACTGCGCGCCCGCCCAGCGCCACCACGGTCACCAGCGCCGCGGCGAGCACCACGACCGCCCCGCCCGGTGCCGGCAGCTCCAGTGCGAGGACCAGGACGCCCATGCCCAGCACGAAGAAGCCGAAGAGTCGCCGCAGCAGGCCCTCGGGGACCTTGCCGGTCAACGCCGTGCCGAGGAAGGAGCCGGCGACTGCGGCGGCCGTGACCGCGCCGACCAGTGCCCAGTCCAGGCTCACCGTGGTCAGGTACCCGCCCAGGCCGGCGAATGACTTCATGGTGATCACCAGCAACGAGGTGCCCACGGCCGCCGGCATCGCCAGCCCACCGAGCAGCACCAGCGCCGGGACCACAAGGAACCCGCCGCCGGCTCCGACCAGGCCGGTGATCGCGCCCACCACGAAGCCATCGAGGACGGCGCGCCCCGCCGCCATGTCAGTGCGCCGGGGCCGGGCTGTTCCCTTGCGGCAGATCATCGCGGCCGCGCTGGTGAGCATCATGAGCGCGAAGGCGATCATCAGCACGGTGCCGGGCAGGTACCCACCGACCAGGCCCGCACCGAACGCACCGACCATGCTCGCGCCACCGAAGACCAGGCCGGTGCGCCAGCGCACATTCCCGCGGCGGGCGTGACTGAGCATCCCGACCAGCGAGGTCACGCCGACGATGAACAGGGACGCGCTGATCGCCTCCCGGGGATCCATCCCGGCCACATAGGTCAGCAGTGGGACGGTCAGGATCGAGCCACCGCCACCGAGGAGACCGAGGCTGACCCCGACCAGCACGGCCAGGATCAGGACGACGATCAGATAAGCCTCCATCTGCCGGTGCCGGTGCTACCGGGCCCGGACCGGGGTGTCCAGCGTGTCCGTGGTCTGTGACCACGCCTGGAACCCCCCGGTGACCTCGACGACGTCGTAGCCGGCCCGGCGCAGAGCCGCCCCGGCCGCCGAACTGCGGTTGCCGCTCTGGCAGTAGGCCACGAGCGTGCCCGCGGCGGGCAGGTCGTCCAGATGCCACATCAGCCGTCCGACGGCGAGTTGATCACTCCCGGGGATGGCGGCCTCGGCGTGCTCGGTCCGGTTGCGGACATCCAGGAGGTGGACGTTGTCGCCGTCGGTCAGGTCCTCCAGGTCGTCCGGACTCACGACCGCAGGGACCGCGGTGGGCAGTCCGACCAGTTCGGTGGTGTAGCCGGCGACGTCATCGATCCCTACCCGCACCAGGTGGGCGCGGATGTCCTCGGCGACCTCGCTGTCGGGCGCCAGCAGCACCAGGGGTGCGGTCTCCCGCTCGGGGTCGAACACCCAGGCTCCGTAGGTCGCTGCCTTGTCCGGCCCAGGGATGTGCAGCGCACCGGCGACCGTCCCCCGGTGGACGTCCTCCCACGGGCGGGTGTCGGCGAAGGTGACCTGCTCCTCCTGCACGGCAGCGGCGAGGCGTCCGGTGTCCCACTCGGCGAGCGGCGCCAGGGGGCCCAGCACCTGCGGGCCCTCCTTGTTCTGACGCTTCATCCGGGCGAAGTAGGCGTGCGCATCGGGCTGGTCGGCGAGGAGTTCGCTCACGAAGCCCTGCTCGTCGTCGTTGCGCAGGTAGGAAGCCCACCAGGCGAAGAGCCGTTCGTAGCCGACGGTGGTGGCCGGCACGGCGCCGAGGGCTTTGCCGCAGGCGCTACCGGCGCCGTGGGCGGGATAGATCTGCACGTGGTCGGGAAGATCCAGGAGGAGGTTCTTCAGGCTGGCGAACAGGTCCTGGGCACCGGCGAAACGGGTGTCAACCCCGCCTGCGGCCTCATCGAGCAGGTCCGGGCGGCCCAAGTCGCCGACGAAGATGAAGTCACCGGACAGCAGGTAGCCGGGGTCGGAACTGAAGGCGCCATCGGTCACCAGGAAGGACAAGTGCTCCGGGGTGTGCCCGGGGGTGTGCCGGGCCTCGATGGTGATGTTGCCGATGGCGAAACTGTCGCGGTCGTAGAGGCGGGTGCCCTCGAAACCGTACTGCCAGTCCTGCCCTCCCTCCCCGGAGAGGTAGATCCGGGCTCCGGTTGCTGCCGCCAGTTCGCGGGTACCGGACAGGTAATCGGCGTGGATGTGGGTTTCGGTGACCGCCACGATCTGCAATCCGTGCCGATCGGCCAGGTCCAGATACTCAGTGATGTCGCGGCGGGGGTCGACGACGACCGCCTCTCCGCTGGCTTGGCAGCCGATGAGGTAACTCGCTTGGGCAAGGTCCTCGTCATAGATCCGGTCAAGACGCATGAGATTCCTCTCCTCGGGGACTGCGTTGCAGTCTCACATATACCCTGGGGGGTATGCAAGTGGAGAGATGAGACCGTCGATGTGCCCGGTGTGTCCAGAAGGCCCGACGTCGGATGTCCGCCGGCAGGCAGCGGTGGAGGCGGGTAGCGGACCGCGCGAGCAGGGACGGAGCCAGCGGGCCCGCGCGAGCGGGAACGGCGACCTGCGGTGACGTCTCCGGAGGCGAGCAGGGGCGCGGCCGGCGACGACAGCCGGCCGATCGATCGAGCGCTGGTGTCGTGCGGCCGGTGACGTCAGATGCAGCCGCTGGCCACGGCGCCCGCGTAGGGGACGCCGACGGCGCTGGTGGCCAGCAGCATGAGCATGACCTGGCTTCCGAGGAAGAGTGCCGGCCACCTTTCCGCACGCGCGGCGGGGCGAACCAGATGCCCGATGCGATGGGGCCCGGCGGCGCCCAGTGCTCCGCCGAGGTCCGCCGGCAGACTCATGGAACTCGCCGGATCACCGACCTTCAGCAGCGCGGTCGCCAGCGCACGGGTTCCCGTCCGGCGCCGGGCCGCGTCGTCGGCCGCGATCTCCAGGTAGTGGGGGATGGCTGCGGCTGCCGAGGCGATCAACGGCACCCAGCGAAGGTAGGGGATCAGTGCCCGCACGACGGCCATCACCAGGTGGTGGTGCTGGCGAAGGTGGGCCCGCTCGTGCTCGAGCACGGCGGCCAACTCCTCCTGGTCGAGCCGCTCCCGCGCGCCGGTGGAGACCACCACCCCGCCGTGCCGGGCGGCCAGGGTAAAGACCAGCGGCGCCGGGTCGGGGATGAGCAGCACCGGCTGACCCTGCAGATGTGTTCTGCTCGCCTCGTCACGTATCTCAGCGGCCACCGCTCGCGTTGCCTGCGCGTGTCGCCATGCCCGGGCGGTTGTCGCGGTGAGCAGTCCCATCGCGGCCAGAGTCGGCAGCGCCAGGAGCACGATCGCCGGCACCCAGGTGTTGATCAGAGTGGAACCGGTCCAGGGGTTGGCCGCATCCAGGCACTGGCGGCACACCTCCCCGGCGCGTCCGGGGATCGCGGGACCGGTGAACGCCCAGGCGGCCAACGGGCCCAGGGCCAGTGCGGCCAGCACCCAGGCGAGGGAGCCTGCCGCCAGGATCGCGACCGCCAGTCTCGGGACGTGTGCCAGTGCGGAACTGGCCCGGCGAAGCAGCCATGGACCGCCCAGGGCCACCGCGACCAGGGCAGCGCCGAGCACGCCGATCGTGAGCGTCGGCGTCACCGCCGGGCACCGTCGTCATCGTGCTGCAGGTACTCGCGGAGCAACTCCCGGTCCCGCTCGGGCATGGTCTGTACGAAGTGCATGATCGAGGCGGCCCGGTCACCTCCGGCGTCCAGGGCACGGCCCATCGTCAGCGCAATGTGTTGCTCGCGGCTCATCCGCGGCCGGTGCAGCACGAAGCGGCCCTGCCGCTTGGCGTCCACCATGCCCTTGCGTTCAAGGTTCGACAGCACGGTAGCGATCGTGGTGTAGGCCGGGTCCGCGGGCAACTCGGCGATGATCTCCCGGACGGTGGCAGAGCCGTTGGTCCAGAGCACATCCATCACCTGGGCCTCCAGGGTCCCCAACCGCACCGGCTCGCCGGGACGTTCGCGCGTCCCGCTGCTCACCACGACACCGTCGCCTTCGGCGCCGGCACCGCGCAGGCGACCTGCCCCCGCAGGCGCCACAGCAGCGCCACGCCGGTCAGAACCAGGGCGCCCAGCGCCAGGAAGGGTTGGATCGGAGCGAACCACGTGATGGCGCCGGTGTATCCCAGGGCGAGCAACGCGATCTTGTTACAGACCGGGCATCCGACGGCGAACCAGGCCAGCACGGTTCCGACCATGCCGAACCGGCTGTTGCGCCGTTCCTGGCGTGGGGTCAGCGAGGCGTCGGCGGGGTCGGCCCCGGCACCCTCGGCCACCCCGGCGACGCTCGGGGTGGGGCGCAGGTAGGTGGTGATGAGCATGCCGGTGAACGCTGAGGTCAGCAGCCAGACCGGATAGTTCCACCACACCGGCGGAATTTCCCGGCCGAAGATCGGGTTCGGGATCAGGACGGTCGCGATTCCGATGAGCAGCGCGACGGCGGCCGCCGAGGCCGCGGCGAAGACGAACTGCCGTGGTGTCCATAACCGCAGCCCCTGGCGGGCCATCGCGGCGGTGTGACGTAACGAACTCACGTTCTTCGAAATCCATGTCATCGGGCCAGTATGACTCATGGTTACTATGTTGCATAGTCATCGGCGGTGCGAGCAGAGAGTCAGCAGGAGGTGCAGTAGTGGTGCAACAGGATAACCCGCAATCACGTGCTTGGGTGGTGCCCGCCGTGGTGCTGGGCCTCGTTGCGCTGATGCTGGCGATGGTGTTCCTGCTGCGGGGCGGGTCCTCGGAGCAGACAGGCCCGCAGGAACCAGCCGGCACCAACGGCGCCGCGCAGACCGATCCGGGCCAGGACGGTGCGGACGAGGGCTCGGATGCCGCCGGACCCGAGGCAGGCGACGGGACCACCCAGGAACCGGGTGTACAGGGCCCACCGGCACGCGTGGAAGGTCCTGAGCAACCCGAGACCGAGGGGGTCGAGCGCCGCGACGCCGATGAACTCCTCGCTGCCGGTCCGGTCGATGCCCCGGTGGTGCTGGTGGTGTTCTCGGACTACCAGTGCCCGTTCTGCGCGCAGTGGAGCGCGGAGACGCTACCGGTGATGATGGAGTACGTCGACGCCGGGGATCTGCGGATCGAATGGCGCGATGTGAACGTCTTCGGTGAGGAATCCGAGCGTGCCGCGCGAGCCTCCTACGCGGCAGCGCTGCAGGGCGGATTCTGGGAGTACCACGAGGCCCTGTTCCCCGACGGGCAGATTCGCTCCCATCGGGAACTCTCCGAAGACGGCCTGACCGAACTCGCCGTGGAAGAGGGGCTGGACGAGGAGCAGTTCACGGCGGATCTGAACGCCCCCGAGACCGCCGAGGAGATCGACCGCAACGCGCAACTGGGCCTGGATCTGGGCGCGTACTCCACGCCGACCTTCATCCTCGACGGCCAGCCCATCATCGGCGCCCAGCCCACCGAGGTGTTCACCGACGCCGTTGAGGCCGCACTGGCCGCTGCGACGGGCTAGCACCATGGAGATCGGACTGCTGACCGCCTTCATCGGCGGAACCCTGGCGCTGCTGAGCCCGTGCGGGGCGCTGCTACTGCCGGCGTTCTTCGCCTCTACCCTCGGCTCCGGGGCGAGACTGTGGCTGCACGGTCTGCTGTTCTACGCCGGTCTGGTGCTGGTGCTGGTGCCCCTGGGAGTGGGGGCCGGGGCCATCGGGCTGCTGTTCTCCACCTACCGCGAGCCGGTGATCGCCATTGCTTCGCTCCTGCTTATCGTGCTCGGCGTGGTGCAGGTCCTGGGTCTGGGGTTCGATCCGGCCCGGATGCTGCCCGGAGCCCGCGGGCTGCAGAACCAGGCCCAGGTGCGCACCGGGATGCTCAAGACGGTGTTACTGGGCGCGGTCGGGGGTATTGCCGGATTCTGCGCCGGCCCGATCCTGGGGGCGGTGCTGACCATGGCGGCTACCCAGGATTCCCTGGTGCTCTCCGGGGCGATGCTGGCCATCTACGGGGCGGGCATGGTGGTCCCGCTGCTCGTGCTCGCCTCGGTCTGGGGCCGGTTGGGCGCCAAGGGCCGCTCCGTGCTGCGCGGGCGCACCGTCAGCGTGTTCGGCCGGCGGCTGCACACCACCTCGGTGATCACCGGCGTGCTCATGGTTGTGGTCGGTGTCGCGTTCTGGACCACCAACGGATTCGTGGGGACCCCCGCCCTGCTGCCCACCTCCACCCAGGCCTGGTTGCAGGAACGCAGCGCCGTGCTGGCCCACCCCGCGCTGGACGTGATCGCGATCGTGGTGGCCGCCGTCGTCGTTCTGCTCATCTGGGCACGCCTGCGCAAGCGCCGCCACCAGCCGATCCGGCAGGAGGCCGCGAAGGCCGCAGCGGACCAGGAGGACCGGTGAGGGCGCGGCGCCGGACGGCGCTGGCCGGTGCCGCGGCAACCCTCCTGTTCCTGGCCGGATGCTCGGCACCCGCCGACGAACAGCCGACGCCGGAGGAACAGCCGACCTCGGATGACGGGCAGGCCACATCGGAACAGGCCGAGACCGACGCGGCGGAGGACGCCGGGACGACACAGTCATCACCGGGAGTCACGGCCGGAGCGTGCGACGAGCCCGGGGACGATCTCGACCGCGCCCCCGACCTCGATCCCGAGCCCCTGGCCGAGATGGACCCGGGGGGCACCTGGCTGCCCTATCACCTGGAGGCTCGCCGGATCGTCCAGACTCCCTTCGACGTGCTGCCGGCCGAGCGCGGCGAGGTGTTCCTCGCACCGGAGGAGCGCGAGGGTGCCCTGACGTTCAGCGCGGTGGACGCCGAGGGCAGCGTGTTGTGGGCGGCCGAGCGCCCGCCCGGTTGCGCCGGCTTCACTCTGGCCGGTACCGAGGACGGTCAGGATCTGGCAGTGCTGACCGATGTGGACCCCGGCGGCGACTCCGGGGAACGTGCGAGGACCACCGCGACGGCGTATGACCTGCGCACCGGTGAGCACGCGTGGGGGCCGGTGCCGGTGGGCGGGCCGCACGTGGGCCCGGGCCTCGTCTTCGCCGCACCATGGGCCGGGCCGACCGGCGACGGCGGTGCGCGGCTGGTGCTGGACGCCGCCACCGGGGAGATCCTGGCCGACGGGGAGGAGGACGACGCCCGCGTCCTGGGGGAGTACGACGGCACCGTGCTGATGGTCGCCGGCGACCACGTGCTTGCCCTGGCCGGTGCCGCCCAGGAGGAGGTGTGGCGCTTGGATGCGACCGAGTACGGCTGGGACCCCACCGACCTGGCGCCGGCCGCCGGTACCGGTGCGGATCGCCAAGTGACCAGACTGCAGGTGGCACCGGGTGTAGCCGCGGCCATCGACCTGGAGCAGGGCCTGGTGCTGGCCGAGGACGTCACCGATGCCGTCGTCGAGGAGTCCACCGGCACCAGGGTGGTGCTGGAGGGCGAGCACGCACGCGCCTTTGACGCGAGCGGCGAAGAACTGTGGGCGTACCTGCTCACCGAACCCGCCACGATCGAGGGTGCCGGTGGAGTCATGCTCTATCTGCGCTCCGGCGACAGCGTGCGGGTACACAACGTGCTCACCGGGGAGGTGGCGGAGGCCTATGACCCGCAGGGGCAGGGCGAGATCCTGGTGCCGGCGGTGATCGCGGCGAACGGGGCCACCGTGGTGGTCGCGACCGAGGGGTACCCACTGGTGACGATCGTCGCCGACGAGGACCGGGAGCCGCAGGAGTAGCGTCGCCGCACGGTCTCGGGCCGGGCCGCGGTGTAGATTGAACCCGGTGGGTGGGCGTGTGCCTGGACGTGCCCCGGCGTGATGAGGAGTGCGGTGATCGTTTCGCTCACGAGGCGCCGGTGGGCGCTGTTCGCGCTGTTCTTCGTGCCCGGGCTCTCGCTGGCCTCCTGGGTCACCCGGACCCCGGCGATCCGGGACCTCCTGCACGCCTCGACGGCGCAGATGGGTCTGGTGCTCTTCGGGCTCTCGGTCGGATCGATGCTGGGGATCCTGTGCTCCGGGGCTCTGGTCGCCAAGTTCGGGGGACGGCCGGTGATCGCGGCCGGGATCGCCGGTGTGGCGCTGAGCATGCCCGTCATCGGTCTGGGCGCCGGTGCCGGAGCGGCCTGGGTGGTGGCGGCGGGGTTGTTCGTCTTCGGCCTGGGTCTCGGCGCTGCGGACGTGGCGATGAACGTCGAGGGTGCCGACGTGGAGCGGGCCGGGCGCCGGCCGTTCCTGCCGGCGCTGCACGGGTGTTTCAGCCTGGGCACAGTGGTCGGCGCCCTGGCCGGCATCGGCGCCACCGCCACCGGCTTCCCCGTGGTCTGGCACCTGGTGATCACCGGCGCGCTCGGTGCCGGCGTGTTCGGTGCGGCTATCCGCAGCGTATTGCCGGGCACCGGGCGCGTCCCGCTCCTGCGAGCCGATGGCTCGGCGGGGACCGCCGCGCCGCCACCGATCTGGAAGGACACCCGCCTGGTCCTCATCGGGGTCATCGTGCTAGCGATGGCGCTGACCGAAGGAACCGCCAACGACTGGTTGCCGTTGATCATGGTGGACGGGCACGGATTCGGCGAAGCGTGGGGTTCGGCGATATTCGCCGTGTTCGCCGCCTCGATGACCCTTGGTCGCTTCGCCGGAGGGCCGGTGATCGCCAGGCTCGGCCGGGCGCTGGTGTTGGGTATCAGTGCGGGCTTCGCGCTCCTGGGTCTGGTGGTGGTGGCCTTCGTGGACAGTCAATTCACCGCGGTGGCCGCCGTCGTCCTCTGGGGGCTCGGCGCCTCGCTGGGCTTTCCGGTGGCCTTGTCCGCGGCAGGTGATTCCGGGCCGAACCCGGCGGTGCGGGTGTCCCTGGTGGCCACCATCGGCTACATCGCGTTCCTGGTGGGCCCGCCGCTACTGGGCTTCGTCGGCGAGCAGGTGGGCCTGCGTCACGCACTGGTGATCCCGATGATCGTGGTGCTGGTGGCGATGTTCCTGTCCCCGGCGGTGAAGAACCGGCCGGTGGTGGAACGCCAGGGGCTCGCGGACGAACCGGTGGCGCCGACTCGGCTTTGACGCCCACCGAGGGTGCGGACCGACGACGTTGACACGCTCGCGGTGCATGTGTCACTGTATTAGTAACCTAATACAGACATACATGTGAGGCGAGTCAGTGGAGTTCGACACATCCGCACCGATCTGGGTGCAACTCGTCTCCGAGTTCGCCCGGTCGATCGTGGTCGGCGAGTGGGCGCCGGGGAGCAAGGTCCCCGGGGTGCGGGAGCTGGCCGCCGGACTCGGGGTGAATCCCAACACCGCCCAGCGCGCTCTGGCCGAGCTCGAGCGGCAGGGCCTGTGCCGGTCCGAGCGTACCGCCGGCAGGTTCGTCACCGAGGACGCGTCGCGAATCAATCGGGTGCGGGCCGAGCTCACCCGGGACGCGGCTGACGACTTCATCCGCCGGGCCCAGGGACTGCGCATGCCACCCGACCAAGCACAACAACTCATCGAGGAGAGGTGGACGGCCCATGTCGACCACGATCAGAACCGAACCGGCACCGGGGGAGCCTGAGATGACCCACGCCCGCGCCACATCGGCGATCCGTGCCCGCGGTCTGTCCGTGCGTTACGGCCAGACCACCGCCCTGGACGACTTCGACCTCGACCTTGCCCCGGGGCAGATCGTCGGGCTGCTGGGCGAGAACGGCTGCGGCAAGACCACGCTGCTGAAGGTCCTGGCCGGAGTGCTCAGCGACTACTCCGGTGAGGTCACCATCGCCGGGCACCGGCCGGGCCCGGAGTCCAAGGCGCTCGTCTCCTTTCTTCCCGACGCCAGTTTTCTCCCCGACGGCGCCAAGGTCTCGTACTGCCTGGACCTTTACGCGGACTTCTTCGCCGACTTCGACCGGGAGCGAGCGGCAGACCTCATCGGATTCTTCGGGCTGCGCGACGGCATGCGGCTGAAGGAGATGTCCAAGGGTATGCGCGAGAAGGTGCAGATCGCCCTGGCGATGTCACGCGATGCCCGGGTCTTCCTGCTCGACGAGCCGATCGCCGGTGTGGACCCGGCGGCGCGGCAGGTGATTCTCGACGGCATCCTGCGCAACCTCTCCGCCGATTCCCTGCTGGTCATCACCACGCACCTCATCCATGACCTGGAGTCCATTCTCGACTCGGTGGTGATGATGCGGCACGGTCGGGTCGTCCTGCAGGGCGAGGCGGACGATCTGCGCGGCGAGCACTCCGCGAGCTTGGATCACATCTTCAAGGAGACCTACCGATGATGCTGCTCAAACACGAATGGCTGCGCACCCGCACCCTGGTGGAGACCGTGGCCGGAATGGCCGCGCTCCTCACCCTGCTCGGTACCGTGCTCACCGCGACGGCTTGGCCCGTGCTGAGCCCACTCGGCATGTTGCTGGGTGGTGTCGCCATCACCGTGCTCGTCCCTGGCCTGCAATTGGCACTCACGGCCGATTACTACCGGTCCAGTTACAGCCGTACCGGGTACTTCACCCATTCCCTGCCGATCGGCGGCGGGAGGATCTATGCCGCCAAGGCCACCTGGGCGGTGCTGGTGACCCTCGCTGGGCTCGGACTCACCCTGGTCCTGTTCGGAGTGTTCTGGGTGGGCGTGGGCCCCGCCGTCGGGATGGACCGCAACCCGTTCACCGCAGCGGGCATGCTCTGGGACCGGCTCAGCGCGGTGAGTTCGAGCGGCATGCTCGCCGGCGGGGCGCTACTGCTGCTGGCGATGTACCTGATCTGGCCGATCCACTACTTCTTCGCCGTCTCGCGAGGCAGCGAGCGGCCGCTGAACCGGTGGGGACTCGGCGGGCCGGTCCTGGTGTTCGTCGTGCTGTACACGGTCACCCAATTGGCGGGCATCATCGGGATGATCGCCATTCCGTTCGGGATCGGCCTTCAGAACGGAGCGCTGGGAGTGGTGTCCTACAGCATCATCGCCGAGATGCGGCTCGGGTCCGCAAGTACCGAGGACGTGATGCCGCTGGGCTTCATCCCGGCGATCCTCCTGGTGACCCTGTTCTGCGCATGGCGCACGGTGCGGTCCTGGAACCACAAGGTCTCGCTGGCCTGAGAGCCAGCGCGAAGCCGGCAGCGAGAAGCCGGGACGGGCCCGTCGGTCGGAGGGATCGGCGGGCCCGTCTGTGTGGCGTGCACCTCCTGCCGGGTAGTTGTACTTTCAACTATCCACCACTACACTGGTGATTGCACGTTCAACTACTTTGCCCAGTCGAGAAGGAGGCGCACCGATGACCGAGGTCGCCAGTTCGTCAGCGGTGAGCGAGAAGACCCTCGCCGCGCAGACCGCCATGGACGCCGTCACCCTGCACGTGGGGGATCTTGACCTGATGTCGTCCTACTACTCCGAGGCGCTGGCCATGGAGCCGATCGAGGAGCGGTCCCGGGCGGCCGGTGTGCACCGGGTGCTGGGGCGCGGAGAGGTGCCCCTGGTCCGGTTGATCTCCACGCCCGGCCTTCCTGCGGTGGACCCGCGGCAAGCCGGACTGTTCCACACCGCCTTCCTGTTCGAGGACAAGGCCAGCCTGGCGGCCACGGTGTATCGGGCGGCCCAGGATCCCCGCAGTCGGTTCGTCGGCTCCAGCGACCACCTGGTCAGCGAGGCCTTCTACTTCACCGACCCGGAGGGCAACGGCATCGAACTCTATGTCGATCGGGACCGCTCCGAGTGGACTTTCCGCGACGGCCAACTGCAGATGGCGTCCAACTTCCTCGACCCGAACGCCTACCTGCGCGCACACCTCGATGAGGACGTTCTGGCAGCCGGAGCGCGCCGTGCCGGCACGGTCGGACACGTGCACCTGCAGGTGGGCGACATCACTTCCGCGCGGAAGTTCTACGTGGATCTCCTCGGGTTCGAAACTACGGTCGAGACCTACCCAGGGGCCCTGTTCGCCGCTGCCGGCGGCTATCACCACCACGTGGCGATGAACACCTGGAACAGCGGCGAGGCGGGCCCCCGCGCGGCCACCCTGGGCTTGGGCGACGTGGCGATCACTGTGCCCCGACGGGAGGATCTGGACGCACTCGTGGCCCGGTTGTCGGCTCAGCAGGTCCAGCACCAGGACACCGGGCGCTCGCTGGTAGTCAAGGATCCGTGGGGTACTCAGGTGACGGTCGCCTTGCCCGGCACGAGCACCGAGGAACTGCTCAGTCGCTGACCGTCACGCTCGCTCAGCGCGCCGGGGCCAGGGCTCGCGGGTGTCCGGTGACCTTGGCGGTCTGGATCTCGCGGTGGATCCGCAGCGCACGGAGGGCACTGAGGATCGCGACCAGGTCCACCACCTCCTGCAGCAGGGCACCCACGACAGCGGGCAGGTACCCGAACGCCGCTACCAGCATCAGGCCGACCGAGATGATGATGCCCAACCAGATGGACTGCAGCGCGATCCTGACGGTGCGCCGGCCCACGTGGATCACATCTGCCACCCGGCCGATGTCCTCGGAGGTGATCACCGCAGAGGCGGACTCGCTCGCGGCCGTGGCCCCACGTGCCGCCATCGCGATCCCGACGTCGGCCACCGCCAGTACCGGCGCGTCGTTGATACCGTCACCCACCATCAGCGCCGGCCTCGGCTGCAGTTGCTGCACCACCTCGATCTTGGTTCCCGGGGTGGTTTCGGCGTAGACGTCCTCGATCCCGGCCTGTGCCGCGATCGACTTCGCGGTGGCTGCCACGTCGCCGGTGACCATGGCGATCGTGCGCACGCCCTGGTCCTTGAGGCGCTGCACGGTCTCGGCGGCGTTGTCCTTCAGCGGGTCGGAGAGCACGATCACCCCGGCCAGCCGCGTGCCGGTGGAGACGTAGACGGCGGTCTCACCCGGGCGAAGCTCGGTCCGCTGCACCGGGCCGGTGACCTCCTCGATGAAAGTCGGCTTGCCCACGCGCACGCTCGTGCCGTCGGCGAGCGTGGCCTGCACGCCGTTGGTGGCGATCTCCTCGGCGGCGGTGACGTCGGGCAACGGCAACCCGTCGGCCCGGGCGTGGGCGACGATGGGGTCGGCGAACACGTGCACCGAGTACTGCTCGACGGCACCCGCCGCCCGCAGCGTCTCGGTCGCCGACTCCTCGCCCGGCCTGATGTCCACCACGATGGGCTTGCCCTTGGTCAGGGTGCCGGTCTTGTCCAGGGCGGCCGAACGGACCCGGGCCAGGGTCTCCAACGCGCCGCCCTCCTTGACGATCACGTTCAGCCTGGCCGCCGAACTCATCCCGCCCATGAAGGCCACCGGCGTGGCGATCAGCAGGGGACACGGAGTGGCCACCACGAGCACCTCGGCGAACCGGGTCGCGTCTCCGCTGATGTACCAGGCCAGTCCGGCGATGGTCAGTGACAGGATCGTGAAGGGCACCGCGTACCGGTCGGCCAGGCGCACCATCGGCGCCCGGGACTCGACCGCCTCGGTGACCAGACGCACGATCGAGGCGTAGTGGGAGTCCGCGGCGACCTTGTCCGCACGCAGGGTGAACGCCTCGGTGGTATTGACCGTCCCGGACAGGATCGAGTCGTCCCCGGCGTAGGTGACCGGGATCGGCTCGCCCGTCACCGAGGACTCATCGATCACCGCTCGCTTGGAGACCAGGGTGCCGTCCACCGGCACCACCTCACCCGAGCGCACCACCAGTAGGTCCCCGACAGCGACCTCGTCCACGGCGATGCGTTCGACCTCCGAGGTGCCCGGGCCGATCCGCTGCGCGAAGGACGGGGCCCGGTTGACCAACAGGTCCAGTTCACGACTGGCGCGGTGCGCGGCGTAGTTCTCCAGCGCCTCCCCGCCGGTGAGCATGAGCGCGATGATGAGGCCCGCGATGTACTCACCGACCATCAAGGTGGCGACCATGGCCACCACGGCCAGGATGTCCAGGCCCCAGTGCCCGGCCATCAGATCGCGGAACATGTCCCAGGCGGTGACGGCGATGACGATACCGATGACCCCGATCGCCAGCACAGCCACCGCGGTGGGCTGCCCGGTCGCGGTGAGGACCAGCGCCACGATGATGGCGACGAACGCCACGATGGCCAACGGCTGCGTACGAATGAATCGAAGCGCCCTCATGGCGGCACCATATCGCCAGGGGTTCAGTGATGAGTGGGCCCGATGTCCCAGAACGCGGTCCGTCACATCAGTCGGGGCTGGGCAGGCCCGCCATGACGGCGTCGAACGCTGCTGCGGTGAGCGCGGTCAACGACCCGGCGAACCCGGCAGCCGCGTGCTTGTGCAGGACCGTTCGCAGCGTGGTCAGGGACACGTTCACGACCAGGGACGGATAGGTTTCGGAATCCGGGTCCATTCCCGTGCGAGCGGCGACGGCGCGGGTCAGTTCCCGCCCGATCACCGCTGAGGACCCCACCAGTGCGGGTAGGAGTTCCGGATTGTCATCGACCGCCTGCATACGCAACTGCCACCGGTGCTGATCCTGCGCGATCGCCTCGGCGTACCCCACGAACACCTGCTTCAGTGACTCCAGCGGCGGCTCGGTCGCGGGGCGCGCCCGCAGGATCGCGGCCAGGGCGGGTGCCAGTTCCGGATCGGTCCCGACCAGGACGTCCTCCTTGCTCGTGAAGTAGTTGAACAGCGTCCGCTGCGAAACCCCCGCCTCAGCAGCGATCTGCTCGGTCGTGACCGCGTGCAGGCCGCGCTCGGCCACCAGGGACAGGCCGGCCATCTGGAGTGCCCGCCACGTGGTGCGCTTCTTCCGCTCCCGCAATCGAACGCCGTCGTCACCGGCAGCGTGCGGCTGGACCGGGACGGAGGCTCGCTTGGTGGACATCACCGCGTAGCGTACCGGAAGACTGGTTCAGTAACTGCAAAGTTGCAGTTACTGCACTATTGCCTCTACGCTCGATCGCGTCCTGGGGCCGTGTGCGCACCCAGGGATCAAGGAGCACCTCACGCATGACTGGTTCAGTCAGCCCCGCACCGACGTGGGGACTGAGTCGCGCATCCAGGATGGTGTTCATCGGTCTGCTGCTGGGCATGCTGGTGGCCTCGATCAGCCAGACGATCGTCTCTCCGGCGATGCCGATCATCGTGGCCGACCTCGGCGGCATCGATCACTACAGCTGGCTGGCGACGGCGGCGATGCTGGTGTCCGCAGTCGTGGTGCCGATCGTGGGGAAGCTGTCCGACCTGTACGGCCGGCGCGCGTTCTACCTGGCCGGCCTGAGCATCTTCCTGCTCGGCTCGATCCTGGCCGGACTGGCCCCGAGTTTCTGGTGGCTGGTCGCGGCTCGCGGGGTCCAGGGCCTGGGGATGGGCGCGTTGATGACGCTGTCCCAGACCATCATCGGCGACATCATCCCCCCACGTCAGCGCGGCAAGTACCAGGGGTTCATGGGCGCGGTGTTCGGCGTGACCTCGATCGCCGGTCCGTTGCTCGGTGGCTGGATCACCGACCACTGGGGCTGGCGATGGTTGTTCTACGCCGCGCTGCCGGTGGGTGTGGTGGCACTGGTCTTCATCACCAAGTACCTGCATGTGCCGCACGTGCAACGCAGGGCCAAGATCGACGTGGCCGGCATCGTGACGCTGGCCGCCGCACTGGTGTCGATCCTGCTCGCCACCTCCTGGGGCGGCACCACCTACGCGTGGGGTTCACCGCAGGTGCTGGGCCTGTTCGCGCTGGGCATGGTACTGCTCGCCGCCTTCATCCTGATCGAACTGCGGGCCGAGGAACCGGTGCTCCCGTTGCGTCTGTTCCGCAACTCGATCCTGACCTTCTCCAACATCGCCAGCCTGATGATCGCGATGAGCATGTTCGGCGCGATCTTCTATATCCCGGTCTACGCCCAGGGAGTCCTCGGTGTCAGCGCCACCGTGTCCGGAGCGATCATGATCCCGATGAGTCTGGCGATGATCGTGGTGGGCATCGTGATCGGGTTCCTCATCACGAGGACCGGGAGGTACAAGGTCTTCATCGTCGGGGGCACCCTGACGATGCTGGCCGGGTTCGGTCTGCTGCTGCGGATGGACTACGGCTCCTCCGAACTGCAGCTGACCGTGGCGATGGTGGTGCTGGGCGCCGGACTGGGCGGATCGATGCAGCCGTTCACGATCATCGTGCAGAACGCGGTGAGTCAGCGTGACCTCGGCGTGGCCACCGCGACGATCCAGTTCTTCCGTAACACCGGGGGAACGGTTGGGACGGCGGTGCTGGGGACCATCATGACCTCCAGGATGGTCACCACGATTCCGCACCACCTGCCAGAGGGGGTCGAGGAGGTGCTTCCGGCCGAAGGCCTGGGTGCGGACTCGGTTCTCGATCCGACCTTGCTGGCCGAGTTGCCCGAGGCCATGGCCGAGGCGGTGCGCCGAGGGATGGCCGATGCGCTGCACACGGTCTTCCTCGCGGCCGTGCCACTGGTGCTGCTGGCGGTGATCGCCTCCATGCTGGTCAAGTCGATCCCGCTGCGCACCACCCTGCACGATCCTGCAGACGCGCGCGGTTCGATCGCCGTGCACGCGAGGGTGGGTGTCGACGCACCGGAACGCACGGGACGAGACGCGGGCGGAACCGGATCTGACCGGTAGGGTCCGCACGACCGGTCCGGGTGCTGCTGATCCTCCCCGGGAGCCTGGCCCGGGACGTCCTCCCGACCTGGAGGACCAGGACCCGGCCCGGCCCTGCCCGGCGGGTGTGGTCGCTCATCCCGGTCGTGGTCGCCGCCGCCGGGGTCATCCCTTCAATCCGAGGCCGGGACCTGGTGCGCCGCTCGCCGAAGGGTTGTACCGTGCGAAGCACAGGTGCGTCTGGGATCTGCGGCGCCACGAGCCACGTCGATGGTCTCAGCGGCACGCCAACTGCGTTCGAAGGAGCATGCTGTGGCCGCGAAGACTGCAAATAGTTTCGGTGCGCGCGACCAGTTGCGCGTCGGTGAGGTCCAGTACCAGATCCACCGACTCGACGCGGTGGAAGGAGCAGAGCGCCTGCCCTACAGCCTGAAAGTGCTACTGGAGAACCTCCTCCGCAACGAGGACGGGCGGGTGGTCACTGCCGAACAGGTCCAGGCCATGTTGGCCTGGGACCCACAGGCGGGCGCGCAGGACAGCGCCGAGATCCAGTTCACCCCGGCCCGGGTGTTGATGCAGGACTTCACGGGGGTGCCGTGCGTGGTCGACCTGGTCGCGATGCGCGATGCCATGACCGCTGCCGGAGGTGACCCTGCCAAGATCAACCCGCTGATCCCCACAGACCTGGTGATCGATCACTCGGTGATCGCCGACGTGTTCGGCTCTTCCGATGCCTTCCGGATCAACACCGACCTGGAGTTCGAGCGCAACCACGAACGCTACGGACTGCTGCGCTGGGGCCAGAGCGCCTTCGATGACTTCTCGGTGGTGCCGCCGGGGACGGGTATCTGCCACCAGGTGAACCTGGAGTACCTGGCTCAGGTGGTCTTCACCTCCGAACGTGACGGGCGGCCGGTGGCCTACCCCGACTCGCTGGTCGGCACCGACTCCCACACCCCGATGATCAACGGTCTGGGTGTCCTGGGCTGGGGTGTGGGCGGGATCGAGGCCGAGGCCGCCATGCTCGGCCAGCCGCTGTCGATGCTGATCCCGCGGGTCGTGGGCCTGAAACTGACCGGCGAGTTACCGGAGGGCACCACCGCCACCGACCTGGTTCTCACCGTGGCCCAACTGCTGCGTAGCACCGGGGTGGTGGGCAAGTTCGTGGACTTCTTCGGCCCCGGGGTCGGCAGCGTCCCGTTGGCGACGCGCGCCACCCTGGGCAACATGAGCCCGGAGTACGGCTCGACCGTGACGATCTTCCCGGTCGATGCCGAGACCCTGGACTACCTGCGCCTGACCGGCCGCTCGGCCGAGCAGGTCGCCCTGGTGGAGGCCTACGCCAAGGAGCAGGGCCTGTGGCACGACCCGGATCATGTGCCCGACTACAGCCAGGTGGTCGAACTTGACCTGGGGACGGTCGAACCATCGCTGGCCGGTCCCAGCCGTCCCCAGGACCGGATCCCGCTCAAGGCCGCCCAGGGCACGATCCGCGGATTGCTCGCCGGATGGGAGCACGACGACGCCGTCCAGGGCGGGTTGGACGACGCCTCGGCCGGGTCCTTCCCGGCCAGTGATCCGATCGCGGTCAGCACCCTGACCGAGCGTGACGATCCGCCGCGGACCGGTACCGCGAAGTCACCGTCGTCCTGGCCCTCGGACCCGGTGGAGATCATGTTGGACGATTCCCCGGCGCACCTGGACCACGGGGACGTGGTGATCGCCGCGATCACCTCCTGCACCAACACGTCCAACCCCTCGGTGATGCTGGGCGCCGGACTACTGGCGAAGAAGGCGGTGGAGCAGGGCCTGCAGTCCAAGCCGTGGGTGAAGACCTCCTTGGCTCCCGGTTCTCGCATTGTCACGGACTACTACGAGCGCACCGGACTGACCTCCTACCTCGACCAGCTCGGATTCAACCTCGTGGGGTATGGCTGCACCACCTGTATCGGGAACTCCGGCCCGCTGATCCCCGAGGTGAGCGAAGCCGTCACCGGTCACGACCTCACGGTGGCCTCGGTGCTGTCCGGCAACCGCAACTTCGAAGGCCGCATCCACGGCGAGACGAAGATGAACTTCCTGACCTCACCGCCCCTGGTGATCGCCTACGCCCTGGCCGGCACCATGCACACCGACCTGTTGCGCGAACCGCTCGGGCAGAACGCCGAGGGCCAGGACGTCTACCTGCGCGACATCTGGCCGACCGCCCAGGAGGTCAAGGAGGCCGTCGATGCCGGGGTCGAGGCGCAGATGTTCACCGACGGGTACTCCGATGTGTTCACCGGCGATGAGAACTGGCAGAACATGGGCATATCGGAGTCCGAGACGTTCGACTGGGACGACGAGTCCACCTATGTGCGCCGGCCCCCCTACTTCGATGACATGCCGGGCGAGCCGCAGCCGATGAGTGACATCACCGGTGCCAGGGTGCTGGCCTACCTGGGGGACTCGGTCACCACCGACCACATCTCCCCGGCGGGGGCGATCCGGCCCGACTCCCCGGCCGGGAGGTACCTGAAGGACCACGGTGTGAAGGTGAAGGACTTCAACTCCTACGGTTCGAGGCGCGGGAACCACGAGGTGATGATCCGTGGCACGTTCGCCAACGTGCGCCTGCGGAACAAACTCGTGCCCGAGGTCGAGGGTGGTTACACCCGGCACCTGCCCGACGGGGAGCCGGAGAGCATCTTCGACGCCGCGCAGAAGTACGTTGCCGACGGCACCCCGTTGGTGATCCTGGCCGGCGCCGATTACGGCTCGGGCTCCTCCCGTGACTGGGCCGCCAAGGGCACCATGCTCATGGGTGTCAGGGCGGTGCTGGCCGCCTCCTTCGAACGCATACACCGGTCCAACCTCATCGGCATGGGCGTGCTGCCGCTGCAGTTCCCCGAAGGGGAGTCCGCCGAGGATCTCGGGCTGAGTGGTGAGGAGACCTACTCGATCACCGGCCTGGAGGGGGTGGACTCGGTCCCGGAGACGGTCACGGTGGGTATCACCGACGACGACGGGCAGACCCGGGAGGTGCAGGCACGGGTGCGCATCGACACCCCGGCCGAGGCGGCCTACTTCCGCCACGGCGGGATCCTGCCCTACGTGCTGCGTCAGCTGCTCGAGGACTGAGGCGGGCGCGTCTCCCGGAAGGCGCGCAAGGGACCCGCCCGATCTGCGCGACCTGATCAGGTCCGTCACCGAGTTCTACGCCGCCGCCCCGGCCGTCTGAGCACGGCTACCGGGGATGAAAAGCGCCGAGATCAGCGCACCCAGGACCAGGAAGCCCGCACACCACCACATGGCCGCGGTGTAGCCGGCGCTGAAGACCTCCGGGATCGCGTAGTCGTCCCCGGAGAGGCCGACGATCGCCGGCAGCGCCGCCACCGCCAGCAGGCTGCCCGCCCGGGCGACGGCGTTGTTCACCCCGCTGGCGATCCCCACCTGGTGCCGCGGCACCGCGGCCATCACCGTGGCCGTGAGCGGGGTGACCATCAGGGTGATCCCGGCGCCGAAGAGGGCGACACCGGGCAGCACCTGCGTGGCGTACGGAGCCTCGGCTCCGATGGTGGCCAGGAGTAGCACGCCGACCGCGGCCAGGGCGGGTCCGGCGCTCATCAGGAACCGGGCACCGGTGCGCGCCATCAGCGCGCCCACCCGGGGCGAGAACAGCAACATCAGCACCGTGAACGGCACCGTGGCCAGGCCGGCCTGCAGCGGGCTGTACCCGCTGACCACCTGCAGTTGCAGCACCAGGAAGAACATCAGTGCGCCCAGGGCTCCGTAGCTCACGAACGTCATCACGTTGGCCGCGGAGAAGGCTCGGATGGTGAAGACGCCCAGCGGAAGCATCGGATGGGGAGTGTGATGCTCGACGACGACGAAGCTCACCAGGGCGGTCAGCCCCACCAGGGCGGGCAGCCACTCGCCCTGGATCAGCGCGTAGGTGATGCCGCCCAGACCGATAAGGGCCAGGGCGGCGCCGGTGACATCGAATCGCGACCGTTGATCACGGGCGATGCCGGGGGACTTGGGGACGTACCGCCACGCGATCAGGACCACGAGGGCTGCCAGGGGCAGGTTGATGAAGAATACCCATCGCCAGGACAGGATCTCGATCAGCCACCCCCCGAGCAGGGGGCCGATCGCGCTGGAGATACCGGACCAGGCCGCCCAGACCCCGATCGCCCGCGGCCGGTCCGTTTCGGTGATCGTGGCCTGGATGATCGCCAGGCTGCTCGGGGTGAGCAGGGCAGCGGCCACCCCTTGCAGGACCCGCGCGGCGATGAGTTGATCGATGCTGATCGCGAGGCCACACGCGAGCGAGGTGATGGCGAAGCCGGCGGTCCCGATAAGGAAGATGCGCCGCAGGCCGAGCCGGTCCCCGAGTGAACCACCCACGAGCACGAGCCCGGCGAGGGTGAGCATGTAGCCGTTGACCACCCACTGCAGGTTCGCCAGCGTGGCATCCAGGTCCAGCCCGATGGGGCGCAGGGCGACGTTGACCACGGTGCCATCCAGCAGCGCGATCGCCGAGGCGAGCGTCGCCGTCAGCACCACCCACCGGCCCTGGGCGGAGCCGAGCGCGACGCCAGTCACGGACCTATCGTCTCACTGCGCCCGATCGGGGCTTGTGTGCATCTCTGGCTCCCGGGTGATGCGCGGGACGTCCTCGGCACGGGATGATGGGCCGATGTGGCCGGTTGAGAGCGCGCGCGGGGCAGTCCCGGAGGAGCCGGGCGCCGTGCTGGTGGATCGGCTGTGGCGTCTCAGCGCCGCCGACGGGGCGCCGCGGTTCGTGGGGATCGATGGCCGCAGCGGCGCCGGCAAGTCCACGCTCGCCGAGGTCGTCGCGACCGGTCTGGACGCGGACGAGTCCGGCGCCGTGCTGGTGATCGACGGAGATGACTTCTACGCCGGGGGAAGCGCGCTCACCTGGGATCGGCGGACCGTTGCCGAGCAGGCCGAGCGCGTGATCGACTGGCGGCGCCAACGCCAGGTGCTCGAGGCGCTGCGTGAGCACGGGAGTGCCACCTGGCACCCGTTCGACTGGGACGCCACGGACTGGGACGGGGAGCCGCCGCCGTTCTCGAGGGTGCCGGTGCACGCCCGGGTGGCGGCGGTGGTGATCCTGGAGGGTGCCTACAGTTGCCGGCCCGAACTGCGTGACCTTCTGGACCTGGCCGTCCTGCTACGGGTCCCTGATGAGGTACGGATCCGGCGACTGCGTGCGCGCGACGGTGAGGATGAGCATGCCGACTGGAGCGCGCGCTGGGCGGGAGCGGAGGACTACTACTTCACCCACGTGATGCCGCCGGGAAACTTCGATCTGGTGCTGCATTCGGGATAGTGCGCCGGTCACCGCCTTAATCACTCGGCCCGTGGCAATTCCCCTCCGGTGGTGCCTCCGCGTAGGCATCGGCCAGGCGCATCCAGGAGTAGGTCGGATCCTGAGGGGTACCGGGTGGTGAGTTCTCCCATTCCTCCTGGCGGCCCAGGGGGGTCAGGTCGAGCAGGTCCAGGACCATCATGAACGGTTCCTCTCCACGCGCGTGGGTGGACCAGGAGTGGAACACCTGCGAGCCCCTACGCAGGAAGACGCTGATCGCCTGGTGCTCCTCGCCGTCGACCGTGGCGCCGAACTCGGTGTTGAAGGCGTCGCCGATCGTGGAGTACCACGGTAGGTCCCAGCCCATCCGGTCCCGGAAGGTGAGCAACCGGGGGAGCGGGGCCCGGGAGGTCAGGACGAAGGAGGTGCGCCGGGCGTGCAGGTGGGAGAGCGGTCCGACGCGCTCGGCCATCATCGAGCACCCGTCGCAGCCCTGGGTCCAGTCCGGAGCGAACATGAAGTGCTGCACGATGAGCTGGTCGCGGCCCTGGAACAACTCGAGCAGGGTGACCCTGCCCTCGGGCCCTTCGAAGGCGTAGTCGGATCGGACCCGCACGATCGGCATCCGCCGGCGGGCGGCGCTGATCGCATCCTTCATCCGGGTCAGTGCCTTCTCCTGTTGCAGCAGCACGCCCCGGGCGTCCTCCCAGGTGGCTCGGTCCACCACCTGCGGGCCGGTGTGCCTCATCGGTAGAAGCCCTCGCGCAGGTTGATCCCGTGCTCCATCCATGCTTTGAGCGCATTCAGCATGCTGGTCCATCCCTCGCAATTGTCGAAGGCCGCCCGGGCGCCGGCCCGGGTGGGTTGCCAGGAGGACTCGGTGATGGTGACCAGGGTGCGCGTCCCGTCGTCGATCGGTTCGAACTCGAACGTGGTCCGGCTGGTGCCGTCCTGGCCGGTCGTGGCCTCGCCGCTCCACTCGATCACGATGCGACGAGGTGGGTCGGCCTCGAGAACGCGGACGCCGAAGGCGCCGGGGAAGTCGGCGAAGTCCCACGTCACCTCCACTCCGGCCGAGAGTCGGCCCTGGGCGCCGCCGGTGGTGAAGTACCGGGAGAGCTGTTCCGGGTCCGCCACGGCTTCGTAGACCTGCTCGCGGGGGCGCCCGATCCGGCCGGAAACGGTGAAGGAGATCTCGGTCAGCGCATCATCGGTAGACATGTTGTAAGTTAACAACATGTTTGACGGTGGCGGCAAGGGGCCCGATCCGGAACCCGACGACGACCGGGTCTTCAAGGCGCTCGCCTCCCCGGTTCGCCGGCGGATGCTCGATGCGCTCAGGGTGTCCTCGCACACCACCGGGTCGTTGTGCGCTGTCCTGCCGGAACTGGACCGCACCACGGTGTTGCAGCATCTGCGGGTGCTGGAGCGTGCCGAGTTGGTGACCGGGCGCAAGGTGGGCCGGGAGCGGCACCTGGCGCTGGCGCCGTTGCCGATCAAGCGCATACACGACCGCTGGATCAGCGATTACACCCGCGCTGCTGTCTCGTTGCTGGCCGAACTCGACGCCGACGGTGCGGTGAAGGAGTGATCGTTGCCCTGAACCGATGAGCCGGCACGGCGCGCCCCGATGGGCGACCGGGGCGGGCCGCGTGCAGGCCGACTCTCAGGCGTCGGCCTTCTCGGCGTCCGTGTCCACCGTGGCAGAGGGGTAGCGGATGGACTCCACCATTTCCTGCACCTCCGGTGACGGGGGTCGCGTCAGCGATGAGACCACCGCTGTCACGACGAGGTTGACCACGGCACCGATTGCGCCGATGCCTTCCGGGGAGATACCGAAGATGTGCTCGTTCGCGCTGAGGCCGAAGACCTCCAGTGTGTAGAGCATGTACCCGCCGGTGAACAGCAGACCGGTGAGCATGCCCGCGGCCGCGCCGGTGGCATTGGCCTTCTTCCAGAAGATGCCCAGGATGAGGATAGGGAAGAAGGTGGAGGCAGCCAGCCCGAAGGCGAAGGCCACCACCTGGGCCACGAACGCCGGCGGGTTCAGCCCGCCGAAGATCGCCACCACCACGGCTCCGACCATCGCGACCCGGCCCACGAGCATCTGCTTCTTCTCCGAGGCGCGCTCCTTGGAGATCATCCGGAAGTAGATGTCGTGGGAGGTGGCCGAGGAGATCACGAGGAGCAGTCCGGCAGCCGTCGACAGCGCCGCGGCCATGCCGCCGGCCGCCATCAGCCCGATGATCGGCGCGGGAAGCCCGCCGATCTCGGGGGATGCCAGGACCAGGATGTCGTTGGAGATGATCAGGTCCGCACCCGAGGCCGGTGAGTTCGAGATGGTCTGGATCACGCCGTCGCTGTTCAGCGTCACGTAGCCGGCATCGGCCCAGGGTGCGATCCAGTCCGGCAGGCCCTCCGCCGTGGAACCCTGGGCGTCCCGCAGCAGGTTCAACTTGGTGAAGGCACCGACCGCTGGGGCGGTCAGGTAGAGCAGCGAGATGAAGAACAGTGCCCAGAAGGCGGAGTAGCGCGCCCCGCGCACCGTCTTGGTGGTGTAGAAGCGGATGATCACGTGCGGCAGGCCGGCGGTCCCGAGCATCAGCGAGGCGACCACCAGGAAGACGTCGAGCTGGCCGCCGTCACGCCCGGCGAACGCCTCGGTGAAGCGGTCCAGGCCGAACTCCAACCGCAACGCATCCAACTCGGCCAGGATCGTGCCGTAGGAGATCTGCGGGATCGGAATGTTCGTCATCTGCTGGGCCACGGCCACGGCCGGGATCAGGTAGGCGGTGATGAGCACGACGTACTGCGCCACCTGGGTGTAGGTGATGCCCTTCATCCCGCCCAGCACGGCGTAGAAGAAGATGACCGCCGCGGCCACCACCACGGCCCATTGCGAACTCAGCCCGAGGAATCGGGCGAACACCACCCCGCCACCGGTCATCTGGCCGACCACGTAGGTGAAGGAGATGACGATGGCGGCGACGGCCGCCACCCAACGCACCGTGTCGTTGTACCGGTCACCGACGAACTCCGGCACGGTGAACTTGCCCCACTTGCGCAGGTACGGGGCCAGCAGCATGGCCAGCAGAACATAGCCGCCGGTCCAGCCCATGAGGTAGACCGAGCCGTCCGATCCCAGGAAGGCGAGCATGCCGGCCATGCCGATGAAACTCGCCGCGGACATCCAGTCCGCGGCGACGGCAGCCCCGTTGGCGATGGTCGGCACGCCCCGGGAGGCGACGTAGAACTCCTTCGTCTCCTTCACCCGGGAGCGCCAGGCGATCGTGATGTAGATCCCGAAAGTCAGCAGCAGGAAGAAGGCGGTCCAGGCCTGCATGTCGTTCATAGCCGGTCACCGTTCCCGTTCCGTTCGGAGACGCCGAACTCATCGTCGATCCGGTCCATCCGCAAGGCGTAGATACCGATGATGATCAGGAAGGTGATGATGGAACCCTGCTGGGCGAACCAGAGGCCGAGCGGGAAACCGGCGATGACGATGTTGTTCAGGGGCTCGATCAGCAGGATGCCGAAGCCGAAAGAGACGGTGAACCAGATCGCCAGCAGCACGATCATCAGTCGCAGGTTCTTCTTCCAGTAGCGGCGCCGCCAGTCGTTCCTGTCGGCTGGTGGCGGCGCATCCCCACCGGGCTTGTCGCGTGTCACCTCGGACATGAGGCTCCCTTCATTGGTCCGCGAGGGCGTGGCCCCAACCAACTGCACGACGTGCCGGCACACAACGCAGACCCGGTGCCTATTTCGCCGGCGGTGGCTGGGCGTGCCCGGACGGTGGGGTGGGGCCGATCAGCGGTTCCCGGCCCTGTGGTCAGCCGCTCGTGGGCCCATGCCGACCACTCGTGGCGCCGGGGGCGCCGCCCGTGGGGCGAACGGCCACAACCCTCGCCGGTGATCGGCCGCACTCCTAGGATGGGCCCATGAGTACAACGGCGTCCCAGGACACCACACGACCCGGACTCGCCGGGGTCGCTGCCCGCCTCCGCGCCGGCAAAGCCACTGGATGGGGGGTGTTCCACCCGGGTAGCTGGGGGATGGCTACCGGTGGCCTGATGCTCATCGTGGCGGCCTTCCTGCCGTGGGTCTACGTGACCCTGACCCAGCAGATCACCGGGGAGTCCTTCGCGCTGCGTGGTACCGACGGCCCCGGTGTGGCGACCCTGGCACTGGGCTTCCTCGCCTTCGCCGGCGCCTTCGTGCCGAGACGCAGACTCGCGATCGGCCACGCCGCGGTGCCGGGGGTGCTGGTGGCGATCATCGTGCTGCTGCAGGCCTGGAACATCGTGGCAGGCTCGATGCAGACCGCCTGGGGCTCCTTCCTGCCAGGCATGGGGGTGGTGCTCGCCGGGGGCGGGGCCGTCGTGCTCATCAAGGCCGCGTGGACGATGCTGCGGCACTGGAAGGAAGCGCCCCGCACGAGGTGAGCGGCGATCCCGAAGTCCAGGACACCCCTGCCGAGGTCGACGCCGCGTTCCGGACGCTGCGCCGGATCGCGGTGACCTATTTCGTGGTCTTTCTCGCGGTGCTCGGCGCTTTCCCGGTGCTGACGATGACGCTGGAGTGGTGGACCCGGTCCCGGCTGCTCGGAGGGCTGAGCCCGGCGTTCCTGGTGGCCGCCGTCGGGCTCTACATCGTGTTCGCCGTGATCGGGATCGCGGCCGCCACGCTGAGTTCCTCGGTCGAGTCCCGCATGCTCGGTGGGACCTCCTCCGAGAGCCATGACACCGGAGCGGAGGAGGGTTGAGCCTGACGGCGGTCGTCACCCTGACGGCCGTGGTCGTGGTGGTGCTGGGCGTATCGGTGGCCACCCGGCCGCGCAACTCCTCCACCGTTGACTTCTACCTGGCCGGCCAACGGGTCGGTGTGGTGACCAACTCCTGGGCCATCTGCGGCGACTACCTGTCCGCCGCCTCGTTCCTCGGGGTCGCTGCTGCGGTGTATGCCTCCGGTCTCGACGGCGCCTGGTACGCCGTGGGGTTCGCGGCGGGCTTCGTTCCGGTGCTGCTGTTCGTGGCAGCGCCGCTGCGGCGGTTCGGGGAGTTCTCCCTGGCGGACTTCCTGGGCCGCCGGCTGCAGTCGCACCGGGTGCGACTCAGCGCGGTCGGCGTCGTCCAACTGGTCATCCTGTGCTATCTGATCCCGCAGTCGCTGGGCAGCGGTATCACCTGGGAACTGCTCGTGGGCCACGGGATCCTCGGTCTGTCGCCCTACGTCACCGGGGTGTTGCTGTCCACCGCGGTGATCGCCGTCATCGTCGCCTTCGGAGGTATGCGCGGCACCACGTGGAACCAGGCCGTGCAGTTCCTGCTGCTCTTCGCAGCCCTGTTGTGGCTGGCGGTGACGGTCAGCGTGGACGGGTTCCACTACGGCAACGCCGACCCGCTGAACTTCTCCCACGCGACAGGGGCGGGCGTCGCCGATCCCGAGGTGGGCCTGCGTGGCGGGCGTGTGGGGCAGGTGGCGCTGGTGGTCACCCTGGCGATGGGTACCGCGGGTCTGCCGCACGTGATGAACCGGTACTTCACGTCCCCCACCGGTCGTGCGGCGCGCACGACCACGCTGTGGGTCCTGGTGCTGGTCGGAGCCTTCTACGCGATGGCCGTGCTGCTGGGTACCGCTGCCCGCGACATCATCCCCTCCGCGGCCACCGAACACTCCTGGTTGGCCGACCTCACCGTGGAGGGGGTGCTGCGGGTACCCGAGCACGCCCTGCCGGTACTGGGACGCCTCTATGGCGGTCAGTCCGGGCTCGGCTTCGTCGCCGCAGCCGCGCTGATCGCGGCGATGTCCACGGTGGCCGGGTTGCTGCTGGCCTCCGCGGCGACGTGGGGCCACGACGTCTACGAGCGCTACATCAACCCGCGCGCGACCCAGAAGCAGGCTGTGCGGGCCGGACGTCTGACCACGTTGCTGGGCGCAGGACTGGCCGCGGGGCTGGCCATCGCCCTGCGCACCGACGATTTCGCCCCGACCTCCCCCTCGCTCGTGGCCACCATGGTGACCTGGGCGTTCGCGATCGCCGGTTCCGCGCTCACCCCGGTGGTGGTGCTGTCGATCTGGTGGCGCGGTATCACCGCCGCCGCTGCCACTGCTGGGATGTTCACCGGTGGTGGTCTGGCGATCACGATGGTGCTGTCCGCGGAGTTCATGGACCCCTCGGCGTTGCGTGATCTGATGTCCGCGCCCACGCTGGTGGCCGCCCCGATTGCCATTGCGGTGACGGTGCTGGTCTCGCTGCGCACGCCCCGGCCGCAGGGAACCGATGCCGCCTGGCTGACCATGCACGGCACCGCCGCGGACCGGCAGGCCGAGCGCCTGGCGAGCATGATGGTGGGCCGGGGGCGGGAGCGCACCGGTGTGCGCGGGCGTGTTGGTCGGCGTAACCGGGGAGGGCAGGGCTGATGCGGGGGAGCGTGACCCTGGCCGCCGTGGTGGTGGGCATCTGGTCGTTGCTGTACGTCGTCACCCAGTTGGTGGTGGATCCCCCGCTGACGGTGCTGCCCACGGTCGGTGCCGGTGTCGCGATCACGGTGGCCGTGGTGCTGGGCTACCCCTCGGTGCTGCGCGGGCCGCGGGACCGTGGCCGGGTACGCGGGGGTGGGCGTCAGGGCGATTCCGAGCGCGGGTTCCGGGACCTGGCCGCGGCCGGGCGAACCCTGCCGTTGCGTGCCGGACTCACCCAGGATGCCGCGCGGCGTACCTGCGAACTGCTGCGCCCGATGCTCTCTGGGGATGCGGTCTCCATCACCGACACCGAGGACATCCTGGCCTACGTGGGTCCTGGCCAGGACCACCACGTGGCCGGCTCCGCCATGCAGACCTCCGCGGCGCCGCGCACGGTGCGCCAGGGCCGTACCCAACTGGTGCGGGACCGGGCCGGGGTGGGTTGCCGCAAACCGGACTGTGAGGTGGTCTCCGCCGTCATCGCCCCGCTACGGATCGGCCAGCGCGTGGTGGGCACCCTGGGGGTGTACCAGGCGCGGGCGGAGATCCCGCCCAAGGGCCTGGTGGAGGACATGGCCAACATGCTCTCCCTGCACCTGGAACTGGCCGAACTGGACCGGGAGCGTCGGCTGGCCACCGATGCGCGCCTGGACGCGCTGCGCGCCCAGATCAACCCGCATTTCCTGTTCAACATCCTGAACACGATCGCCTCCAAGGCACGCACCCGCCCAGAGGAGGCCCGCGAACTCGTGCTACGGCTGAGCGAGTTCTTCCGGTACGCGGTGCGCCAGGAGGGCCACTTCGCCGAGTTCGCCCAGGAGTACTTCTTCGTGCGCACCTACCTGTCCCTGGAGCAGGCGCGCTTCGGTGAGCGCCTGGATGTGCGCTACGACATCGACCCGCAGGTGCTCACCTCGCGGGTGCCGGTGCTGACCATCCAGCCGCTGGTGGAGAACGCGGTCAAGCACGGCATCGCCGGTAAGAAGGAGGGCGGCACCGTCAGGCTGCGGGCCCGGGTCGATCCGTTGACCCGCACCGTGTCGATCCGGGTGAGCGACAACGGCGAGGGCATCGACGCCGCAGTGCTGGCCACCCTGACCGAGCAGCACAACCAACGGGCCGAGGACCTCGCCTCCCCGGCCGATCGGGACACGCTGCCCGGGGCCCACGCCGGCGTGGGTCTGCGCAACATCTCCGAGCGTCTGCACGCCCTCTTCGGCGACCGGTACGACCTGCAGATCTCCACACCCAGGTCCGGGGGGACCGTGGTGGACCTGACCGTCCCGATGCGGTAGCCATGGGCACGTCGGTCCACCCTTCGCCGGCCCGACCCAGCCCTATGCTGGGTCGGATGCAGCCCCGCGCACTGATCGTCGATGACGAAGCCCCGGCCCGGGAAGAGTTGCGCTACCTCCTCCAGGAGATCGGCGAGGTGATCGAGGGGTCCCCGGTGCAGGTGGTGGGGGAGGCCACCAACGGTGAGGAGGCGCTCGTGCTGCTGCGGTCCCTGGAGTACGACCTGGTGCTGTTGGACATCCGGATGCCCGGGCTGAACGGCCTCGAGGTTGCCGCTGCCCTGGGCGAGATGGAGCACCGCCCGCAGGTCATCTTCACCACCGCCTACCCCGACCACGCCGTCGACGCCTTCGACCTGGCCGCCGCGGACTACCTGGTCAAACCCTTCGACGCCGACCGGCTGCGGCGAGCGGTGGAGCGAGCGTTGTCGGTGGCACCGGAGCGCAACGGGAATGACGACGGCGCAACGGCCGAGCCGCAGCGGCACCGGGAGGGGGAGGCCGCCCGGGCGCCGAGCCGGGAGGGACCGCCACCCGTGACGCCGGACCTGGTGCGGATCCCCGTGCAGAAGGACGGTCGTACGGTGCTGGTGAGCGGGGATGCGATCGTTTACGCCGCCGCCTCCCGCGGATACTCCTCGCTCAAGCTGGTCGAGGAGAGCGTGCTGGTGTCCTTCTCCCTCAATGAACTCGAGCGCCGGCTGCAGGGGCACTTCGTGCGGGTGCACCGGTCCTACCTGGTGAATCTTCGCTATGTGCGCGAGCTGGTGCCGGACTTCCGGGGGAGCCTGGTGCTGTTGATGAACGATCGCCAGCGCAGCCGGGTGGAGGTCTCGCGCCGACAAGTGCGCGAGCTGCGCCAGCGGCTGGGGATCTAGGCCCCTTCGGTACCGGTCCTCTCCCCGGCCCGCAGGTCATCGAGTGGTGGCAGTAGGTCCGTCACGGCGGGCCACCGGGCAGGTGGCTCCGGGATCTCCCGGCCCTGCTCCGCCGCGGTGTAGGCGGAGATCTTCCAGTCGATCACGCCGAGGTCGCCCTGAAGCTGGGAGATCTGGTCCACCACTCGGGCGCGGTGGGCGCGGAGGATCTCGATGCGCCCGGCCCGGTCGGTGTCGGTGCGTACCAGGGCGACGAAGTCCCGTACCTGGCTCACCGGCATCCCGGTGCGGCGCAGGCGGATCACCACATCCAACAGTCCCAGGGAGGCGGCGTCGAAGGCCCGGTGGCCCGCCGCGGTGCGGGGTAGGTCGCCGAGCAGACCGCTGCGATCGTAGAAGCGCAACGTCTCCACCGGTATCCCGGTGCGATGGGCCACCTCGCCGATCGACTCGCGCTCCAGGGGGGCGTGCATCTCACTCATGCACTCATGGTGCTACCTGGAGTGCACTCCAGGTCAAGGTTTTCCTCGAGCGGGGTTCGGGCCGGTCAGGATGGATAAGTAAGAGAGGTGCTTGACCTTGAGTGCGCTCCAGGTTGCACAGTTATCCGCCATGGACACCACCACGATGAACTCTCCACTGGTATTCGGGGCGATGTTGTTGGGCGCCCGAATCGATCAGGAGCAGTCCTTCGCACTGCTGGATCGTTTCGTGGAGCGTGGCGGGCAATGGGTCGATACCGCGAACTGCTACACCTTCTGGTTCAGCGACTCCGGTGCCGGCGGGGCCAGTGAGGAGATGCTGGGCCGTTGGCTGAGCGCGCGCCCGGGCCTGCGGGACCAGATCCGCCTGTCCACGAAGGTGGGCGCCGAACCGCTGTGGCCCGGTTCGTGGCCGCAGCAGCGTGAAGGCCTATCCCGGCGCGCGATCCTGCAGGGGCTGGAGACGAGCCTGCAGCGGATGGGGGTGGCGGAGGTGGACATGTTCTGGCTCCACCAGGAGGACCGCAGCACCCCGATGGCAGAGACCGTCGAGGCTCTCGGCGAGCTGACCTCGTCCGGGAAGGTGAGGCGGGTGGGGGCCTCGAACCATCCGGCCTGGCGGGTGGAGCAGGCTCGTGGCCTGGCCCGTGCCGGCGGCACGATGCCGATCGACGCGCTGCAACTCCTGGCCACGTACCTGCACGTGCGGCCGGGTCTGCGAACGCCCGGGGTGGAACACGCCTTCGGTGTGCTGAACGCCGAGCAGCGGGACCTCGCGCGCACGAACGGGCTGGAGATCTGGGCGTACAGTCCGTTGATGTCGGGCAGTTATGACAACCCCGACAAGCCTGTGCACGAGGCATTCGAGCACATCGGCAACACCCGGCGCCTGCAGGCCCTGGATGTGGTCGCCGGCCAGACCGGTGCTACCCGCAGCCAGGTGGTCCTGGCCTGGCTGCTGGCGCAGGGAATCCGCCCGGTGGTCGGGGTGAGCACCACCGCGCAACTCGATCTGGCCATGGAGGCCGGACACCTGGACCTGGACGCCGAGCAGGTGCGCCTACTCGATGAGACAGGCTGATGCCTCGCAGGAGGTTCAGTACTGCCAGCCTGGACGGTCGGGAATAATGGGCCGGGCACGAGCAGCAGGGGAGGACGCGATGACAGTGTCAGGCCTGAAGGGGAAGGTAGCGCTGGTCCACGGCGCAGCTGGATCGGTGGGAAGCGCAGTGGCCCGGGCCTTCGCTGCCTCCGGTGCGTCGGTCCACCTCACCGGGCGCACCGCAGCGAAGGTAGCCGCGGTTGCTGAATCCATCGCAGCCACCGGCGGACGAGCGCGCGCTCATGGTTTGGACGTCACGGATTCGGATTCCGTTGAGCGCCTCACCCGAGACGTTGTCGCTGTCGACGGTCGGATCGATGTTCTCTACAACGCGGTGACGTACGAGGAGGCGCAGGGAACGCCGCTGCACGCTCTCGACGTCGGCGCCCTGGAGCGCACCCTGGTCACGCTCGCCAGGGCACACATGAACACGGTGCGCTGCGTCGCCCCGACCATGATCGACCGTGGATCCGGAGTGATCCAGACCATGGTGGGGCACGGGCCGCCATTCCCCCTGATGGGCTCGACGGCGATCGCGTGGCACACAGTGGAGAGCCTGTACCGCCAGTTCGCCGTCGAACTGGGGGAGTTCGGCATCCGCGTGCAATGGTTCCGCACGGGCGGATTCCGGGAGTCCATCCTGCAGGCGCGCGACTACGGCAGTAGTTACACCGACGAGGCCGAGGCCTCCGAGGTGCTCACCGAACTCGAGAGCGGAACCATGCTGGGCCGTCTCCCGTCGGTCGAGGAGGCGGGTGCCTTCGCGGTCTTCGCGGCCGGCGAATCCGGCGCGTCCCTCACCTCGGCGGCGATCAACCTGACCGCGGGGGCGTTCTCGGACTGAGGATGGCGAACGGCGCCGCCGGGTTGTGACGCCGTCATGCGCCGCTGGTCTGGGGTCTACCTCAGGCGCCGTTCCGGGTATCGCACAACGTCTCGGGGCCCTCGGTGTGCAGACCCTGGACACGTTCTCCGCTGAGGCCGGTGCTACCGGCAACTCACTGCCCTTGACCTTGAGCGCGCTCCAGATTGCACAGTTGTTCGTCATAGGCATCACAACGGTGATCCGGCGCTGATTCTCGGCGAGATCCCGGGTCGATTAAGAGCAAGAGAGACGATCCGAGCGCCATTCCCATCCACAGATGCTCCTCCACCGCGTGGAGGTGAGGAGGAGCGACCCAAGAACTCACGATGAGGAGTCCCGATGGCCATCAGCCAGTTGCACCTGATCCCCCGTCGGGTCGCGTACTCGGCAGGGCATTCGCTCATTCACTGGGCGAAGAGTCCTCCTGCTGGAATCGGCCGCGACTCGACCCTCGCGCGGGAGGCCGCGTTCCGGCGGCACCGCGCCCGAGGCGACGTCGAGTTGGAGCAGCAGAAGGCACTCGACCTGAACTCTTTCGCGTGGCTGCGCCTCTGAGGATGGTCTGGGCGGGACACGCCCCACCATGGCTCCGGCCCTGATCAGGGTGGTGGGCCACGCGCAGAGGCCTGGAATGGTGCGCAATGCTCGCGGGCGAACGCTGAGACGCAGCGAGCCCCGGCGCCGAAACGCTGGGGCTCGCATTGGGGTGAGTGACGGGACTTGAACCCGCGACTGCAACCCATGCGCCTATGCCGTTTTAGGCAGGATATCAAGCCAACCGCCGGACAGGCCACAGGGTGCCAGACAGCACGACACGCCGGGATGTCGTTACCAAGGTAACGGCCAGCGGGCACAAGAAAGCGCCCCACCCGAGCGGCCCGTTGATGGGCTACTCGAGTGGGGGCGTTGTCGTTCGTGGGTGCGTCTAATCTGAAAGTTATGCCTGAGCGGCGGCCCTGTTCGTGGTCACAACTTTCGGGGCGTGCGCCGGTACCAGTCCGTGGGTGAGTGCCACAACCTCGGGCTCGTGGCCGGTCCTGGCTGCGATGTCGAGGCACAGCGTCCACACCAGGTCGAGTAACTGGTCGCGGCTGCGCTCACAGCCGGTCAGTGGGTGCATCAGTCCCACCAGCAGCACTCTGACGCCGCGAGCCGTGCACCGGGGCCGGTGTACTCATACCCGCACTCAGGGCAGGCGACGTGCTCGGGCCGGTCGTCTACCTGGATGCGGGGGTGGGCCAGGTGTCGCATGTCACCGGGTGCGCATCCGGGCTTCGTGCACGCCTTTGGCGACGGCGACCTCAGCCTGTAGCGGCTCCACGGTCTTGTGGGGCCGGTAGGCGGTGGCGGTGCCCAGCCCGAGTAGCGCGGCGACCAGGGCGCCCCACAGTGCGATCTCGGACTCACTGAGCAGCCCATACCCGCCAGCCACTGCCAGGGCGGCCAAGGCGACGGGGTAGAGCCAGTCGCGGACGCGGGCGGGGATCAGGGGGGTGTCGGTGGCCTTGGGCATGGGTCAGTCCTCCTCGGGTGCGGCGGTCAGGGTGATACGCAGGTCGGCGAGCGCTTCGGCCACGCCCTTGTCGGCGGCCTCACGCACGGCTGCGATGATCTGGGCGGGGTCGGCTCCTTGGTTGGCTGCCAGGGATGCCACGGCGGCGCGCAGGGAGGCGAGTTCACCGTGCAGCGCGGTGAGTTCGCTGGACATGGCGTGCACGCTCCGCGCCATGCGGTTCTGCCGGGCGGCGTGATTCTCGGCGGGCAGGGTGACACCGCCGCCGGTGGTGGGTGCCAAGTCGAAGCGGTGCACGGCGGCACCGGCGCGGGCGTCGAGTGCTTCACCGACGACGCGGCGTAGGTCTGCTTCGGTGGCCATGGTGAACCAATCTTTCTGTGAGGTGGTGGTGTTCTTGGTGCGGCCGAGGACGGCTGCAATGCGGGTGCGCCCGGTGGCGGCGGTGTAGCCGAGGCGATCCACTTTGCGGGTGGTCCAGGTGGAGTGCTCCAGGTGCGCGCTGGTGGGCAGGTTGAACACGTCCAGGAGCGCGGCGTTGCAGGTCGCCATCCACCCGTGGTAGTCGTCCTGCTGCCAGTCCGAGGCCCGCAGACCACCCTCGTACTCGGTGCCCCAGAAGTACGGGCGCCCGTTGTCGCGGGGGATGCGGCGACCGGCGAGGGTGATGGGCCCGCCAGCGCCGGAGTGGTTGGCCCAGCCCATGGTGATGATCCGGTAGACCTTGTCCCAGCCGCCGTAGCCGTTGGCGAGCGGGCCGGGGATGCCGGGGCGACCGTTGCGCACGAGGTTGTAGAACGGGGTGGTGCCGTGGGAGCGGCTGCTGACGATGTGGTGGGACATCACCCCGGCCCTGGTGGCCATGGGGGTCAGCCACCCAGAGCGGGATGCGCCTTGGCGTAGTTGGATGATGCAGTTCACGCCGTAGTCGCGCATCGCGGTCTGGATGACGCGGGCGGCGGTGAGTGCGGGGTCCCAGGGGTTGCTCACTGTTCCACCCAGTCGGTCAGGTCGGCACCGGCGGTCTCGCTGGCGGCGATGGTTGCGGGGTCGGGGTTCGCTGCCTCTTCGGCTAGCAGTTCCTCACCGTCGCGCCACACCTGCGGCGGTTCGTCCAGTTCGGGCAGGTCGATGGGTTCGGTCATGGTGGGCTCCTTGTGGTCAGGTGAGGTCTGCTGCCACGTCGGTCGGTGGCGTGGGCGGTGGGACCCCCGGCAGGTGCATGCCTGCCCATGCCAGCACGTCCCGCAGGTAGCGGACCGTGGACCGGTGGCGGACCTCGAAGGCTTCGCGCTCTTGCCGGCGCTCCCGCCGCTCCTTTGCGAGTTCGGCCTCCAGGTGGGTCACGCGGCTCTCAACGGCCTCCAAGCGCTTCTCCATGCGGTCCACCAGGCCCTCGTACTGGTGCAGGCGGAGGCGGTCACGGTCCACCTCGTTCTCGGCGGCCTTGGCGCGCCGCTCCACGCGGGTGGCGCGGTCGGTTTGTTTGGTGGACAGCCACACACCAAGGAAAGTCAGGGTCCCGGCGAGGATCGTCGCCAGCGCACCCCACACGGGGCCGGGGATATCACGCAGCATCGGCGACACCTCCCGGCGTTGGGTGCTCGACCGCTCTCACCGTCCCGTCGTCCGGCCCAGCCAGGATGATCAACAAGACCGCGAACCCCGCGTACTCCAGGGCTTGCGCCCACCCGGTGGGGGTCCCGGCCGCGCCTTCGGACATCACCCACACCACCCACCCGGCCGCGAGGGACGCGCCCCGGAAAGCGACCACCCCGACCAGGGCGGCGTATCCCAGCCGGTAGCGGCGGGTGAACGCGGCGGTGGCGGCGATGGCAGCGGCGACCACCCATTTGCCGACCTCGACCACCGGCGGCAGGTGCGTGTGGACGACACCCTCCACCGGCACGGTCGGTAGCCGCAGCCACGTAAGGGCGCCCAGGGTGAGCGCGATCCACGCGAAAACGACGAGCACCTGGCCGCGTTTCTCGAGGGGGCAGCCGGTCATTCGGGCATCCGGATCCACGACCCGGAGACCAGCAGGTCATCGGTGGTGGTGCGGGAGTGGGAGGAGTTCGCCAGACGCAGACCACCACCGGAGAGGACCTGGTAGGTCTGCGTGGTGCCACCGTTGGAGCCGATGGCGGCGCCTGCGGTGGTGGGGCGGTGCGCGGTGGGGATGGTGGCGATCGTCTGCGCAAGCGCACCCGCGGAGAAGGACACTCCCCGGATGGTGGCGCGGAAGATGAACGTGGCGGTGCCGTCAGGGCCGGTGTCGCGGACCAACTCGGCCGAGACAATGGTGGACCCGCCCGCCGGCGCCAACGCTGCCGGGCCGGTGAACACCTCCCTCGTGGTGGTCTCCGGGGTGCCCGCCAGCCTCGCCACCGGCCGCTGCGCGGTGCTGATGCTGACACCGGACGCGTTGGTGTCAGAAGCCCCGGCGGTGACCTGTGCGCGGCCGATCTCGGTCG
>NZ_JBMPQC010000014.1:0-63584 GCF_049724975.1 Pseudactinotalea sp. Z1732 | reverse complement strand
CTGGCTGGGGAGAAACTCACCGTCTGTCGTCAGCGCCTGCAGCAGCAGATCCACGGCCACCGGGGCCGCAAGGAGAACCTGCTCTACCGCGGCCGGCGAACACTGCTGACCCGGCAGTCGCTACTGACCGATGAGCAGATCGCCCGACTGCAGCGGCTGTTCGCCGAACACGAGGACCACGCGGCCTTGGAGGTCTCCTGGCACATCTACCAGGACATCATCAGCGCCTACCAACACCCAGATCCGGCCGCCGGCAAGAAGCGCATGCAGGCCCTCATCACCAGGCTCCGGCGCGGGCTACCCGAGGGGCTGGAGGAACTCGCTCAACTCGGCCGCACGCTCTGGCGCAAACGAGACCAGATCCTGGCGTTCTTCGACCGTGGCGGAGCCTCCAACGGCCCCGTCGAAGCGATCAACGGACGCCTCGAAGCCCTACGCGGCATCGCCCTAGGGTTCCGCAACTTCGACCACTACGTCCTGCGCTGCCTACTGCACTCCGGCCAACTGGCGACCCGGATCAATGCACTCTAAAACCGGAAGAGCCGGTTTGACCGCGGATTCGCTTCGCTCTGGTGCGCTGACTGTGGTTGCGTCTCACTCCGCCGACCCGACTGCGGGCTGGCTGCGCCGTCCCGACTGCGGGCGGCGCGGTTACCGAGGCGGCATCCGCAGTGCGCCGTCGAGCCGGATCACCTCACCGTTGAGCATCGGGTTGGCCACGATGTGCGCGACCAGGTCGGCGTACTCGTGCGGGTGCCCCAGCCGCGAGGGGTGCGGCACCAGTGCCTCGAGGCTCTCGCGCACCTCATCGGCCATTCCGGCCATCATCGCGGTGTTGAACACCCCGGGCGCGATGGTCATGACGCGCACGCCGTGGCTGGCCAGGTCCCGCGCGGCCGGCAGCGTCATCCCGGCGACCCCGGCCTTGGAGGCGGCGTAGGCGAGCTGGCCGATCTGGCCGTCCTGGGCCGCGACCGAGGCGGTCATGACGATCACGCCGCGCTCGCCGTCGTCGCCGACCGGGTTCAGTCCGGACATCACCGGCGCCGCAGCGGCGATCGCGTTCATCGTGCCGAGCAGATTGATCTGCACCACCCGGTGGGCGGTCTCCAGGTCCAGCGGCCCGCGCTTGCCGAGGATCCGCCCGGGCGTGGCCACCCCGGCGCAGCAGACCAGCACGCGCAGATCGCCCAGGTCCCCGGCCGCCTGTACGGCAGCGTGGACCTGCTCCACGTCCCGTACATCGGTGGGCTGGGCCCGTGCCCGCCTGCCGGCGGCGGTCAGTTCCTCAGCCAGGTCGGCGGCGGGGGAGTCGGGCAGGTCGGCCAGCAGGACCGCGACGCCGCGCTCAACAAGCCGGCGCGCCGTCGCCGCCCCCAGACCCGAGCCGCCCCCGGTGATCAGTGCGCTGGTGCCTTCCGAGAGATCCATGGCGCCAGGTTATCGGTGCGCCACGGCCGCACCTATGCGGATGAGCCGGCCTCTCAGCGGCTATTGCCCGGCGCGGCGCGAGGTGCGCGGCCCGGCGCGGCGCGACGTGGCCTGGCGCAGGGCGCGCGGGGCGCACGGAGTGCGTGGAATGCGCGGGGCGCGTGGGGGCACGGAGTGCGTGAGATGCGCGGCGCGCGCGGAGAGGCGGCGGAGCGCGGTGGCTCAGAGGTAGCGCGTGGGGTCGAAGGACTCCAACGGGATCACCCGCACCCGCGGCAGCGGCTCGGTGAAGGCCTTGATGTGGTCCTCCAGGTCGTAGACCGTCACCCCGGGGATCTCGGCGAGCCGGGCGCTGATGAACTCCCGGAACCCCAGCACCGCCAGGCGCCGCCCGTCAGTAGCGAGTCGCTGCACCTGAGGTACGAAGTCGCCGTCGTGGCTGGCCAGCATCACATCGCCGATGCGCGGGCCCAGGGCCTCCAGGGTGCGCTGGATGCCGATGTCCACCACCGACTCATCCGGGCTGCCGGACAGCGGGATCGGCTGGTAACCCATGGCCAGCAACGCCTGGATGAACGACATCGGCAACTGCCCCGACGTCGCGTTGAGGAAGAACAGCGCCGTCACCGGCTGGCTCCAGGTGCGCTGGGCGAATTCGGTGATCCGGTCCCACCTGGGCCGCTGATCGGGGTTGGGGCGGTGGCCCAGCACGCTCATCCCGAGCGTGGCGTCGATATTCTCCCCGTCCACCAGCAGGTAGGTGCGGCGGGTGTCGTCGGATTCAGTCTGGACCATGGCTGCACCCTACTCGGGGCCGACGGCGACGGGGGTCGCCGGGCGATCCGCCGCGCCCGGGCAGCGAAGGAGCCGCCCTGGACATGGTCCGGAGCGGCTCCTGGCAGCCCGGCTACGGTCCGGTTCGCCGCTGCGTCACCGGCGCTCGCCGTCGTCCCGGGACCCCCCGCGACTGGTCGGTCCCTCAGTGCTGTTGACCCGGGGCCTGACTCCCGTCCTGCTGGGTGGCGTTCGGGTCGGCGGCGTGCTTGCCGGAGTCGATCCGGCCCGGGTCCGCGCCGGCGCCGGCGTTCAGGGAACCGGAGCGCAGTGCCTCGAACCGGGCCTCGACCTCCAGTGCCTCGGTGGAGGTCTCCAACTCTGCGAACTGGGCATCCAGGCTGGAGGACTGCAGTTCCTGCTGGCCCATCACCTCTGCCTCCTGGCGGCGGACCTGCTCCTCGAACCTGCCCAGTTCGCTGGACGGGTCCATCACGTTCAACGACTGCACCGCGCTCTGCACCTGTTGCTGAGCATCCGCCGACTTCTGCCGCGCCACCAGGTTGTCCCGGCGGGTACGCAGGTCGACCAGTTTCTCCTTCATGATCGCCAGGCCACTCTTGAGCCGCTCGACCACGTCGTTCTGGGAGGCCAGCAACGGCTCGGCGGACTTGACCTCGTTCTCGAAACCGATCTGCTTCTGCAGGGCCAGCCGGGCCAGGTTGTCGAACCGCTCGGCGGCGGCCTCGTCACCGTTGCTGCGGGCCTGGTTCGCCCGGTTCGCCGCCGCCTGGGCCTTGTCCCCCCACTCGCGCACCGCGGCGACGTCGGAGTTGTAGTCCTGTTCGGCGAAGCGCAGGTTGCCGATGGTCTGGGCGATGGCTTGCTCGGCCTCGGCGATGTTGTTGGTGTAGTCGCGGATCAACTGATCCAGCATCTTCTCCGGGTCCTCGGCGCGGTCCAGGATGGAGTTGATGTTGGCTCGGGTCAGTTGGGCGATCCGCCCCAGAATGCTCTGCTTCTCGGCCACGGGTGGTCCTTTCCTAGCGGGTCTGAACTGCGGGTCTGAACTCTCGGTGCGGTCTTGGCTGCGCTGCCGGGCTGTCCGTCCGGTCCGGCTGAACTGTCAGTGTGCTCTCGTCGGGCTCGGTCTGCGCGGGCTTCCAGTGCGGACTCTAGAACCGGCCACCACCTCCCATGCGTCCGCCGCCGAAGCCCCCGCCCCCCATGGAGCGGCCCCCGAAGCCTCCTCCGAACGTACTGCGTCCGCCGGCCCCGCGCGAGGAGCCACCGAATCCGCCGCCCGATCCCCAGCCGCCGCGGGAGCGCCCGCGCCCGCCGGTGAGTACCTGCCCGAGGATCCCGCCCAGGATCAGCGACCCGGCATCGATCCCACCGGAGCGCCCGTGCTGGCCCCAGGGGTTGTGGTCGCTGCTGGAGTAGTCGCGGCGCCACGTGGTCACCGCGGCCAACGCCTGCTCATTGGCACGGTCGGCCAGCTCCAGCGCCCGCGTGGCCAGGCCGAGCGCCTGCTTGGGGTCACTGTCGGCCAGGCCGCGGGCCTCGTCGAGCAGCCGTTCGGCCTCGGCGACGAGGGCGCGGGGCTGGGCGCCGATCGCCCCTCGGTTGGACTCGATGTAGATATCGGCCGAACGCAGTTTCTCCGACGCCGCCGCGATCTGTCGCCGCAACGAGGTCTGCACCCGCTGGATCACCTCGGCGCTGTTGCGGTGTCCCTCCAGCGCGGCGTCCAGGGCCGCCTCCGCGCTGGCGATCTGACGCAGCGCGGCGATCGGGTCCCCGCCGGAGCGGGCCGCCTCGGCCACCCTGATCGCCTCGGTGGCCCGGTCGCGCAGGGGCGCCACCGCGGAGTCGTTCGGAGCGAGGCGGTCGGCGTCGGCCACGTCGGCGCTGATCGAGGCGATCGCCTCGGCCAGGTCCTCGTTCGCCGACTCCAGGTCCGCTCCGGCGCTGCCCACCGAGTTCAATAGGTCGGCGGCCTGCCCCAGCGCGCCCTCAGCGGTGCGGGCGAAGGCCACCGCGTTCCCGCGGTCGTCGGCCTCGACGCGGGCCCGGCCCTCGGCCACCGAGGTTCGCGCCGCCTCGATCAATTGCTCGGCCTGGTCCGGGGCCCGGGCGATGGTGGCCAGCGTGGCCGGCGGATACGTCACCTCCAGGGTGGTCAGCGCGGCCCGGGCCGCGGGGATGCGTGCCTCGATCTCCCCGGCCCGCTGGTGCAGTTCGGAGAGCACCTCGGGCACGTTCTGCTCCAGCCGGCGCAGCTGCGCGAACGCCTCCGCCTGCTCCTCCAGCAGGTCCTCACCGCGCTCGCACAGACCCAGCACGCGGATCAGCAGGGCGCGCTGCTCGGGGGCGGAGACGTCGTCGTTCTCTGCCTGCCGTTGCAGGGTGAAGGCTTCCTGCAGGGTGCTGCGGGCCTGCTCCAGCACCTCCCGGAAGCGCCCGGTCGATTCCAGCCCGAACTGGGCCTGGGCGAACCGCAGCTCCTGCTCGGAGGTGCGCACGTCGTCGTCCAGGGCCACCAGGGCCGAGCCCACCCGGGTGCGCAGTTCCTCGGTGCTGACACCCTCGTAGGGGTCCGGCGGGGATGCTGGTCGGCCGGCACCCACGTGTCGGCTGCCGGCGGGGCCGGCGGAGCGGGCGGAGCGGGCGGCGTTGCCGGTGGAGCGCCGGTACACCACGATCAGGGCGAGCGCCACGATCACGGCCAGACCCACCAGGAAGATCGTCAGGCCCCCGCCGCCGCCTCCGCCAGCGGCGCCATCACCCCCGGCCCCGTCACCCCCGCCGCCGCCGTCGGCGTAGGCCTGCGCCCCGGCGACCACCGCGCCGGACCAGTTCTCGGCGCCCAGTTCCGAGCGGATGCGCGTCTCGGCCCGGTCCATCGTGGCCGCGGACAGGCCCGAGGTGTCGGAGATGGAGACCCCGTAGGCCGAGTCCTGCACCGCCACCGCGAGCAGGAGGTCCCGGTCGCCCAGGTTGGACAGGTTCGCGGTCTCATCCACCCAGTCGTCGTAGTTGGTCCCGCCGAAGGTGTCCACGAACACCACGAACAGCAGGTACCCGGTCTCCTCGCGCAGTTCGTCGATGGCGTCCTGGGCCTCGGCTCGCCCCGAGTCCAGCACCTGATCGCTCGTCAGGTCGGTGAGTTGCTCATCCAGGGAGAGCGGGTCCTGCGCGTGTGCCGGCGCCAGGGCCGGTCCGGCCACGCTGAACCAGGCAGCCAGCAGCACACCGGCGAGGAGGGCACGTGCGATACGCGAGAGGCGGGCCACAGTTCCCGATCCTTCCTGTTGGCGCGCGGGGATGCAATGTGGTTGCCGCGCAACAGCGGCCCACCGCCTCGAAACCCGGGCCCATCGGCCATCCACGGCAGGTCCCTCGTACCATCGATTGCCCGCTCCGGCACCCGCTGGGGTAAGTTGCGCTTGTGACTGAGACGACGCAACCCCGCATCCACGTGATCCAGAACGCCGACGACGTCGGCCTGGACTTGCTTGCGCCCGGCCTGGACGGAGCGCAGCTCGAGGTGGTGCACCCCTATCGCGGTGACGCGCTGCCCGCGGTGGAGGACGTGCACGCGCTGATCGTGCTGGGTGGGGCCGCCAACGCCTACGACGACGAGGCCAAGCCCTACCTGCCGCAACTTCGCGACCTGCTGTCCGCCGCCGTCGACCGTGACGTGCCCACGCTCGCGGTCTGCTTGGGCGCCCAGCTCCTCGCCGTGGCCCGCGGCGGTCAGGTGCACGTCGCGGCACCGGCAGGCGCGGAGATCGGAGTGATCGAGGTGCGTCTGCGTCCCGACGCCGAGCGCGATGTGGTGCTCGGCCCGCTGGTGGCAGCCAAGGGCGCGACCGTGCAGGTGCCGTCGCTGCACATGGACGCCATCACCGAGTTGCCCGAGGGTGCCTGCTGGCTGGCCGCCTCCCGGCAGTACCCCTTCCAGGCCTTCCGGATCGGCTCGGCCCTGGGCGTGCAGTTCCACCCGGAGGTGTCCGGGACCATGCTGGCCTCCTGGATCCGCCGGCACGGCCTGGAGGACGCCGAGCGCATCGCCGATGAGGTCCGGGCGCAATGGGATGCCTCGGCCCAGGAGATCACCGAGGTCGCCGACCTGCTCTCGCGCGCCTTCGCCGCGCAGGTCGCCGCGCAGGTGCGCGAGCAGACGGCCGCGCAGGTGGGCGCGCAGACGGGCCCGCAGGTGGGCAAGCAGGTCGGCACGCTCGAGCCGCTCGGGACCTAAGACCTTCGCCACGGGCCGGGACCGGCCCTAGTCTCATCCTGCGGCCACGGGCCGGCCGGGCGGTGCGAACCCCCGGCACTCGAGCAGCAGGAGGGGTAGTCATGGAGATCCCGGGCAAGACGTTCGTCGTCACCGGAGGGGCCAACGGGATCGGCCGTGCGGTGGTCCAGGCGCTGTTGGAGCGCGGGGCGAACGTGGCCGCCGTCGACCTGAGCGAGCAGGCCCTGGCCGCGGCTGCCGAGAGCGCCGGCACCGACCGGCTGTCCACCCACGCGCTGGACATCACCGATGCAAGTGCCGTCGAGGCGTTGCCCGAGCAGGTGCTCGCCCTCCACGGGACGGTCGACGGCGTGGTGAACGTGGCGGGCATCATCCAGCGGTTCGTGCCGATCGCCGACCTCGACGTCGCCGAGATGGCCAAGGTGCTGGAGGTGAACTTCTGGGGCACCGTGCGGATGACCAAGGCGTTCCTGCCGCACCTGATGGCGCGCCCACATGCCGCGGTGGTGAACGTGGGCAGCATGGGCGGGTTGGTGCCGGTGCCCGGGCAGAGCGCGTACGGGGCGTCCAAGGCCGCCGTGCAGTTGTTCACCGAGGGCCTGTACGCCGAGATGCAGGGCACGAACGTGGCCGTCACGATGGCCTATCCCGGTGCCACCAACACCGACATCGCCCAGCACTCCGACGCCGCCATCCCCGGCCGGGATGCGGAGAGTTCCAAGGCGGCGGCGAACATGACCTCACCGGCGGAGGCTGCCCGGCTGATCGTGGACGGTATCGAGAAGGGCTCCTACCGGGTGCTCATCGGGCGCGACACCAAGATGCTCGATGCGCTCTCACGGATCGCGCCCAAGCGGGCCACCGAGATGGTGGCGAGCCGGATGAAGGACCTGGTCGGCTGACTCGGCGCCCGGGGAACCCCGGAGACCGGGCCGGCCCCGGGATCATCGGACAGGCCCGGTGCCCGGGCATCACCGGGATCGACCCCGGGGATCACCGGACCGGGTGAACGGCCGCCGGTCCGGCACGAACGGACTCAGCTGAGGGTGAGGAAGAGTTTCTCCAGTTCCTCGATCGTCAGCCCGTCCTCCACCTCGGCGGCCTCCCCGGGTTCGGTGAGGCAGAACTGCATCGCGCTGGAGACGATGGCGAATCCGGCCCGGTCCAGTGCGGTGGAGACCGCGGACAGTTGGGTCACGACGTTCCGGCAGGACCCGCCGTCCTCGACGGCGTTGATCACTGCGTCGAGTTGTCCGCGGGCGCGCTTGAGGCGGTTGAGGATCCGGCGTTGGGTTTCGGGGTCTGCACTTCTCATCGGGATTCCGCTCTCTATCGACGGTACGGTTCCGGTGTGTGCGGGTGGGGGAGTGCACACGCTCTCCGGACAGCATACCGCGATACCCCGTAGGGTATATAGTGAAGTTGAGTGCTCAGTTCAGGGCTGAGGCCCAGAGCGGTGGGGCGCGTGTGGGTGGCGATCAGCAACCGGCGGGCGGCGCCGACGGTTCCGCGGGTCCGGGCTCGAGCGCCCGGCTCAGCACCGCGAGCGTGTCGGCTTCGACGGCGTAAAAAGCCCACCGGCCGCGCTGCTCACGACTCACCAGGCCGGCTTCGACCAGTTGCCGCATGTGGTGCGAGACCGTCGGCTGGGACAGTCCGACCGGCTCGGTGAGGTCGCACACGCACGCCTCCCTGCCCGGCTGGGCGGCGATGATCGACAGCAGCCGAACCCGGGTCGGGTCGCTCAGCGCCTTGAACATCCGCGCCAGGCGGCGGGCGGGCTCCTCCGCCAGGACGCCACCGGTCACGGGCGTGCAGCAGGCGGCCAGGTCCTCGGGGGTCGTGGGCGCAGAGATCGTCATGGAACAATTCTCCCAGACGTATTGACAGTTGTCGATCAATCGATAAGTATCGATGCGTCTGTACCTGCGACCCGGGACGGGACCATGAGTGAGAACACCGAACTGCGTGAGCAGGTCCGGCGCCGTTACGCACGCGCCGCCGGCCAGGTCGGCGCCGGCATACCGAACAGCGACCTGCTCGACGACGGCCGGACGGACTCCGGATCCTGTTGCGGCGAACCGACGCAACGACCGATCTTCGGTGCCGGTCTCTATGACACCGCCGCATCGGCGGACCTGCCCGTTCAGGCGCTCGAGGCGAGCCTGGGTTGCGGCGACCCCACCGCGGTCGCGGACCTGCGCGAGGGGGAACGAGTGCTGGATCTGGGCTCGGGGGGTGGCATCGACGTGTTGCTCTCGGCCCGGCGTGTCGGTCCCAGCGGGTTCGCCTACGGGGTGGATATGACCGAGGAGATGCTCGACCTGGCGCGGGCGAACGCCGCCGAGGCCGGAGCCGCGAACGTGGGGTTCCTGCACGGCACGATCGAGGAGGTGCCGTTGCCGGCGGGCGCCGTCGATGTGGTGATCTCCAACTGCGTCGTCAACCTCTCCACCGACAAGCAGGCCGTGATTGCCGAGATGTTCCGTGTGCTCGCCGCCGGAGGGCGGGTCGGGATCTCCGACGTCGTCGCCGAGGATCACCTCTCGCCGCAGCAGCGGGCGGAGCGCGGGTCCCACACCGGCTGCATCGCCGGGGCGCTGTCCAGGGCCGAGTACCTCGATGGTCTGGAGCAAGCGGGCTTCGTCGACGCCCAGGTGGAGTTCACCCACGAGGTAGCCCCCGGCATGCACGCCGCGATCATCAGGGCGAGCAAACCGAACCAGGGCCAGGTGCGCCAGGAGCAAGTGCGGGCCTGAGCGAGCCCTGCCCGGGTGCCACCCGCCCGGAGCAAGTGCGGGTCTGACCCAGCCCGGCGTCGCGTTACCCGCCACGGCGCTCGGCGCGTTGGTGGCGGTCCTGAACCGCCTGAGACTCCTGCTCAGAACAGCTCGCGCTCAGAACAGCCCGACGGTGTTCCCGTCCTCGTCGATGTCGATGTGCGCCGCCGCCGGGTCCGAACCCAGGCCCGGCATGGTGCGCATCTGCCCGGCGATGGCGTAGATGAACCCCGCACCCACCGAGGCGCGCACCTCCCGCACCGGCAGCGTCCACCCGGTCGGTGCCCCGCGCAGCGTGGGGTCGGAGGACAGCGACAGGTGGGTCTTGGCGATGCAGATCGGCAGGTTGGACCACCCGTACCCCTCGTAGGCCTCCAGGGCGCGCGCCGCGGCCGGGGCATACTCGACGCCGTCGGCACCGTAGACCTTGGTGGCGATCGCAGCGATCTTGTCCCGAAGCCGCATCTCCTCGGGGTACAGGAAGGAGAAGTCGCTGGGCTCCTGCGCCGCCTCGGCCACTGCCTCGGCGAGTTCGGCCGCGCCGGAGCCGCCGTGGGTGAAGTGCTCCGAGACGGCGCATCGCACGCCCAGTTCGGCCGCGATCTGCCCGATCGCCTCGTGCTCGGAGGGGTAGTCGGAGCCGAAGGCGTTGATTGCCACCACCGGGGTGGTCCCGTGCAGGCGGATGTTCTCGATCTGGCGGCGCAGGTTGTCCGCACCGGCGTAGACGTCGTCGGGACTCTCCGCGAGCATCTGCTCCGGCAGTGCCCGCCCGGCCACCACCTTGTGCCGCCCGGAGTGCAGTTTCATCGCCCGTACCGTCGTGACCACCACACCCACGTCGGGCACCAGCCCGGAGACGCGGCTCTTGATGTTGAAGAACCGTTCGGCGCCCATGTCCGCACCGAACCCCGCCTCGGTGATGAGGAAGTCCCCGGTGCGGATGCCGATCAGGTCCGCCACCACCGAGGAGTTGCCGGTGGCGATGTTGCCGAACGGGCCGGTGTGCACCAGCGCGGGGGTGCCTTCCAGGGTCTGCAACAGATTCGGTTTCAGCGCCTCCCGGAGCAGCACGGTCATCGCGCCGGCGCCGCGGAGCTGCTCGGCGGTGACCGGTTCCTTCGTCTGGCGGGTGTAGCCGATCACGATGCGGCCCAGCCGCTCGCGCAGGTCGCGCAGTGACGTGGCCATCGCCAGGGTGGCCATCACCTCCGAGGCGGCGGTGATGTCGAACCCGCTCTGGCGCAGCACGCCGTCGAGTCGCGGGCCCAGGCCGACCACGATGTTGCGTAGCGACCGGTCGTTGATGTCCATCACCCGTGGCCAGGTGATCGCATCGGGGTCGATGTCCAGTTCATTGCCGTGGAACAGGTGGTTGTCCACCATCGCGGCGAGCTGGTTGTGCGCCGCGGTGACGGCGTGCATGTCCCCGGTCAGGTGCAGGTTCAACCGCTCCATCGGCACCACCTGGCTGTACCCGCCGCCGGCACCGCCGCCCTTGATGCCCAGAGTCGGGCCCATCGAGGGCTGGCGCACCGCGATCGTGGCCCGCCGCCCGGTCAGGTTCAGCCCCTGCCCCAGGCCCACCGCCGTCGTCGTCTTGCCCTCACCCAGGGGAGTGGGTGTGATGGCGCTGACCACGACGTACTTGGCCTTGGGCCGGTCGGCCAGCGCGGTGATCGCATCCAGGTCGATCTTGGCCACGTCACGGCCGTAGGGCTCGAGCAGGTCGGGATCGAGGCCCATCCGGTCGGCGATCTCGGGGATGGGCCGTAGGGACGCGCCCTGGGCGATCTGCAGGCTGCTGGGCGGGGTGGTCAGGGTCATCCGTTCTCCCTCGAATCGATCGCGGCGGTACGCGTGAGTCCCGGGCCGGAGCCGATCGGTCCGGTGGCCGGCGCCCGGAGGTGGCGGGCCCGGCACCCCAATCCTCACCCGCACCGAGGCTGATTGCGGCGGATTCCGGCAGGCGATTGCCACAAGATACCCTGGGGGGTATACTCGACGCAGGCATCAACCACGCAGCCCCCTGAGGAGAGCCCAATGGCCACCATCGACCTGACCGCGTCCACCTTCGGATCCACCATCGCCGACAACGACATCGTGCTCGTGGACTTCTGGGCCGCCTGGTGCGGCCCGTGCCGCAGTTTCGCGCCGATCTATGACAAGGCTGCTACCCAGCACCCCGACGTGGTCTTCGGAAAGGTCGACACCGAGGCCGAGCAGGCGCTGGCCGCCGCGGCCAACATCACCTCGATCCCGACGCTGATGGCCTTTCGCGACGGGATCGGCGTGTTCTCCCAGCCCGGTGCGCTGCCGGCCAAGGCGCTGGAGCAGGTCATCACCGCCGTCAAGGACCTGGACATGGATGAGGTCCGCGCCCAGATGGCCGACCAGCAGGCGAGCGCCTGAACACCCACGCAACCACATCGCGGTACCCGACCAGAGAGGTCCTCACATGGACTACGGAATCAGCATCACCCTCCCCGACGACTTCGACGCCGCGATGCCCAAGGTGATCGAGGCGCTGGCCGAGCAGGGCTTCGGCGTTCTCACCGAGATCGACATGGCCGCAACCCTGAAGAAGAAGCTCGACGTGCAGATCGCCCCGCACGTGATCCTGGGCGCCTGTAACCCGCCGCTGGCCTACCGTGCGGTGCAGGCCGAGGAGTCCATCGGGCTGTTGCTGCCCTGCAACGTGGTGGTGCGCTCCGGCGATGGCGGCACCATCGTCGAGGCCCTCGATCCCCAGGTGATGGTCGGCGTGACCGGCAACGAGGAACTCACCGGCGTCGCCGATGAGGCCTCCACCCGCCTGCGCGCGGCGCTGCAGTCCCTGCAGGCGCAGTAGGAGATGGACCGACGACGACGATTCCCCCGTCGTCGTCGGTCCTTCCCCCGTGCTTGCTGGGCGCGGCCGGATCGTGGTGCGCGCACCGCCTCACCCGGAGCGTAACCACCGCCGACACCCGACGCCGGCTGCCGCGGTTGGAGCGACGGCGGACCCGAGTCCCCGCCGAGCCCTACAGTGGGCGGGTGGACCCCGCGGCGCGAGCGCAGAGCAGCACCGTCGCGCAGACGCCCGGAACCGCCTCCGGTGACCGGCCGCCCTGGTGGGTGCCGGTCGCGGCCTGTGTGGTGTGGTTCGCGCTGTGGTCCCTCACCCCCGGGCTGCTCAGCAACGGCGTGGGCAGTTGGGTTTCGGACGATCCGGATGTGGCGGTGCTCGTGGAGAGCGCGCTCGCGCTAGTGATCGTGGCCGTGCTCGCCCTTCTGCACCGGCGCTACAACCGGGTGCTGTTCGCGCGCTCACGGCTGATGTGGCTGTACGCGCTTCCGGCAGTGCTGGCGATGGCGCTGCCGTTGCACTACGGCATGCCCGCGCCCGTGGGGGTGTACATGGTGTGGATGAGTGTGTCGGTGTTCTGGCAGGACTACCTCACCTTCGGCCTGCTGCAGAGTTACCTCGCTGAGCGCGTGCCCACCTGGGGGACCATCACGATGGTGGCCGTGATGTTCTGGCTCGGTCACGCGCTGTTGCTGCCCGATACGTTCGGCCCGGCCAACCCGCTGGCCGCCCTGGCGATGCTGGCGATGGGCGCGCTCTTCGCGTTGCTGCGCGCCCGCCTGGGCACGTTGCACCTGCTGCTGGCCTTGCACATGGCGTTCTACTTCGTCTTCGCGTGAGACGACGCGGGCGAAAGCGTAGCGACCCGGCGTCCTCGGCAATCGGACGCAGGCCTCACCCGGCCGACCGCACGTTGCGCACGGTGGCAAGGGTGCGCAGGTCGGTGTTGCGGTCCGGACGTTGCGGGGTGCCCACGTCTGAGGTGCCGACTCGGCGGGTCAAGTTTACGCTGTATACCCATGCGAGCGGACGGGGGAGTTTGATGAGCGAAGTCAGTGGTGACAGCCGGGATGTGGTGGACGTTCTGGTCGCTGACCACGGCCGGATACGTTATCTGTTGAGGCAGGTCGAAGGGCCCGTGGGCACCGCCAGGCGCCGAGACCTCGCTGCGGCCGTGATCGCCGAGGTGAAGCGGCACTCGGCGATCGAGGCAGACGTGTACGCGGTGATCGAGAGGCAGCTGCCCGAGGGTGCGCGGGAACGACCGGATGGCGCATGGGTCGATCGGGACGAGCGGGAGCGCAGCATCGTCGTTGCGATGGATCGGATGGCGACTCTCGACGTCGGCGATCCGGAGTTCTTCGAGTGGGTCGGCCACCTGCAGCAACTCTTCCGCGATCACGCGCACGATCAGGAGGATGAGGACTTTCCCATGTGGCGAGCCGGTGTTCCGGCTGCGGAGCTGGCCGCGCTACGCAAGAGTGTGGCTGCCCGACTCGAGCCAACCGGAGCGCGGGGACGGCGGGTCAACCAGGACCCGGCGATGCCCTCGATCCCGAGCGCACCGGAGGGGACGTCCCCGACCAAGGTGTCGGCCTGATCCCGGGTGGCACCCTAACTCCAGGAAGCGGCTCCGCCCTCCGGCCCTCTGAGCGGACTTACGGCAAGGCCTCCCGTGCCAGCAGTCCCTCGGCCACCAGGTCCTCCCAGAGCGCTGCCGGGACTCGGGTCTGATAGCGCTGCAGGGCCTGCTGGAACTGCTCCGCGTTGGAGCTGCCGACGACCACCGATGCCACCTGGGGCTTCAGCAGCACGAATGCCACGGCAACCTCGGGGAGGGTGAGTCCGTGCCGTTCACAGACATCGGCGATCCGGTTGGTCCGCGTGATCAGTTCGGCAGGTGCCGCTTCGTAGTTGTAGGGCGCGTCCGCCGCCGGGCGCTGCCGGGCGAGCAGTCCGGAGTTGTAGACGCCGGCGATCACCACGCTCGCCCCGGTTTCCTCGGCAGCCGGGAGGACGTCGGCCAGGGCGCCCTGCTCGAGCAGGGTGTAGCGGCCCGCGAGCATCACCAGGTCGGCGTCGCCTTCGCGGATGAACCGGGCGACCATCGCCGACTGGTTCATCCCTGCCCCGAAACTGCTGATCACGCCCTGGGTGCGCAGTTCCTGGAGGGCGGGCACGGCGCCGTTGATCGCCTCGTCCCAGTGGTCGTCGGGGTCGTGGATGTAGGCGATGTCGATCCGGTCCAGGCCGAGCCGCTCCAGGCTCTCCTCGATCGAGCGTCGCACCCCCGCCGCGGAGAAGTTCCACACCCGTTTGGTGGTGTTGGGCACCCCGTGGAACTGCTCGTTCGTCCCGGTGCCGCCGGGGTTCGGCCGGATGAGCCGCCCGACCTTCGTCGACAGCACGTACTCATCGCGCGGGTACTGCGCCAGCGCTCTGCCGAGCCGGCGCTCGGACAGGCCCATGCCGTAATGGGGAGCAGTGTCGAAGAGCCGGACGCCGGACTCCCAGGCGGCGTCGACGATCCGCTCCACCTCGCCCTCGGGCATCTCGCGGTAGAGGTTGCCGAACTGTGCCCCGCCCACTCCTAGTTCGGTCAGGGACAGGCCGCTCCGGGTGGTGCGGCGGCCGATCTGAGGGTTGTCCGTTCGCATGGCTGTCTTCCTTGCTGGTGAATGGGTCAGTGGGCCCGGCCGGGGTGGGATGCGCGGGCAGCGGAGGTCATCGGGAGCGATCCACCACAGTGGTGATCGCCGGATACCAGCGCCGGGCGGTACCCGACCAGACCTGTTCGCGCTCGCCCTCACTCAGTGGCGCGAGCAGGTCCTCGGCGATCTCGACCGCGCGGCGATATCCGCCACCCAGGATGCACACGGGCCAGTCGCTGCCGAACATCACCCGGTCGGGTCCGAAGGATTCCAGGACGGTCTCGGCGTAGGGACGCAGCCGCTGCGCCGTCATCGGCTCATCGTCGAAGACGAGATAGCCGGACAGTTTGCACGCGACGTTGGGATGACGAGCAAGATCGCGGATGTCGGCTGCCCAGGAATCGAAGTCCGCACGGGCCATCGTGGGTTTGGACAGGTGATCCAACACGATCCGGGCCTCCGGGCTCGCCGCGGCCAGGCGGGTCGCCGCAGGCAGAATTCGGGCATCGGTGAGCAGATCCAGGCTCAGGTCCCGTGCGGCCAGGGCGCTCGCGGCCGCACGTACCGGATCGCGAGCGAGCCAGTCCGGGTCGGCCACGTACTCGCCCGCCACGCGGATCCCGATCAGGTGATCGCCGCCGGGGCCCTGCCTCAGATCATCGAGAAGATCACCGGGCGGCTGTGCACCGTCGACGTCGATCCACCCGACCACACCGGCCAGCCCGTCCTGGCTCGGCGCGAGGGCAAGGATCTCCGGTGTCTCCTCGGGCTGGGCCACGGTCTGGACGAAGATCCCGAAGTCGATCGCGCTCTCGCGCGCCGCCTCGTGCCAGTCGCCGAAGTCATAGGGCCCACCGATGACGTCTCTGGTCGCGTCGTCCATCCACTCCTGGGGACGGACGGCCTCATCCCAGACGTGGTGGTGAGTATCAATCCGCAACATGCTCGACCTCCGCCGGTGTCGTCTCCCGTTCACGTTCAGTGTTGTGGATGACGCCAGGATTTTCAGACCAAGCAGGCCGCGGCCCTGCTGGAGTTCCTGGCCGCGCGACTGGCCTCGGTCCGGCCCCGGGTTCAGCCGCGCGCCCTGGCCTCGGGTCTGGCCGGGGCGAACCTCGCCTCGCAACTTTTCGAAGTTGTGGTTGAGATCACCATTCAACACGTGTAGAGTCCACGCAACACGAGTTGAATGGGGTCTTAAATGCGGATCATTCTTGATACCGATATGGCGATGGGCGCCCCGGGATCAGAGATCGACGACGGTTTCGCGCTGGCGCTGCTGATGGCCGATGAGGTGTTCGACGTCGAACTGGTCACCAGCGTCAACGGGAACATCGACGTCGAGTCCGGCACGCTGCTGAGCGTCGAACTGCTGCAGCGGTTGAAGCGCCCGGACATTCCGGTGGTGCGCGGTGCCGCTGCGCCGATGATGGAGCCGGAGAAGGCTCGCGGTGCGCCGGAGAGCGTGAAGGAGAACTTCGGCCACCACCAGGCCGCGCCCGGATTCGCCGCGGCCGAGATCGCGCGCCGGGTGCTGGAGTCACCGGGTGAGATCACCCTGGTAGCCATCGGACCGCTGACCAATATCGCCCTGGCGATCGCGATGGAACCTGAGGTCGCTACCGCGGCCAAGGAGATCGTGGTGATGGGCGGGGTGTTCCGCGGTCACACCCAGGCGGCGCGGATGCCGGGGGAGTTCAACTGGTGGGTCGATCCGCACGCGGCCCGAGCGGTGATGCACAGCGGCGCGGCCATCCGCCTGATCGGGCTGGATGTGACGACCCAGGTGCGCCTCACCCGGGACGACGCAGCGACCATGGCTGACAGTGGCCGTGAGTTCGGCGCGTTCGCCGGAGAGTGCACGGTCGCATGGCTCGACCGGTTGGCGAAGGCCAACCCTGGTGAGGAAGGTGCGGGCCAGTCCTGCGCCATGCACGATCCGCTCGCCGTCGCGGCCCTGTCCCGGCCCGAACTGTTGGATTGGCAGCCGGCCCACGTGAACGTCCTGACCGCAGAAGAAGCCGGGCGCGGCGTGGCCATCGCTGACTTCCAGGAGCGCGCCGACGCGCCGATCCCCAACGCCCAGGTGGCTGTAGGGGTGCGGGTCGAGGAGTTCATGACCTACTTCCTGGACCGCATCGCCACCTACTGACCGACCCGGCCGCACCCGACCAGGTCCACCGCGCCACGCGCACTTTTGATTCGCCTCGACACCGTTGTCACGAAAGGACACACGAAATGCGACGCATCCACACGGCTGCCGCCGTCGCGGGGGCTGCGGCCCTGATTCTCACCGCAGCATGTTCCGACTCCTCCACCGCCACCGGCGACGGCGACGGTGACGGCTGGTCGATCCCGGAGGAGGATCCGACTGCCACGATCCAGGTCCTGGGCCACCAGGACGCCGAACTCATGGAACCGGTCATCGAAGTCTTCCACGAGGACCACCCAGACATCACCGTGGAGTACGAAGCGGTGCCGTTCGACCAGTTGAACTCGGTGCTGGATGCGCGGATCGCGAACCAGGACGGAAATCCGGATGTGTACTGGGCGGACCAGCCGCGGGTGGCGGCGCTGGCTTCCCGGGGTTATCTGGAAGACCTGACCGAGCAGTTCGCGGACCTGACCGGAACATTCGACAGCGCGCCGGTGGAGTCCAGTTCCTTCGACGGCAGTCTGTGGTCGTTGCCGATCGCGAACTCCACGCAGTTGCTGTACTACAACGCCGACCTGCTGGACGAGGCCGGTGTCGAGGCGCCCTCGGGTGAGATCTCCGAGCGGATCACGTGGGAAGAGATCCGCGATCGAGCCCAGCAGGCAGTCGACGGCGGGGCCGAGCACGGCTTCCTCTTCGGCCAGGTGCACCGGTACTACCAGATCCAGCCGTTGCCGCAGTCCAAGGGCGGCTCCGCCGGCGCCTCCGACGACCTCGGCCTCGAGCCGGACATCACCTCCGAGCCCTGGGTGGAGTCGATGGAGTTCTACCAGTCGTTGTTCACCGAGGACCTGTCCCCACTGGGCGTGACCCCGGAGCAGTCCAGCGCCGAGTTCATCACCGGCAACACCGCCTTCTTCGTGCAGGGCCCGTGGCTCCTTCCCCAACTCGACGAGGCCGAGTTCACCTGGGGCGTGGCCCCGCACCCCTACTTCGAGGGCGGGGAGCCGGTCACCCCCACCGGCTCGTGGTCCCTGGGGATGAGCCCGTTCAGTGATGACAAGGAAGCCGCCGCCGTCTTCATGCGGTGGATGTCGGCTGACAACGGTGGTGGGTACGCCGTGAACTTCGGGGCACCGGAACTTCCCTCCACACCGGAAGGCAAGGAGGACTACTTCCAACGCGATGTGTTCGACTCCGACGCCGGTCAGGACGCCGTGACGATCATCGACCACGAGACGGCCGAGACCGCGGTGCCGCGTCTGCAGACCGTCGGCTTCGTGGAGTTCGAGGAGATCCTCGGCCGGGCCTTCTCCGACATCGCCTCCGGTACGGACCCGGAGACTGCGCTGCAATCGGCTCAGGATGAGTTGACCAACGCGTGGGCACAGTACGAGTAGGGCGCGATCAGACCAAGCTCATGACTGCCCTTACTCGGTCCACCACCGGCCCCACCCGCACCCCGGCACAGCGCCGGGGTGCGGGCGGGTCCGGCCAGCACAAGCGTTCACGCCGCCGGGCCAAGGAACTGGCCTGGGTCGCGGTCTTCCTGGCCCCGGCCCTCCTCACGATCATCACCCTGAGGATCGCACCCACCGTCAGCGCAGCGGTGGACAGCCTCTACCGGGGCTTCCCCGGTGGCGTGCAGCCGGCGGACTTCAGCGGCCTGACCAACTACGCCACGCTCTTCTCCAATGACATGTTCCGCGACACCGTGGTCCGCACGCTGGTGTTCAACGTCATCATCAACCCGCTGCAGGTGGCCTTGGCACTGGCCGTCGCGGTGCTGGTGACCCGGCGGATCGCGGCGCCGGCGCTATGGCGCACCCTCATCTTCATCCCCGCGACGGTCCCGGTCGTGGGGTCCTCGATCGTGTGGGGCATCGGGCTGCGGCCGAACGGACCGATCAACGCGATCATCGATGCCCTCGGTGGGAACCGCCAGCCGTTCCTCACCTCACCCGCCCAGGCGATGGCCTCGATCATGGTGGTGATCTCCTGGATCGGCATCGGCTACTGGATGTTGTTCCTCATCTCTGGTCTGCAAGCGATCCCCGAGGAGTACATGGAGGCGGCGAAACTGGACCGGGCCGGTCCGATCCGCACCTTCTTCTCCATCACGCTGCCGCTGCTGAAGCGTCCGCTGCTGTTCGTCCTGGTGGCGTGCACGGTTGCCAACTTCGTCCTGTTCGTGCCGATCCAGATGCTCACCAACGGTGGTCCGGAGAACAGCACCACGATGCTGATGTTCAACGCGTACCGGACCACGTTCACCTACTCGAGCAAGAACCTCGGTGCCGCCGAGGTGATGATCCTGACCGTGTTGATGCTGGTCTTCGTCGCGCTGCAGTTCCGGCTGTTGCGTGAGGACCGACCCGCGAGGAGCAAACGATGAGCGCAGTAGCCAGTCGCCGTCGCGGCCGCCTGGAGCGCAAGTCCGCGATCCTGACCCTGGCGGCCATGGCGGCGTCGGCCATCTTCATCCTGCCCGGCCTGTGGCTGGTGGTCGGGTCGGTGCGGCCCGGCTCGGAGATCTTCAGTTCCGTCTCACCGCTGAGTTGGCGCATCCTGGTGCCCAGTTCGGTGAGCCTGGACAACTACGTGAACCTGCTCAGCGGGCCGTTCGGCCGGGCCCTGATCGTCTCCCTGGTGGTGTGCCTGCTGACCGTGGGCATCGGCCTGGTGCTCAGCGCCACCGCCGCCTACGCCCTGGCGGTGCTGAACTTCCCCGGGCGGGGCGCGGCGTTCGCGTTCGTCGTCGTCAGTTTCATGGTGCCGTTCGAGGCGATCGCCATCCCCCTGTCGCAGTTGTTCACCGGATGGGGGTTGACCAACACCATCATGGGTCTGGTGCTGCCGGGCATCGGCAACGGGCTGGCCATCTTCAACCTGCGGCAGTACTTCCTGGGCATCCCGAACTCCTACCGTGAGGCCGCCACCCTGGATGGTGCCTCGGAGGCCCGGATCCTGACCAATGTGTACGTCCCGATCGGTGGCGTGGCCCTGGCGAACTCGGCTTTACTGATCTTCCTCGGACAGTGGACCGCCTACCTGTGGCCCTTGCTGGTGGTCTCCGAGGCGCGGCTGCAGGTGGCACCGGTCGCCCTCGCACGAACCTTCGGAGAACATTCATTCGACTACGGGCAGAACTTCGCAGGAGCGGTGGTGCTGTCCCTGATCCCGGCGGTGATGATGTTCATGTTGCAGCGCTTCTTCGGCGGCCTCTCGCTCACCACAGGTGAGAAGTGACTCAATCGACGCACTCCCGGCAGGTGGTCGTCGTCGGCTCGGCGAACGTGGATTACCTCATGCGGGTGGACCGTTCGCCGGTGCCGGGCCAGACCGTCCTCGCCGAGGAGTTCCGCAAGTCCCCCGGCGGGAAGGGGGCGAATCAGGCAGTTGCCGCGGCCCGCCTGGGCGGCCGGGTCTCGTTCATCGGATGCGTCGGCGACGATGACGACGGCGCGATGCTGCTGCGCGTGCTGCGAAGTGAAGGCATCGACATCTCCGATGTGGAAACTGTCGGGGACCAGGCCACCGGGCTCGCGGTCGTCGCGGTCGACCGATTCGGGCAGAACTCGATCCTCGTGGTGCCCGGAGCGAATTTCGCGATCAAGGCCGATCGGGTGCGACGGGTGATCCGAGCATCGGCCCCCGGAGCCGTGCTGACCCTCCAGGCGGAGATCGACCCGGAGGTGATCGCCGCCGCGATCGACGCCGCTGCCGTACAGGGACTCAGGGCGGTGCTGAACCTGGCCCCGTTCATCCACCTGCCGGCGCAGTTGCTGGCGACGTGCGATCCGCTGGTGCTCAACGAGTCCGAAGCCAGTGAACTGCTCGGTGAGCCGGTGCGGTCGGTACCGGTGGCGTTGCGGGCGGCCCAGGAGCTACGCCACCGGAGCCGGTCGGTGGTCATCACCCTGGGGGAGCAGGGCGCGGTCTGGGCCGATGCTCACGACGCGGGCGCGGTCGAAGCCGAACGGGTTGAGCAGGTCGTCGACACCACCGGTGCGGGCGACGCGTTCGTCGGTGCCCTCGCCGTGCACCTCGCCGGTGGCGCCGACCTGGCGGACGCGGTCCGGGTGGGCGTGGCGGCCGGAACCTTCTCGGTGACCCGCCCGGGCGCCCAGTCCTCCCACCCGACGGCGGCCGATCTGGCCCCGATCCTGAGCCCGCTGCGAGTCCGTTGAGGGCTCGGTGTTGGTAGCGTCGGGCACGAGCGGAAGGGGAGGTGCAGGTGGCGGTAACGCGCGCCCAAGTGGCCGCTCACGCTGGGGTGTCCCCCGCCGTGGTCTCCTACGTGGTGAACGGAGGGCCCCGACCGGTGTCGGCCAGGACCAGGTTGCGGGTGGAGGCGGCCATCGCCGAACTCGACTACCGGCCGAACCGGATCGCGGCGGCACTGCGCGCGGCGACGACCCACTCCATCGGACTGCTCACGCCCAGCCCCACCAACCCGTTCTTCGCGGAGTTGTCCGCCACGCTCATGCGGGAGTTCTCCGCTCGCGGAAAGTCCCTGTCCGTGGCCGTCACCGATGAGGATTCCGACCTCGAGTTGCTCCACCTGCGCTCCTTCCTCGACCGGCAGGTCGACGGCGTCATCCTGACCTCCGCCGGATCGGTCGTCGCGATGGAGGAACTGGGACCGCACTCGGTTCCGGTGCTGGTGGTCGATCGGGTCGGGACCATGGAGGTCCCGGCCTTCTCCCGGTTGCATGTGGAGAACACCCATGGTGCCCGGCTCGCGACCGAACATCTCCAGCAGCACGGTCACGAGATCATCGGATGCATCGCGGGCCCGCCGACGGAGAAGTTGGTGGCCGAACGGATCCAGGGCTGGCGGCAACAGCAGGACGGCCGGGACGACGACTTCGACTCCCTGGTGGAGCACGGGGACTTCTCCGCCGCCGGTGGTCACGGCGCCGCGCACGCCCTGCTCGGTCCGGGGTCCCGTCGTCGTGCTTCCGGCAGGCCCGCGCCCACGGCACTGTTCGTGACCTCGGACGTCCAGGCCTTCGGTGTGCTGCTGGCGTGTCAGGAACTGGGCCTGCGGGTGCCGCAGGACGTCGCGATCGTCAGTTTCGACGGCACCGAACTGGCGCGATTCGCCAACCCGCCACTGACCAGCGTGCGCCAGCCGATCGAGGAGATCGCGCGCGTGGCCACCGAGGTGCTGCTCGCCCGGATCGCTGACCCGGCGCTGGAGCCGGCACACCAGACGTTCAAAGGCACCCTGGTGATCGGACGCAGCTGCGGCTGTGACGACCGGGCCGAGCCTGCGCCCGATGGTCTGCCGGCAGAGCATCGGTAGGTGGCCGGCCTACATCTCCTCCAGTTCCTTGCCCTTGGTCTCCGGGACGAACTTCCACACGAACAGCAGCGACAGCACTGCACAGGTGGTGTAGAAGCCGTAGGCGAACCCGAGGCCCAGGTCGGCCATCGCGGGGAATGAGGTGGAGATCGCGAAGTTCGCCAGCCACTGGGCTGCGGCGGCCAGACCGAGCGCGGTCCCGCGGATCACATTGTTGAACATCTCGCCCAGCAGCACCCACACCGCGGGACCCCAGGTGGCCCCGAAGAACACCACGAACAGGTTCGCCGCGATGAGGGCGGCTACGCCGGCCCCACCGTCCAGCACCGGCTCGAGTTCGCCGTCGGCGCCTTCCACCACCCGCGCGGTCGCGAACAGGAACGCCAGCGCGCCCAGGGACACCGACATCCCGAAGGATCCGATGAGCAGCAACCGGCGCCGGCCGATCTTGTCGATCAGCGCGATCGCCACGATGGTCACGGCGATGTTGGTCACGGAGGTGATGACGGTCTGGGTCAGGGCGTCGGCCTCGGTGAAGCCGACCGACTGCCACAGCGCCGAGGAGTAGTAGAAGATCACGTTGATGCCGACGAACTGCTGGAACACCGACAGGCCGATCCCGATCCACACGATCGGCAGCAGGTTCCTCCCGCCGGGGTTGAGCAGGTCACGCCACGTGGCTCGCTCCTCGCGCACCACCGTGCGGGTGATCTCCTTGATCCGTTCATCGACTCCGACCCGCATCACCTGGCGCAGCACGCCGCGGGCGTCCTTCTCATCCCCGCGCGCCACCAGGAACCGGGGCGACTCCGGGATCGTCAGGGCGAGCACGCCGTAGGCGAACGCGGGCACCACCTCCACGATGAACATCCACCGCCAGGCCTCCAGCCCGAACCACAGTTCCTCGGCGGCGCCGCCGGCCGTGGCAGCCAACCAGGCGTCGGACAGCAGCGCCACGAAGATGCCGGTGACGATGGCCAGCTGCTGCAGCGAGCCGAGGCGGCCGCGGATCGGGGCGGGGGCGATCTCGGCGATGTAGGCCGGGGCGATCACCGACGCCGCGCCGATCCCCATGCCCCCCAGCAGCCGCCAGCCGATCAGGTCCGCGGGGCCGAACGCCAGGCCCGAGCCCAGCGCGGACAGGAAGAACAGGGCCGCGGCGATCACCATCACCCGCACCCGCCCGATCCGGTCCGCCAACCGGCCGGCCAGGTAGGCGCCCACCATGCACCCGAGCAACGCCGAGGACACGGTGAAGCCGAGCAGCCCCGGGCTCATCTCGAACTGCGCCTCGATGGCGCTGACCGCGCCGTTGATCACGGCGGTGTCGAACCCGAACAAGAAGCCGCCCAGCGCCGCCACGGTGGCGAGTTGGACCGCCTTGCCGGTGTGGTAGTCGGTCGATTCCGCAGTCGACATCTGCCCTCCCCGTCCGGTTCGTCCGGTCACAGTAGCCGCGGAGGGACGACTGCGCTCGCCGAGGTTCTGAGCACGCCTGCTGCGCTACGCCGCGGTGAGGTCCTCGGCGTCGATGATCCGGTAGGCATAGCCCTGCTCGGCCAGGAACCGCTGGCGGTGCGCGGCGAACTCCTGGTCCACGGTGTCGCGGGTGACCACGGCGTAGAAGTGAGCGGTCTTGCCGTCGGCCTTGGGGCGCATCACCCGGCCCAGCCGCTGGGCCTCCTCCTGCCGGGACCCGAAGGACCCGGAGATCTGGATCGCCACCGACGCCTCGGGCAGGTCGATGGAGAAGTTGGCCACCTTGCTCACCACCAGGGTGGGTACCTCACCGGTCCGGAAGGCCTCGAACAGTTTCTGCCGTTGCGGCACCGTGGTGGCCCCGGTGATCAGGGGCGCGTCCAACGTCCCGGCCAACTCTTCCAGCTGGTCCAGGTACTGCCCGATGATCAAGGTCTGCTCGCCGTCGTGCTTCTTCAGCAGCTCCCGCACCACCGCGGTCTTGGCGGGCGCGGAGGCGGCCAGCCGGTATCGGTCCTCCGGTTCGGCGATGGCGTAGGCCATCCGGTCGCGCTGGGACAGGTCCAGCCGGATCTCGATGCACTCGGCCGGGGCGATGTAGCCCTGGGCCTCGATGTCCTTCCACGGCGCGTCGTAACGCTTGGGCCCGATCAGGGAGAACACCTCGTCCTCCCGGCCGTCCTCGCGCACCAGGGTGGCGGTCAGCCCGAGCCGGCGCCGGGCCTGCAGGTCCGCCGTCATCCGGAAGATCGGGGCGGGCAACAGGTGCACCTCGTCATAGACGATCAGGCCCCAGTCGCGCGCGTCCAGCAGTTCCAGGTGCGGGTAGGCACCCTTCCGCTTGGTGGTCAGCACCTGGTAGGTGGCGATGGTGACCGGGCGGATCTCCTTGCGGGCCCCGGAGTACTCCCCGATCTCCTCCTCGGTCAGGGAGGTGCGCGCCACCAGTTCGTCGCGCCACTGCCGTGCCGCCACCGTGTTGGTCACCAGGATCAGCGTCGTGGTGCCCGAGCGGGCCATTGAGGCCGCACCCACGATCGTCTTGCCCGCTCCGCACGGGAGCACGACGACGCCGCTGCCGCCGTGCCAGAAGGTATCCACCGCTTCGGCCTGGTAGGGGCGCAACTGCCAGTCGCCGGTGCCCAGTTCGATGGCGTGCTTCTCGCCGTCGACGTACCCGGCCAGGTCCTCGGCCGGCCAGCCCAGTTTCACCAGCACCTGCTTCAGGTGCCCGCGCTCGGAGGGGTGGACCACGACGGTCTCGTCGTCGATGCGGGTGCCGAGCAGACCCTGGGTCCGCTTGGCCCGCGTCACCTCCTCCAGCACCGGTTTGTCCAGGGCGTGCAGCACCAGACCGTGTTCGGGGTGCTGCATCAGTTGCAGCCGCCCGTAGCGCGACATCGTCTCGGCCACGTCCACCAGCAGGTGATGGGGCACCGGGTAGCGGGAGAAGCGCAGCAGGGTGTCGACCACCTGCTCGGCGTCGTGCCCGGCGGCGCGGGCGTTCCACAGTCCCAGCGGGGTGAGCCGGTAGGTGTGGATGTGCTCCGGGGCGCGCTCCAGTTCAGCGAACGGGGCGATCTCCCGCCGGCACTCGGCGGACTGTTCGTGGTCGACCTCGAGCAGAAGAGACTTGTCCGATTGCACGATGAGGGGTCCGCCGGTCATCGGACCATTGTCACCCACCGATGGGTTCAGTTCGCAATCAGGGTCCGACGACGGCGGGGGACGTGTGCGTGATCTCTCACCGGGGGATGGGCTTCTCGGGGCGCCGCCGGGCGCGATCGCGGTACCTCGAGTTCGACTCCGCCCCACTCCTGGAACGCGCCTCGGGCGCGCAGATCGCGACTGCGGAATCGGACGGTCACGACACCCGCAGCACCGAGAAGTGGAAGGCCCCCTCGACGAAGTAGTTGCGCGAATAGATCACCGGAGCGCCCTCGCGGTCGAAGTGCGCCTGCCGCAGCAGCAGATACAAGGGCTGTGCAGGAGGGTCCTCACCCCACGCGATGCCCTCGTCGTGGACGGCATGGATGGCCGTGGAGGCATAGGCCGGGGTGTTGATGCCACGGGAGCGCAGCAACTCGAAGAGAGACCCGTCGAACTGAGTCGGCTGGTAGGGGCCAGGGAAGATCCCGTCGATAATCTCCTCGTAGCAATAGGCGACAGTGCGGTGATCGGCCTGGAATGAGCGCTCAAGGTACAGAACTTCGCTGTCTGGGTCGATCCCGAGGCTGTCGGCTGCTTCGGGCGTGACGCCCCGCTTCTCCGCCGTACGGCACGTGGCTCCTGACTCGAACCCTTGCTGGCGGATCGTCTCCGTAGTCGAACGCAGTTCCTGCAAGCCGGCACTGACGCGGGAGCCCAGCGCCGTTACGAAGGTCCCCGAGCCGCGCCGGGTGTGGACCAAGCCCTGGGACTCCAGAAGTTTCAGCGCCATTCGAACGGTGGATCGGGATACGCCGTAGGTGGCGCCCAGGTCCCCCTCGGTGGGCAACTGGTCCGCCGTGGCCCACTCCCCGCTTTCCAGCCGCTCCTTCAAACTGCGCATCATGCGCACGTGGAGCGGCTCGTCATTCGTGAGTGATCGCGATGTATCTGCCATGGCTCCATCCTGACGGTGGTTGTGCGCCTGAGCACAGTATGTAGCGCCTCGTTGGGTCCGGGTCGCGAGTCTGATGCGCCTTTACTCGGTCCCTGTCATCGCGTTGACATTGCCACAAATGCCACCGTAATGTGCAGGCATCAGTTGACTGACAACTGCCAACTTACATGTTGTCTCCACGAGACACTTCGACGCGGAAGAGTTGAGAAATGAAGAGGATCACACTGGTGCCGGCGCTGGCAGCCGTCGCGCTCGTCCTGGCTGCTTGCAATGGAGACTCCGCCGGCAGCAATGGTGCCGATGAACAGGAGGGCGCCGGAGGCACGGACCAACTAGTCATCTACGCGTCCCACCCCACGGAGATGGTCGACCACTTCGTGGCCGCATTCCAAGATGAGAACCCCGGCATCGAGGTCGACCTGATCACTGGTGGTACCGGTGATCTGCTCGGGCGGATCCAGGCGGAGGCCGAGCGGCCCCAGGGAGACATCATGTGGGGCGGCAGTTCTACGACAGGGGGTTCCTCACCCGAGTTGTTCACGCCTTACGACTCCGAGGTCCTCGACGCCATCGATGAGGCCTACATCGATCCGGCTGGTTTCAACGCCCCCTCGGATGCGTTTGCGATGGTGATCGTCTATAACACCGACCTTGTGGATCCTGCTGATGCTCCGACGAGTTGGGCAGACCTGACCGACCCGCAGTGGCAAGGGAAGGTCCGGTTCGCGAACCCGGCCTCGTCCAGCTCCTCCTACGCGGCGCTGGTCAACTGGTTGATCGCCTATGACTGGGACTTCGTCGAGGATCTCGCGGGCAACTTCGTCATCGATGACAGTTCCAGTGCCCCGTTCACAGCCGTGGGGCAGGGTGAGTCGGAGATTGCCGTCGCCTACGAAGAGGGCGCGTACCGATGGTTGGAGAGTGGGAACGTCGAGATCGTCTACCCGGAGGACGGTGTGGTGCTCCTGCCTGGCGGTCTGTTCCAGATCGCTGACGGACCGAACCCGGACAACGCGAGAGCATTTGCCGACTTCGTCCTCTCGGCCGAGCAGCAGCAGGCCTTGGTGGACGACTTCCCGGGGCGTCGGCCCACCCACACCGAGGTAGACCTACCCGAGGAGATGCCGGCTGCCGACGAACTCAATGTTCTCGACTACGCCAGCGCCGATGCCGAGGAGAACCAGGACGACAACCTCGAGCAATGGCGTCGCATCATGATCGAGGCCGGCTGACCTTCCCACGACCCACTTAGTGGGATCGGCCCTGCGCGCGTGCTTGTGGCAGTGCGTAGGGCCGCCCCCGTCCACCAGGAGCCCATCGTGTCCGCACGCACCACCGACGCCGCTGGCGTCGAACTTAGTGATGTCACCATCAAATTCGGCGATGTCGTCGCTGTGTCCCAAGTTGACCTGAAGATCCGTAGCGGAGAGTTCTTCACGCTGCTGGGTCCATCAGGTTGTGGGAAAACAACCCTGCTGCGCGCCATTGCAGGTTTCAACCGCCAAACCCGGGGAAGCATCGAACTGGCCGGAAAGGTCGTCGACGCCATTCCGGCGCATCGACGCGACACCGGTATGGTCTTCCAGAACTACGCCGTGTTCCCACACCTGAATGTCTGGGACAACGTGGCCTACGGCCTCAAGCCCCGCAAAATCGTGGGAACTGAGGCCGATGAGCGGATCCGCGAGGCGTTGTCGATGGTGGACCTCACCGGCTATGAGGAACGCCAACCCAAGCAACTCTCCGGTGGTCAGCAGCAGCGGGTGGTCATCGCCCGCGCGATAGCCATCCGCCCGAGTGTCTTGCTCATGGACGAGCCGCTGGCGAACCTGGATGCGAAACTGCGCGTGCGCCTACGCAACGATCTGCGTCGCCTGCAGGAGGACCTGGGCATCACCACGATCTACGTCACTCACGACCAGGAGGAAGCTCTCACCCTGTCCGACCGGATCGCGGTGATGAGTGCCGGCAAAGTGATGCAGGTTGGCACCCCGGATGAAATCTACGACGCCCCTGCCTCGCGCGGGGTTGCCGAGTTCATCGGGGAGGGCACTTTCCTCCGGGGGGTGGCCGAACATGTAGACGGTCAGTCCGTGGTGAAACTAACGAACGGCTCGTCCCTCGCCGTCGCCGATGAGGCGTTGACGGGCCCGGTCTGGGTCGGAATGCGCCCGCACGACATGCAGATCGTCCAGGCACAGCACGGAGCCAACGGCTTGCGCGGCACGATCGTCTCACGCTCCTACCTCGGTGCCTCGGTGCAGTTCATGGTTGATTGCGGCGTCGAACGACCTGTCATGATTCAGCGCTACGCCCACGGACTGGGCAAGGTCAACGTCGGCGACGATGTCATGTTTCACATCGACCCCAGCCGTGTGCTGACCTTTCCCGGGAGCGACGAGAAGGCCGAACTATGAGCGCAGTAGCGTCCCCGCTTCGCGGTCGGCTGACGTTCTGGTCAAGCGTCACCATCGGTGGGTTGATCCTGTTCATCGGCTTGCTGATCATCCCCCTGGGTCGAATGATCCTGTCCTCGATGACCGACGTTCCTGGTGACACGGTTCTGCAGACCTACCTGGACTTCTTCCGGTACGGCTACTACTACGAGACCCTGATCAACAGCCTCGTCGTCAGTACCGTTGCGACGGTCCTGGCCACCATCGTCGGGACACCGCTGGCCTATTTGGTCACCCGTTTCAATATTCCAGGCAAACTCCTCGTGCGTGCCGCGATCGTGCTCACCTTCGTCTCTCCGCCCTTCATCGGCGCGTATGCCTGGATCCTGCTCTTGGGGCGCAACGGCGTGATCACCGGGGGGCTCGCGTCCCTTGGGATCAACATGCCCACCATCTACGGGATGCGCGGCATCATCCTGGTCTTCACCCTGCAAGCGATGCCGTTCATCTTCCTCATGGTCAGTGCGGGCTTGAAGACCGTCGATCAGAGTATTGAAGATGCCGCCACCAACCTCGGCTACCGGCCATTGCGCGTGGTGTTCAGCGCAATACTGCCGCTCATCGTCCCGGCGATCTCCACAGGTGCTCTCCTGGTCTTCGTGACCTCCTTCTCTGACTTCGGCACACCGATGATCGTCGGAGAGAACTATCGGGTCTTGGCCTCCCTCATCTACACCGAGTTCATCAACGAGCACGGCGGGAATCCCGCCGTGGCCAGCGCTCTGTCGCTGATCATGCTGGTGGTGACGATCGGGGCTCTGGTGCTGCAGCGCTGGTACGCCCGTCGACGCTCCTTTGGCCAGGAGACCGTTCGCCCTCTGCAGCCGCGCAGGCTCACCGGATGGCGTCGCGCCCTGGCCACGGCCTACGTGTACACGGTCGTCCTCGCCGCGTGCTTGCCACTGCTGACCATCGTGGTCTCCTCGTTCCTCCAGACCAGGGGCCCCTTGCTCACTGCGTCCCTCACCTTCGAGAACTACGCCAGCGCGGTTCGGCTGCCACGATCACTGGTCAACACTCTGGTCTTCTCCAGCATCGCCACGGTGCTCTGCGTGGTCGCCGGAGGCCTGATCGCTTACGTCGTCGCCAGGCGCCGGAACAAGTTGGTCGGCGCCTTGGACTTCTTCTCCATGGTTCCCTACGCCGTCGCCGGGGTGGTCCTCGGTATCGCACTGAGCGTAACCTTTGGGGGTTCCCCCTTCTTCCTGGCCGGCACCGCGACGATCTTGATCCTGGCCTACTTCATTCGGCGGTTGCCGTACTCGATCAGATCGATCTCGGGCATGCTGAGCCAGATCGGTACCCAGACCGAGGAGGCCTCGGTCAACCTGGGCGTGGCTCCGGCGAAGACGTTCTGGAAGGTCACCGTACCGATGGTCGCGCCGGCGGTGATGTCCGGAGCTCTGCTCACCTTCGCCACGGTGGTGCGGGAATTCAACTCCACGGTGATCCTGTATTCCGGGGCTACCCGCACGATGCCGGTGGAGGTGTTCGCGCAGGTCCTGCAGGGCAACTTCGCCAGCGCCTCAGTGGTGGGCACGGTGCTCATCGTGGTCAGCTTGGTGCCGATCGTGTTGCTCTTCAAATTCATGGGTAAAGACGAGGAGTTCCTGGTGTGAGGAACTCGGCACGGGACCTAACAGATCCATCCGAACCACCTCTCAGCACTTCGGACCCGTTCCGCCTCGTTGAGGTGCTCACCGAGATCGCAAGCGAGGCCGGTGACTATCTGCGAAGTGTGTTCGGTACTCCCGTGGATGTGGAGGTCAAGAACGGCCCTAGTGACCTGGTCACAGTGCACGATCGAATCGTGGAGAAGAAGATCCGGCGGCGCATGGAGGCCGCCCTGCCAGGCGTGCGAATCGTTGGGGAGGAGGACGGGGTCAGCGGCGGAGTCGGTGAGGTTGTGTGCTACATCGACCCGATCGATGGCACCAGCAACTTCGCTTCCGGAGTCCCGTTCTATTGCGTGAGCCTGGCCCTGACCATCTCGGACCGGGTCGTGGCCGGGGTGGTGCATGACCCAGAACGGGAAGAGACCTTTTCCGCGACCGGTACCTCGAGCCTGCTGAACGGGAACCCGGTGCGGGCCACCTTGACCACTCGGGATCGTGACGCCCTGCTGATCAGTTCTTGGCCGTATGAAGGCGGCGTTGTCGATCGAAGTGAATTGGCTGACTACGAGTTGGCGCTCGCTTCCTTTCGCACCGTGCGCCGGCTCGGCTCGGCAGCACTGGGACTGGCCTACGTCGCCGCGGGCCGCGCTGACGTCACCAGTGAACTCATCGCGAAGCCGTGGGACGTGGCGGCAGGCTTCCTCCTGGTGACCTCGGCGCAGGGGCGGATCACTCGCTCACCGGCGTCCGCGGGAGATCCATCGTGGTATGCCCCGCGTTACATCGCCCACGGGCCTGACTTCGATGTGAGCCGATCGTCGATCCGCCACAGTCTCGCGGATCCGGTGCGCAGTTACTCCTCCTCGTGACCCCCGCGCCGGCTGGCCGCTTGGAAGGGACCGGCCGGGAAATGTACAGCGGGGTGGGGTTGTGGTCGAATGTCCGGCAGGCCCTGCCCGCCGCTGTCCAGCGCAACCCGGGGCCGGGAAGAGGAGACGACGTGCCGAGCGAATGCCCCCGGGGCGACCGGCGTCGCCGGCCTCGTGCCGGCGTGGGAGGCGGGTGCGCACGATGAACGCTCCCGCGGTGCTGACCAACCTGACGCTCTGGGACGGTATCGACGCGACCAGTCGCACCGGCCAGGAGATCCATCTCGGAGCCCACGGGCGCATCGATGCCGTGGGACCAGCCGGCAGCATCGACCGTCCCGACGGCGCGGCCGTGGTGGACGCCGACGGCGCAGTGGTCCTGCCCGGGCTGATCAACATGCACGTGCACCTCGGCCTGGCGCTGCCGGGTCCGATGCAGGAACTGGCGAAATCCTCCGACGACGCCGCCCGCGCACTGCTCATGGCCGGCAACGCCGCCGCCACCTTGCAGGCAGGTGTCACCACGGTGCGCCTGGTCGGTGAGAAGGACTACCTCGACTTCTCCCTGCGCGAGGCCATCGCCACCGGCACCGTGCCGGGCCCGCGCATCTACACGGCCGGGCACGCGCTGTGCTGCACCGGCGGGCACGGCCACGACGCCGACGGGCTCGAGGCCGATGGCGCCGACGGGTTCCGCCGCACCACCCGCGAGCAGTTGCGGGCCGGTGCGGACCTGATCAAGGTCTGCCTCACCGGCGGCATCGCCGGCGAGCACGAAGCCATCGACACCCCGCAACTGACCGATGAGGAGATGACCGCCGTCATCACCACCGCCCACGACTGGGGCCGCAAGGTGACCGCCCACGCCGGCACCGCCGCGGTGATCGCGCGCGCGGTCGAACTCGGCCTGGACTGTGTGGAGCACGGGTACGAACTCACGCCCGAGGTGTGCGAGTTGATGGCCCGGCACGGCTGCTGGTACGTGCCCACCATCACCGTGAGCCGCTGCGAGCAGTTCTTCATCGACAACGGCGTGCCGGAGTGGATGCGCGCACGCGCCCTGGCCGCCGGGCCGCGGCACTGGGAGAGCCTGCAGCACGCCCTGGCCGCCGGCGTCCGCATCGCGATGGGCACCGACATGCCACCCCAGGCCGACTACGACGGCACCAGCGCCACCGTGCGGGAGATGGAGTTCATGGCCGAGGCCGGTATGGCGGATGTGGACGTGCTGCGCTCGGCGACGTCCTGGGCCGCGGAGTGGCTCGACGTCGAAGGGGCCATCGGACAGGTCGCCCCCGGCGCCGCGGCCGACCTGATCCTCCTGGATGAGGACCCCGCCCGGGACGTCTCGGCGCTGCGGGGGATGCACGCCGTCATCCAGGCCGGCCGGCCCGTCCGCGATGACCGCGGCCTCCTCCGCCCGCTCAGCAGGCCCGCAGCACCCACCAGGACGGCACCATGACCGACCAGAACGCGTACGAGCCCAACGCAGCCGACCAGAACCCGGCCGACCAGGACCCGTCCGCCCACCCCCCACCCGACCCGGACGCCCCCCGCACCGAAACCGCCGACCTGCGCGTCGTCGTCGACCGCATCGAGGGACGCTCGGTGTGCGGGCTCGCCCCCGGTGACTACGTGGAGATCACCCGCTCCTCCCAGTTGCGCATCCCCGAGGGTCGGCACTTCTGCATGTACGCCCTGGCCTCCGTGCTGCCCCTGCTGCCGGCCAAGCAACGGGCCCTGCGGGACGGCGACTGGCTCGCCTCGGACTCCCTGGTCGCCTGCCCCGACCCCGACGAACGTCTCATCATGCGCATCGAGCGCATCGGCCACTCCAGCATCCCCACGGAGGAACTTACGTGAGCGCCCTGACCGTGGCCCTGCAGACGGACAAGACCATCGCCGCCTACCGGGCCCTGGCCACCCAGGTGCGCGACCTCGGCTTCGATGGACTATCCGTCTATGCCGACCTGGGGTTCCAGCCACCGCTGCCCGCGCTGCTCACCGCGGCGGCCCAGGCCCCCGGCCTGCGGCTGGGCGCGGCCTGCATGAACCCCTACCTGACCCACCCCCTGGAGATCGCCGGACAGACGGCGACGCTGCTCGATGCGGCCGCCGGCAACGCCTACCTGGGTCTGGTCCGGGGCGCCTGGCTGAGCGAGGCCGGCGTGCCCACGCCGCGCCCGCTGGCGGCGCTGCGGGACACCATCACCATCGTGCGCCGGCTGCTCTCCGGTGATGACAGCGGCTACACCGGCGCCGTGTACTCCCTGCCGGCCGGCCAGCGACTGCAGTACGAACCGGCCGCCACCGACGTGGACGTCCTGCTGGGAGTCTGGGGCCCGCGCGGCGCCGCCCTTGCCGGCGAAGTGGCCCAGGAGGTCAAGATCGGTGGCTCGGTCAACCCGGACATGGTCGCCCTGATGCGCACCTGGCTCGATGACTCCGCCACCGCTGCCGGTCGCGGCCCCGGTGCGGTGGGCATCGTCGCCGGCGCCGTCACGGTGGTCGACGACGACGGCGAGGCCGCCCGGGCGCTGGCCCGTCGCGAGGTGGCCATGTACGTGGACGTGGTGGCCGGCCTGGACCGGACGGTGCAGGTGGACCCGGCGTTGCTGCAGCGACTGCACGACCTGCTGCAGGCGGGCAAGCACGACGAGGCCGGCGCCCTGCTGCCGGCTGACCTGCTGGAGAAGTTCGCCCTGTGCGGCACCCCGCAGCAGGTGGCGGCCCGCACCGTGGAGTTGATCGACGCCGGGGCCTCCCGGGTGGAGTTCGGCACCCCGCACGGTCTCACCGGCCCGGGCGGGATCGACCTGCTCGGGCGCGAGGTGGTGCCGATGGTCCGCCGCGAACTCGCCCGCGTGTGAACTACCCGGGTTGCATGGTGAGCGACGAATTCATGATGATCGACGAAGAGAATGGTGAGCAGTGCATCAGGATGCGGTGACGGCGGATCTGGGCCACCCCGGCCAGGTCGCGGACTCTTACGTGGACGGTCTTACCGTGCTCAACCCACGGGCCGCGCAGGCCATGGGGCAGCAGACCGACCGGCTCTGGGCGGCGCCCGGCCCGGAGGAGGTCGAGCAACGGGCGGCCCTGGCCCGCGATGGCCTGCGCCAGTTGGACCAGCGCCCGGCTGGGGAGTCCGAGGAGTCCGCACCGGCCCGGGTGCTGCGGCGCGCGCTGGGTGAACGGCTGCACAGCGAGATGGCCTTGCACGACAGTGGCTTCATCCCGGGCCTGGTCGCCCCGCTCGCCTCACCCGCGCACGAGGTGGTGATGGGGCTGGAGTCCGCTGCGGGCGACGCCGACCTGCTCATCGGTGGCCTCGCCCAGGTACCGGACGCACTGCGTTCCTACGCCGCGCGGCTGGACCACGCCGCGGCCGGTGGGTACGTCGTCGCGGCCCGGCAGTCCCGGACCCTGGCCGCCCAGCTCCGCCGGTGGGCCGACCCGGCCCGGGATGACCGGTTGGGCCGGTTGCTCACCCCGGAGACAGCGCCGCGCGCCGAGACCGAACTGGCCGCCGCGCGAGCGGCGTGCGTGGAACTGGCCACCTGGCTGGAGGACGTCCACGCCGCCCGGGGCAGCGAGGTCGACGCCGTCGGCCCCGACCTGTACCGCGCCACCTCCACGGCGTTCCTCGGCAAGGAGATCGATCTCGCGGAGGCCTACGCCTTCGGTTGGGACCGGCTGACCGAACTCACCCGCCAGGGCGAGCAGTTGGCCGCCCGGCTCGGTTGTTCCAGCATGGACGAGGCGGCCGCGATGCTGGACGCCGACGCCTCCGGGCACGTGCGGGTGGGGCCGCCGCTGGTGCAGTGGGTCGAGGACCGCATCGCCCGCGCCCACGGCACCCTCGATGGCACCATCTTCGACATCCCCGCCGACTCCCGCTGCGGTGCGGTGCTGGCCGCGCCCGGATCCGGCTCGATCTACTACTCCCCACCGGACCCGGCCGGCACCCGGCCCGGGCGGGTGGTCTGGTCCACCCCCACCGGCGCCACCGAACTGCCGGTGTGGCGAGAGGTCAGCACCGTGCACCACGAGGGCGTCCCGGGGCACCACCTGCAGTACGTGATGACCATGTCCACTCAGGCCCTGCACCCCTGGCAGCGCTACCTGTGCCACATCCACGGCTACGCCGAGGGGTGGGCGCACTACACCGAGGGCCGCGCCGGCGACTGGGGCCTGATCGCCGATCCAGGGGAGCAACTGGGCGTGGTGCTGGCTCAGCGGTGGCGGGCGGCCCGGATCGTGATCGACATGGGCCTGCACCTGGGCTATGAGATCCCCGCCGGGAACGGCTTCACCCAGGCCACCACTTGGACCACCGACGTGGGCGTGCAGGTCCTGACCCAGGCCGCCGGGTGTGACACCGAGACCGCCCGGTTCGAGGTGGTCCGCTACCTCGGCTGGCCCGGTCAGGCGCTCGCGTTCTCCATGGGTGCGAAGTTGTGGGAGGACGCGCGCAGTATCGCCCTGGCCACCGGCCGGTTCGACGAACGCAGTTTCCACCAGCAGGCACTGTCCCTGGGACCGATGGGGTTGGGACCGCTGCAGCAGACATTGGAGGAGTTGGCCCGTGCATGAGTTCGCCGCCGTCCTGGTCCGGGCCGATCCGGCCACCGCACGCCAGGTCGGCGTGCTCGACCCGCAGACGGGCAGGCCCACGCTGGCGCTGCCGGCCACCGACCCCGCCTTCTACGCGCGGCTGGAGGAGACCATCGCAGGGTGGGCGGGGCCGGTGCTCAGCCCCGAAGGGTCCCGGGAGTGGCTCGAGGAGCGGTGCCTGCAGGCCGAGGTCGCCTACCGCCTGCACGAGTTGCGGGTGGCCCGCCCGTGGCAGCGCGCGCCCTACTGGTACGCCGAGGTCCTCGGTGACGCGCTGACGGCCCTGGACCCGGACCACCTGGGCGATCACGCCTACGCCACCGCCTACCTCGACCTGCTCGATGAGGCCGCGACCTTCCTGGACGCCGGACGTGCATCGCTGACGCCCGAACTGGTCCCGTCCCGCTGGGCCACCATGGCGATCCCCGCCGTCGCCGGTCTGCGCACCCTGATCGCGGACGAACTCCCGGACCTGGACGCGGCGCTGCCGACCGACCTGGCCGGGGATGCGGATCGACGGCGCACGGCCCTCCTTGGCGCCATGGACGCCTTCGGGCAGCACTGTGACGCGCTGACCACCGCCGGCGCCGGCACCTGGGCGGTGGGGGAGGAGACCTTCACCGGGCTGCTGCGCGACTACCACCTGCTGAACCTGAGCCCGGATGAGATTTGGGAGCACGGCTGGGCCAAGGTCACCGAGGTCGAACAGGGCCTGACCGAACTCGCCGCAGTCCTCGACCCGGCCCGCACCTGGCCGGAGCAGATCGAGGCTCTCAAGGCCGAACGCACCCCCGGGCCCGAGTTCGTCAACGCCTACCGCGCCGAGGTGCAGACCAGCATCGGGCAGACCCTCGAGCACGACCTGCTCAGCGTGCCGGCGGACCAGGAGTGCGTGGTGGCCCCGCTCCCGCAGTTCCGCCGGGCGGGCCTGCCGCTGGGGGAGATGCGCACCGTTCCTCCGTACGCCTCGTCGATGGTGAGCCAGTTCCTCATCACCCCGGCCGACCCGGATGCCACCCCGGAACGCCAGGCCGGGCACGAGCGGGACAACTGCCCGACCTTCATCCGCTCCATCGTGGGCCATGAGACCTACCCGGGCCACCACCTGCAGTCGGTGCACCACGTGCTCGGCACGGCCGAGGATTCCTTCCTGCGGTTCTTCCGCACGCCCCTGTTCGTGGAGGGATGGGGACTGTATGTGGAGGACATCCTGGAGGAGCGGGTGTTCGGGCAGAGCACCCAGGCCCTGTTCGCCCGTCGGAACACGTTGTGGCGCTCGCTGCGCCTGGTGATCGACACCGGATTGCACACCGGCCGCCTCACCCACGAGGACGCCGTGCAACTCCTCGTCGAGCGCACCGGGATGGACCACCACATGGCCGCCGGGGAAGTGGACCGCTACACCCGCCACGACAACCCCACCTACCCCTCCACGTACGTGCTGGGCCGGGACATGTTCCACGAACTCCGCGCCACCTTCGCCGCCGTCGTGCCCGGGGGGCAGGGCCGGTTGCACGACGCGCTGCTGCGGTACGGCTCCCCGCCGGTGTCGCTGCTGGAACCGGTGCTGCGCCGCGAGTTCGGCGCGGCGCCGTAGCCGTCTTACCTGGTAGGACGGACGACGGCGAGACTCACCAATCTGTGTACGATCCCGGTGTCCATGGTGGACCTCGAGGCACACTCGAGTTTCCCGGTCCGGTGGGCATCCCGGCGAGCCAGTCCCGTCGTCGCGGGCCCGCGGCACCACGTAGGAGGAATGTTGAAGACCAGACGCCTGATGGCCGGAGTTGCCGTAACCGCTGCGACCGCCCTTGTGCTGGCGGCGTGCAACGGCGGAACCGGGGACGACCCCGATGCCGACCCGGTGGACACCGACGACACCGACTCCACCGGCGAGGCCCAGGACAGTTCGCTGACCATCGGCTGGAACCAGTCCTTCTATGAGTACAACAACGACTCCCGCACCGGGAACGCCACCGCGAACGCCAACATCCTGTACCTGATGAACGAGTCGTTCCGGTACTTCGACCAGGAGCTGGAACTGCAGCGCAACGAGGGCTTCGGCACCTTCGACATGGTCAGCGAGACGGACGAGGGGATGACGATGGAGTTCATCCTCTCCGATGAGGCGTACTGGTACGGCGGCCCGGAGCCGGTGGAGGTCGACGCGGCCGACCTGATGCTGTACTGGGCGGCGCACTCCGGCCACCGCAACACCCTGGCGGACGACGACGAGGTGATCGCCCAGGTCGAGTCCGAGCTGTTCGAGGAGTACGCGCAGGAGGGCGACGACGGCGAACCGGAGATCCCCGAGGAGATCCAGGACGACTACGACCAGGCCGTCCAGGACGAGGCCGCCCAACGGCTCGACGCCGAGAACGAGGTGTTCTTCAACGGCACCCGCGCCAGCACCATCGGCCTGATCCAGGAGATGCCCGAGATCATCGCCGACGGCAAGGGCGTGACCTTCGACTACTCGGTGCCGTACGTGGACTGGGAGTACGACTTCGACGTCGGCGTGCCGGCGCACGTGGTCGGCATGCGCGCCCTGGACATCGAGGACCCCCAGGAAGCCAAGGACGCGGTGATCGCCGCCATCCAGGACAACGACGTGGAGGCGCTGTCCTCCATCGCCGCGTTCTGGAACACCGGCTTCCAGTTCGGTGACACCCTGCCCGATGACGAACTGGTGTACCTGTCCTCCGGGGCGTACCTGATGACCGAGTTCCAGCGGGACCAGTACCTGACGCTGACCGCGAACGAGGACTACACCGGCGATCGGCCGGCCGCGATCCAGGAGATCACCGTCACCATCTCCGGTGACCCGATGAGCCACATCCAGGCCCTGCAGAACCAGGAGGTGCACCTGGTCCAGCCGCAGGCCACCCCGGACACGCTGGCCGCTCTGGAGAACCTGGGCGAGTTGGTCGGGGTCTACACCGGTGACGGACCCACGTATGAGCACGTCACCCTGGCCGTGGACAACGGCGGCCCGTTCGACCCGGAGACCTACGGGGGCGACGCCGACACCGCCCGGGATGTGCGCAACGCGTTCCTGAACCTGATCCCGCGCCAGGAGATCGTGGAGACCCAGGTGCAGCCGCTGTACCCCGAGGCCGAGGTGCGTCACTCCTACACCCAGGTGCCGGGCTCACCGGACTACGACCAGATGGTCGAGACCAACCAGATGCCGCAGACCTGGCCGGTGGAGACCGACCTGGACGCGGCGACCGAGTTGCTGGAGAACGCCGGGGTGGAGACCCCGGTGCCGGTCCGGGTGATGTACGACCCGAACAACGCCCGCCGCTCCAACATCTACGAACTGATGCGCGAGTCGGTGGAGCGCGAGGGCCTGTTCGAGCTGGTCGACGTCGGCGACGTCAACTGGGGTTCCCTGCTCACCGACAGCAGCCTGTTCGACGCCTCCCTGTTCGGCTGGCAGTCCACCTCCACCGCGGTGGGGGCCTCCTCGGCGAACTACATCACCGGTGGGTTCAACAATATCGGCGAGTTCTCCAGCGAGCGCGTCGACGAACTCTTCGACGAACTCAGTTCGGAGACCGACGCGGCCGAGCAGGCTAACATCCTCGCCGAGGTCGAGCAGATCCTGGTCGAGGAGGCCTTCGGCACGGTGCTCTTCCAGCACGAGTTGATCGCCGGCTATGACTCCCGCCTGCAGAACATCGACCCGATCCCGCTGGCGCCGACCATCTTCTGGAACTACTGGGAGTGGGAGTTCCAGGACTGATCCCCGGGCCCGCCGGCGTCGGGTCCGCCACACTCTGCCGCGGAGCGTGCCAAGAGCAGCATTGGCGCGTTACCGTGGGGCGGAATCGAGGTGGGGCACCCGCCTGGGACAGAGCGGATGAGGAGGCGCGGTGAGCGCAGACGCGGTGGTACTTGGCCTGGGTTATGTGGGTTTGCCGTTGGCCCAGGAGGCGGTGCGTTCGGGGTTGAGCGTGCTGGGCTTCGATGTCAGCGCCAAGGTGGTCGAGGGCCTGAACGCGGGGCGTTCGCACGTGGATGACCTCACTGATGCTGATGTGGCGCAGATGGTGGAGGCAGGTTTTCGGGCCGATACCGATGAGTCGGTGATCGGGCGGGCCCGGACCGCGGTGATCTGCGTGCCGACGCCGTTGTCGGCGGAGGGTGGCCCCGACCTGGGGCCGGTGGTCTCGGCGGGTCAGGCGGTGGGGCGCCAGCTCCGGGCGGGGATGACGGTGATCTTGCAGTCCACCACCTACCCGGGCACCACCGATGAGGTGTTGGTGCCGTTGTTGGAGGAGGGGTCGGGTTTGACGGCCGGGGTGGACTTCCATGTGGCGTTCTCCCCCGAGCGCATCGACCCGGGCAACGCCAAGTTCGGGATGCGGAACACTCCCAAGGTGGTGGGGGGCCTGACCCCGGAGAGCACCGCGGCGGCGGTGGCGTTTTATGAGCGGTTCGTGGACACCGTGGTGCCGGCCAAGGGTCCGCGGGAGGCGGAGATGGCCAAGTTGTTGGAGAACACCTACCGCCATATCAATATCGCGTTGGTCAATGAGATGGCCCGGTTCGCCCACGAGCTCGATATCGATCTGTGGAATGTGATCGATATGGCCAAGACCAAGCCGTTCGGGTTCCAGGCCTTCTATCCCGGCACCGGGGTGGGTGGGCATTGCATCCCGATCGACCCGAACTACCTGTCCTATAACGTGCGGACCCGGCTGGGGTATCCGTTCCGGTTCGTGGAGTTGGCCCAGGAGATCAACGCCACGATGCCCGGTTATGTGGCCCGGCGGGCCCAGGACATCTTGAACGAGGACGCCCTGGCCATGCGCGGGGCCAGCGTGCTGCTGCTCGGGGTGACCTACAAGCCCGACATCGCCGACCAACGCGAATCCCCGGCGGTACCGCTGGCGAAGGCGCTGCAGGCCCAGGGTGCGGTGGTGTCCTTCCACGACCCGAACGTGGTCACCTGGAACGCCAACAGCCAGGCCTTGCAGCGGGTCGGGGACCTGGACGCGGCGGTGGCGCAGGCGGACCTGGTGATCCTGGTGCAGGACCACAGCGAGTATGACGTCGAAGCCCTGGCCAAGGCCTCCAAGCGGTTCTTCGACACCAAGGGCAAGGTCACCGCTCCCGGCGCATACCGCCTCTGAGCCGACGACGGCGTAGCCGGGCCCGGTCGGTGACCGCGCCCGGCGATGCGGTGCTCTGCGCGAGCGCACCCGGCTCGGCGGTGCCGTGCAGAGGGCGCGCTCCGGCCCAGGGGTGTTCAACCGGGCGGCGCCCGGCCGGGCTGTGCTCAGCCGGGCAGCGCCCCGGCGATGACGTCGGCGATGCGCTGACCGGCCTTGCCGTCCCACAGGGGCGGGGTGGGCCATTCGGTCAGCGGTCCGGTGGCCAGGATCTGCTCCACCTTGCCCGCGAGGGTGTCGGTGGTGACCAGTTCGTTGGTGCCGTGGGTGATGGTGACCGGGCGTTCGGTGTTCGGGCGCAGCGTCAGGCACGGCACGCCCAGGATGGTGGTCTCCTCCTGCACGCCCCCGGAGTCGGTGACCACCGCGGCGGCGCCGCGCACCAGGCCCATGAACTCCAGGTACCCCAGCGGCTCCTCCAGCCGGATGCCCGGGTGGTCCAGGATGCCGGCCGCCTCCAGGCGCGGGCGTCCGCGCGGGTGCAGCGGCACCACGATCGGGGCGAGCCCGGCGGCCTGGTGCACCGCCGTGACCAACCGGCGTACGTCGTCGTCGTTGTCCACGTTTCCCGGCCGGTGCAGCGTGCCCACCAGATAGGGCCCCTCCAGGCCGAAGGAGGCCCGGGCGGCGTCGGCGTCGAAGCGGTCCAGGTTGGCCAGCAACGTGTCGATCATCGGGTTGCCCACCAGGTGGATCTTGTCCGGGTGCACCCCCTCGTTGCCCAGGTGCGCGATCGCGTCGGGGCTGGTGGTCAGCAGCAGGTCCGCCAACCGGTCGGTCACGATCCGGTTGATCTCCTCGGGCATGGTCAGGTCGAAACTGCGCAGCCCGGCCTCCACGTGCGCGATGGGGATGCCGAGTTTGGCCGCGACCAGGGCCGCCCCCACGGTGGAGTTCACATCCCCGTAGACCACCACCATCGCGGGCTTGCGCTCGGTGAGCAGGTCCTCCATCGCCACCATGATCGCCGCGGTCTGCTTGGCGTGCGTGCCCGAGCCAACGCCCAGGTTCACATCCGGGGTGGGGATGCCCAGCTGCCGGAAGAACACCTCCGACATCCGCTCGTCGTAGTGCTGGCCGGTGTGCACCAGAAGTTGCTCCACGCCCCGGGATTCCAGGGCTGCCAGCACAGGTGCGGCTTTGGGGAAGTTCGGGCGGGCACCGGTCACATGGATGACCAACGGATTCATCAAGGCCTCAGCAATCGCCGGAGTCAGGTCCCGGCCAGCCTAATGGCGCGGCTACGACGCCGAATCCGCGGCCCGTCCGAACCCCAGGCGCTGCCCCAACCGGAGGCGCTGTCCCAACCGGAGGCGCTGTCCCAACCGGAGGTGCTGCCCCAATCAGAGGCGCTGTCCCAACCGGAGGTGCTGCCCCAATCAGGGGCGCTGTCCCAACCGGAGGTGCTGTCCCAATCAGGGGCGCTGTCCCGACCGGGGCGCTGTCGTAACCCGGGGGCGCTGTCGTAACCCGGCGACCCCTCGGGCCGAAGTACCCGCCAGGCCGGCGGGCAGGCGGCGTCAGAACCCGGCCGGTCCCACGCGCTCGCCCTCGCTGATCGCCGCCTCGCGCCTGTCCGAGCGCTCGGTCACGATCTCCTCACCGGTGCGGTAGCCCTCCACGTCAGCGCGGGCGTCCTCCTGGGCGGAGATGCTCGGTCCGGCAGCACGCAGGTCGGTGAACTGCCCGCTCAGTTCTCCGCGCACCCGGTTGTCGGCTCCCACCGGGGCCGGGTTGTTGTCCGCACCGGTCAGGTCCCCGCGGATGATGTTGCCCGCCACGCTCACCCCGCCGGTGTTGCGCGAGACGGTCAGGTCCGCGCCGAAGTAGTTCACCTCGTCGCACTCGGCCAGCGCGTCCCCGGCGCCCACCTGCACGGCGGTGTTGCCGAGATAGCTCGCGTTGCCGTCCACCTCGCTGGCGCAGATCAGTGCCCCCGCCGCGTTGTCGGCCACGGTCAGCTCCCGGGCGATCGTGGAGTCGATGATGTCGGTGGAGACGGTGCCCTCGGTGCTGACGAATCGGCCCACCCTGGTGGAGTCGAGGTAGACGGCTCCGTCGACGACGTCGATCCGGCCCTCCACGTAGGTGTCCATCGAGTACAGGAAGCCCGGATCATCGTCGCCGGCTCGGCCAACCACATGCCCGCCCACCTGGGAGCCCTCCAGGAACACTCCGTAGGCACCGTTGCTGGCCAGGTTCGCCCCGATGGCGGTGCTCGTCGCGTCGAAGTAGGCGTCGGAGGCCACCACCACCCGGTCGGCGAGGGTGCCGTCGGTGACCACCAGGTTCGCGCCGGACTGCACCCGCACCTGCCCGGTCACGGTGGTGCCCTCCAGGATGCAGGTGCGCCCCGAGGGGACCACGAGGTCACCTGGCACGGTGACCTCGCCGGCGGTGCCCACGCAACGGGTGACCAGATCGGCCGAGGCGGTAGCGGCGGTTGCCACGGCACCGGTAGCCGCCAGCGCCAGCGCTGCGAGCACGGCGGCGGGGCGAGATGACTTACGCACGGTGTCTCCTTGGCAGGCTCACCGACGCGTGGGAGAGCCCAACGATGTCAGGGACTATCCACTGTACGTCTCCAACCTGCCGTGAAGCAATGCCCTGACGTGCGCAAACGCATCTCCACGGGCGCAGCGGCCGGCTTTGTGCTAGCCGCCGGGCCAGGTCCGTGCGGTGCTCACGGGCCGTGCCTGAGGCCGTGCTTCGCGGCATCTGAAGCCAGCACCGGCCCATTGTGACAGGCGCCGATTCCAGGCATCCTCGTTCCGAATTTGGGCCTTGACGAGACCGTTCCGTGGGTCTAACGTACAACCAAATGGTTGCACATCACCAGCAGCGACTGGAACTCAGCGACGACGAGGTGGACCGGATCTTCCAGGCTCTCGCCGATACCACCCGGCGTGACATCGTCCGGCGCACCTTGGTCGAGGAGTTCTCCGTCTCCCGTCTGGCCGCTGAGTACGACATGTCGTTCGCAGCGGTGCAGAAACACGTCACCGTCCTGCAACGGGCAGGACTGGTCACCAAACACTCCAGGGGCCGCGAGCGACTCGTCCGCGGCAATCCCGCCACCATCCGCCGGGCCCAGGCCCTCCTGGACCACTACGCGCAGATCTGGCGCAGCCGCATCGACCGCCTCGACGCGCTGCTGGAGCAGGACTGAGAAACACCTATCGAGGACAGACCGAGGAAGGTCACCAACGATGCCTATCACCACCGTCCACAAGGACACCGAAACCCTGCAGATCACGATCGTCGCGGACTTCACGGTGCCGGTGCAGCGGCTCTGGGACGCGTACGCCGATGCCCGTCAGATCGAGAAGTTCTGGGGACCGGTCACCTGGCCGGCCACCTTCACCCGCCACGATATGGCCCCGGGCGGGTTCTCCCACTACTACATGACCGGACCGGAAGGGGAGCGGTCCGGCGGTTACTGGGAGTTCCTGGCCGTCGATCCGGGACGCTCCTTCGAGGTCCTGGACGGCTTCACCGGCCCGGACGGTAACCCCGATCGGGATATGCCGGCCATGCGCATGGTGTACGAGTTCACCGAGACCGACACCGGGTCCCGATGCACCACCACCACCTACTTCAACTCCGCCGACAACCTTAAGCGGATGCTCACCATGGGCATGGAGGAGGGCATGCGCTCGGCGATGAGCCAGATCGACGACGTGGTGGCCGATCTGGCCTCCTTCTCCGCGGACCTACCGGTTCAGGCCCAGATCCTCTCCGACACCCAGGTGCGCTTCTCCCGGATCATCCGCGGCACACCCCAGCAGGTCTGGGACGCCCATCAGGACCCGGAGTTGCTCAAGCGCTGGATGCTCGGACCGGACGGATGGTCGATGACCTCGTGTGAGGTCGCCACCGAGGTCGGGCAGACCTACCGGTACGCCTGGGCCCCCGATGACGGCAGCAGTCCCGGCTTCGCCCTCACCGGTGAGCTCCTGGAGGCCGAGGAGCCGCACCGGGCGGTGCAGACCGAGGCGATGGAGGGGATGGAGGGCCCGCCCACGTTGAACGAGCAGACCCTCATCCCCGTCACCGGTGGCACCCTGATCACCTTGCTCATCACCTACGACAACGCCGAGATGCGCGACGCCATCCTGGCCACCGGCATGACCGACGGCATGGAGACCAGTTACGCCCGGCTGGAGCGCGCGGTGCTGGCCGCGGCATGAACGCCACCGGGAGCACCGGCACCGGCACTGCCCGCGCCGAGGCGATCCGCACCGACACCACCGGCGTCGAGCAGATCTTCACCGCCCTGCGTGAGGTGAGTTCACCGACCGAGCGGGACAAGGTCGCCCGGCGACTGCCGCCCGACAGCGGGCTGGCGGCCGTCGGGGTCCGGATGCGGGACGTGTTCGACCTGGCCAAGTCCGCCACCGACCTCCCGGTTTCGTCCGTGCCGGATCTACTGGCGTCCCGGTGGTACGAGGTGCGGATGGTGGGCGTGTCCATCCTGGATTTCAAGGCCCGACGGCGGGGCCTGAGCGAGCAGGACCGGCGCGCCCTGTACGAGGTGTACTTGGACAACCACCATCTGCTCACCGCCTGGGACTTCATCGACCGGGCCGCACCGCGGGTGGTGGGGGCCTACTTGGTGGACAGGTCCAGGCAGCCGCTGTTCGACCTCGCCCGCTCGGAGGTGGCGCTGGAGCGCCGCACCGCGATCACCGCGGCGTTCTGGCTGATCGGCTCGGGTGACCTGGAGGACCCGCTGGCGCTGGCCCGGATGCTGGTCGCCGACCCCTCGCCGTGGGTGACCAAGCCGGTCGGCACCGCGCTGCGCCAGGTGGGCACAGTCGATGAGCAGGCTCTGGTGGACTTCCTGAACCGGCACCACCAGGAGATGACCCGCCCGAGCCTGCGGCTGGCCACGAGTAACCTCGACGACGCCACCCGCGCCCAGTTCATCCGCCCCCGCCGCTGACCCCCCGCCGGCGCCTGCCGATCGCTACCTGCCCGAGGTCGCGGCACCTGACCCGCCGCCGCTGAGGTCCCGGCACCTTGGCCGCCGCCGCTGCTGAGGTCGCGGACCTGGCCCGCTGGCCGCGGTCCATCACGCTGAGGTCGCGGCAGTTGGACTGAGTGCACCGGGGAGGTGGTGCGAGTTCGAGGCATATGCCGCGACGTCAGGCAGATGGAGGGTTGGCGCCGGCAGATGGAGGGGCGGCGCGAGTGGTCGTGGTCGGCAGGGGAGGGCCGGCAGCGGAGGGCTGACGGCGACTGCCGGGCTGCGTAGCGCCGCTGCTGAGGTCGCGGCAGTTGGACTGAGTGCACTGACCAGGTGGTGCGATCTCGAGGCAGGTGCCGCGATCTCAACGGCAGGTGGAAGGGCGGCGCGAGCGGGTGGTGGTCGGTAGGGGAGGCCAGACGGCGTCAGCCGGGCTGGGTCGCGACGCTGACGATGCGGTGGGCCGCCACCGTCAACTCGGCCTGCTTCACCACATCGAGCACCCGCACCCGCCCGCCGGCCACGCTCAAGGGGCGCACCCGGCGGTGCTCGGGCGCTCCGGCCGATCCGGCGATCACCAGTTCCACCTGCGTGCCCCCGGCGGCGGCCTGGCGCAGGAGTTCCAAGGCGTACACGGGATCCTGGCTGTGCCCGTTGCCGGCACTGCGATGCGCCCGTTCCTCCCCGGTGCGCATCTGGGCGATCAGTTCGGCCAGTGCACCGGGATCATCGGCAGCGCTGTGCGTCACCGTGCCCGCAGGGACTCCAGCGTGCGTCCCGCCACCGGCTGAGCCCTCCGCAGTAATCCCGCTGCCGCCCCGCGCTCCGCTGCCCGCAGAAATCCCGCTGCCGCCCCGCGCTCCGCTCCTCGCAGGAAGCCCGCTGCCGGCCCGCAACCCGCTGCCGCCCCGCGCTCCGCTGCCCGCAGAAAGCCCAGTGCCCGCCCGCAGCCCCCGGCTGGCCCGCACCTGACGGCTGCCCAGGGCCACCACCTGCCCGTCGGGGCCCTCGGCCAGCGCCGAGTGCCCGGCCGCGCGCAGCGCCTCGATCAACTCCTGCGGCCCCACCTCGGCCACCGCCACCGTGGGCGCCAGCAGCCGCAACCCCAGGTCAGCCAGGCCCTTCTCGCCCACCAGCGCAGTGAGTACCCCGTCCTGCCCGGCGCGCAGGAACGAGGCGGCCCGGCCCACCCGCAACTGCCCGTGGGTGCGGGCGGTGTCATGCACCAGGTACTCCAGCGGCTGGGGCACGCCGGTGCGGGAGAACCGACCCAGGTCGGTCAGTATCTGCTCCGGCAGCCACCCACCGTCCAGGGCCGCACGCACCGAGTCCGGGGTGAACCGCACCGTCATCGCCGAGCCGCGCGACTCGACCTGCGCGGTCGCCTCCAACAGCCGCGCCAGCGCCGGGTCCGGCCGGCCGGGCACGATCCCGGTGAGGTCGCCCTGGATGAACATCTCCTCCACCAGCGGGGGCAGGCCGACGGCGAAGGCTTCGGCTATCGCCGCGGGTGTCGCCTCCGCCGCCAGCAACACCCGGCCGGGCTCACTCAACGCCCCGGCTCCGGTCAGTCCCAGGGCTGCCGCCTCGGCCAGCACCGCGGCCACCGTGGCCTCCGGCGGGGCCGAACGCGGGGTGTGCCAAGCCAGGTGCTCCTGCACGGCCGCGGCGTCCGGGGCGGACCCGGCCGGCCACCGGTCCAACGCCTCCAGTACCCGGCGACGCAGTTGCGGCGCCCAGGAGCGCTGCAGGTCCGGGGCCAGGGCAGCGCGCAGCACGCCCTTGTCGGTCCGGGTGCCCACCAGCCACGGGGTGCGCGCCGACTCCAGCCACGTCCACACCATCTGGGCCCACCGGCCCTGCACCGGGTCGGGCTCGGGCTCCAACCCCACCGCGGTCGGCGCCCAGAACGAGCCGTCCCCACCATGGTGGTGACCCACCAGGCCGAGCATCCCGGCCAGCTCGGCGATCAGCGCCGCGTGTTCCACCTCCGCGCCGAGCATCCCAGCCAGGGCCCGCATGTCCCGCACTCCCACGCCACCGGTGCGCAGGACCGGCGGTGGGTCCTGCGCCCAGGCCCGGGTCAACTGGTCCAGATGTCGCAGCACCGATTCCCCGGCCCGGGCCGCCTCGGCCGCCACCGTCGAGGCACCGCGCGCCGGCGCCTCCGTCAGCGGGGCGGCCGTGGGCACCTCGCGGACCAGCCGGCCCCCGCGCAGGGCCAGCGCCACCTCCCGGGGCAGCACCACCTGGGTCTCGGAGAGCCGGTGCAGGAGTTTGGCGCCCAGCAACCAGTGCACCGGTTCGGGCACGTGCTCGAAGGATCCCACCGCCGGCCCCCACATCAGCGCCGTCAGCATCCGCTTTGCTGGTTCCGGCGCCCCGGTGAGGGCTGCCGTCACGGCGGGCTTCGTCGTCGGCCATCCATCGGCGGCCCGCAGCCCGAGCGCGCGCAGCGGCGGGCCCAGACCCAGCGGAGCCGACGCCAGCGCCTCGCGGGCCCCCTCCACCAGCGAGATCGCCTCTGGGGACCCCAGCGCCAGGGCGCGGTCGAGCAGGCGCGCGGCGCCGTCGTCGGCCTCGAACCCCAGCGCCTCGGTGAGTGCGCGCACCGAGGTGGGGGAGGAGGGCGTGCTCATCACCGCCAGCGTTTCGGCCACGGTCAGGGTGGGGCGGTCCAGTTGCCCCAACGCGTGGGTGACGGAGGCGCGCGAGCCGGCGCGGGTGGCCATCGCGGTGATCGACGACGGCGGTGGGGTGGCCAGATCCGGGCGGGTGCGCAGCAGGTGCGCCAGGGCGTCGTCGTCCCAGCCTCGCAGGGTGCCGGCAAGGTCGGCGCCGGAGGGCACCGTCTCGGGCGTGGCAGGGCGGGAGGTCATCCGCACCATCTTAGTAAGTGTGTGGCTCCGGCTCGCGGCCAGGCAGCGTCAGGGTCGGGCAGTGGTCGGGCAGCGGTCGGGCAGCCTCAGGGTCGGGCAGCGGCCGGGCAGCGGTAGGGGCAGCGGTCGGGCGGCGTCAGGGTCGGGCAGCGGCAGGGCCGGGCAGCGTCAGGGTCGCGCCGACCGCGCCGCCACCGGGCCCCACCGCACCTGCACCCGCGCCCCATTGAGTTCGTCACTGCCTACGCGCGGCGCTACTCTGGGACCATTGAATACCGGCGGGTTCGGTCCTGCCCAGTTACCACAGCACAGAAAGTCAGGGATCCAGGTGCCCACCGGCAAGGTCAAGTTTTTCGATGCTGATCGCGGGTTCGGCTTCATCGCCTCCGACGACGGCCAAGAGGTCTTCCTGCACGCCTCGGCCCTACCGGCCGACGCCGAGACGCCACGCCCGGGCACCCGGGTGGAGTTCGGGGTGGCCGACGGGCGGCGCGGCCTGCAGGCCCTGTCGGTGCAGGTACTGGACTCCGGGCCCTCGGTGGTGCGCGCCAAGCGCCGCCCCGCGGAGGACATGGCCGTGATCGTGGAGGACCTGATCCGCTCCCTGGACCGGGCCGGCGGGCGCCTGCGCGGTGGGCGCTACCCGGAGAAGGCCGAAGCGGCGAACCTGGGCCGACTCCTGAGGGTGGTGGCCGATGAGTTCGACGCGTGAGACCTTCGCCCCCCCGGCCCGCACCGGGTCGGTGCGCAAGCCGAACAAGGACGCCGTCCTGTCCGGCGCCGTGGACCTGGCGAGGGTGGCCGTGGCCAGCGAGGCCGGGACCGACCTGGGTGAGTACCTCGGGTTCGAACTCGAGGGCGAACGGCTGGGCACCCACTACTTCACCACCACTGCGCCCGGGTACGTGGGCTGGCGCTGGTTCGTCACGCTGACCCGCGCCCCGCGTTCCCGTACGCCCGCGGTGGCTGAGGTCGGGCTGCTGCCCGGTGACGGCGCGTTGCTGGCCCCGGAGTGGGTGCCGTGGGCCGACCGGCTGGCCCCGGGGGACCTGAGCGCCACCGACCGGTTGCCCTACGACCCCGACGACGAGCGTCTGGAGCGGGGGTATGTGGCCACCGGGGATCCCGAGGCCGACCGGGTCGCGATCCGCGAGTTGGGCCTGGGCCGGGACCGGGTGATGAACCGCAAGGCCCTCGATGCCGCCGCCACCCGCTGGTACAACGGCCCCGCCGGCCCGGACACCTCCGGGGCCCGCCAGGCCGGAGCGGACTGTGCCTCCTGCGGGTTCATCGTGCCGCTGGCCGGGTCGCTGGGCACCCTGTTCGGGGTGTGCGCGAACGAGTGGTCCCCCGACGACGGCAAGGTGGTCTCCCTAGACCACGGCTGCGGGGCGCACTCGGAGACCGACGTGCGCCGCCAGGGTGGGGAGTGGACCCAGTCCGACCCACACCTGAACGACCTGGAACTGGAAGTGGTCGTCTCGGTCGAGCGCAGCCGCGCCGAAGAAGAGGACGACGACGGCGGCGACGGGCTCGACGGGCGTGAGACCGCCGAGAGTGGTGACGGGCGCGAGACCGCCGAGGATGCTGGCAGCCCGCAGGCCACCCAGGCCAGCCAGACCGACGACGGCGAGGGTGCTGGCAGCACGCAGAGCGCCGAGGCCACCCGGACCGACGACGTTGCGACTGCCGACAGCAGTGTTGACACGGATGCAGGTAGTTCTACTGCGGACAGCAGTGTTGACACCGATGCAGATGGCACGGAGAGTCGCAAGGACGACGTTTAACCTCGGCGGGTGGAACGCCACCGTCGTGCGAACGCCACCGTAGAGCGGACGGCGCTGGCTGAGCAGGCATGATGTGGTTACCGGAGCGTGGATGTGCCCGGGTGGCTCCTGCCGCTCCCGCCGCTCATGCCGCTACTGCTGCAACCGCGTCGCTGCCGCTACTGCCGCATGGTGAAGGTGTAGCCGCCGGCGGATGCTCGGCCCTGGTGATATCTGTGGTCGTGGGCCATCCGATGATGGCGATGACATAGTGGCACCGCGTTATCGAGATCGGTGGGTCCGTGGTGGGACCAGGGGATGGCGTGGTGGAGTTCGCACCAGGCGTAGGGGCGTTGGCAGCCGTCGGCGGCGCAGGTGGTGTGGCGCACGGTCAGGGCGGTGCGTTGGGGTTCGGTGAAGAGTCGTTTGCTGCGCCCCAGGTCGAGTGGGATCGACTTTCCGTTCAGGACGGTTGGGATGAGGCCGGAGTTGCAGGCGAGTTGGCGGGCCTGGGCGGCGGAGATCTTTTCTCCGGTGTCCAGCCCGGCTGCTGCGAGTCGTCCGCGGAGTACGTCTTCATCGAGGGTGACCACGATCGTGGCCGCGGTTTTGGGGCTGAGGTGGTCGGTGGGAAGGTGTTCGATGAGTTCTGCCAGGGCCAGGCCGTGCGTGTTGGCCCAGTCGGTGCGCCGCCCGTGGGCTGCCCGGGCGGGGTTGGGCAGCCCGGACAGGTCCTCCATCGAACTGTCGGTCGCGCCCGTGCCGCGGCGTGCCTCTGCACCCAGTCCCGTGCCCGGTCCGGGGACCGGCTGCGGGCCCGGAGCCGCGCGGGTGCCTGCTGCGGTGGCACCGGGGGCTTTGCTGGTGGCGTCATCGGCACCGAAGAGCGCGTCCTCATCCGCACCGGTGTTGTCGAAGGCCTGACGGCCCGCGCCGGCGTTACCGAACGCCCCGCCACCGCTGCCTGCGTTGCCGGTGCTGTTGTCTGCGGGTCCGTTGGTGCGGCGGGGTGCGGTCATGGTGTGGATGATCTTGCGCAGCAGGTGGCCGTGGAAGACCGGGAGGGTGAAGTGTCCGGTGACGGTGCCGTCGTGGTTGTCCCGCAGGGTCAGACGCGTCTGTGCCCGGGCGCGGGCTTCTTCATCGGCGATTTGGCCCTCTTCGTGCGCGTCGACGGTTTCGCGGTCCTTCTTCAGCGCCTCCAGTTGCCGCCGGGCGCGTTGGCGAAGCGCTGAGGGGGGTATCTGCTTGGCCTTGTCCACCAGGTCCGCTTCGACCCGGTTCCGCTCCGCGGCGGTGAGGCCTTCGGGCAGTTTCTCTCCGGCGCCCACGATGATCTCGGCGTGCTCTGCAGAGATGTCGCCTCCATCCAGGGCCCGCTGGGTGGGGACACGATCGGTGAGCCGGGTGGCGAGCTTGGTCTCTCGGCTGGTCTCTCGCCCGTCGTCGTTGGTGTGCTTGGCCGCCCACGAGGCGGTATCGGCATGACCGGATCTCTGGGCGGTCCTGGCCTGATCGGCGGCGGCGAGGACTTTGAGTTTGTAGGCCCGCACCCGCGACTCGATCCGCTTCAGATCCACCAGCAACTGTCCCTGCCCTGCAGCGTTCAACCCACGCGGGTCCAACCCCACCAACCCGTCCAGCGCGGCATAGACCTCCTGGGTGGGGGAGATGCGCGGGAGCGGGTGGACTGCCATAAACCCACACTACCTAGAACGGGCGTTCGAGTCAATGGTTCGAACCAAACTCTTTCACATTGCACAGATTCGATTCGATCATGGCCAGATTCGATGGAGCCCTGCCCGTTCGTTGTGTTCCGGACCGGTCGAAGCCAGGCCCGACGACGACGGCGGCGCCCGGCCGTTCAGGTCGCCGACCCGACCTCCTTGGCCAGCAGCGCCACGTGCAGGGCGGTGCGGGTCTCGGCATCGGCCAGGTCCACGCCGAGGATGCGTTCCATCCTGCGCAGCCGGGCGTACAGGGCCTGTCGGCTCAGGTGCAGGGCCCGGGCCAGGGGGGCGATGGCCCCGCCGGCCTCGAGGTAGCGGCGCAGCACGGTGACCAGGCCGGTGTCGTGCTGGTCGTCGTGGATGAGTAGTGGGGCGAGTTGGCGCTCGGCGAAGGCGGTGAGGCGTTCGTCGCCACCCAGCAGCATCAGCAGCCCGCGGATCCCGATGTCGGCGATGCGGTGGTACGCCTTGCGGTGCTCGGCCGGGATCAGCGCGGCGGCGCGGGCGATGTAGGCGGCTTCGGGCAGGTCTGCCCCGGCCTGGGAGATGCTGTGCCGCTCCGGCGTGACGCCCACCACCGCGCCCTGCCGGACGCCGCCAGGGGTGACCGAGGTGCGCCCCAGCGCTGCCGCGAACGTCTCCAGCGCCGTCTCCGGGCTCGTCCTTCCTGGCAGCGCTACCAATACCCCGACCAGGTCCTCATCCAGCGGGCTGACCAACGCGGATAGCTGCGCCTGGGCGATAGCGCGCGAGACCGCCTCGGCCAGGGCCTGCTCCGACCGCGGGCCGGCGAGCGGGTCGGCGCGGTGGTTGCCGAGCGGGTCGGCACCGTGGTCGCTGAGCGCGTCCGCACCCGGTGAGTCCGCCCCGGCGCGTCTGCCTGAGGACGCCCCCACCCCGGACGCTCCCACCCCAGCCCCGGCCGCCCCCGCCCCGGCCACCCCCGCCCCGGACACCCCACTCCCGGACACCCCAGCCCCAGCCGCCCCCGCCCCCGCCCCAGCACCCCCGTCGTCGGTCCGCCCCCGCGCCACGCACAGCGCCAGGTAACGCTGCGCCCGCACCAGGCCGAACGCCTCGGCGGCCGCGCGCACGTCCTCATCGGGCGCGCGGGCACCGGTGTCGGCGAACCCGGCGAGGAAACGCTGCAGGGCCCGGGAGCGCAGCGAGGCCGCATCGCGTTCCATCAACCGCGCCACCGCCAACGCCTGCGCGGCCCGTTCCACCAGCATCCGCGCCGCCGACGGGGGCACCACCGGCTTGCCCACCAGCACCAACCGCCCCCAGTCGCCCTGGGTGCCGCCCACGCCGGTCACCAGCCACCCGTGTTCGGGCACCTCGTGGGTGCCGCCCACCCGGTCCACCAGCCGGGAGCGGGCCGACCAGTCGGTCAGCACCTGCGCATCGGCCCGGGTGTAGGCGATCACCTCGTGGGCCAGGTTCTCCAGCACCACCGCGCTGCCGGCCATCTGCGCGGTGCGCTCGATGATCTCCTGGGCGTCGGCGCCGGCGACGGCCACCTGGGTGAAGACCTCATGCACCTGCCGGGTGAAGGTGAGCAGTTCGTGCTGATCGTCCACGATCCGGGCATGCACCGCTTCGGTGATGGTGACGAACTTGACCGTGCGGTGCAGCGCCACCATCGGCAGCGCCGCCGCACTGGCCTCATCGACCATCACCTGGGGCACCGAGGCGAAGCGCCGCCCCAGTTCCACCACCAGCGCCGCCGCCCCGGCCGTGGCCAACCCGCGGATGTACTCGCGCTGGCGCGCCGGGTCATCGGGCAGGGCCACCAGGGTGGTGAGCAGCAACTCCCCACCGGAGAGCAAGGCCGCCGGGTCATCGCCTTCGAACACGTGCACCCACCGCACCGGCCGGTCCAACTGGTCCGCACCGGTGAGCAGCCGGGGGATCCCGGTCTGCACGGCGGGGGAGTCCAGCACCTGGCGCACCGTGATCGACATTGACACAGTGTATGGAACTTCCCGGCCAAACGAACAGTATGTACCTACCGCCGGGGCCGGTTCTGGCGGAGACTGGCACTATGACCACCACCGACACCACCACTGCCGCCTCCACGACCGCCAGCACGCCCGTGTCCCACTGGGTGAACGGGCAGCCCTACGCCGGCAACGCCGAGCGCAGCGCCGAGGTGTTCAACCCCGCCACCGGCCAGGTCTCCTCCCGCGTGGCCCTGGCCGGCGCCGAGGACGTCGAGCACGCCGTGGCCGCCGCCACGGCCGCCTTCCCCGCCTGGCGGGACACGTCCCTGGCCAAGCGCACGGCCATCCTGTTCACGTTCCGGGAACTGCTGAACGCCCGCAAGCACGAACTGGCCGAGATCATCACCGCCGAGCACGGCAAGGTGCTCTCCGACGCCCTGGGTGAGATCACCCGTGGCCAGGAAGTGGTCGAGTTCGCCTGCGGCATCGCCGACCTGGTCAAGGGCGGGATGACGGAGAACGCCTCCACCAACGTGGACGTGTACTCGGTGAACCACCCGCTGGGCCCGGTGGCGATCATCTCCCCGTTCAACTTCCCCGCCATGGTGCCGATGTGGTTCTTCCCCCTGGCCCTGGCCACCGGCAACACCGTGGTGCTCAAGCCCAGTGAGAAGGACCCGAGCGCCTCGTTGTGGCTGGCCGAACTGCTCGGCGAAGCGGGTCTGCCCGACGGGGTCTTCAACGTGGTCCAGGGCGACAAGGTCGCCGTGGACTCCCTGCTCACCCACTCCGACATCAAGGCCGTCTCCTTCGTCGGCTCCACCCCGATCGCCCGGTACGTCTACGAGACCGCCACCGCAGCGGGCAAGCGGGTGCAGGCTCTGGGCGGGGCGAAGAACCACATGCTGGTGCTGCCCGACGCCGACCTGGACCTGGCCGCGGACGCTGCGGTCAACGCCGGGTTCGGTTCCGCAGGGGAGCGGTGCATGGCCATCTCGGCCCTGGTGGCCGTGGGCCCGGTGGGCGATGAGCTGGTCGCCAAGATCACCGAACGGATGAACAACCTCACCGTGGGCGATGGCCGCCGCAACTGCGACATGGGCCCCCTGGTCACCAAGGACCACCGGGACAAGGTGGCCTCCTACATCGACGCCGGGGAACGTGACGGCGCCGTGGTGGTGGCCGACGGACGCACCGTCACCCCCAACGGCGACGAGGCCGGCTTCTGGCTCGGCCCCACCCTGCTGGACCAGGTCACCCCGGGCATGAGCGTGTACACCGATGAGATCTTCGGTCCGGTGCTCTCGGTGCTGCGCGCCGACACCTACGAAGAGGGCCTGGAACTCATCAACTCCAACCCCTACGGCAACGGCACCGCCATCTTCACCAACGACGGCGGCGCCGCCCGGCGGTTCCGCGACGAGGTGCAGGTCGGCATGGTCGGGGTGAACGTGCCGATCCCGGTGCCGGTGGCCTACTACTCCTTCGGCGGCTGGAAGTCCTCCCTGTTCGGGGACGCCCACGCCTACGGGCATCATGGGGTCAGTTTCTACACCCGCACCAAGGTGGTCACCGAACGCTGGCTGGACCCCAGCCACGGCGGCATCAACCTCGGCTTCCCCCAGAACGACTGAGACGAAGGCACCTCATGACCACCACTGAGACGGCACGCACAGCGGACACCCAGCGCACCTACGACCTGGACCGGTCGCACGTGTTCCACTCCTGGTCCGCCCAGGGCGCCCTGGACCCGATGGTCATCACCCGGGCGCAGGGCTCCTACGTCTGGGATGACCAGGGGAAGAAGTACCTGGACTTCTCCTCCCAGATGGTCAACGTCAACATCGGCCACCAGCACCCCGCGGTGGTCCAGGCCATCAAGGACCAGGCCGACAGGATCTGCACCATCGCCCCCGCCCACGCCAACGACGCCCGCTCCGAGGCCGCCCGCCTCATCGCCGAGCGCGCCCCGGAAGGCCTGGAGAAGGTGTTCTTCACTTCCGGCGGGGCCGAGGCGGTGGAGAACGCGGTGCGGATGGCCCGCCTGCACACCGGCCGGAACAAGGTGCTGTCCACCTACCGCAGTTACCACGGCGCCACCTCGGCGGCGATCAACCTCACCGGTGACCCGCGCCGCTGGGCGAACGAGTTCGGCAACGCCGGGTACGTGCACTTCTTCGGCCCGTTCCTGTACCGCTCCCCGTTCCACTCCGAGACCCAGGAGCAGGAGACCGAGCGCGCCCTGGCCCACCTGGAGCAGACCATCGCGTTCGAGGGCCCGGGCACCATCGCCGCGATCGTCCTGGAGACGGTGCCGGGAACCGCCGGCATTATGCCCCCGCCCCCGGGCTACCTGGCCGGGGTGCGCGAACTGTGCGACCGGCACGGCATCGTCTACATCGCCGATGAGGTGATGAGCGGGTTCGGCCGCACCGGCAAGTGGTTCGCTTTCGAGCACTATGACGTGGTGCCGGACCTGATCACCTTCGCCAAGGGTGTCAACTCCGGTTACGTGCCCCTGGGCGGGGTGGTGCTCAACAACGAGATCGCCGCCACCTTCGATGAGCGCGTCTACCCCGGCGGCCTGACCTACTCCGGCCACCCGCTGGCGTGCGCCGCAGCGGTTGGTGCGATCACCGCGATGACCGACGAGGGCGTGATCGAGAACGCCGCCACCCTGGGTGAGCAGGTGGTGGGCCCGCGCCTGGCCACAATGGCCGAGAACCACCCGGTGATCGGGGAGGTGCGCGGCCTGGGCATGTTCTGGGCCCTGGACCTGGTGATCGACCGCGACACCCGGGAGCCGCTGGCCCCCTACGGCGGCACCAGCGCGGCGATGGGTGAACTCATCGGCGCGGCGAAGAAGTCCGGTCTGCTGGTTTTCAGCAACTATCACCGCATCCACGTGGTGCCCCCGTGCACCGTGACCGAGGCGGAACTGACGCAGGGCCTGGACATCCTCGATGAGGTGCTGCACGTCGCCGATGCGCACACCACCGCTGGTTCCAACCAGCGGTAAGGCAACAACGGACGACGACGACGCCCGGCGGTAGTCGCAGAACTCACCGCTGGGCGGTGGTCATCTCTGCGCCCGTCGAGGGGTTCCCAGTCGTGATCCACGTGGGGGAGTCCCCGAAACACAGTGACGCGGTGCAACTCGGCTTGAGGAAACCCCGTTCGTTGGCGTGCATTTCGCTCGCGGATCGCGTTTCGCGCGAACTGCATCGGGTGGATGAGTGAGTCGCGTTCGGGCCCACCCGGATCGAAGGCGTCGCGCGCTGTCAGGTGAACGTTCTGGTAGTCGATCACCACGGATGCTCGCAGCACTGCTCCTCCATGAAAAAAATCCCCGCCAATCCGTAGACGGCGGGGAGCAAGGCTTCAGTGTGTCCCATAGCGCAACGCGAGTCAAGTTGAGGAGCGCCAAGATGGATCCGAGTGCAGGACTGAGTTTATACCAAGGGGCCTCATCCTTCGACTGTCCTCGCCACCCACGGTGAGCAGGTAATCAACCCTCGTCTAGCCTCGATGACCGAGAACCACCCCGGTTCCAACCAGCGGTAAGGCAACAACGGACGACGACGACGCCCGGCGGTGGTTGCAGAACTCACCGCCGGGCGGTGGTCGTCACGTGCTGCAAGAGGGAGAGGTAGTGCTCGGCGAGGTCCTCCTCGCGGGCGTGCATGGCGAGCCACTGCGCGCCGCTGCCCCCGATATCGAGCAGGCTGCGGTCCTGCTCGAGGGTGCGCCACAGCCCGGCGAGGGCCTCCACATCCCCGGGTGGCACGACGTGCCCGGCGCCGGCGTCAGTGAGGATCTGCGCCGGTTCACCGGCCAACGCCCCGGTGACGTGCCGGCCTGTGCCGATCACCTCCAGGAGTTTCGAGGGCACCGTCCAGGCCATCGGCTCCCAGGGCCGCAGGCTCACCAGCACCGTGTCGGCCCAGGTGTACTGCGTGGCGGTTTCAGCGGGGGAGACCGGGTCCAGGAACGTCACCGGTGCCTGGAGTTGGTCAGCCAACTCCCGGATCTCGGGACGCAGCGCCCCATCGCCCACGATGCGCATCTGCACGCCCACACCCTGCTGCCGTAGCAGCGCGGCGGCTCGCACGGCGGTTGCCAAGTCCTGGGATCGGCCCACGGTGCCCAGGTAGAGGACGCGTAACGGACCTTCGTGGTCGATACGCGCCGGCACCTGCTGCTGGTTGGTGCCGGTGCGGATCACGTGTACCGGCGGCATGCCGCGATCGCGGAGGCGTTGGGCGAAGGCCTCCGACGTGGTGACCAGCGCGGTGGCCCGGCGCTGCGCCCACGTCACCACATGGTGAGCCGCGGTGGCGAGCAGACCGCTGAGTGAACTGGATTCGTCGTCCTGCCATTGGCGCCGGTAGGAGATCAGGTCCGGCCAAGCATCGCGCATCTCCACCACCACCGGCACGCCCAGCAACCGCCCGAGGACAGCACCGGCGAGGACTGTGGGCAGACTGGGGGCGGTCGCCACGATCACGTCCGGGCGGTGCCGGCTGAATCTGGTCAGGCCGACTCGGACGGTGTCCACTGCGGCGATGACTTGGTCCAGTCCGCGGGTACGCACCGTCTTGTCATAGGGCAGATACCGCACGCGGTGCACCACCTCCCCCCAGGCACCGGCTGAGCGGGTGCCCGGGCGAAGGGCGGCGTGTTCGGCGCGCACGTAGCCGTGCGGGTAGTGCGGGGGAGTGGTGATCACGTTCATTCGGACGCCGCGGTTGCGCAGATGCGGCACCAGCGCGGACCAGCGCCGCTGCGGGGCGCCGACCTCCGGCGGGTAGTAGTGGCTCAGCAGCAGCAGGCGCATCAGGGTGCCGCCTTCCGCCACGGCACTGGCGCCGCGGCCCACACCGGCAGCCGCAGGTACGCTCCGGCCACGGCGAGGATAAGTACCGCGGTGACCACCTGCAACGCCACCGGGGCGCCCAGGAGCATCGGCAGGGTCAGCACGCACATCGCGGCGGCCACGGTGCTCACGGTGCCGGCGACCCGCGGGTGGGACCAGCCGGCGGTGATCAGGCGCTGGTAGATGTGCAGTTTGTGCGGTTCGTACCAGCGTTCCCCGGCCCGGATCCGCAACTGCAGGGTGTAGGCGGTGTCCAGCAGGTACACCAGGAAGGGAGCCAGTAGCGGGGCGAGAGGTACCCCGTTGCCTGCCAGCACCAGCGCGGCAGCGGTGAGCGCGGCGCCGATCGCGTAACTGCCCACGTCCCCGAGGAAGATCTTGGGCGCCACCGCGTTGAACGGCAAGAACCCCAACGCGGCGCCGGCCAAGGAGGCGCTGAACAGTGCGGTGGTGGGGCTGTCGGCAGACAGTGCCAGGATCGCGAACCAGAGTCCGGTGACCACGGTGTGGGTAGAGACCAGGCCGTTGGCGCCGTCCATGAAGTTGGTGACGTTGACCGCCACCAGCAGCGCACCGGCGGCGAACAACGCCCACACCGGGCTCCAGCCGGTGAGGATCGTTCCCACCAGGGCCACCAGGAATCCCAGCACCACCTGGATCGCGAACCGGAACCTGGCGCTGAGGGAGGTGAGATCGTCGTTGAAGCCGAGCGCGCCGTACAACACCGTGCTCGCCAACAGCCAGGCCGCCCCCATGGCGTGATAGCCCGACCCCAGGGTCGCCCCGACCAGCATCCCGATCCCGAGGGCCACCAGCACGGCGAGTCCGCCCCCACGAGCAACGGGCTGGTGGTGTAGTGATCGGGCGACGGGAGCATCAACCACACCGAAGTGGTGCAGAACCCGGATCAGCACCCAGGTCAGGCCGGCACCGGCGAGCGCTGCGCCGGCGCCACCGGCCAGCACGCCTATCAAGTTTCGGTCCCCACCCGCTTCAACCACGCGAGCACGTCCTCGGCCGGCAGCAGCCCTGTCCGGCTGCGCAACTCGGCCAGATCGGTCAACTGCCGCGGCTGCAGGGGAGGAACCTGCACGTGCGTGATCAGTTCGTGGTGGGGGCGTTCATCGGATTCGACGGAGCCCAGGCGGCTCTCCCGGAGTTTCTCGCCGGGGCGCACCCCGGTGTAGACCACATCGACGTTGACTGCACCGTTGAGTTCGGCGTACCGGCGCGCGATAGTCTCCACGTGCACAGCATCGCCCATGTCCAGCACCAGGGCCTGGCCTGGGCCGCCGATCGTGGCTGCCTGCAGCACCAACTGGCAAGCCTCGTTGATGGACATGAAGTACCGGTACATGCGTGGATCGGTGATGGTCAGGGGCCGGTTGGTGGCGACCTGGGCGCTCCAGGTGCGCAGCGCGGAGCCGCGGGACCCCAGCACGTTGCCGAAGCGCACGGAGATGTAGTGCTTGCCCGACCCGTTGGCTACCCCGGACACCAAGCGTTCGGCGGCACGTTTGGAGTAGCCGAGCACGCTGATCGGGTCGGCGGCCTTGTCGGTGGAGATGTGCACGAACCGGGCGACGTCGTGCCGGAGGCACGCGCGGGCGAGGTCGTAGGTGACGTGCACATTCGCGGACAGTGCCTCGTAGGGGAACCGCTCAAGGAGAGGCAGGTGCTTGAGCGCGGCAGCGTGGAACACCACATCGGGCTGGATGGTGGCGATCAACTCATCGACGATGCCCGGTACGCGCAGGTCGCACAGGACCACGTCCTCCGAATCCAGGAGCGCCGTGCCCTCGATGGACAGTTGCGTGGTGTGCAGGCCGGACTCATCGCGGTCGGTCAACACCAACCGCCCGGGGGCGAACTGGGAGATTTCCCGCGCCAACTGGGATCCGATCGAACCCCCTGCGCCGGTGACCAGCACCACCTTGCCGTCCAGGTACGCCGAGATCGCATGGAGGTCGGTGTCGACCGGGTTGCGACCGATGAGGTCCTCGAGGCTCACCTTGCGGAACATCGCCTGTGTGGTGAGGTGGTGTTCCCGTCGCGCTTCTTCCGGAGCCACCGTCATCAGGGCCGAGGTGGAGGGCATGGTACGGAACTGCAAACCGGCCTCACGGGCGGCCCGCGAGGTGCGCAGCACCACCTCGCTGCTCGCGCTCGGGATGGCCAGCAGCGCGGTATCGGCGTTGGTGCGCTCGGCGACCTTGGCCAGGTCGTCCAGTGTGCCCATCACGCGCACTCCACCGATCCGCAGGAACCGCTTGTGCGGGTCATCATCGAGCAGCGCAACCGGGACGTAGTGGTTGTTCCGGTCGGTCTGCATCATCTCGATGGCCAGCGCCCCACCCTCTCCGGCTCCGAGGATCAAGGTGCGCGGGCCGTTGGGTTTGCGGGTCTGGTTGCTGCCTTGGCGAAGGGCGAAGAAGCGCACCGCAGCCATGAGACCGACTGCACCGGTGAAGGAGAACAGCGCCACCGAGAGCGGGATAGGCCGAGACGGGAGTAGGACTGTGTAGATCGTCAGCGCGATCGCGATGAAGCCACCGATCATCGCCAACGTGACGATCTCGTCGCGAGAGCCGTACCGGTACTGGCCGCGGTAAACCAGTACTGCACCCAGCGATGTCTGGATCACCACGGCAATGAGGACGGCCCACATGAGGCCTCCCGCACGCACGGGCACATCCGCCAGGTCGAACCGCGCGAGCGTGAACGCGGTAAGAATCACCACCCAGCACAGCACATCCAAAGATGCGCGGAGCACCCAGTCGGCGCGGCTGGAGCGCTGGTGGCGGGGAGTGATCCCTCGGCCAGCGTCAGCGCGCCCAGCGTCGACTGGGGATGGTGGTACGGGCGGCCTACTCACACAGTCACTCCCCAAAGACCCCCTTGCAACCGGGCAACTAACCTCCTCAGCGTACCGAGGGAACTTGCCATCAGGTAGAACCCCCGCTGTTTGGCACCCCCGGCGCTACCTGAGCAGTGTCGCTAGTTGGAGTTGGAGTTGGAGCTAGCGACCATCTGCTCGATCGTGCGGGTGATGCCCAGGTAGGCCTGGTCGACGTAATGGTAGGCGGCAGGGCCCCACTTGTGCGCGGAGTCCGAGATGGCGTCCTTGCCGATCACGTGCGTGCGCACACCGGCATCCTTGAACACCTGGTAGTAGCGAGCGAATGCCTTGTTCCAGTGCCGCGCCGGCTTGTTCCACCACTTGTTGGCCGGAGTGCCCACGTCGGTTCGACTGGCGAAGGTGGCTTCGATGAGCAGCGTGCGCTCGATTAGCCCGGTCTGGCGCAGCAGCCCGATGAAGGCCGACGCAGCGGGCAGCCAGAGCGCGAAGTGCTCGTTGGACCCAAACGGGATCATGGGCGATGCATCCGGAAAGTGCTGGAGCAACTTGGAGTCTAGCAATTCTTGGGAGCGGGTGACATAGACGCCGCCTCCCAACCGGACAACTCCCAGCCGCTCGTCAACCAAGTCCAGCACCAAAAGGTCGATATCCGTGGCTTGCTGCGGCAACGTCGTCCGCATCGAACTTGCGAAGTCGCTCACCACCATTCGGCGCTGGAAGGCGGACTCGAGTCCTGGGACCTCGGTTAGATCCAACGAGGGCGCCGCAGCGCTGATTAGCGATTGCCGCGCGGTATACTCCTTGAGCATGTAATCGGACCTCAGGTACTCGTACATATCGCGGGAGACGCAACTACCGTATAGGAGTGTGCGATGCGAGGTTGTAGGCAAGTCGTCTCCCTCCTTCTACACCGGTGAAGCGCAAGAGAACGCTAACCTGTTTATGCTTGCAGAGATATGATGTCGGGACCACCGGTCTTGCAACACGGCTAAGCGACGAGGAGATGGTTCGGTGCAAAGGAAGCGCTGGACGCCGCGCTCCCCGTTTCGGACAGAGCCGGTGACTTGGACCACCTTGCCGCTGGGGTCTCACGGCCGGGTGCAGGGTCGCGCGCAACTCTCAACTTGGAAAGCAGCCACCGAGCACGGCATTTCGCCTTCACAGGCGTTCCGTTCGCAGACACGTGCCTCAGGGCTGGTGCGAAACATACGCCGTGCTCAGGGCTTACACGAGGCGGTTCTTGCGGGGATTGGCATGAGCCTTTCTGGCAGCGCGTCGAGGCCTCCGAGCGGGACCGATGACTAGAGTAGGTATCGACTTATCGCCGTTAAACTCGGAGCAGACGGAAGTTTGCTCCCGGTGTGGTCAAGCGATACCTGGAGTGTGCGAGGCGCAGAGTTTTGCGTTACTGGCACGGAGCGTTGCTGGCTGGATGGCACGATGATCCAAAAGGAGCGAAGGCAGTTGAACAGGCACCGTTCCGGAGGAAGCCTATTCCACGAGACGGTGGTGGGTCATGTGATGA
>NZ_JBMPQC010000013.1:0-71556 GCF_049724975.1 Pseudactinotalea sp. Z1732 | reverse complement strand
GGCTTGATCGCGAAGAAGTTCGCGTGCCGAGTCCGGGCTGTGTGCGGCGCGGAAGAACTGGTTGATGGTGCCCAGGTTAATCGGCATCGGATACACCTCACCGCGGTGCGTCGTGTAGACATGGTGCACGTAGTCAGTGAACGCGGTAAACCTGTTGACGTACTCCCAGATCCGTTCGTTCGAAGTGTGGAAGAGATGTGCGCCGTACCGGTGCACCTCGATTCCCGTGCTCTCCTCGGCTTCGGAGTACGCGTTTCCGCCGATGTGTGGTCGCCGGTCGATCACCTTCACCCGCAACCCAAATTCTCTGGCACATCGTTCGGCAACGGTGAGTCCGAAGAACCCGGATCCCACCACCAGGAGGTCGGTGGTCATAGCGTCTCCTATCATTGAACCGGCAAGTACTTCAGTGGCGAGCGATCAGTGCGGGGTATGCCCACCTGCGTATGGCATCCGGGACCAGCCGGTAACCCGTGCGCTGGGCAATGTTGCGCACCATTTGCGCTCTGGAGGTAAGACCGAGACGGCGTAGGCGCCTTTGGAGGACCCAATCCGAACGGAGGGGCTGCCATCCACCCCGACGCGCGAAGAGTTCGTCGCCCGTGCGGTAGCGCACCAGCGCCTCGCGGACATTTCTTGCCGTGGCACCGGCAGCGAGCATCCGCGCGAACAGCCAGTAGTCCTCCATGAACGGGAGGTCCTCGTAGCCGCCGGCCGCCATGACCGCCGATCGCCGGAAGACCACCGTGGGGTGGTTAAACGGGTTGTGGAAGGAGGCGTACCGCAGAATCGCCGCGGTACTTTCCGGTCGGGGACGAATAGGCCCGAGAGACCCGTCCGCGCTATCGAACTCCTGCATCGCACTTCCCACTAGGTCCAGTCCGTCCGCCACAAGCGGCACCTGGACAGCGAATCGGCTCGGCACCGAGATGTCGTCGGCATCGGCTCTGGCTATCACGTCGTACGAACACCGCTGAAGACCTGCCTGCAAGGCAGCCGCCAGGCGAACATTCGTCGGCAGTTCGTGATGGAGAACCGGGACATGGCGCTGCGCGGTGGCGCTCCTGATCGCCTCCGCGAGGGCGCCGGGCACCGGCCCGTCCTGTACGAGGATGACTTCGCTGGGGCGCAACTCCTGCTCCACGGTGGCTGAATCAAAGGCCCGCAGGAAGTGATCGGCGCGGTCGCCAGCGTAGACAGGCAGTAGCACACTGAACTGCAGATCCCGGCTCATACCTGTGCGGATCCCGCGGCGGCGCGCTCAACCAACCGAACGTCATCGGTCACCTCGCCCATCCCATCGAGGACGGTTGCGGTCGGTTTCGGAGATGTCGTGATCCCCTTCCAGAAGCCACGAATACCGGACTTCACCACAGCCGCTCGCTGCGGCGCAAACAACAACGTCCGTACCCAACCAACAGCAGCAGATCCGCCGTACAGTAGGCGCTCCCAAACCCGCAGGCCGGGGGAGCGAGTCAGCAACCAGATCTTGTTACGCACCTCGTAGTAGAAGCGCTGGCCCGGGTTGTTCTGCCAGGAGGCGAACTCAGCGGTGCGATGCTCCACCACGCTCCCGGCCACCTGTAATCCCACACCCTCCCGCAGCAACCTGCTGGAGTACTCGGTGTCGTCACCCCAGATGAAGTAGTCCGCAAGTGGTAAACCGTGCCGGCGAGCCTCTTGCCCGCGGATCAGGATCGAGACGAAGGATGCTGTTCGGATCACCCGCGAATTCGCGGCAGCGGCGTTCCGTCGGTCCGTCGCCGGACCCCCGACTCGCTCGCGCGAGACGTTCATCGGGTGCACACGACCGTCGGTCCAGACCGCCCTGCTACTGAGGACACTCAGGTCACGCGGAAAGGCCAGGGATACCTTGAGTAGTTCCTCGAGGGCCCCGGGTCCGGGGATCGTGTCATCGTCCATCAGCCACAACCAGTCAGGCGAGTGGCGCGCTAGGGCTCGCGCCATTCCGGCGGCGAACCCGCCGGCTCCGCCGACGTTACGAGGCAAGGTCATGACATCTGCACCCAGGCGATGGGACCGAGCCACCTCGCCTGAGCCGTCGGTCGAGTTGTTATCGATGACGACGACGGCAGCCGGGCCAACCCGCTGCTCAGCCAGTGCGTCCAAGCAGTGGCGCAGCAGTTCAGCGCGGTTGTAAGTAACCACGACGGCCGCCACACGCGGTGTTCGTTCCGAGGACGTGCGCCGGACGATACCCTCCGGGGGCAGGTGCACCACCGGATCTGCCCTCCGTCCGGACTTCCGGTACCAGCGCACCGTGCGCCGCAGTCCTTCCGTCAGGGATACCGACGGCGCAAAGCCCGTCTGGCGAATGCGTTCTGCGGCGAACCTGGTTTCCATGCCGGCAAGTTTCCTGATCCGCTCGGACGTGATCGGGAGGTTTCGCCCGGTAACCCGTGCCACGAGGTCGAACGGGCTAGCGGCAAGGACGGTCAGGCCCAGCGGGAGCCACAGTCGCGGCTGGCGCCGACCCAACTCTGCATAGATCCGGCCAACCACCTCGCGGGAGGTCAAATCGGGCTCATCGACGTAGTTGTAGACCTCGAACGGGCCCGTATCTTCCTGTGGTGGGGCGCCCCAGAGGTGCTGGACGGCGGCGACGAGATTCTCGACGTAGCACATCGACTTGCGGTTAGCACCGGATCCCACTGGGAGAAAAGTTCGCCGATGAATCTGCTGAATAAGACGGAAGACATTCGCGAAATTCCCCGGCCCGAACACCACAGCCGGGCGGATTATCAAGGCACGACGCCCCTCGACAGTTGACTCCCATTCCAGGTAGATCTGTTCGGCACCGAGTTTGGTTCGCCCATAGTCGTTGACTGGAGCCGGGACAGAGTGCTCGTCCGGCACCCCGTCCTGCACACCATAGACAGCAACGGTGGAGAAGAAGCACAGATTGGTGATGTCGTGGTGCTCCATCGCAGCGCAGACCGAACGGGCGCCTCCAATGTTCACTGATTCGAAGGTGCCGCTATCGATCCCGAAGTCATGGTGAGCCGCCGCAAGGTTGAGAACCGCAGTGCACCCTGTCATGGCTTCGGTCAGCGCTGTGGTGTCGCGGACGTCGCCGATAAAGGTGTCCTCCCCGGACGGATCTGGGAAGAGGTCGAACCGCACGAAATCGATGCCGGCGGAACTCAACGCCTGTTGCACATAGACCCCCACAAAGCCCGAACTGCCAACCACGAGAACGCGATCTTGAGGGCCCAAGACGTTGCTCACCGTATACATCCTCTCCGTCGACCAACGTTCCCTACCCGCTCACGTGCGTCCGTGTCGCATCGAACCACCGCCCCGCTGCCTAACGTACGGTCGCGCTGCACTCGCTTGACAGGTACCCATTGTGCTGGCTGCGCCTAACTACGCCAAAACCTGCTCCGATGACCGGGCACCTCTGGAGGAATAGGTTGCCCTATACACCTGTCGCTCCATAGACCCTGTGGCCCGTCCCTCACCTGTGACTCACCTCACCACCTTCCACAGAACCTCCTCTCGACGATCCCCCCTTATCCCCCCTTACCGGCCTGTTTATGCCTACCATTTGATGCGATGCCTTTCTCCTTCCCTGCCCGCGGCCAGGACGCGGTGCGCCGGCACGCGGCTCAGCGCCCCGGGCGCCGCGGCCGCTACTTGGCTGCGCTCGCCCTCAGCGGTTTGCTCGCCTTCACTGGGGCTGGGATGGTGCTGGCCTACCAAAGCGTGCAGAGCCGGGTGGCCACCCACGATCTGGATGAGATTCTCGGCCGGGGCGATGGTGCCGGCCACGCCAGTGGCAGCGACGACGACGCCGCGCCCGATGACCCCCTGAGCGGGCGCGCATACAACGTGATGCTGATGGGCTCGGATGCCCGCAACTCCGACAACGAGGACGACTACGGCTTCGCCGGCGGTATGCGCTCCGACACGAACCTCATCGTGCATGTGGCCGCGGACCGGTCCCGGGTGGACGTGGTCTCCATCCCCCGTGACCTGCTGGTGGACGTACCCAGTTGCCCGTTGCCGGACGGGCGACAGACCGCCCCGATGTCCGCCGGGTCCGACGACAACGGCACCCGGTTCAACGCCGCGTTCGCCTACGGCGGCCAGACCGGCGATGTCGCCTACGCCGCCGCCTGCACCATCCTGACCACCGAGGCGATGACGGGACTGCACATCGATGACTTCGTAGTGGTGGACTTCGAAGGCTTCGTAGAGGTAATCGACGCGATCGGCGGGGTACAGATGTGCTTCGACGAAGATATTGATGCCCCCAAGGCCAGGCTGCAGATCCACGCCGGCTGCCACCGCCTCGCCGGCGACACCGCCCTGGGTGTCGCCAGAGCCCGGGTGGGTGTCGATGACGGCTCCGACATCTCCCGGATAGAGCGCCAGCAGCAACTCTTCGGCGCCATCGCCGATGAGGTGCTCGGGTCCAATCTAGTCACGGACACCCCGGCGCTCTTCCGGTTCCTGCAGGCCACGGCCTCGGCGATGACCACCAGCGAACGGATCGGCAACCTGACAACCATGGGCGGACTGGCCTACTCCCTGCGGCACCTCGACACCAGCCACGTCACCTTCGCCACCGTCCCCTTCGACTGGGCCGGCAACGTGGTGGTCCAGAACGCGGATGGCGAACCGCTGTGGCAGTCCCTCCGCGACGACGAGCCGATGGTGCTACCCCAGGCCGACGACGAACCCCGCTCGGGCGATGAGGGGCCGGCGGATCAGGAGGCACCCGCGGACGGTCCCGCCGACCGTGACACCGATGAGGGCAGTCTGGAGGCCCGGACCAACGGGGCCGACGATCTGCTCGCCGGCGCGCGGGTATGAGCCAGCCCCCACGGCCCTCCGGCCGGCCGCGGGTCAACCCTCGACACGCCGCACTCCGCCGTCGTCGCGGGCGGGCCCGCCCGGGTGGGCCTGCCGCAGCCGCGGTCTTTGCCGCGGCCACCAACGCCTCCCCCACCACCCCCGGCTCCATCCGGCACGCCGCCGCGCGCGAGCAGCGCCGGCACGTTGCACTGGTGGCGTTGCTGGCGCTGGGGATGTTCGTGACCTCCGGGGTGGCCTGGGCCTACCGGGACCTGGACTCCAACATCCAAACCCATGACATCGACGACCTGCTCGGGGACGAGCGTCCAGAACCCCTCGAGGCTCCGGACCCGGAGGATCCCCACGCCGGCCAGGCCCTGAACGTGCTGCTGGTGGGCACCGATGACCGTTCCGGGGAGAACTTCGAGATCGGCGGGAGCACCACCCCCGGAGTGCGTTCGGACACCGTGATCGTGGCCCACGTCAGCGCCGACCGGGATCGGGTGGAGATGATCTCGATCCCCCGGGACTCCTGGGTCACGGTGCCTTCCTGCGAACTGCCCGACGGCACCGACACCAACCCCCGGGAGGGCAAGTTCAACGCCGCCTTCGAGATCGGCGGGCAGACCGGCGACGTGGGGTATGCCGCCGCATGCACGATCCGCGCCGTGGAGGCGCTGACGAACGTGCGCATGGACGGATTCATCGCGGTGGATTTCGTTGGATTCATTGACGTGGTGGACGCCCTCGGCGGGGTGCCGTACTGCGTACCCGAACCGATCAGTGACCGCCAGGCAGACATCGAACTCGAGGCCGGTGAGCAGGTTCTCGACGGCGAGCAGGCGCTGGGCTATGCCCGGGTGCGCAAGAGCCTGGGCGATGGCAGTGACATCCAACGCATCGACCGCCAGCAGGATCTGCTGGCCGCAACCGCACGGCATGTGCTGGACCAGAACCTGCTCACCGACGCCGGCAAACTCTACGCGTTCCTGGACGCGGCGACGTCCTCAGTGACCGCCTCGCGTGACTTCGGGTCGATCTCGGCACTCAGCGGCCTGGCCTACGCGCTACGCCACATCGACCTGGGTGAGATCACCTTCGCCACCGTCCCGGTGGTGGGCCGCGGCGATGGCGCGAACGTGGTGTGGACCGACGAGGCCACCGAACTCTGGGAAGCCATCGCCGCCGACCAGCCCCTGCACGTGACCGAGGAGCAGGAAGAGGAACTCATGGGTGCAGACGCCGACGACGGCGCCACCGCGACAGAGGGCACCGATGTCGATGGGGCGGACGCCGACACCGACTCCACCTCCCCCGATGACGGCTCCACCGGGCCTACGCTCGATGGGTCCACAGCCGAACAGCAGAACGGACCATGCGGGTAAGCCGATGAGCCAGACGCCCCCTGAGGGAACATCACGTGGCGCCAGTTCCGGACGCCGTCCGGGCAGGCGCCCACCCGGCGCCTCCCGTGCCCGCCGAGGCGGTCCGGCCCAGCCACTCGAGGCTGAAGCGGCCGGCGTTTCCGGAAGTGCGGGTGCACCTGGGGGTGGACGCGGACCGGCCCGGCGCCCACCCAGTTTCGCGCCGCGGTCACCCGCGGTACCGGGTGATCCGGGGCGGGCCGGCTCAGGCCAGGGTTACAGGCGTGGCGGTTCCGACCAGGGCGACCCGCCGCCGTCGATCCCGCCGGGGGGTCGGCCACCGGCCGGACCTGATCGCACCCGGGTGATGCCGGCAGACCACCCCGCCGGTCAGCAGGCGAGCCACCGGCCCGCGGCAGCGCCGCCGTCCTCGGTCCCTCCCTCTCAGCCTCCCACCCCGGTGGCACCTCGCGGTGGGCGCCCGCGCCGCCGTCGCCGGGGCCGGGGAGTGCTCCTGGCGTTCGTGCTGTTGCTGGTGCTGATCCTGGCCTGGCCGGTGGGCCTGCTGATCTGGGCGAACGGCAAGATCCAGCACGTGGACGCCGGGGAGTCCTCCCTCAGCACCGCCGGGACCACCTACCTGCTGGCCGGGTCGGACTCGCGCGACGACGATGAGAACTTCACCCACGACCCCACCGAGGGTCAGCGTGCGGACACGATCATGATCCTGACGGTGCCCCCGAGTGGAAACACCTCGCTGATCTCCCTGCCGCGGGACACGTACATGGAGATCCCCGGGCACGGCTGGAACAAACTCAACGCCGCCTACTCCTGGGGCGGGCCCGAGTTGCTGCGCGCCAGCGTGGAGTCCCTGACCGGCATCGAGGTGGACCACTACGTCGAGATCGGCATGGGTGGTCTGGCGAACGTGGTCGACGCCGTGGGCGGGGTGGAGTTGTGCCTGGACTACGACGTCTCCGACCGGGACTCCCGGCTGGAGTGGGAGGCCGGGTGCCACATCTCCGACGGTGACACGGCGCTGGCCTTTGCCCGGATGCGCGCGGCGGACCCAATGGGTGACATCGGGCGCACCCTGCGCCAGCAGCAGGTGATCCAGGCCATCACGTCCACCGTGGCCGACCCCGCCCTGGCGGTGCGGCCGGGCCAGCAGGTGGACCTGCTGGAGTCGGGCCTGGGGGCGCTGTACGTCTCGGAGAACAGCAACATCATCGACCTGGGCCGGATGGCTCTGGCCTTTCGCAATGCCACCGGCCCGGACGGAGTGCGCGGGGCCCCGCCGATCGCCTCGATGAATCACCGCCCCGGTGGGGTGGGCTCCACCGTGCTGCTGGAGGACCATTACCCCGCCTTCTTCGCCTCCGTGGCCGATGGCACCGTCGAGCAGGGCGACGTCGACGGCGACGACTGATAGCAGGGATTACGTTACGACTGGCGCTGGACCATCCTGGACCGGGTGCTGGCCCTGGGCCCGGTGCACCATTCTGTCGATGATCGCCGCCGCGACGTCGTTGGGCTGGCCGTAGGCGGGGTAGTGGTGGATCGACAGGTTCGCGTTGGCGTTCAGTTCCAGGATGATCGCTCCGGCCGGGTCCTGCGGCGCGTTCACCATCAGATCGACACCAGCCACTCTCAAGCCCGGAACCACACGAACGGCTTCCACAGCGATCCTCTTCAACTCCGGATGCATCGAGGAGGTGACGTCGACGGACTCTCCGCCCTGGTGAATGTTCCCCACATTGTTCAGCAGTACCACCGACCCTTCGGCAGGAACCGAGTCTCCGCTGATGCCCATCTTCCGGAGGTAGTGGTGGTCCACGACGATCGGGGTTCGCCCATGGTAGTCATTCAGACTCCGACGCTCAGCCTTGATGGCGAGCAGTTGGGTGATGGAGGAAACCCCGTCACCGATCACGTAGGCAGGTACCCGCGATGCCGCAGCGACCACCTGGTCCTCGACGACGAACGCGCGGATGTCCAACCCGGAGATCTGTTCCTCGACCACGATGCGATCTCGCCGACTCGTCGCCTCCTTCGCCTTGGTCCACGCCTGCCTGAACTCCTCCTCGTTGCTGATTCCGGTGGAGATTCCCCTGCCGGCCCGTCCCCCTGAAGGCTTGATGACCGCGTCGCGGCCGAGCCGGTACAGGTACGCCAGCCCTTCGGAGGCCCCGTCAGCAGCGAACGTGGCTCCCCGCGCCATCGGAAGGCCATGACGCTCCAGCACGACTCTCGTCGCATGCTTCGAGGCGCAGATCTGAGTCGCGAAGTAACTCGCCAGCGATGTGGTCAGCCGGCTCATCCCGCCCACGGGCTCACCGTCGAGCAGGAAGTGGATGAGGTCTCCCGATCGGACGACCTCGAGCCCTCGTTCTCGAGCCGCTGTCACGATCGACTCCTTGTGCCCAGGCGCTGTCGGATACTCGTTGAACTCCGCGCCGGTGCCCACCACTCGACTCTCGATGAAGTCGGCGACGAGTTCTGCCGTACGGGCTCTCGGGCCTGACTCGTTCACCACGCCGGCGGCCAAGGAGGAGGTTCCGACCTGCTCGAGCGGGTCCTGGCTCTCCGGGTCCGGGTGGAAAGCATCCGAGATCGCTCCGGTCGCGGATTGGACCTCGAAGGCAGATCGCTCTCGTTCCGCCTTAGGCCCGATGCGCGCCAGCATCCGCTCCAAGCCGCGCACCTCACGGTGGCGCTTCAGCCTCTCCAGATGCTGACTACGAAGTCCCGCCAGCACTTTCAAACCGATCAGGGCGAGTGATCCGGAGTAGAGCACGAGCGCGAGGTGTTGCAGGATCCCCCAGCCTGCGACCTTCTCGATGGTCAGCAGCAGCGTGCCGCCGCCGACCAGGCTCACGAAGACCAGCCCGGCCCTCGACCGGAGCGCTTGCAGCATCCCAGTTCCTCTCTTCATGAATTAGCAGTGAATCAGTCGGCAACAACCGGTGTGAGGACGAGTTCGGCCGCGACTCCTCCGGCGACGATACCCGCGGCCCGTGCACGATCGGCGCCGATACGACGGCCATGCGGGATCCGGTATGCCGCTCCACATGGCCCAGATGCATGGGCTCACCGAGCACCCCGCGGTGACCAACGATCAACCGCGCTGCCGGGCGCGGGCAGGTGTGCTTGAGTAGATCCATGGCCCATACCAACGACGTCGACGTCATCCGCCGGTTGCTCACCACTCCTGGCCGGTGGGCAGTGGTGGGGCTGTCCACCAACACCGGCCGGGCGGCCTTCGGCGTCTCGGCCTACCTGCAACAAGGGCTCGGGATGGAGATCGTGCCGGTGCACCCCAAGGCCGAGACGGTGCACGGCCAGGCCGGCTACACCAGACTCGATGAGGTGCCCGGGGACATCGACGTGGTGGACGTCTTCGTCAACTCCACGCGCGCCGGGGACGTGGTGGACCAGGCCATCGCCCGCGGCGCCAAGGCGGTCTGGCTACAACTTGGCGTTATCGACGAGGCCGCGGCCGAGCGGGCCACCGCTGCCGGCTTGGACGTGGTGATGGACACCTGTCCGGCCATTGAGGGCCCACGCCTCGGGTTGGACTAGAGCCGAACCTCCTGCATGCCGGCGGCAGATCTCACCTAGGTTGCGCAGCCCGCTCCCCGCCCACCGATCCGGGCCGCCCGCGCTCGCCGTCCGCCATTACCCATAACCTGAGGTCCCATGGACACTGACTCGCTGCACGCCGCCCTGACCGACCTGGCCCGGAAGGGCGAGTTCTCCGGGACGGTGCGCATCGACTCGGCCGACCGCACCCTGTTCGAGGGTGCCTACGGCCCGGCGTCCTACACCTGGAACGTCCCGGCCACGATGAGCACCCGGTACGACTGCGCCTCGGTCACCAAACTCTTCACCGCGGTGGCCACCCTGCAACAGGTCGCAGCCGGCGCCTTCACGCTGCAGACCTCCGCGATCGACTACCTCGGCCTGACCGGCACCACCATCTCCCCCGCCGTCACGGTGCACCACCTGCTCTCCCACACCTCCGGCATCGGTGACGACGCCGATGAGGAGGCCGGGGAGTCCTACGAGGCGCTCTGGGTGGACACCCCGAACTACTCGGTGCGTCAGACCGCCGATTTCCTGCCGAACTTCGTCAACAAACCCGCCAACTTCGCCCCCGGCAAGGGTGCGCGGTACTGCAACGTCTCCTACATCCTGCTCGGGCTGATGATCGAGAAGGCCACGGGGCGCTCCTACCGCGACTACGTCGTCGAACACGTCTTCGGCCCGGCCGGGATGAGCCGCGCGGGATTCTTCGCCATGGACCGGGTGGTCCCCGACGTCGCCGAAGGCGTGGAAGCCGACGACGGCGGGTGGCGGCGCAACATCTATTCCTACCCACCGATCGGGTCACCGGACGGCGGCGCGCACGTGTGCGCAGCAGATCTGCTCGCCTTCCACCGCGCCCTGCGCGCCGGTGAACTGTTGCCGGCCGAACTCGCCGAGGCCATGATCACCCCGCATGCGACCCACTCGGTGGACCCCGAGAACGGCGTCGTCCACGCGATGGGCTACGGGTTCGAGATCTCCACCGACCCCGGCGCCGTGGTGCGTTCCTACTGGAAGGAGGGCGTCAACACCGGGGCCAGCGCGATGCTGCGGCACTACCCGGGCGCCGCCGTCACCGTGGCGGTGCTGAGCAACCTCGAGGACGGGGTCTGGGAACCGGTGGACCTGATCAACGATGCCGTGCAGTCGCTCTAACCGGTATCGCGTCGACCCTGGCACCCGCTGACTTCGCGCCATCGGGACCGAGTGAGCGCCAAACGCCGTGCGCGTTCGGTCCAGAATCCGCGAAGTCAGCCTCGGCCGGCCAACTCAGAGCACCGGACCGGCGCTCACAGGACCTTGTTGAGAAAGGCCCGGGTGCGTTCGTGCTGCGGGTTGTCGAAGATCTCCTGCGGGGAGCCCTCTTCCACCAGGACGCCGCCGTCCATGAAGAGGACGCGGTCGCCGACCTCGCGGGCGAAGCCCATCTCGTGGGTGACCACCACCATCGTCATCCCCTCGAGTGCCAGGTCCTTCATCACGGCCAGCACCTCACCGACCAGTTCGGGGTCAAGGGATGAGGTCGGCTCATCGAACAGCATGATCTTGGGTTCCATGGCCAGCGCCCGGGCGATCGCCACCCGCTGTTGCTGCCCGCCCGACAGGCTCCCGGGGTAGGCGTTCTCCTTCTCCTCCAGCCCGACCTTCTTCAGCAGGGCTCGCCCGCGGTCCCGGGCCGCAGCCTTGCTGAGCCGGCGCACCTTCATCGGGGCGAGCATGATGTTCTCGATCACCGACTTGTGCGGGAACAGATTGAACTGTTGGAACACCATGCCGATCTCGGCGCGCACGGCGTCGATCTTGACCCGGCGATCGGTGAGGGAGTGCCCGTCGATCACCACCTCGCCACTGGTGACCTCCTCGAGCAGGTTCAGGCACCGCAAGAAGGTGCTCTTACCCGAGCCCGAGGGCCCGATCACGCAGACGACCTCCTGCTCGGCGACGCTGCAGTTGATCCCGGCGAGGACCTCGTGATCACCGAAGGACTTGTGCAGGTCCGTGACGTCAATGATCATGCCCGGCGCTCCAAACGCTTCTCGATACCTCGTAGGACGATCGACAGGGTGAGTGTGATCGCGAGGTAGAACGCTGCCACGGTTGTGTAGATCTCCACGGCGTTGAAGTGGTTCGCCACCACGAGCCGGCCCTGGAAGATGAGTTCGGGAACCAGGATCACCGAAAGCAGCGAGGTGTCCTTGATGCTGATGATGAACTGGTTGCCCAGCGGTGGGATCATCCGTTTGAACGCCTGGGGCCAGATCACATGACGCATCGTGGTGCGGGCGTCCAGTCCCAGGGACCGGCCGGCCTCGTTCTGACCCTTGTCGATGGACTGCACGGCACCGCGCACGATCTCGGCGATGTAGGCCCCGGAGTTGAGGGCGATCACGATGATGCCCGCCACCACCGAGGGCAGGGTGTAGGCGATGATCAGCGGCAGGGCGAAGTAGATCCAGATGGCCTGGACCAGCACCGGGGTTCCGCGGATCGCCTCGACGTAGATGATGGCGATCCAGTTAATCACCTTGAATCGGCTCAGCCGGCCCAGGCCCGCGATCGCCCCCAGGACGAACCCGATCGCCAGGCCGCCCACCGAGACCAGCAGCGTGTAGTACAGCCCTCGCGTGAGGGCCGGCAGGAACTCGACGACCCCTGCCCAGTTGAAGCCGAATATGGCGTCCATGCGCGGTGTGCCTTCCGTCAAAAGGCGGGTGCTCGGTGAGCACCCGCCTTTCGGAACGTGGTGGGAGGGTCAGTCGGCCGATGCCGCCAGTTCATCCAGCCACTCCGGCTGCTCGCCGAACCAGGACTCGTAGATCTCGGCGTAGGTGCCGTCGTCGATCATGGTCGCGATCGCCTCGTTCATCGCCTCGACCAATGCCTCGTTGCCCTGGGTGACGGCGATGCCATAATCCTGGGCCTCGAGCAGCTCACCGGTCACCCGCAGGCTGTCCTCACCGGCGGTGGCGACGTAGTACTCCACGTTCGGAGCGTCATAGAGAATGGCGTCCGAGCCGCCGCCCTCCACCGACAGGTAGGCCTGGTCCAACTGCTCGTAGGTGTTGGCCGTGGCTCCCTCGATGTTCTGCTCGATGTAGTCCGCGCTCGTGGAACCCAGCCGGGTGGCGATCGTGAGGTCCTCGAGGTCCTCCACGCCCTGGATCTGCTCGTCATCGACCGGAGCGGCGATGCGCAGGCCCGACTTGTAGTACGGGCTGGTGTAGTCGATGACCTGGGCACGCTCGTCGGTGATGGTGATGCCGGCGATCGCGATGTCGAATGAACCGGTCTGCAGGCCCGGGATGATCCCGTCGAAGTTGGTCGTCTCCAGTTGGACGTCGAACCCGACCTCGTCGGCGATGTGGTTGATCATGTCCATGTCGAAGCCGACGTACTCACCACCCTCTTCGAAGGCGAAGGGCACGAACGAGGTGTCCGATGCGACCACGTAGGTGTCCTCCAGGTCGGCGTCGGCGCCGCCGTTGCCGCCGTCGTCTCCGCATGCCGCCAGACCGAGAGCCAGCGCCGACACGCCGATCAGGGAGAGGGTCGTCCTTTGCCGATTCTTGTTCGTCACGTGGCGCCTTTCAGCCAATATCTGCGTTTTGGGACAAGAATCGAGCATACATGGCCCCCGAACGTCCCTTGCCGGAGGAGACCGGGGTGCCCTTCCGGTGGTCACAGCCCTCTCCGTCCTCGGTGGCCGCGGCGCCCACCGGCCCGCATTAGGCTGCTCGGATGGACCCGTGGAGCGAGTTCGAGAGCGAACTCAACAACCGGTGCCGCGCTCTGGCGGACGGCACGTTCTTCATCGTCGAGGGCCCGGCGCGCACCAAGGAGCGCATCGCCGGGCTGTTCGGCCGGAAGCGGCGCACCCAGGAGGTGCACCTGTTCGCCCAGTACCTGCGGATGGGCAACGTGCTCTACGCCGAACTGGTCGGTGGTTCGCACGTAGGCGGGGACTTCCCCTGGACCGACGCCGAGGACGCCGCCCTGCGCCGGCTGGGCTGGCAGGCCCCCGAGGCGGAGAAGGCGGCCCCGATGTATGGCGCCTACTTCCCTGCCCAGGCTCCCGCCGAGACCGACCTGTACCTGCCCGGCACCCTGGGTGAGGAGGCCGCCGCACTGGTGACGCACTCCCTGATGGAGGTCGCCGGCGTCGGGCACCCCCGGGAGTTGCGGATCACCACCACCTGAACGGACCCCCCCGAAACTGGGGCGTTCCCCAGACCCTGCCGGGAAGTCAACCCGGCAGAGTCCGGGGTTCGTCCGCCCTCCGAGGGTTCAGGGCCCGTCCCGGTAGTCCAAGAACCTGCGCAACCGGTCGGGGCGGTCGGTGATGATCCCGTCCACGCCCGCAGCCACCAACCGTTCCCACTGGGCCACCTCGTTGGCGGTCCACACCATGACCTGCAGCCCGGCCCGGTGCGCGCGGGTCACCAGGCCGGGATCCGCCAGCACCCGGGTGAACGCGGGGTTGCACGCCACCGCACCCAGGTGCCGGCTGAGGGTGACGACCTCATCGTCGAACCGTGAACTCAGGAACCCCGGCCGCACGTCCGGGGTCGCCCGGCGAACCGTGGTGAGAACGTCCGGGAAGAAACTCTGCACGAGCACCCGGTCGGCCAGGCCGGCCGCCTTCAGATCGGACAGGACCTGCCCCAGCGGCCCGGCCAGCCAGGGGTCCTTGAACTCCAGCAGCAACTCGGTGCCCGGGGAGCGCACTAAGAGATCCAGGATGTCCCCGAACAGGGGGATCCGGACTCCGGCGAAGGCAGGGTCGAACCAGGACCCGGCGTCGAACCGGCCGATCTCGGCCGCATCCAGGTCCGCCACCGCTCCACTGGCGTCGGTGGTGCGGTCCACGGTGGCGTCGTGGATCACGACGCCCTCGCCGTCGGCACTGCAGTGCAGGTCGATCTCGATCATGTCCGCCCCACCCCGCACCGCGGCGGCGAAGGCGGGCAGGGTGTTCTCCGGGGCCACCATGGAGTCGCCGCGGTGGGCGATCACCAGCGGGTGGCGCCGCGGCGCCGGGCCCGTGCCCGGCGTCGCGGCCGGCCGGACCGTACTCACAGGTAGGGCTCGACGTTCTCGCTGAAGGCCCGCTCGAGTTGGGCGGCCACGTTGGGGAACACGTCCTCGGCGTCGCTGCCCTGCAGGATGATCTCCTCCAACCCGTCGGTGATGATCTGGTCACCACCGGGGGTGAACACTCGGACCCAGTCCTGGGTGCGGGTGCGCTCGAGCTGGTCCACCGAGGTGCGGAACTGGGGCACCTCCTCATACAACGCACTCATGGTCTCGCCCTCGATCGCGGAGTGGCGCACCGGCATGTACCCGGTGCCGGCGGAGTAGTCCGCGGTGTTCTCCGCGTTGGTGAGGAAGGCCAGGAACATCGCCCCGGCCAGTTGCTGGCCGGGTTCGCGGTCGGCCGCGATGGCGATCCCGGTGCCGCCGGTGGGCACAGTCGGTCCCGGCACCGGACCCTCGGGCAGGAACGCCGCGCCCAACTCGAAGGTCGCGGCCTCCAGGTGCCCGGTCAGGGCACCGGTGGAACCGACCAGGGAGGCGAACATGCCGGCCTGGAAGTCGGCGTTGTTCTGGGCGCTGAACCCGGCGTAGGCGCCGTCACCGTGGTACAAGTCGCGTACGAAGCGCCCGGCGGCGATCGACTCCTCGGTCTCCAGGGTGACGTCCCACTCCTCGCTCATCGCCGCACCCAGGCCCCAGGAGACGTTGGAGTACCACCAGGCCGACCACGACGGGCCGTGGCTGAGCCCCAGTGGCGCGCCCTCACCGGGCACCACGCCCCAGAGCGCCTCGGACCAGCCGGCCAACTCCTCCCAGGTCTCCGGCCCGCGGTCGGGCAGCCCCGCGGCCTCCCACATGTCCCGGTTGTAGTAGAACAGCGGGGTGGAGCGGGCGTAGGGCACCGCGTAGTGCAGGCCTTCGTAGGCGTAGTCCTCGTAGAAGGTGTCCACGAAGTCGTCGGTGTCCACACCCAGGTGCGCGAACAGGTCATCGACGGGGATGATCTGGCCGTTGACGAAGTAGCGGAACCACCACACGTCGCTGGCCCCGACCAGGTCCGGGATCTCCGAGGTGCTCGAGGCGGCCTGGAAGCGCTGGGCGATCTCGTCGTAATTGGCGCCGGCGGTGACCAGTTCCACCTCGATGCCGGTCTCGGCGGTGAAGGCGTCGATCATCGACTGCTCCCACTCCATGGTGTTGCCGGGATGGTTGGACCACCAGGTGATCCGCTCGGCCGGGTCCACCCCGTCCCACTCGGTCTGGGTGGTGTCGGCGCGGGCGGTGTCCCCGCCCACGGAGGGGCCGCCGCCACAGGCGGAGAGCAGGCCGGCGGTCGCGGCCGCCCCACCCAGGGTGAGGACGTTGCGGCGAGAGGGTGTCCAGGTCTCCTTGGTACGTGGGGTCCACAGGGGCGGACGACGACGAGAGGCAGATGACATCAGGGGTTCTCCTTCGAAGAACTCATCGGGGGTGATATCGGTTGGTTCGGGACGGTTCGGAAACGGGGGCGAGAGGCCGCGGGGCGGGAGCGAGGGCAAGAGTCCGCAAGGGGCGCATCGCCGTCGGACCTCACCCGGTCACCGCACCGGCGGTCAGGCCGGCGACCAGGCGACGTTGCAGGATCAGGAAGATCACCAGGATCGGCAGCGTGACCAGGGTGGTGGCCGCCATCAGCACACCCCAGTTCTGCATCCCCTCCACCCGTTGGAGCAGCGTCAGCCCCACCGGCAGCGGCATCGTGGAGGGGTTGTCCACCACGAGCATCGGCCACAGGTACTCGTTCCACTCCCCCACGATCGAGACCAGCGACACCGCCGCGATGGTCGGCACCGACATCGGCACCACGAACCGCCACAGCCGGCGGTAGTGCCCGGCGCCGTCGAGTTGGGCGGCCTCCAGCACCGAGACCGGCAGGCCGAGGAAGTACTGGCGGAACAGGAACGTGCCGAATGCACTGGCCAGGCCCGGCACGATGATGCCCTGGTAGGTGTTCAGCCAGCCCAGGTTCGCGATCAGGGTGTAGTTGGGAATGATCGTGATCTGCCCGGGGATGAGCAGGGCGAACAGCACCAGCACGAAGGCGGTCTTCCGCAGCGGCACGTCCACGAACACCAGCGCGTAGGCGCAGGCCAGGCCCAGCAGCACCTTCAACCCGGCGCCCACGGTGGTGATCAGCACGGAGTTGAAGAACATCCGCGCGATCGGGATGGCGGTGGCGACCTCACCGTAGTTGGACAGGTCGAACACCTCCGGGAGCCAGGCCAACGGAACGGCGTAGATCTCGGCCGAGGTCTTGATGCTGGCGAGCAGCATCCAGATCAGCGGCACCGACATGATCACGATCACCGCGACCATCACCGCATAGAGCAGCACCTCCAGCGGCAGTCGCCTCAGCCGCGCCTGCCGGCGCCGACGACGACGGATCTCGGTGCGGTCCAGGCCCTGCGCGGCGCCGGGCTGGGGTGCCGGGGAATCATCCGTGGTGGCCGTGGCCGGGGTCAGCACGCTGGTCACGAGTAGTGCACCTTCCGCTCGACGAACTTCAGTTGGATGGCGGTGATGACCAGCAGGATCACGAACAGGATCGTGGCCGCGGCCGAGGCGTAGCCGGCCCGGCCGGTCTGGAAGCCCTCGACGTAGATCTGGTACATCAACGTGGTGGTCGAGCCCAGCGGGCCGCCGTCGGTCATCGCCCGGATCAGGTCGAAGGACTGCAGCGAACTGAGCATCGTGGTGATGAGCAGGAAGAAGGTCACCGGGCCCAGCAGCGGGAAGATCACCGAGAAGAAGGTGCGGGCCTTGGAGGCCCCGTCGATCGCGGCCGCATCACGCAGGTCCTGCGGCACCGCCTGCAGGCCGGCCAGGTAGATCAGGGCCACATAGCCCACGTGCTTCCACAGGTAGACGATCATGATCATCACCAGCGCCCACGGGGTGGTGGAGTACCACTGCGGGGAGGAGGCGCCGATGTTGTCCAGGAGCACCTTGAGCAGCCCGTAGCGGGGGTTGAAGATGTACAGCCACAACATCCCCACCGCGATCCCGGAGAGCACGTAGGGCGCGAACGCCAGGGTGCGGGCGATGCCCCGCCCGCGCAGTTTCTGGTTCAACAGCAACGCCAGGCCCAGGCCGAGCACGAGACCCCCACCCACGGTGACGAGGCCGAACACGGCGGTGGTGGCCACCACGGTGGGGGTGCGGGAGTCGGTGAACCACTCCACGTAGTTGCCCAGTCCGACGAACCGTGCCATCGACGAGCCCAGGTTCCACTGCAGCGTCGAGTAGTAGAAACTCAGGAGCATGGGCCGGTAGGTGAAGATCAGCAGGATGGCGATGTTGGGGCCGGCCAGCAGCAGGAACGCCAGGATGTTTCGCCCCTTCCATCGCGTGCGCCGCTGGGGCGGGCGGGCCGTTGCGCTCGGGGCTGGTGGGTTCGCGGGCGCGGATCCGAGCGCGGCACCGGCGAGGGCCGGTGAAGTGCTGCTCATCGTTCTCCTTGGGTACGGCCGGGCCGGACGTGGACATGCTGACGCCATGCCCGGTGCCGGCTGTTGGAACTCGGCTGGTCGGGCAGAGGCAGGGACCGGGATGATCCCCGGGCGGCGGTCACCAGGGCGGGCGGTGTTGCTCCCCGGCCCTGATGCGCGACCGGGATCGAGTCTGGCAGCGGCACCTGAACGGTTCTTCCCCGCACGGCGAACGGTGGGCTAACGATCACCGACCGGTGCGTATCCGTTGCCCGGACACGGCCGTGGCCGACGCCGGGGCAGGCCTACGAGGGCGCTCAGCCCACCGCCCGGGTCAGGCCCGCGAGCGAGGGCGGTCCCGCAACAGCGCCGCTACGGCGGTGCGCAGCCGCGGCCCGAAGGGCACCTCGACGCACTTGTGCAGCACCCAGGCCAGCGCGATCGCCACGGCCGTGGCCGCGGCCACGCTCACGGCGGCGGGCACGTGATCGGACAGCATCGAGATCACCCACCAGCCCCAGTACTGGTGGATCAGGTACAGCGGATAGGTCAGGCCACCGATCACGGTGAGCCACTTCCAATTCAGGTACTGCAGCCGGGTCCAGCTCAGGGCCGCCACCGACGCGAAGCAACCCAGGGTGAGGACGCCCAGGATCCACGGGTTGAGTTCGAAGGGGGTGCGCTCGGCCACCTGGGTACTCAACCCCGGTACCCCGTGCACCAGCCCGAGTGCCACGTTCACCGCCAGCACCGCCCAGCGGGCCAGGCTGTGCCCGCGGCAGTGGATGAGGTAGATGACCATTCCGCCGGCGAAGAAGGGGGCATGGCGGTAGATCAGCCAGTCCCACACGTGCGGCACCTCCGCGAGCGCGAATGCCCAGGACACCAGCGGCCATGCCAGCGCCACGATCAGCACCCGGCGGGTGGTGATACCGATGAGCAGGAAGATGATCATCAGCAGGTAGAACTTCATCTCCACCCACAGGGTCCAGTACACCCCGTCCACGTGGCTGATCCCGAAGGCGGACTGGAACATGGTCAGGTTCACCGCTACCTGCCCCGCGCCGGGAGCCCGGCCGGGGTTCCACAGCAGCAGCAACAGCACCGAGGTGGCCAGCACCGCCACCCAGTAGGCCGGGTAGAGCCGGGCGGCCCGGGAGGCGACGAACCGGCGCCAGCCCCGACCCTGGGCCGACATCAGGATCACGAACCCGGAGATCACGAAGAACAACGAGGGGGCCAGCGCACCGTAACCGAACCACACCCCCACCGGCCCGGTGGCCTCCTCCACCGACTCCCCCCAGACCGCATCGGAGTAGGTGTCGAATGCGCCGAAGTGGTACAGCAGCACCGCGAACGCAGCGAAGAAGCGCAGCCCGTCCAGTCCGCGCAACCGGGCGCGTGGCCGCGCGGGTCCGCTCTCGGCGTGCTCATCCGATGCCGGGTGGGCCAATGTCGCGGACGCAGGAAGCTCCGGTCGGGTGGCTGTCACGAGAGGCGACGCTAGCGCCGTTCCCGCTGCGTCGGACACCCGATGTGACCGAGGCCACCGAGGGGGCGGGCCGGCTTCGGCGATGACGACGGCGCCCGGCGCAGGCCGCGGTTGCGCCGGGACTCCGTGCTGCCGGGTGTCCCCGCGCGGGGTTATGAATTGTGGAGCGAGGCGCTCTGGCCCCGCCTGCGACCGAGCGTCGCGGCCGCCTCCGGCACGGACCGAGGATCAGGAGGCGCTGAACCCCGGCGTCTGGTTGCGCTTGGCGCGCAGCCGCTCCCCCTTGGCCCGGGCGTCGGCGCGCAGGTCCTGCTGGAAGGCGGACATCTTCTCCCGCAGCTGCGCGGCGGCGTCGTCCTCCCCAGCGGCCAGCATCCGCACCGCCAGCAGCCCGGCGTTGCGCGCACCCCCGACCGACACCGTGGCCACCGGCACCCCCGCAGGCATCTGCACGATGGACAGCAGCGAGTCCATCCCGTCCAGATGTGCCAACGGGACGGGCACTCCGATCACCGGCAGCGGGGTGAGGGAGGCGAGCATCCCGGGCAGGTGCGCGGCACCCCCGGCCCCGGCGATGATCACCCGCACTCCGCGAGCGGCGGCGCCTGAGCCGAAGTCGACCATCTCGTGGGGCATCCGGTGCGCGGAGACCACATCCACGTGCGCCTGGAGGCCGAACTCCGCCAGGGCCTCGACCGCCTGGCCCATCACCGGCCAGTCCGAGTCCGAGCCCATCACCACCGCCACCTGCGGCAGCCGGGCATCCTGGCCGGTCCCGCCGGACACCCCGGGCGCCGAGCCGGTTGTAGTGCCGGTGGCCATCGTCCCGGGGACCTCGGCGCCGTGGGTGGCGGTGCCGGCGGCCGGGGGGTGCTCCTCGTTCGCCGTCGGTTCGGTCATGATCAGCGTCCTTCCAGAAGATCGGCAGCGGCACGGGCTACCCGGCGCAGGTGCGGCAGGTCGTCCCCGGTCACGGTGACGTGCCCCAGTTTGCGGCCCGGGCGCACCGACTTGCCGTACAGGTGCACCTTCGCCTCGGGGTAGCGCTCCATGAGTTCGGGGTAGGCCTTGGTGGGATCGGCCAGTTGCGAACCGAGCACGTTGACCATGACCGCCCAGGGCACCAACTGCTCGGTTCGGCCCAGCGGCAGGTCCAGCACCGCCCGCAGGTGCTGCTCGAACTGGGAGGTGACGGTGGCGTCAATGGTCACGTGCCCGCTGTTGTGCGGGCGCATCGCCAACTCGTTCACCAGCAGGCGCCCATCCCGGGTGTGGAACATCTCCACCGCCAGCACTCCGGTCACATCCAGTCCCTCGGCGATGGTGCGGGCGATCCGCGCGGCTTCGCCCGCGCCGTCGTCCTCCAGGTCCGGGGCCGGGGAGATCACCTCCGAGCACACGCCACCCACCTGGGTGGTCTGCACCGTGGTCCAGGTCTGCACCTGGCCGGAGGGCCGCCGGGCCAGCAGCGCAGCCAACTCGGAGCGGAAGTCCACCGTCTCCTCCGCCAATGCACCCTCGGCGGCCCAGTCCGCACCCTCCTGGGCGCTGTGCACGATCCGCACGCCCTTGCCGTCATACCCTCCCACCGGCCTCTTCAACACCACCGGCCAGCCGATCTCGTCGCCGAAGGCCGCGAGATCGGCCACCGAGTTCACCTCGGCCCAGCGCGGGCAGGGCACCCCGAGTTCGGTGAGCACGCGACGCATGTGGATCTTGTCCTGGGCGGCCCGCAGTGCGCGCGATCCCGGGCGCACCGCCACGCCGTCGGCCTCCAAGCCAGCCAGGAGCGCATACGGCACGTGCTCATGTTCGAAGGTGAGCACCTGCGCACCGCGGGTGACCCGGGTGAGGGCTTCCTCGTCGTCGGCCGCCCCCACGGGGGCGTCGGGCAGCACCTGGGCGGCTGCGCCGTCGTCGGCCTCGACCAGGGCGCGCACATGGATGTCCAGCGCGCCGGCGGGTGCGGCCATCATGCGTGCGAGTTGTCCGCCGCCGACGACGGCCACCACAGGTCCCATGGCGGCAAGCCTAATGGCGGGTAGGCTCGGGCAATGACCCGTGCGAGCGCTCCGGCACCAGCGCGGCCGGCCGGCCGGATCGGGTCGACGTGGCGCTCGCGCAGCGAGATCGTCGCGCGGGTGGCCGAGATGGCGCGGTTCGGGTCCGTGGGTCTGCTCGCGTTCGTGGTGGACGTCGGGTTGTTCAACCTGCTGCGGTTCGGACCCGGGCAGTTACTGGTCGATCAGCCCCTGACGGCGAAGGTCGTCTCGGTCTCGGTGGCGGTGCTGGTGGCGTGGCTGGGTAACCGGTACTGGACCTTCGCCACCCGGCGTTCCACCGGCGGCGCGGCCGCGCACGGGACGGAACTGGTGAGGTTCGTCGTCGCCAACCTGATCGGGATGGGGATCGCGGTGGGGTGCCTGGCCGTCTCCCATTATCTGCTCGGGTTCACCTCTCCGTTGGCCGATAACATCGCCGCGAACGGGGTGGGCCTGGTGCTGGGCACCTTGTTCAGGTACGTGGCCTACCGGCACTGGGTGTTCACCGGTTCGGCGGTCGGCACCTCACGCGGTTGAGATCAGCGGCGGCGGCGGCGCCGGCCCACCACCACCACCGACCCGGCCGGCAGGACCTCCTCGGGGTCCAACCGCTTGGGCACGGCGTTGAGGAAGACGTTGAACACCGGGGGGCGACGCTGCGCCAGGTCCAACCGACCACCGTCGGCGGCGATCAGGTCCCGGGCCAGGCTCAGTCCCAGCCCCGAGCCCTTGCCACTGGTGACGTGCCGTTCGAAGATGCGCGGTGCCAGATCGTCGCTGACCCCCGGGCCCTCGTCGGCCACCTCGATCACCACACCGGACTCCGCTCCCGGCTTGGAGGGCCGGGCCCGCACCGAGGTGGTGCCCTCGCCGTACTTCAGGGAGTTCTCCAGCAGGGTGGACAGCACCTGGGCGATGGCACCGGGGGTGACCAGCACGGCCAGGTCGTCATCGTTCTCGAAGATCAGCTGTCGGCCGGCGCGGCGGAAGCTGCCCTCCCACTCATCCTCCTGCTGATCGAAGACCTCATCGAGCGGCAGGGGCTGGGTGGTGCCGCCGTCGCGGCTGCGTGAGGCGGCGAGCAGGTCGTCGACCACCCGGACCAGGCGTTCGAGCTGCTCCAGGGAGATCCGCGCCTCTTCGCGCACCGCCTCATCATCGCTGAGGAGCTGGATCTCCTCCAGCCGCATCGACAGCGCCGTCAGCGGGGTACGGAGCTGGTGGCTGGCGTTCGCGGCGAACTGGCGCTCGGCCACCAGGCGGCTGGCCATCCGGTCCCCGGTCCGGTTCAGCTCCGCGGCCACCAGATCGATCTCCTCCACCCCGGAGGGCTCGAACTGCGGGCGCGCCTGGCCGGCGCCGACCTGTTCGGCGCTGGCGGCCAGGAACACCAGCGGCGCTGCCAGGCGCCTGGCCTGCCATGAGGCCACCAGTGCGGCGGTTCCCACCGCGATGAGCGAGGCCAGCACCACCAGGATCACCACCTGGGCGCCCTGCCAGAACAGCCGGGAGGAGGCGATGTGCAAGGACACGTGCGCCCCGGAGGCGGTGTACTGGTTGCGGTAGGTGGTGCGCCCCTCGATGGGTTCGCCGACCTCGACCACCCTGCCGGTGGGTGAGGTGACCCGCATCCAGACCGGGATGTCGCCGTCGTCGACCCAACGCTCCAGCATCGCCTCGTCGATATCGGAGCCGGTGGCCAGGCGCGCCTCGACGCTCCTACTCACCGACTGGGTGCGCAACTCCAGGTTGGCCATGCTGGCCTCGTTGACCATCAGGGCACCGAAGACCCCCATCGGCACGCCGAGCAGGAGCACCGCGACGGTCACGGCCGCAATCGTCGCAATCAGGACGCGGCGGCGCAGGGGTCAGTCCTCCCCGGTCTCGAATCTGAATCCCATCCCGCGCACGGTGGAGATGTACCGCGGGGAGTTGGCGTCGTCACCGATCTTGCGCCGCAGCCAGGACACGTGCATGTCCAGGGTCTTGGTGGAACCGTTGGGGTCGGATGCCCAGACCTCGCGCATCAACGCCTCCCGGGAGACCACCGAACCGGCCTCGCGGACCAGCACGCGCAGGAGCTCGAACTCCTTGGCGGTCAGGGACAACTCCCGCTCGCCCAGGAAAGCACGGTGAGCGGCGATGTCCACACGCACGTCCTGGGCGCTGATCTCATCGACGTCAGCGCCCTCGGAACCGGCCCGACGCAGCAGCGCCCGGACACGGGCGAGCAACTCGGCCAACCGGAACGGCTTGGTGACGTAGTCGTCCGCACCGGCGTCCAGGCCGACCACCAGGTCCACCTCGTCGGCGCGGGCGGTCAGCACCAGGATCGGGGTGCTCAGGCCCTGGCTGCGCACCCAGCGAGCCACATCCAGGCCGTCCATGTCCGGCAGCCCGAGGTCCAGCACGAGCAGGTCGGCGCTGCCGGCTTCATCGATAGCGCCCTTCCCGGTGCCGTGCACGGACACGTCGTAGCCTTCACGGGTCAGGGCGCGCGCCAATGGCTCGGCAATGGCAGGGTCATCTTCTGCTAACAGCACTCGGGTCACAATGTCATGCTAGCCGCACTCACAAGCAACGGCTCAGCTATTCGCTGTGGCGTATCCGACTGAATCGGTTTACGACGAAGAGGCCCCACCACCCGCAGCAACGGGCCCCTGGGCTGAGGCAACTGGCCCCTAGAGTCATCCGTGTGCCACCCACCCCCGCCGCGTCCGAGACCTTCGTCGCGGTACCGGCCGCCTCCATCGTGCTCCGTGACGCCCGCAGGGGCACCACCCGCCGGGTGGATCTGGCTCGATTCACCCTCGCCCGCACACCGGTGACCCGGGCGGACTACCTCGGAGTGCCCGGCGGCACCACCCCGTCACCGGGAAACGGCGACGCTCCGGTCGCCCAGGTGTCCTGGCACGAGGCGATCCGGTGGTGCAACGCGGCCTCGCTGGCCCGAAATCTCACCCCCGCCTACGACGTCGACGCCGCCACCGTGCACTGGGACGTCAGCGCCGATGGTTACCGGCTACCCACCGAGGCCGAGTGGGAGTGGGCCGCGCGGGCCGGATCGACGAGCCCGGCGTACGGCCCGTTGGCCGAGGTGGCCTGGACCGCAGCGGATCGGGTCGAGGGCGCACAGCCGGTGGCCACCAAGGCCCCGAACGCCTTCGGCCTGTTCGACATGCTCGGCAACGTCTGGGAGTGGTGCTGGGATTACATCGACCCGGCCCGGTACGCCGACTACCGGAGCCTGCGCGGGGGCGGGTGGTCCGACGAGGCCTGGAGCGTGCGGGCCTCGGTGCGCCGGGGCAGCATGCCTGCGGCGAGGCTGGACGACGTCGGCTTCCGCCCGGCGCGGGGTGCGGTGGGCGTGGCAGGGGGTACCACGGCCCAGGGCTGGTCCGCGGCGGCCGACCGCGAGCGCGCCACCATCGACCCGGTGCCCGCGGGCTGGACCCCGCTCAGCAGGTGCTGACTGCGCAACGCTCAGGCCTCCGGGCGGCGCACCAGCCGCGCCGGGGTGACCGAGCCCAGCCCGGGCACATCCACCTCGGGCAACTGCGAGATCTCGAAGTCACCCCCGTGCCCGGACTCACGCAGCAACGCCGCGCTGACGGCGTCCATGAGCAGTTCACCCTCGGTGGCCACGTCAGCGAGCCTCGACGCCAGGTTCACGATCGGGCCGAACACATCACCGGAGCGGGACAACACCCTGCCCCACACCAGCGAACCGCGGATGGGCAGGTTCCGCGCGGCCATCGCCTCGAGCAGGCCGGTGCCCACCCACGCGCCGCTGGGCAGGTCATCGGCGACCCACAACACCGCGTCGCCGACCGTCTTGACCACGCGGCCCCCGTACCGGGCGATCACGTCGCGCGCGGCCGACTCGAACTCCCCCACCAGCGAGGCCAGTTGGGTGGCCGAGAGGGTGGCCGCCCGGGTGGTGTAGGACACGATGTCAATGAACCCGATCGCTCGCTCCAGCGGCAGCTGCTGGGCCGAGGAGGCGGCGTGGTCGGATAGGGACAGGTCCCGGTCGATCCGCGACATCAGCGCGGCCAACTGGCGTCGCCAGACGTACTCGGCCTGTTCGGCCAGCACCGGCGCCAGGCCACCGAGTTTGTCCAGCACCAGCAACCGGGCGGAGGTGTCGTCCAGTTCATGACGTTTGGCGGCGTCCTCCACCAGCGCCTCGACCTGCCACAGCACCAGCCGGTCCATGCTGTGCCCCTGGGCGCGCACCAGGTTCTGGGCGGTGGTGAAGGAGATCTCCTGCTCGGCCACCAGGCCGGCCAGTTGCCGCAGCGCCTGCACATCGGTCTCGGTGAAGTGCTTGTCCGCCGGGGCCGGATCGGGAAAGCCCAGGGAGCGCCAGTAGCGCCGCACGATGTTGACGTCCAGACCGCTGGCCTCGGCGACCTCGGCAAGGGTGTAGCAGGGCTCGCCGAGCATCGCCTCGATGCGCCGCCCGGTGGTGGAACCGGAAACGACGCTCTCGCCCGGCCCGGAGCGGCCGGGTCCGGTGGAGCCGTGCGGTGAGTCCTGGGTCACACCTCGAGGTTACCCGGGCCCGGCGCGGCGGATGCGCTGCTCGCACACTGCGCCGGTGAGCGCAGGTGCCGAACGTCCCCGGCACGGATGGTGTGCTCGCCGTGAGCGGTGCGCACGATCAGCGCACCGTCGGAGGCAAGGCGGGCCGCCGTGCCCTCCAGCTGCGAGCCGTCGGGCAGTTCCACCCGGACATCGGCCCCGATGCTCACGCACGCCTGCTCCACCGGTGCCCGCACGTCCTGTCCCTGCTCCAAGGCGGTCAGCAGCGCGGCGAACTCTCCGACGATCGCGTGCACCACATCATCGGCGGTCTCATCGGCGCCGGCGTCGCGTCCGTCGCCGTGCTCACGGGAGGCGCGGCCCGTCCCGCCCGGGCCGTCGCCTGACTCATCCGGGCGCTGCCCCAACTCAGCCGGCATCAGGCCCGCACCGGCCAGCGTGCCCGCCCACGGCACCGGAAGCTGCGTGCCGGCCAGGTTCAGCCCGATCCCCACGACCGCGCCGCCGTCGTCGGCCAGCACCTCGGTGAGCACCCCACCGAGTTTGCGCATCCGCCCCCAGCCGGGCTCGGCGTTGCGCCCGCCGAGCACATCGACGACGTCGTTTGGCCATTTCATGGCGACGCGTTCGGTGGCACCGGGCTGCTTCCCGGCGCGGGAGCGGAGCGCGCGAACCGTGGCCAGGCCCGCCAGCAGCGGGATCCAGCCCCACTGGGCGCGGTCGGCGCGCGGGCGCACCAGCACCGAGAAGGTCAGGGCCCGCAGCCCCGAGGAGTCCCAGGTGCGCCCCGCGCGGCCCTTGCCGGCGGTCTGCTCCCGGGCCACCAGCACCGACAGGTGCGGCCAGGCCGGCGGGTCGGCGATGGCGAGTCGGGCCAGGTCGGTGTTCGTGGACCCGGTGCGCTCCAGCACCCGCAGCCGGGTGATCGGCGCGGGCGGGTCGGGGTCCGGTTCGGCTCGCTCGGGTGCCATGTACCCAGCCTGGCAGCACCGGCCCGCGCCGACCAGGGCATGATCGGCGCCGGCCTACTCCGAGGGAGCGCGGAGGGAGCGGCGGCGGCTTTGTAGAGGTTCTACAACAAGGACGTGGTACCGATCACCATGTCCTTATGGGAGTTGGTGGGTGTTGACAAGTACGCTTGCGATCTGTGACCACCTCCGAGGAGATCGACATCAGCACCACGGCCGGCAAGATCGAGCAGTTGCGCCAGCGCAACGCCGAGGGGCCACAGGCCCTGGCTGCCGCGGCGGTGGAGAAGCAGGGCAAGCGCGGGAAGAAGTCGGCCCGGGAACGCATCGCCGAACTGCTCGATGAGGGCAGTTTCGTGGAGCTGGACGCCTTCGCCACCCACCGCTCCCACAACTTCGGGCTCGACAAACGGCGCATCCCCGGCGACGGTGTGGTGGCCGGCTACGGCACCATAGATGACCGCCAGGTGTGCATCTACGCCCAGGACTTCACCGTGTTCGGCGGGTCCCTGGGCGAGGTGCACGGGGAGAAGATCACCAAGGTGATGGACCTGGCGTTGCGTACCGGGGTGCCGCTGATCGGGATCTCCGACGGTGGTGGCGCTCGCATCCAGGAGGGTGTGGCGGCGCTGACCCAGTTCGCCGAGATCTTCCGCCGCAACGTTGCTGCCTCCGGGGTGATCCCGCAGATCTCGCTGATCCTGGGACCCAGTGCCGGCGGCGCTGTCTATTCCCCAGCCCTGACCGACTTCATCGTGATGGCCGACCAGACCTCCAACATGTTCATCACCGGCCCGGATGTGATCCGCGCGGTGACCGGGGAGGACGTGGGCTTCGAGGAGCTCGGCGGCGCCCAGACCCACAACGAGCGCTCCGGGGTGGCTCACTACTTGGCCGCCGATGAGGAGGACGCCTTCGACTTCGTCAAGGCGCTGCTGCACTACCTTCCCAGCAACAACCTGAGCGACCCCGAGACCTTCCCGGTCGAGGCCGAACTGGAGGTCACCCAGGCCGATGAGGAACTGAACACCCTGGTCCCGGACTCGGACAACCAGCCCTACGACATGCACGCGGTGATCGAGTCGGTGCTGGATCAGGCCGAGTTCCTGGAGACCCAGCCGCTGTTCGCCCGCAACGTGATCGTGGGGTTCGGGCACGTGGAGGGCCACCCGGTGGGTATCGTGGCCAACCAGCCGCAGTCGATGGCCGGCACCCTGGACATCGACGCCGCGGAGAAGGCCGCCCGGTTCGTGCGCACCTGCGACGCCTTCAACATCCCGGTGCTGACGTTCGTGGACGTGCCCGGGTTCCTGCCCGGCACCGACCAGGAGTGGAACGGCATCATCCGCCGCGGGGCCAAACTCATCTACGCCTACGCCGAGGCCACCGTGCCGCTGATCACCGTGATCACCCGCAAGGCCTACGGCGGGGCCTACATCGTGATGGGCTCCAAGCAGCTCGGCGCCGACATCAACCTGGCCTGGCCCACCGCGCAGATCGCCGTGATGGGCGCCTCCGGTGCGGTGAACATCCTGCAGCGCGGGGCGCTGAAGAAGGTGGCCGAGGACGGCGGTGACGTCGAGGCCGAGCGGGCCCGGCTGGTGGATGAGTACACCGAGGCGATCGTGAACCCATGGGACGCGGCCGAGCGCGGCTACGTCGACGCGGTGATCGAACCGGCCCAGACACGCCTGCAGATCGTGCGGGGGCTGCGCGCCCTGCGCACCAAGCGCGCCACCCTGCCCACCAAGAAGCACGGGAACATCCCACTATGAACCAGTCGAGGAACGGTAACGGGGTCAACGGCCAGTACGCCGCGATCGGGGAAGTGCCCGACGACGTGGTACGGGTGCTGCGGGGGGCTCCCGATGAGGATGAACTCGCCGCGTTGGTGGCCGGCATCGTGGCCACCCGCGCCGGAGGCCACGAGGAGATCGACGACGGCTCCCGCACGTCGCTGTGGACCAACCACGGCCATCGGCTCGGGCTCCCACCGAGTGCTGCGCGGGCCGCGTGGCGCTGGAGCGCCCACGCCCGGCACTGAACCCTCCCGTGGGAGCACGGTCCACGAACACCTATCGATCGCGACATCACCCCGGTGCGGGACCGAAAGAAGTACCGAATCGCCCAGAAAGCGTGCGACATCGAGTAACATTCATGAAACTTGTTTAGTCAGAAACGCGCTAGGGGAAGGCCAGTGTCCGAAGGCAAGAGCGCGACGAAGCGCCCCACCGTCCGGGACATCGCTGCCCACGCGGGCGTCTCTGTGGCCACCGTCTCCCGCATCCTCAACGGTGCCTACCAGGCTCCCCAGGCCACCCATGAGAAGGTGATGCGCGCCGTTCAGGACCTGGACTACCGCACCTCCACCACCCGTGCACTGACCACCTTGACCGGCACCATCGCGGTGGGAATCCCGCACATGCGGTCCCTGTACTACATGACGATCGGTTCTGGCATCGAGGAACAGGCCCGCACCGCCGGTATCGGCGTGCTGCTGAGCACCACTGCCGGCATCCCCGAGTTGGAATTGCAGTTGGTGGACATGATGCTCCAGCGCGGGGTGGAGGCAGTCATCCTGATCGGCGGCATCGAGGAGCGGACCGATCATCAGGCCGCCCTGGCCGACCGCGCCCACGCCCTGGCCCGAGGAGGGTCGCGCCTGGTGCTGTGCGGCCGGCCCTGGCAGGGCCCGCCCGACGCTCCGGTCTCGGTCGTCAACTACGACGCCGCAGCCGCTGGCTATGCAGCCACCACCTACCTGCTGTCCAACGGGCACCGGCGCATCGCCCACCTGGGCGGGCCCAATCGGTTCGCCACCGGCATGCTGCGGGCCCGCGGTTACCGCCGCGCCCTGGCCGACTTCGGCGTCGAGTTCGATGAGTCGCTGATCGCCACGGCAAAAATGGACCGGGAAGCGGGCATCTACTACGGGCGCAAGTTCCTCACCGAGACCGACGCCACCGCCATCTTCGCCGCCAACGACGAACAGGCCGCCGGCATCATCGCCGCCGCACGCGCCGAGGGCCGCTCGATGCCGGAGGAACTGTCCCTGATGGGTTTCGACGACACCCTGCTGGCCCGCGACCTCTATCCCGCGCTGACCAGTCTGCACGTGCCCCAACTGGAGATGGGCCGCGCCGCGGCACGGATGGCGATGTACCGCGACGACCAGGCCGAGCAGCGCCTGGAGATCGGCACCCACGTGGTGGTTCGCGACTCGGTGCGCCGGGTCGCGTTGAACTGACCGCTCGGCCGTCCGATGCGTGACCTCACCGGGGACGGTGATTCGGTCCCTCGAAGCGCTTGACGGAATGCGCAGTGCCACCCATACTCGGTGAAACATGTTCCATTGCTGATGACGCAGCGTCGCATCCAGTCATGATCCTGTCCGAACCTCGACGCCGAGGAGTTCCGTGCTCACCACCACACCAGCGCCCCTGACCCGTGAGGACCTGTCCGATCAGGTGCAGAGTTGGTGGGCACCCGTGGCGCAGCGACTCAGCCCCGGCAGCGCCCGGGCGCAGTTGGGCTCCACCGGCGCGCACTTCGACAACGCCGCCGCCCAGCTGGAGGGTTTCACCCGTCCGCTGTGGGGTCTGGCGCCGCTGCTGGCCGGCGGCGGGCAGGTGGACACCGAGCCACTGCTGGCCGGCCTCACCCACGGCACCGACCCGAGCCATCCGGAGTACTGGGGGCCCGCGTCCGGACGGGACCAGCGGCTGGTGGAGATGGCTGCGATCGGGGTCTCCCTGGCTCTCGCACCGGAACAGCTCTGGGATCCCCTGACCAGCAAGGCCAAGACCGACCTGGCCACCTGGCTCGGGCGGATCAACGAGGTGGAGTGCAACGACAACAACTGGTTGTTCTTCCGGGTGCTGGTGAACGAAGGTCTGGGCGTGGTCGGCGCCGCCCAGGCAGACCCGGCCGCGAGCGCAGCGGCGCTGGACCGGCTGGAGTCCTTCTACCTGGACGGGGGGTGGTACGCCGACGGACCTTCTGGCCGGTGTGACTACTACGTGCCCTTCGCCTTTCACTACTACGGCCTCATCTACGCCCGCTTGGCCGCCGAACGCGACCCTGCCCGCGCCCGTCGTCTCATCGACCGGGCCCAGCAGATCGCCACCGACTTCGCGCACTGGTTCGACGACGACGGCGCGGCCCTGCCCTACGGGCGCAGCCTCACCTACCGCTTCGCCCAGGCCGGGTTCTGGGGCGCGCTGGCCTTCGCCGATGTCGAGGCGCTGCCCTGGGGTGAGATGAACGGACTGTTCACCTCCAATATGCGCTGGTGGTCCGGTCAGCAGATCACCGACGGGACCGGGGTGATGAGCATCGGGTACGGCTACCCGAATCTGAATATGGCCGAGGCCTACAACTCGCCCGGCTCGCCCTACTGGGCGATGAAGGCCTACCTGCCCCTGGCGCTGCCGGCGGAGCATCCGTTCTGGACCCACGCCCCCCAGCAGTACTCACGTGAGCCGGTGCGCCGCCAGGAGCCGGCCCGCCTGGTGCTGTGCGACGACCGTGCCGGTGGGCACGTGTTCGCCCTGGCCGCCGGCCAGGATGCCGAGCAGTTCCGACACGGCGGAGCCAAGTACTCCAAGATGGCTTACTCCACGGCCTTCTCGTTCTCCGTGCCCGCCGGTGGTACCGGCCTGCAGGAGCTCGCCGCCGACTCCGCCCTCGCGCTGAGTGAGGACGGGGTGCACTGGCGCACGCGCCGGGTTCCCGAGGAGGTGGAGTTCATCGGCGACGTGCTCTGGACCCGCTGGCAACCCTGGCCCGATGTCACCGTGCAGACCTGGCTGTGGGCGCACCTGCCGTGGCAGGTGCGCGTCCACCACATCCGCACTGCTCGCGAATTGATCACCGCCGAGGGGGGCTGGGCCCTGGACCGCACCGGGGACGTCCGCTCGGCGCCACAGGGCGAGCACATGCGAACCTCCGGCGCGGCCTATGCCCGTTACCCGGCCGGCTTCAGCGGCGTGCAGGACCTGGACGGGCGCCGGGGCGGTGAGGTGGTCGTTGCCACGCCCAACACGAACCTGCACTTCCCGCGCACGGTGATCCCCACGCTGACCGCCCGCCACGAGGCGGGCAGCGCCACCCTGCGCTCGCTCGTCCTGGGCAGCACGCACCCCGGCGTGCCCGCCGGGTGGGCGCAGGCCCCCACGATCCCCGAACTCGCAGAGCACCTCCCGGCGGCGGTGCGGGAGCGGTTGGCGGATCTGGTGCTCGCCGAGCCCGGGAGTAGCGCCGACCGGACCGCCACCGAATCCACCCGCACCAACGTGCTGCCCGCCCCCGCCCTGACGCCGCCGATTCCGCTCGCCGCCGACCCGACCGGGCAGAAGGACCGATGAGCGCCCTCACACCGGCGCACCCCTCCGGTACCGGGGCAGGTGCGCGTCGACCCAAGGCCGTGCTGGTGATGTTGCCGCGCGCCTTCCGTGAGCAGTTCGGGCCGGCCGAGCACGAGCGCCTGCACACCCTGGCCCAGGTGGACGAACCGGTCCACCTGACCCGGTTGGACACCGTCGAGGCCCGCGCCCGCCTGGCCGAGGTGGAAGTGCTCATCACCTCTTGGGGTTGCCCCCATCTGGACGCCGAGATCCTCGACCATGCGCCGAACCTGTCGGTGGTGCTGCACGCCGCCGGGACGGTGCGTGCCCTGGTCTCCTCCGAGGTGTGGCGCCGGGGCATCCAGGTCAGCAACTGTGCCGATGAGAACGCCATTCCCGTGGCCGAATTCACCCTGGCCGCGATCATCATGGCCGGCAAGAAGGCCCCGTTCATCGCCGCCGCTGCCCGCACCGGTCGGGCCACCTGGTCCGATTACCGCAAGGCGTTCGGCCCGATGACGAACCTGGACACCACGGTCGGGATCATCGGGTTCTCCAAGATCGGACGGCGCGTGGTGCAACGGCTGCGCACTCTGGAGGTCTCGACGCTGGTCTATGACCCCCTGGTCGATCCGGAGGAGATCCGGGCCGCCGGTGCCCGTCCGGCCTCCCTGAGCGAGATACTGCGCCGGGCCGGCACCGTCTCGGTGCATGCTCCCGCCCTACCCAGTACCCGGCACATGATCGGGGCGGCCGAACTGGCCCAGATGGCTGACTACGCCACCCTGATCAACACCGCCCGCGGCTCGCTGGTGGACACCGCAGCCCTGGAGGCCGAGTGCGCCTCGGGAAGGCTGAACGCGATCCTGGACGTCACCGACCCCGAACCCCTGCCGCCGGGCTCGGTCTTGTACGACCTGCCGAACGTGATGCTCACCCCGCACATTGCCGGATCCCAAGGGAACGAAACCCTGCGGATGAGCCGGAACGTGCTCGATGAACTCGAGCGCTACGCCACCGGGCAGCCCCTGCGTAGCGCGGTCACCGCCAACGAGCTGGAGGTGATGGCGTGATCTGGCCGTTCGCCGCCTCCACCCTGGGCGCGATTGACGAAGACCTGCCCGCGTTGGCGCGGATGCTGCCCGCGCACGGCGCAGCCCTGGTGGAACTACGGACCGCCGCCGACGCCCCGGTACACGTGGGCCTGACGGGAACCGAGCGTGCCCAGGTCCGGCGCGTCTTCACCGACGCCGGGGTGCAGATCCTTGCCGTGGCCAGCCGGGTGCGGATCGCACAGGCCGGTGATGACGAGACGGTCACCGAGTCGCTGGCCGCACACCTGAACCTGGCGGCGGACCTGGGCGCGGACTTCGTGCGTGTCTTCCCCGGGGCACCGGCCCCCACGGCCGCCACGGACGAGTTGCCGGTACTGCACGATGGGGCGGAGGCCGCCTCCGCCGTCGTCCGTCGTTTGACGGCCTGCCTGGACGTAGCCGAGGACGCCGGGGTGCGCATCCTGCTGGAGACCCACGACTCCCACCCCCGCGGCCAGGACATCGCTGCGCTGCTGCACCGTCTCTCCGAGACTGTCGGGGAGCACCAGGTCGGGGCCGTCTGGGACGTGCTGCACCCGTGGCGGGTCGGGGAGGACCTGGCCATCACCGCGAAGGCGCTGTTGCCATACCTGATCGACGGCCGAGGCTACGTGCAGATCAAGGATGTGCCCTCCCGGGCCGACAAGACACCGGTGCTGCAGGGGTCGGGAGCAATCCCGCTGGCGCCGTTTCTCGACCTGCTAGCCGACGGTGGCTACACCGGGCCGGTGTCCCTGGAATGGGAACGGCACTGGTACCCCGACGCCCCGCCGCTGGCGCAGGCGCTGGCCGCGGCCTCCGCGGCCCTGGCCCGGTACACACCCACTCCCACCCAAAACGGTCCGAACCCGGTCCGTGAAAACCGCTGACCCCGTCAGCACAACGAAAGGATGGAAGCGATGACGCTTCGACGGCGAGACTTCATCACCGCCTCCGGGCTCGGCCTGACCGGGGCGGTACTTCTGGCCGCATGCGGAAACGGCAACGGCGGCAGCGCCGGGGGCTCCAACGGCGGAAACGGGAATGGAGGCGGAGGTAGCGAACAACTCTCGATCCTCACCCCCGAGTTCGCCGGGACCTCCGGCCAAGCCGCGTTCGAAGGCGACATCCTCGCTGCCTTCGGCGACCACACTTTCTCGGTGGACTACACGGACTGGGACCGGTTGAACGAGAGCCTTTCCGCCGCGGTGGCCGGTGGCGTGGTCGCCGACCTGATCATGGTCGGTGCGGGCTGGGTGGAACCTTTCGCTGAGCGTGGTGTGCTGGGTGAGTTGCCCGAGTCACTCCTGGACGGCAAGGGGCTCGACGAGAATCTGGTTGGCATCGGCCGACACGACGGGACTCTCTTCGGCATTCCGTATTTCGTGGATGGGCGGGTCCTGACCTATCACCGCGACATGTTCGATGCTGCTGGCATCGATGAGGACAATCTGCCCTCCTCCCTGGAGGACTTCCGGGAGATGCTCAAGGAGGTCGTCCCCGACGGCGGCGTGGCGATCGACCTGTTCTCCCAGAACCTCCGGCAGGTCTGGGCTCACCTGATCGGCGCGTACGGCGGGGACATGTTCAGTGCAGACGGCACCGAGGTGGCGTTCACCGATGGCACCGGCGTCGCAGCCCTGCAGTACATGCTCGACCTGGTCGAGGACGGTACCGCCAGCTTCGATGTTCAGGCCGCCGAGGGACAGCCCCGTCCCTGGCAGCAGGAGCGCGCCGCCATCGACATGATGAACTCCTCCTCCTGGCCCACCTTGGTGCAGGAGACGCCGGGCCTGGTGACCGAGGAGAGCATGGGCATGATGCTGCTCCCCTCCTCCGGTGGCGGTGACCCGGTGATGTTCCAGGGCGGCACGCTGCTGACCATCTCCGCCCGTACCCAGAACGAGGAACTCGTACAGGAACTGGTCAACCACATGATGGAGCCGGAGCACCTGCTCACGGCCGTGGAGGAGGTCGGCAAGGTGCCCTCGCGGGAGGACCTGGACGAGTCGGTCCTGGCGGAGAACCGGGTGCTGACCTACACCACCGACAACTTCCAGTACGCCACCGCGTTCGAGGGCGGCAGCCCGGCGTGGATGGAGGTCCGTGGCGCCGTCTCCGGTGAGATCGAGGCCGCCATCGTGGGGCAGAAGACTGCGGCCGAGGCCGTGGACGCCCTGGCCGCGGTCGCCGAGGACGCCATCAGCAGGATCTGAACCCATGACACTACTGACCGCCTCGCGTGCGGAGCGGCAGACCGCCGGCGGCCCCACAGGTGGCCGCCGGCGGCGCACGCTCGCACAACGACAAGCCCGGTGGGCCTGGGTGTTCGCGCTGCCGGCAACGGCGCACATCGCGATCTGGACAGGGCTACCGATCCTCGTCGCGGCCACCTTGAGCCTGACCCACTACGACATCCTCAACCCGCCGACGTGGGCTGGGGTGGCCAACTACGTGACGCTGTGGAACGACGCCATGTTCTGGCGCGCCCTGTGGCACAACCTGGTCATCGCCGTCGTCGGTATCCCGATCTCGATGCTGATCGCGTTGGTGCTGGCGGTGATGCTCAACCAGGGCCTGCGCGGCAGCGCGGTCTATCGCACGGCCGTCTTCCTGCCCCACGTGACCGCCACAGTGGCGATCGCCATGATCTGGTTGTGGATCTACTCCCCCGGTGACAACGGACTGCTGAACCGCGCCGGGGCGCTATTCGGCATCCCCAACCAGCAGTTCCTGATCTCCCCGGACCAAGCGCTCGGGTCGATCATCCTGGTCACGATCTGGCAGGGCCTGGGCCTGAAGATGATGATCTACCTGGCCTACCTGCAGGGGATCGATCAGCAACTCTACGAGGCCGCCGAGATCGATGGCGCCACCGCGACCCAGAAGTTCTTCCGGATCACGATGCCGATGGTCAAGCCGGCCACGTTCTTCATCCTGGTCACCTCGATCGTGGGCAACTTCCAGACCTTCGACCTGATCTTCGTGCTCACCCAGGGCGGTCCGGCGAACGCCACCACAGTCATCACCTGGGAGATCTATGAGACCGCGTTCCAGGAGTTCCGGATGGGGCTTGCCTCGGCGCAGTCCATGGTGCTGCTGGCGGTCCTGGTGGTCCTGACCGTGATCTCACGCAAACTGACCGGAGGACGCGATGACTGACGTCGTCAAGGACCCTGCGGTGCCCGGTATCCCCGAGGTCCGCGAGGTGACCAAGGCGCCCCGATCAGCACGGAAACGCCGACGGAGCAGGCGGTTCCTGCTCGGCATCCTGCTGCTCGGCATCTCGTTCGTGATGGCCGCTCCGTTCCTGTGGATGTTCCTGACCGCGGTGCGCAGCACCGAGGAGTTGTTCTCCACCCCGATGCCGCTGTGGCCGAATGAGTGGCAGTGGGAGAATTTCCGGATCGCGCTGGAACGTGCCCCCTTCCTGATCTACGCCAGGAACAGTTTCACGATCGCCCTGGTGCACACCTTCTCCAACCTGTTGCTCGGGTCGATGTGCGGGTACGCGCTGGCGAAGATGCGGTTCCGGGGTTCCACACCGGTGTTCGTGTTCATCCTGGCCTCGATGATGATCCCGTTCTACGCAATCGTGATCCCGGAGTTCCTGATGGTGCGGCACATGCCGCTGGCCGGCGGGAACGACTTGTTCGGGCAGGGCGGGATCGGCTGGATCGACTCCTGGCCGGCGCTGCTGGTACCGGCGCTGGTGTCCCCGTTCAACATCTTCCTGTTCCGGCAGTTCTTCGTCTCCACCCCCACCGAGTTGATGGAGGCGGCCCGCATCGACGGAGCCAATGAGTTCCGCATCTACGCCCGCATCATGGCCCCGCTGATCAAGCCGGGCATGCTCACCGTGGCTCTGCTGTCCTTCGAGCAGGGCTGGAACAACTTCCTGTGGCCGCTGATCGTGACCACCAGCACCGAGATGCGGGTGATCCAGGTGGGGTTGTCCGTATTCCGCCAGGAGGCGGGCACCGAGTTCAACCTGCTGATGGCCGGAACCACCATGGCGGCGGTACCCATGATCATCCTGTTCGCGATCTTCCAGCGCAGTTTCGTCAACGGCATGGTCGCCACCGGGATCAAGTGAGGCACGGATGCGACTGATCGAGTTCCTGCGCAAGCCCTCGGCTTTCATCGCCGCGAACTGGGCCGGCCTGCTGGGCGTGCTGACCGTGGGTGGCGCCGTGCCGGCCTTCGCCGGCAACCAGCGAGTCACCTCGTCGCTGGATACCTATGCCGATGAGGGCGGGGTCACGGTACTGCGGCAACTAAGGCACACCTGGTGGCGCGACCTGCCGGCGACGGCGTGCTTCTGGGTCTACGTGATCTCCGGTAGCGGAACCGTGGCGTTGATGGTCGGGGTGTTCGAGGCGCCCACCCGGGTCTTCTTCGCCGGATTGCTGGTGCCGGTGTACTGGGTGGCGGGGGCGTTGCTGGGTTGCTACATCCGGGCCGCGGCAACGGTGCCCGTGCATGCTCCCCGGGGCCTGGTGGTCGATGAGATGGTCCATCTCGCCCTGGCGCACCCGTTCCGTGCCCTGCTGACGGTGCCGATGGTGATCGCCACCGCACCGGTGTGGGCGCTGGCTCCGCTGACGGTGGCGTGCGGGCTGAGCGTGCCGGCCTGGGCGCTCAGCACCGTCTGGGGCCGGGGCGTTGCAGCCTCGCCGAGACTCGATCGATTCGCGAACACGGTGTCCCTAGACTGACCGCGTGAAGGACGACGGCCCGGCCCTGGACGCGGAGGTGCCGCGGGCGAAGCGCCCGCAGCGGGCCGATGGGCACGGTCCGGTCGCCTACGTCCTTGGTGGTGGGGGCGTGCGTGGGGCCGTCGAGGTCGGGATGCTCGAGGCACTGCTGGAGGCCGGCATCACCCCGGACCTGGTGGTCGGGTCCTCCATCGGGGCCATCAACGGGGCGATCGTCGCCGCCGACCCCAGCCTCGCCGTCGTCGACCGCCTGATCAAGGCATGGACCTCCCCCCAGGCCCGCGCCGTGTACGGAGACGGGTGGCGGCGGCAGTTACGGCGTCTGGCCAGTAGTGGCACCCACCTGAACTCCCCCGACCCGCTGCGGGAACTTCTGGAGGAGGCCCTCGGCACCGACGTCACCTTCGAGGACCTCGCGGTGCCGTTCCGGGTGGTGGCCGCCAATGTCGAACGCGCCGCCGAGCACTGGTTCACCTCCGGTCCGGTGATCCCCGCGGTCCTGGCCTCGGCCTCGGTTCCGGGCCTGCTCCCCCCGACCAATGTCGACGGCGAACACTTCATCGACGGTGGGATCGTCAACTCCATCCCGATCGAGGCGGCCGTGCAGGCCGGTGCGCGCACCATCTACGTATTGCAGGTGGGCCGGGTGGAGGAGGAGCTGAGTTCCCCCGAGAACCCTCTGGACACCTTCCGGGTGGCCTTCGAGATCGCCCGGAGGCACCGGTTCGCCCGGGACATGCGCCTGCTCCCAGAGCACGTCACCCTGCACATGCTGCCCAGCGGCGGGGCGATCGAGGGCGATGAGAAACTCAGCGCCTACCGCGACATGACCAGGACCCGGCGCCGGATCGAACGCGCCTACGCCGCCACCCGCCAGTACCTACGGGCCTTGTGATGCCCGTGCCACCTCGGTGGGTCCGCCGCCTCGTGATCGCCCCGGCCGTGGTGCTGGTCACCATCCTCGTGCTGGCCACGTTGCCGGTGCTGGTGCTGGTGGCATTGGCGCTGACCTCACTGGTACCCGGGTACTTCCGCCTTCCCCGGGTGCTGTGGCTGACCCTGTTCTATCTGACCTGGAACTCCGCCGCCCTGGTCACGATGCTCGGCCTGTGGCTGGGGTCGGGATTCGGCTGGAAGATCCGTACCCCAGCGTTCCAGCGTGCCCACTACGTGGTCGCCGCACGGTTCCTCCGCGCGCTGTTCCGGCAGGCCCGCTGGGTCCTGCGACTGCGGATCACCCTGCACGGGGATACCCCGGACGCGGACTCCTTCGGCCGGCAGCTGGCCTCGGGCCGGCCGTTGATCGTGGCGTCCCGGCACGCCGGGCCCGGGGACTCCCTGGTGCTCATCCACACCCTGATGAACACGGTGTCCAGGGAACCCCGGATCGTGCTCAAGGAGACGCTCCAATGGGACCCGGCGATCGATGTGATGTTGAATCGGCTGCCGAACCGGTTCATCGCCCCAGCGCCCTTCACCCCCGACGGGCGTCCACGCGAATCGGTGCTGCGCGCCCAGATCGCGGATCTGGCTCGCGGACTGGATCACGACGACGCCTTCGTGATCTTTCCCGAAGGAGGCAACTTCTCCCCCCAGCGCCGCGAACGCCGCATCGCCCGGTTGCGGTCGATGGGTCTGGAGCAGATGGCACGCCGGGCCGAAGCGATGCGGCACGTGCTGGCCCCCTACCCGGGCGGGATGCTCGCGGCGATGGAGGCCGCCCCCGATGCTGACGTGGTGTTCATCGCCCACACCGGTCTGGACCGGATGGTCAGCATTGGTGATGTCTATCGGGAACTGCCGATGGACAAGGAGATCATCAAACGGGGCTGGCACGTACCGGCCGAGCAGATCCCCGCCGGGGAGGAAGCCCGGCAGGACTGGTTGTACACCTGGTTCGAGACGATCGACGCCTGGGTGCAGGAGCACCAGCCGCGTGATCTGGGCCCGCCGCGGCAGCGGCGCGGATCGCGCCCCTCACGGTCGCGGCAGCGGCGCGGGCGGTCGCCGCTGCCGGAACGGTCCGAGCAACCACGTGAGCCCTAGGCGGTCCCGGGTCAGTCCGGGACCGTCACGATGGCGATGCCCAGGACACTGGGGCGCGGCGGCCTGTCCGCACGCGACGACTCGGCCCCGGCCCTACAGGACCAGGCCGCATCGCACCGCCCCGGCCACCGGGCTCTGGCGATTACGCTCCTGGGGTGACCACATTGCTGCTCGCCTCGGCCTCTCCCGCCCGCGCATCCTTGCTCCGGGCCGCCGGCGTCGACCCGCGCATCCACGTCGCCGACCTGGACGAGGACGCCCTGCTGAACCGGGCCCGGAACGAACGCGGCGAGGAACTCACGACCGCCGAGTCCGTGGCCATGCTGGCTCGGGCCAAGGCCGAACAGGTCGCAGGCCTCATCACCGATGCCGACCTGGTGCTCGGGTGTGACTCCCTGCTGGAGATGGACGGTCGTGCGCTCGGAAAGCCCGGCACCGTCGAGACCGCGCGAGAGCGGTGGCGGCAGATGCGCGGTCGCACCGGGGTGCTGCACACCGGGCACTGGCTGATCCGGACCGGCACCGGTTCCGACGAGGAGAGCCGGGCCGCCGGGACCGTGACCGCTACCGCCGTGACCTTCGCCGACATCACCGACGATGAACTGGAGGCCTACCTGCGCAGCGGCGAACCGCTCCGGGTGGCCGGGGCCTTCACCATCGACGGCCTGGGTGGGGCATTCGTGCGCCATATCGACGGCGACCACCAGACCGTGGTCGGCCTGAGCCTGTACGCCCTGCGTGATCTGCTGACGCAGGTGGGGCGCCGCTGGATCGACCTCTGGGCCGAGGCACCCGGGGCCTGAGTGCACCGGTGCCGGCCCCGTGGTGCACACGCCGACCAGCCGAGGAGTTGTACATATCGAACTACCCAACATGACGTTGGCTGGGTGGTGAGCACGAGAGTTTGTAGACTTCACACAAGCATCACGGTGCGCCCTTGCCCTCCGCTACGAAGTTGCCAGCCGCGCGGCGGCCAAGGTCTCAACCAGGGGCACGGGAGTACTACCGTGGACCTTCGCCGGCCCGCATGACCTGTGAACACAAGGAGACTGAATGACGACGTCCGTCCCGCCGCAGGTCACTCCCGCACCGCTGCGCAAAGTGTTGATCGCCAACCGCGGGGAGATCGCAGTCCGGGTGGCCCGGGCCTGCCGGGACGCATCACTGACCTCGGTGGGGATCTACGCCGATCCCGACCGGGACGCGCTGCACGTGAAGCTGGTCGATGAGGCCTACGCGCTGGCGGGTTCGCGGGCCCAGGAGACCTACCTGGACATGGGCAAGGTGCTGGACGTGGCCCGGCGCAGCGGCGCCGACGCGGTTCACCCCGGGTACGGGTTCCTGTCCGAGAACGCTGAGTTCGCCCGCGCCGTGATCGAGGCGGGACTGACCTGGATCGGACCGCCCCCGGAGGCGATCGAGGCGCTCGGGGACAAGGTCTCGGCCCGCCAGATCGCGCAGAAGACCGGGGCGCCCCTGGTGGCGGGTACCCCCGATCCGGTCGCCGATGCCGGGCAGGTGCATGCCTTCGCCGCCGAGCACGGGTTACCGGTGGCGATCAAGGCTGCTTTCGGGGGTGGTGGCCGCGGCCTGCGGGTGGCCCGAAGCACCGAGGAGATCGATGAGCAGTTCGACTCCGCCGTGCGCGAGGCAACCGCGGCGTTCGGGCGTGGGGAGTGCTTCGTGGAGCGGTTCCTGGATCGCCCCCGGCACGTGGAGACCCAGTGCCTCGCCGATGCCCACGGCACCGTGGTGGTGCTGTCCACCCGGGACTGCACACTGCAGCGCCGCCACCAGAAACTGGTCGAGGAAGCCCCGGCCCCGTTCCTCACCGCCGAACAGGAGGCTCAGTTGCGCACCGCCTCCGAGGCGATCCTGACCGAGGCCGGTTATGTCGGCGCGGGCACCTGTGAGTTCCTGATCGGCACCGACGGCACGATCTCCTTCCTGGAGGTCAACACCCGCCTGCAGGTGGAACACTGCGTCACCGAGGAGATCACCGGCGTGGACCTGGTGCGCGAGCAGTTGCGTATCGCCGCCGGTGAGCCTCTGGGCTATACCGAGGTGGCCACCCGCGGGCACTCGATCGAGTTCCGCATGAACGGCGAGGACCCCTACGGCTCCTTCATGCCCGCGCCCGGAACCCTCGCCACCCTGCAGTGGCCGGCTGGTCCCGGGGTCCGGGTGGACTCCGGCGTGGTGGCCGGTGACACCATCTCCGGGGCGTTCGACTCGATGCTGGCCAAGGTCATCATCACCGGGGCGGACCGGACCCAGGCGTTGCAGCGCGCCCGCCGCGCCCTGGCCGAGACCGAGATCACCGGCATCCCCACGGTGCTCCCGTTCTTCACCGCCGTACTGGACGAACCCGACTTCACCGCCACCGAGGCGCACCGTTTCGCGGTCCACACCACCTGGATCGAGACGGACTTCGCCGGCCGCCTGAGCCGGCCCGCTCCCGACTCGGAGCCGGCGCCGGCTCCGGCCGGCTCCCCGTCCGGGGAGGAGGAGACCGAGCGGGTCGTGGTGGAGGTCGGCGGCAAACGCCTGGAGGTGGTCCTCCCGGCCGGGCTGAGCCGCCGCGGCGCCGCGCGGACCAAGGGCCCGCGCCGCCCCTCCCGAAGGGGTGCTGCACGCGCCGGAGGAAATGCCTCCGGCAACGGCCTGGCCTCTCCGATGCAGGGCACGATCGTCAAGATCGCCGTGGAGGAGGGCCAGCAGGTCGCCGAGGGTGACCTGGTCGTGGTGCTGGAGGCGATGAAGATGGAGCAGCCACTCAGCGCCCACCGGTCCGGCACGGTGCAGCACCTCACCGCCAAGGTGGGGCAGACCGTCAGTGCCGGCACCGTGCTCTGCCAGATCGACGTGAGTGACTCCGGCGCCGGGTCCTGACCCCCTGCGGCCACCCGTGCGCGACTCGCAGGACGGCGACGGCTGGGTCTCCTGCGCGTGCGGGCAGCGGCACTGGGGACGCTACGGCGCAGCCGGGCTGCTGTTGGCCGACGGCGGGGGCCAGGTGGTCCTGCAGCACCGTGCCCCGTGGTCCCACCACGGCGGCACCTGGGGCATCCCCGGCGGTGCCCGCAACGCGGGCGAGAGTGCCGTGCAGGCCGCGGTGCGCGAGGCCGGGGAGGAGGCAGGGGTCCAGGACCCGGTGCTCCCCCACGCCAGCCATGAACTGGCTCACCCGGACTGGAGCTACACCACCGTGCTGGCCCACGTCCCGGGCGGAATGCAGGTCCGGGCCACCGACGCCGAGAGTGTGCAGGTGCGGTGGTACCCGCTGGACCGGGTCACCGCGTTGCCTCTGCTGGGTGCCTTCGCCGAGGCGTGGCCGCTGCTGCGGAGAATGCTGAGGACCCGGGCGGTGCTCGTGGTCGATGCGGCCAACGTGGTGGGTTCCCGGCCCGACGGTTGGTGGAAGGACCGGGCCGGTGCCACGACCCGCCTGGCGAGCCGGCTCGCGGCCCTGGCCGGTCACGGCGTCGCGGCCGACGCACTCGGTCTGCCCGGGCACACCTGGTGGCCCGCGATGGTGCTGGTCACCGAGGGAGCGGCCCGCGCCGCCGACGACGTGGCTCCGGTGCATACCGTGCGCGCCCCCGGCGAGGGTGATGAGGAGATCGTGCGCACGGTGCGTCGTGCCCTCGGTGGTGAGTTCAGTACCGCTCGCGCCGGCAGCGGTCCGGCCGGCGGGCAGGACGACGCCGGCGACGGCAGTGACAGCGGCCACGCCGCCGGGTTGGATGTGCACGTCAGCGTGGTCACCGCCGATCGTGCGCTGCGTGAGCGAGTGAGCGGTGCCGGCGCAGAGGTGCTCGGGCCGGGCCGGTTGTGGCGACTACTGGACGCGCTGGAGACCTGACCGCAGTACCCCGGTGCGAGGGAAGCGTGGCTGCCACTCGGCCCGTTCACACCGCGGCATTCCTCCAAGGCATCCGCGCCGCCGGGGTTGCATCCTGGCCAGGAAACCGTAACGGTGGAAGGGCCCGAGGCGCTGACGCGGAGCACGCGTTCCGTGCAGTGTCACTGCCGAAGGAAGGATTCCCCGTGCTTACCCTGACTGAGAACGCCCAGTCCGCGATCAAGGCGATCACTGCCGAGGCCGACCTGCCGGAGACCGGCGGTGTGCGCATCGCGGTGGCCGAGGAGGGCAGCCAGCTCCACTTGGAACTGGCCCCCGAGCCGCAGTCCGGTGATGAGGTGGTCGAGGCCGAAGGTGCCCGTGTGTTCACATCCGAGGAGGCCACCCAGATGCTCGACGGGCAGGAACTGGATGCCGGCCAGACCGAGGAGGGCACCGGCTTCACCCTGCGTCAGCAGACCTGACCACACCCGCGCCACCGCCCGCGACCGTGCCATCCCGGTGCGGACCCGCGGGCGGTGCGCGCGTAGGCTTGGCCCATGAGAACGCGCCGCGCATGGGGAACCGGACTGGCCACCGTCACCGCAGGTGGGAGCACGCTGGACGTGTGGTTCCCCGACCCGGCCCTCGGTGAACCCAGCCCTGGTGATGCCGGCCCCTACGGGGTCCCGGCCGATCTGGCCGCACTGGCCGGCGCCGACCCGGACCGCGCCGCCCACCACCAGGTCCGCACCGTGATGATCGACCTGGACGAGGCACCGCGCAGCACCGAGGACGCCTACCTGCGTCTGCACCTCCTCTCCCACCGGCTCGTCACCCCCAACTCGATCAATCTCGAGGGCATCTTCGGAGTGCTCCCGAACGTGGCCTGGACCTCGGCCGGCCCGTTCGCGGCCCAGGAATTCGAACGGACGCGGCTGTCGCTGCGCGCGGCCCACCCGGGGTTGCAACTGCAGGTGTACGGCGTGGACAAGTTTCCCCGGATGACCGACTACGTGGTCCCCAGCGGGGTGCGCATCGCCAACGCCGACCGGGTCCGGCTCGGTGCCTACCTGGCCGAGGGCACCACCGTGATGCACGAGGGATTCGTGAACTTCAACGCCGGCACCCTGGGCGCCAGCATGGTCGAGGGTCGTATCTCCCAGGGCGTCGTGGTCGGGGACGGGACCGACATCGGCGGAGGCGCCTCGATCATGGGCACCCTCTCCGGTGGTGGTACCGAACGGATCACGGTCGGTGAGCGCTGCCTGCTCGGTGCGAATGCCGGGATCGGGATCTCCCTGGGGGATGACTGTGTGGTGGAGGCAGGCCTGTACGTGACCGCCGGCACCAAGGTCAACGTGCAGGGCAGGGTGGTCAAGGCCGGTGAACTCTCCGGTATGGACTCCCTGCTGTTCCGTCGCGACTCCACGACCGGGCAGGTCCAGGTGCTCCCACGGACCGGTTCCGGAGCCGCCCTGAACGCAGCCCTGCACGTCCCGTAGATCTACCTGGGGCCCGTTGGCTCAACTCCGACGCGCGTTCAGGACGCCGTCATCCGCCGGGCCGGTACCGTCGTCCGCCGGAGGGCCGTCGTCATCGGTACCGGTGGACCGGTCCTCGGCGCGTTGCGCGCGCACGCTCGCGAACACGGCGGCGGCCAGCACCACCCCGATCACCGCCAGGCTCTGTGCGGTGGAGGCGTGGTAGGTCTCCACGACGTTCTCGATGATGAGCGTGGCGCCGATGTAGACCAGGATGAGCGCCACCGCGATCCTCAGGTAGCGCAACCGCTCGGCGATACCGGACAACAGGAAGAACAGGGCTCGTAGGCCGAGCAGGGCGAACCCGGTGGCGCACATGACCACCACCACGTCGGTACTGATCGCCAGCGTCGCCGGCAGGGCGTCCAGCGCCATCACGATGTCACTGAGTTCGACCAGGATCAGGGCCAGCAGCAACGGGGTGGCACGCAACCGGCCGTCCTCACGGACAACGAAGCGATCACCGCGGAAACCCTCGGTGGTGGGCAGAACCCGTCGGATCAACCGGGTGAGGGCCGAGTCGGTCTGTCCGGCGGCATCGGTACCGCCCGCGGGGTGCCCGCCGACCGGCTCGTGGCGCTCCCGCCACATCTTGTACCCGGCGTAGAGCAGGAACGCCCCGGCGACCCACAGCACCCAGGTGAAACTCTCCATGATCACCACACCGGCGTTGACCACCCCGAAGCGCAGGACCAGAGCCCCCAGCACCCCGAAGAGCAGCACCCGTCGTTGGGCGTTCTTGGGTACCCCGAGGGAAGCAAAGACCACCAGCCACAGGAAGACGTTGTCCACCGACAGTGACTTCTCCACCACGAAGACGCCGAAGTAGTCCCCTACCGACCCGCCGTCGCCGTAGAAGGGGAACACCGCGAAGCCGAAGACCACCGCCGCGCCGATCCAGACCACTGACCAGACCGCGGCCGAGCGCACCGTCACGGTGGTGTCGCGGCGATGCACCACGAATAGGTCGATCGCCAGCAGGACGATCACCACCACCCCGAAGATGGCCAGCACCTGTGGACCGCTCATCGGCGCCCTTCCCCTTCCGCGACCGCCGCATCCTCCGCACCAGAGGCTAACCCTGCCGGGACTGTCCCGTACGAGTCCCGGGCGCGGAACTGCCCGGTCTCAGCGCTGGCTGAGGGGCACGTACTGGCGCTCGGTGGCGCCGGTGTAGACCTGCCGGGGCCGGCCGATCTTGGTGGCCGGGTCCGCCATCATCTCCCGCCACTGCGCGATCCAGCCGGGGGCCCGGCCGACCGCGAACAGCGGGGTGAACATGTTCGTGGGGAACCCCATCGCCTTGTAGATCACGCCGGTGTAGAAGTCCACGTTGGGGTAGAGCTTGCGCTCGATGAAGTAATCATCGGACAGCGCGATCTCCTCCAGCCGCTGGGCGATCTCGAGCAGTTCGTCCTGCACACCCAGAGCCTGGAGCACCTCCGCAGCGACGTCCTTGACGATCGCCGCGCGCGGGTCATAGTTCTTGTACACCCGGTGCCCGAAGCCCATCAGGCGCACGCCGGACTCCTTGTTCTTGACCTTCTGCATGAAGGTGTCGGCCCCGTCGGGGCTGTCCCGGATCTCCTCGAGCATCGCCAGCACCGCCTCGTTCGCCCCGCCGTGCAACGGGCCGGAGAGCGCCCCGACACCGGCCGAAACCGAGGCGTAGAGGTTCGCGTGCGCCGAACCCACGATGCGCACCGTGGAGGTGGAGCAATTCTGCTCATGGTCGGCGTGCAGGATCAGCAGCAGACGCAGTGCCTTCACCAGCGACTCATTCTGCTCGTAGTCACCGTTGTCATCGGCGAAACTCATCCGCAGGAACCCCTGCAGGTAGTTCAGCGACTTGTCCGCACCGATCATCTCCTTGCCCTGGGAGCGGCGGAAGGCGTAGGCGGCGATGGTGGGCAACTTCGCCAGCAACAGCACCGTGGCCAACTCCACCGCGTGCTCATCGAACGGGTCCACGCTCTCGGGGTAGTAGCCCGGCAGCGCCGAGACCGCCGAGGACAGCACCGCCATCGGGTGGGCATCGGTAGGGAAAGCGCCGATGAGGTTCTTGAAGTTGTCGTGCAGATGGGTGTGGCGCTCCACCCGCTCGGTGAACGCGTCCTTCTGCGCGGGGGTGGGCAACTCGCCCTGGATGAGCAGGTAGGCCACCTCCAGGAAGGTGGCCCCCTTCGCGAGTTGGTCGATCGGGTACCCGCGGTAGCGCAGTATCCCGGCGTCCCCGTCGATGTAGGTGATCTTGGACTCGCAGTTGGCGGTGTTCATGAACCCCGGGTCCAGCGTAGCCAGCCCGGTCTCCTTCAGCAGTGAGGAGATCACCACACCGTCGTTGCCCTCGCTCGCCCTGACCCTGGCGAACTCCAATTCCTGGCCGTCCACCTGGAATGTTGCGGGGGGCGGTGTGGCGTCAGTCATGTCTATCCCTTCCTGGCGTTATCCCTCGGCCACATCCCTAGCGTGGATCGCACACCACGATGGGCCCTGGACGCAATCTACCGGCCGGACAAAGGTCGTGCCCAATCGTTGCCATGTTTTCCAAGGGTGGCATTGCGCACCACCTGAGACCCGAGCAGGTACCTGCGGCACCACCACCGGGCAGCCCGGATCCACCGCCGGCAGGCCCCGGCGACGTCGTCCCGGCGCTCAGGAACCGGTGAGACGCCTCGCGGCGTCGGCCACTCGTTCATCGAGTGCGGTCAGGGAGATCCGCACGTGACCGGTACCGGCTGCGCCGTAGAAGGCTCCCGGGCCGGCCAGGATGCCCAGATCGGCCAGGGAGTCCATCAGGGCCCAGCAGTCCTGGCCGGTGAGCACGGAGTCCTCCTGCGGACGCACCCACAGGTACAGTCCGGCCTCGGAGTGGTCGACGGCGAATCCCGCCTGCCGTAGCGCCGGCACCAGGGCCTGGCGCCGGGCGCGGTAGAGCTCACGCTGGCGGTCCACGTGCTCATCGTCACCGAGGGCTGCGACCATCGCCGCCTGCACCGGGGCGGGCACGATCATGCCCATGTGCCGGCGCATCAGCACCAGGCGAGCGATCAGGGCGTCATCACCGGCCAGGAACGCGGCTCGGTATCCGGCGAGGTTGGACTGTTTGGACAGCGAGTAGGCCGCCAGCAACCCCTCATGGGACCCGCCGCTGACCCGCTCGTCCAGCAGGCTCGGCACCGGCTCGAGATTCCACGGAACGTCCCAGCCCAGCTGGGCGTAACACTCATCGGAGGCCACCACGGCCCCCAGGTGACGGGCGGCGGTGACCACCTCGGCCATCAACTCGGTGCCCAGCACCGCGCCGGTGGGGTTAGACGGGGAGTTCAGCCAGACCAGCCGGACGGCGGGGTTGCCGGTCCACTGGGCCACATCGTCGGCGATGAGCACCTCCGCACCAGCCAGTTGGGCGCCGATCGCGTAGGTGGGATAGGCCATCGAGGGCACCACCACCACATCCCCGGGACCGATCGACAACAGCGAGGGAAGCAGCGCCACCATCTCCTTGGAACCGACGGTGGGCAGTACCGCCCCCGGGTCCAGGCCGGGCACGCCGCGGGCGCGGTCGAACCAGGAGCTGATCGCCTCCCGAAGTGCCGCCGTCCCGGCCACAGTGGGGTAGCCGGGGGCGTCGGCGGCCTCAGCGAGGGCCCGCTGGATCACCGGTGGCGTGGGGTCCACCGGAGTGCCGATGGACAGGTCCACCAACCCGCCGGGGTGCGCGCCGGCGCGCTCGGCGTAGGGCGCCACCGCATCCCAGGGGTAGTCCTGTGTGATCTGCACCAGACCCATCGACGGACGCCGCTCAGTCGTGCTGCTGCGGTGGCAGGGCGGCCACGATCGGGTGATCGAAGTTGATCAGCCCCATCTGCGCGGCCCCACCGGGTGAGCCGATCTCGTCGAAGAAGTTCACGTTCGCCTCGTAGTAGTTCGCCCACTGCTGCGGAACGTCGTCCTCGTAGTAGATCGCCTCCACCGGGCACACCGGCTCACACGCCCCACAGTCCACGCACTCATCGGGTTGGATGTACAGCATCCGTTCACCCTCGTAGATGCAGTCGACCGGACACTCATCGATACAACTCTTGTCCTTGAGGTCCACACACGGTTCGGCGATCACATACGTCACAGACGAGGTCCTTCCTTGCGGTGGATACAGTGGCCCAACGTGGGCATCACCAAGGTCCGGTCCTAGTATCGCCCATTCGGCCGGTTCGGGCAGGCCCTCCGGCCCCCGGGCGGAGATGGCACCGTACCGGTGGGCCGGCGATCACGAGGAGGAGGCAGTAGGTGGAGCGGAGGCGACGGTGAGTGAATCCGCGGCGAGACCGTTCTGGCGCGGTTGGCAGGTCGGGGAACGCGTGGTGGTGCGGTACCGGATCGAGGAGGGCCGCTACTCCGACGCACTCGGTGAGTTGGCCCGCGTCGATGACGACGGTGTGGACGTGATCACCAAGCGCGGGCTGGTGTCGGTACCCGCCGCCACGATCGCGATCGGTAAGCGGGTCCCTCCCCCGCCCACGCGCCGGCGCCGGCCCCCGCCCGGGCAGTAGCGCGGGCCGCAACCGGGCACGGCCACCGTCGGCCGCCACCGCCTGGGATGCGGCGCCGGGACCCCGCCCTCACCGGTGCTGGTGCGAGCCGACGCCAGGGATCAGCCGTCTCCAGCGGTCAGTCGTCGTCCCCGTTCTCGTCATCGTCATCGTCATCGTCGGAGGCCGACGGCGGTTCACCGCAGACCACCCGGTTCCACGGGCGATAGGTGTGGGTGTAGGTGCGCTGCTCGTGCACCTCACCGCCGGCTGAGACCGTTCGGGTCACCTGCACGGTGAAGCCGGACTGCCCACCGGACTCCGGCTCGCATCGCGGGTCCTGGTTGTACACCGTCTGCGGTGAGGTGATGTTGTAGCGACTGCCGGTGACGATGTCGACGTCCCACACGTCCGTGCCCCACAGCACCACATGGGTCTGGCCGTCCCCGACCCAGGCGTGGATCAGCACCCCGTAGTCGGTGTTATTGCCGAATCTCATGTCCAGGTCCGGGGAGAACAGGGTGGCTTCACGGCCCTCGGGGTAGCGGCTGAACCACCGCGAGTGCGGCTGGTGCGTGATGTCTTCCAGGCCCGCTTCGAACGCGGCGTTGAACACGGTGGTGGAGAGTTGGGACAGCCCGCCCCCGGCGGCTTCGGTGGCAAACCCATCCACCACCACCCCGGAGGAGTTGTAGCCTCCGGCCTCGGTGATCGGGCTGAGGGCATCAAGCAGGGAGAACTCCTCACCCGGCATGAGCAGGGTGCCATTGATTCTCGAGGTGCCGATCACCAGGTTCTCGGTGCGGGGTGGGTCGTAAGGCATCGGGGTGGAGTAGCGTCCGATCACCTCCACGACGCCGAGCGCTTCGGCGTCGGCAGTGGTGAACTCGGCCTCGGTCCGGGAGAGTTCGACCGTGGCCACCCGCTGGTCCGCCTCGGTTTGCAGGGAGGCGTCGCGCACTGCCGGTGCCAGTTCCTCCGGGTCCAGCCCGGTGCCGGTGACCGCCGGGATCACGGTGGGCTCACCACCCTGCAACTCGATCCTGGCGTCGCGGGGGACTTCCCCGATCGAGTCCTCCTTGGCCGTGACGGTCTCGGCCAGTTCCTGGCCGTCCAGGGCCAGGTCGAACCGGGTGCCGTTGACCTCCAGGGTGGCGGCATCGGCCAACTCCTCGGTGGACAACTCCACTTCGGCGTCGTTCACCGCCACGGTCACCGGACCGGACAGGAACGGCTCGACCACCTCATCCATCGCGGCCCGGATCTCCTCGGGTCCGATCTCGGGTTGCACCACCAGTTCGGGCAATTCCAAGGGGCGTGACCCGGTGATCCACTCCGCCGCGAGCAACTCGGTGGCTTCGGGCACGTCGACGGCGGCACCCTCCTGCGGGTCGGTGATCTCCGCCTCGGCATCGACGATGCTGATCGAACCCTCCACGGGGCTGATGTCCAGGTCTTCTGCCAACCCCTCCAGCGCCGCCTCCAAAGCCGCCTCATCCACGTGCGAGACCGGCTCCTGCTCGCCGAGTCCGAAGAGGTGGCCGAGCAGTATCCGCGGGTTCAGGGTGAATCCGGTGAACTGATCCACCGTGGCGGCAGCGTCGAAGGACAACCCGGCCGAGGCCGGTTCGATTTCGGCGCCGCTGTCCGCGAAGGTCAGCGGCAGCGGCTCGGTCTCCAGGCCACCGAGTTCCTCGGTCAGGACCTGCTCGGCCGTCCCGGTGGGCAGTCCCGAGACGTCCACGCCGGCCACCGTGGTGTCCGCCGGGACGCGGTCGCCGAGGAAGTAGGCGCTGCCCACGTACGCCGCGGCGAGCAGCAACACGATCACGCCCACCCAGATCCCGACCTTGGTGAGGCCGCGTTTCTTGCGCGTGGTTTTCTTCTTCGCGGTCAAGGGGCTGTCCTGGTCGTCGGAGACGGCGCCCGGAGGCCCGGCCACCATGGTGGCGTCTGGGTCATCCGTGGCGTCGGAGGCGTCGGTGGTCGGCGGGTCGACGACGCCGGTGGCGTCGTCGTCGCGAGCGGGCTCCTCGGCGTCGGCGGGCTCGTCCGGGGTGCGGTCGTCCTCGGGGGCATGATCGCCGGTGTCGGCGGGCTCATCCGGGGTGACGTCGTCCGCGCGGGCATGATCCCCGGTGCCGGCGGGCTCGTCCGGGGTGACGTCGTCCTCGGGGGTGCGGCGGTCCTTGATCGGGGTTCGGCGCACGTCGGCTGCCGGCGCTTCATCGGGACCGGGCAGTTCCTGGGTTGAGCCGTCATCGAGCGCGCCTTCGGACGGGCGCGGATCTGCGTCCCCGTCGGCATGCTCGTGCGTCGGCCCCGCAGGCCCCTCATTCTGCTTCGCCACGTATTCCCTTTAGAGTCCTCGGGCTCGTGTACGCCCCCGCACATGGTAACGCCTTGCCGTTCGCGGCACCTGCGCCACTCGCAAGCGTGGCCGGATTCACAGCACCGCCCCGGTCTCAGGGGGCCGCGCGCATCCGACCCAGGTGGTGCACGATCCCGCCGCTGCCGGCCGGCGCCAGCGCCGTGCTGAGCACCTGCCCGACCACCACCTCGTGGGAACCGGCCTCCTTGGTCCACTCGGTGCGGCACTCCAACCATGCGGTGGCCTCATCCAGCAGGGCTGCGCCGCTGTGCTCACCGCGATGGTGCCCCACCCGGTCCAACTGGCCCACGGCGGGGCGTCCCGGACTTGCCAGCCAGTCCGCCACCGCGCCGGCCGCTGCGCTCAGGATGCTCACCGCCCAGGTGCCACCGGGCTGCACCGCCTCGGCCAGCCGGGCATCGGAGTGCACGCAGAACAGCACCGTGGGTGGTTCCAGCGAGACCGAGACCACCGAGGTTGCCGTCATCGCCAGGTCGAGGCTGCCGGCGCGCGCCGAGATCACGCACACCCCGGAGATCAGCCGCGACATCGCCAGGCGGTAGTCCTCCACCGGATCAGTCACGGAACCACCTCCTCGGTGCCGCCAGGCCCAGCAGTGCCAGGGCGGGGGCCCCGAGCAGCCAGGCCACGCCGATCGCCTCCCCGGTCACGATCACGTCCGCCCTGCCCAGATAGGTCATCGCGAAGATCACCAGGAAGATCACGCCCGCGTAGAGCAGTTGCCCGCGCCGATCGGCCAGGGCGCGTGCCAGGACCGACCCGGTGAGCACCACCAGCAACGAGAGCAGCAGACCGAACGGCATCTCCCAGCGGTAGAACACCGTCCCGATCGAGCCCACCAGGATCGCCAGCAACGCCGTCATCGACAGCATGAACCCCGTGTACCAGCGCGGATCCTGCTCGCCCGCACCCCGCACCTGCCCGGGTGCACCCGCCTCTCCGGCCGCACCTGCGTCGTCGTGCCCTACTTCGTCCTCATCCCGGGCGAGGCCGGCCAGGTCGGCGGCACTACCCCACCCGGGCGCCACCATGGCCGTGGCCCGCGCCGGGACCGGCCGCAGCATGTCGTTGCTCAGCGCGAACCAGCCGGCGGCGTGCCCACCGGACTCAGCCACCAGTGCCTGATCGACGTGCACGGCCTGGATCTGGGTCCGGTGGGACCGCATCGCCTGCGCCAGTGCGTCCAGCACGGGGGCCGACAGCCCGATGTCCAGATCCACCTGATCATCGGGGCGAACGATCGTGGGGGTCTGCTCGCCGGTGGGAACCGTGAGCAGCCCGCCGGTGTGCTCGGAGGTGCCGGCCCGCCCGTTGTACCGCCTCAACCAGTCCAACCCGCCGCGGAAGCGGCTCTGCGGGTACACCACCCACGCCACCACGGGCACCCGCCAGGGCTGGGTACCGGTGGTGGGGTCATCGGGGAAGAGCGGCTCCAGGTCCGCCGCGGCCAGTTCCACCGCACGCATGGTGACCCGGTTGACCTGGACGTGGTCGGGGTGGCCGTAGCCGCCGTCGGGCTCCTCGGTCAGCACCAGGTCCGGGCGGGTCGTGCGGATCAGGGCGGCCAGCACCCGTGCGCTGATGTCGGTGTCGGCACGGGAGAAGGCGTGGTCGTCGACGTCCTCGGCCGGGATCGCCCGCACGCCGGTCTGCCCCTCCGGCCAGCGCATCCCGGAGTCGGTGTACCGGGGCGGGCGGCGTGTGGTGAGCCCGGGCAGCTCGTCCAGGAAGTGGTGCTCGGCCACGCCGAGCGCGGCGGTGGCGGCCCCGACCTCCTGAGTGCGGTGCCGGCCCAGCGCCTGGTGGTCCTGAGCCAGGTGCGCCAGGTCCGCACCGATCACCTCACCGCGCTCACCGCGGTTGGTGGTGACCACGGTGACGTGCCCGCGCCGCGCCATCGTGGCCAGCAGCGGGCCGCCGGAGAGGGTCTCATCGTCGGGGTGGGCGAAGACCCCGAGGGTGCGGGGTGCGTGCTGGCTCACTCCACTCCTTCCGATCCCACGGTGCCTGGCGCCTCTGGGTGCCACCCACTCTTGCTGCGCCCGGATCCTACTGCCAGGAACCCGGCGCGGCGGCCCTGGTGGTGGCGGGTCAGGACCGCCGGGCTCGGGCGGCGGCCTTGTTCCGGTCGTGTCCGTCCAGGATCACCTTACGGATCCGCACGACCTCCGGGGTGACCTCCACGCACTCGTCCTCCCGGGCGAACTCCAGGGACTCCTCCAGGGTCAACCGACGCGGCCGGTTCAGGTTCTCGAAGGTGTCCGCGGCGGCCGCGCGCATGTTCGTCTGCTTCTTCTCCTTGGTGATGTTGACGTCCATGTCCTCGTTGCGGACGTTCTCCCCCACGATCATGCCCTCGTAGACCTCCGAGGTCGGTTCGATGAAGAAACTGCCCCGGTCCTGCAGGTTGAGCATCGCGAACGGTGTGGCAGTCCCGGCCCGGTCGGCCACCAGTGAGCCGGTGGTGCGGAACTCGATCGGCCCGGCCCAGCGCTCGTACCCCTCGGCGATCGAGAAGGCGATCCCGGTGCCGCGGGTCTCGGTGAGGAACTGGGTGCGGAACCCGATCAACCCGCGGGCGGGCACCACGAACTCCATCCGGACCCAGCCGGTGCCGTGGTTGGTCATCGTGTCCATCCGGCCACGGCGCGCGGCGAGCAGCTGGGTGACCGAGCCCAGGTACTCCTCGGGAACATCGATGGTCATCCGCTCCATCGGCTCGTGCACCGCGCCGTCGATGACGCGGGTGACCACCTGGGGCTTGCCGACGGTCAACTCGAACCCCTCCCGGCGCATCTGCTCAACCAGGATCGCCAGGGCCAGTTCCCCCCTGCCCTGGACCTCCCAGGCGTCGGGCCGTTCGGTGGGCAGCACCCGCAGCGACACGTTGCCGACCAGTTCGGCGTCCAGGCGGTCCTTGACCTGCCGGGCGGTGACCTTGTGACCCTTGACCCGCCCGGCCAGCGGGGAGGTGTTGATCCCGACCGTCATCGAGATCGCCGGGTCGTCCACGGTGATCAACGGCAGCGGACGGGGATCGTCCGGATCGGTCAGTGTCTCCCCGATGGTGATCTCCTCGATGCCGGCGACGGCGACGATGTCACCGGGGCCGGCCTCGTCGGTGGGCATCCGTTCCAGCCCGCGGGTGCGCAGGAGTTCGGAGATCCGCACCCCGGAGACCTGCCCGTCCCTGCGCGCCCACGCCACCTGCTGGCCCTTGCGCAGCGTGCCGTTGAAGATCCGCAGCAACGCCAGGCGGCCCAGGAACGGTGAGGCGTCCAGGTTGGTCACGTGCGCCTGCAGCGGCATCTCCGGGTCGTAGGTGGGGGCCGGGATGGTTTCCAGAATGGTGGCGAACAGGGGTTCCAGGTCGGCCTCATCGGGCAGTTCCCCGGCGGCCGGTTCGGTCATGGAGGCACGTCCGGCGCGGGCGGAGGCGTAGACCACCGGGACCTCCAGCACCGCATCCAGGTCCAGGTCCGGCACCTCGTCGGCAAGGTCCGCGGCCAGCGACAGCAGCAGGTCGGTGGACTCGGCGACCACCTCGGCGATGCGCGAGTCGGGGCGGTCCACCTTGTTCACCACGATGATCACCGGCAGCCGGGCGGCCAGGGCCTTGCGGAGCACGAACCGGGTTTGCGGCAGGGGGCCCTCGGAGGCATCCACCAGCAGCACCACGCCGTCGACCATGGACAGCCCGCGCTCGACCTCCCCGCCGAAGTCGGCGTGACCGGGGGTGTCGATCACGTTGATGGTGATGCCGTCCGGGTGACCGGCGGCTGCGGCAGCCGCACCGCGGTAGTCCACCGCGGTGTTCTTGGCCAGGATCGTGATGCCCTTCTCCCGCTCCAGATCCCCGGAGTCCATCACGCGCACCTCATCGGAGCCGCGTGCGCCGAAGGCGCCGGACTGGCGCAGCATGGCATCGACCAGGGTCGTCTTACCGTGGTCGACGTGGGCGACGATGGCGATATTGCGCAGATCGGTGCGCGAGCGGGTGGGCATCAGGTCAGGCCTCGATCCGGTGTTGGGTTGCTGGTGCACCGGAGGTAGGACGCGGCGCCAACACACAATTCTACCGGGAGATCAACCTCGTTCCGCGCGCCGGGATGCCGCCGGCGACGCCGAACACATCACATCAGCGTCCGGACCGGACCGACGCCACCCTCAGATGCCGCCACGCCCCATATCGCGGGCGCCCCCGCGCAGATCGTCGATCCCTGTACCCTGGCTCCGCGCCTCCTCCGCCGCCTCCTCGGCCGCCAACTCGGCCGCTGCGGCGTCGAGGAGGGCGTCGCGGGTCTCGCGGCGCTTGCGCTGTTCGTCCGGGTCCGGCACCGGTACGGCCGCGATGAGCCGCTGGGTGTAGGGGTCCTGGGGGTTGTTCACGATCTGCGGGGCCGGTCCGACCTCCACGAGCTTGCCGTGGTGCATCACCGCGATCCGGCTGGAGAGCATCTCCACCACCGCCAGGTCGTGGCTGATGAACAGGCACGCGAACCCGTGCTCACGTTGCAGGTCCTGGAACAGGCTGAGCACCGTCGCCTGCACGGACACGTCCAGTGCCGAGGTGGGCTCATCGGCGACCAGCAATTTGGGCTCCAGGCTCAGCGCCCGCGCGATACCCACCCGCTGGCGCTGCCCACCGGAGAGTTCGTGCGGGTACCGGTTGCGCATGAACCTGGGCAGTTGCACCTGGTCGAGCAGATCCTCTACGTACGAAGCCAGTTGCTTGCCCTTGATCCCCCGGTGCAGGTACAGCGGCTCCCCGATGGACTCACCGATGGGAAGGCGCGGGTTGAGGGAGGAGCCCGGGTCCTGGAAGACGATCCCGATCTTGCTGCGCAACGGCTTGAGGTCGCGCGGTTTGGCACCGACCATGTCCGTGCCCACGATCTCCAACCGTCCAGCCGACGCCGGAAGCAGGCCCACCGCAGCACGGCCGATGGTGGTCTTACCGGAACCGGACTCACCGACCAGGCCCACCACCTCGCCCGTGGCGATGCTCAGGTCCACGCCGTCCACGGCCTTGAACGCCGGGGTGCGACCGCGCTTGGGGTAGGTGATCTCCAGCCCCTCGGCCAGCATCGCCGGGGCGGGGCCCTGCGCGGCCGTTCCGTCAGCGGGCGGCTCGGCGCGTTCGGTGGTGGTGGCCGGAGGGCGTACCGCCGTGTGCTCGTGCGCGCTCGACCCCAGGTGAGGCACCGAGCGCAGCAACTGGCGGGTGTAGGGGTGCTTGGGCGCGTCGAAGATCTCCGCGGCGGTGCCGCGTTCGACGATCTCACCGTTGCGCATCACCAGGATCCGGTCGGCCATGTCGGCGACCACACCCATGTCGTGGGTGATCAGGACGACGCCCGAGTCGATCCGCTCCCGCAGGTCACGCATCAACTTCAGGATCTCGGCCTGCACCGTGACGTCCAGGGCGGTGGTGGGCTCGTCGGCGATCAACAGCCGGGGGTCACACGCCAGCGCCTGGGCGATCATGGCACGCTGACGCTGACCACCGGAGAGTTGGTGCGGGTAGGAGTGGTACCGGGTGGCCGCTGCGGGCATCTCCACGAGTTCCAGCAGTTCGATCGCCCGGGCCTTCGCGGCGGCGGGTCCGATGCCCAGGTGGGTGCGGAGGGTCTCCACGATCTGGAAGCCGACGGTGTAGACGGGGTTCAACGCCGTCATCGGCTCCTGGAAGATCACGGCGGCCTCCATGCCGCGTACCTTCTGCAGTTTGCTGTTGGGCATCCCGACCAACTCCTGGTCGCCCAGCTTCGCCGAGCCCGAGGAGCGGCCGTTGGGAGGCAGCAGCCCCAACAGGGACATCGACGACTGGGTCTTGCCCGAGCCGGACTCACCCACGATGGCGAGCACCTCACCGGGGTAGACCTCGTAGGTCATGTTCTTCGCGGCCGTGTGCCATTCGCCCTCGACGAAGAAGTCCACGCTCAGATCGCGCACGGTCAGGATCGCATCACCCGTCGCGGACAGGGGTGCCTCACTGGTGGTCTGTGTACTCACGCCACTTCCTTCCATCCATCACGGCGCGACGGCGCCGAGTGGGCGATGCTCCGCTCCGGGCGGTTCGGTGCCACGATGGTGCCATGGGTCCCACGCACACGTTCCGCACTCTCTACGCACGCGTCCTGACCGTCCTGGCCGGAGCGTTGATCGTGGTGGTGCTCATCTACAGCCTCATCGATGGGGGTATCGACGCACTGTGGCAGGCGCTGCCGTTCCTCGTGATCGGTGGCGGTCTGGTGTGGGTGCTGTTCGGTAATCCCAAGGTCGAGGTGGCCGACGGCGGCATCACCGTGGTCAACATCGTGCGGCGGGTGCATGTGCCCTGGCCCACGCTTCGCGGCGTGGAGAGCCGGTGGGCCCTGTCGGTGGAGACAACCGAGGGTACGTACTCCTCCTGGGCGATCCCCGCCTCGAGTGGTATGGGAACACGCCTGCGCCGCCCCCGCACGAAGATGGCCACGGGTGAGGCCGAGACCGGCCGCTCCCTGGAGACCGGTCACAATGCGGCCGCCGTGGCCCTGGTGATCGGGCAGCGGCTGGACTCCCTCACCGCGGCCGGCTACCTGGAGGACCGGCCCACGCACGAGCCGGTCCGGCCGACCCCGGGGTGGAACACCCGCGAGCTGGGGGTGCTCGGGGTGGTCGTGCTGACGGTGGCGATCATGGTGCTGACCGGCTGAGCCGGTCCTGGCCGGGTTACCGCGGGGCACGATCCGCGTCAGTCCCGGGCCGACGACGGCGAGCACGCCATGTTCCACCTGCTCGAGCCCGCTGCGTGGCCGGGCGGGAACCATCATGACGTCGCCGCCACGTTGGTGTCCTTGGTCTCACGGCGCTCCAGCTTCCGCTCGGCGGCAGCAAGCTTGCGGGCCGAGGGGATGCGTCGCTGGCGCGGGTCGAACGCGTCCCGGAGCCCGTCACCGATGAAGTTGACACACAGGGCCAGTGCGACGATGAACAGGCCCGGCCACCAGAACAGCCAGGGCCGGGTGGCGAAGGCCGTCTCGTACTCACTGATGAGCAGCCCGAGGGAGACGTTCGGCAGCGTGATACCGAAGCCCAGATAACTCAGCGAGGTCTCCAGCAAGATCGCCGAGGACATCAGCAGCGTCACGGCCACGATGATCACACCCATGGCGTTGGGCAGCATGTGCTTGAAGATGATCCGCACGTTCGAGGCACCGGCGACGCGGGCCGCGTCGACGAACTCCCGTTCCCGCAGCGAGAGGAACTCGGCACGCACCAGTCGGGACAGGCCCGTCCAGGTCACCGCACCCAGCGCCAGTGCCAGCGGCACCGGGTCGGCCGCGCCGACGATCCGGCCGAGCACGGCACCGAGGGCGATCGTCGGCAGCGTGATCACCAGGTCGGTCATCCGCATCAGGACCTGGTCCGCTGCGCCACGGAAGAAGCCGGCGACGGAACCGATCACCACACCGGCGAAGGTGGCGGCAATGCCGATGATCACCATGACGATCGTGGAGGTCTGGATCCCTCGCATCACCTGGGCGAACATATCGCGGCCGATGTCGTCCTGACCGAACGGGTGCGGGCCGATACCAAAGCCCTCCTCGCTCCAGGGCATCGTGATGGTGGGCCGGCCGCCCTCGTGGAAGATGCGGTAGCCGTGCACGTCCGGATCCGGGCGCTGCCCCGGGGCCCACTCCCACCAGCCGGGCACGAACCAGAATCCGACCGAGGAGAATCCGAGGATCACGATCCCGACCAGGATGATCAACGCGGCCATCGCGCCGCGGTGGCGGAAGAAGCGTTCCCGGACGATCTGCCCCTGGGACTTGCCGATGGCCTCGCGCAGTTCGATCGCGCCCTCACCGGCACCGGAGGCGTCCTCCGGTACGTCGGGGTTGTCAACGTCGTTGCGAGTCATCAGGCGTTCACCCGGATTCGTGGGTCAAGGGCTGCGTACATCAGGTCGGCCACCATGTTGGCGAGGATCGCCAGCGCGGCCACGATCACCAGGTAGGCCATCACCGGTTCGATGACGTTGGCCTCAAGGTTCGCCAGGAACATCGTGCCCATCCCGGGTCTGGCGAAAATTCGCTCGGTGATCAGCGCGCCGCCGAGCAGACCGATCACGTCCACCGGGACCAGGGTGGCCAGGGGGATCAGCGTGTTGCGGAAGCCGTGCCGCATGATCACGGTGCGCTCGGCCAGCCCCTTCGCGCGGGCGGTGCGCATGTAGTCCTGGTTCAGCACCTCCAGCATCGACCCCCGCGAGTAACGCGTGTAGGAGGCGAAGGAGATGAGCATCAGGGCCAGAGTCGGCAGGATGAGGTGGCCGTACAGGTTCAGGGTGGACTCCCAGAAGTCCCCCTGGAATCCCGGTGTGCGTTCCTGGAAGGTCCGGATCGGGCGTCCGGAGATCCGGGGGTTGGCGTTGTAGGAGGGCCAGGCCTGCATGATCCGGTCCAGGAAGACCATGGCGCCCATGATGGCGGCGACGATGCCGCCGGTACGTGCCGACTGCTTCCAGTCCGGTCCGCCCCAGAACCGCCCGACCAGCGCACCCACGGCCACACAGACCAAGCCGAGACCGGCGATCAGTGGGGCGCCGGTGATCTCGGCGGCATCGGTGACATCGAACAGCCACTGCACCGGGAGGTAGAGCGCGAGCGTCAACGCGACGACGCTCAGCGAGGTGAACAGCGCCCGTCGGTTCTCCAGACCTGTCGATAGCAGGGTGATAGCGAAGGCCACACCCAGCCCGTTCAGGATGAGCAGCGCGGGACCGATGTGTGGGTCGTTCCACCAGCCGCTGCCTTGCAGGTAGAACAGCATCCCCGCAACGGCTGCGGCGCCGACGACGAAACTGATCAGACGGGTGATCCGCGATCCGGCCATGGCCATCGAGATCAACGCACCCCCGATGACGGCGACGATGCCGATCGTGGTCGGGGACAGGTGCGGGTCGGCCAGGAAGTCGTTGAAGCCGATCGCGCCCCATTGCTTGAGCAGTACCGCCACCCAGAACACCGGGAGGGAGTACAGCACGAAGGAGAAGAAGACGACGATGTAGTCGAAGCTGGTGTACTGACGCAGCGCCGAGACGATCCCGACGCTCACGCCCAGGATGATGGACAGGAAGGTCGCGGCGGTCACGAGATGGAGGGTGCCGATCACAGCACCGCGCAACTCGTCGGCGACCGGCTGCCCGGTCTCCCAGGACACACCCGGGTCACCGGTGACGAACGCGCCGAACCACGTCGCGTATCGCTCGAACACCGTGGCATCGAGGTTCAGCATCTCGATGCGCTGTTCTATCTGTGCCGGGGCGTCAGGGTCGGTGCTGGTGTACAGGTCCTCGAGCGGATCGACGGCGAGGTCGATCATGATGTAGCTCAGAAAGGACGACAGGAGCAGGATGAGCAATCCCATCAGCACTCGTCTGACTATGAACTGCAGCAAAACTGGACCTCGCAGTCGGCAGTGGCCGGGGTGAGTTGCGGTGGATTCTAGGCGATGACGGTACCCCAGCCGAACCAGCCATGGGTCGGTTTGGGTACGCACAAGTGTGGGGGCATCGGGGCCGGTAGGGCGCCCGATGCCCCCACGTACTTGCGGTGTCTACCTAGGAGTCAGAGTTCAGAAGGAACCCTCGACTCACTCAGTGAGCTCCCACTCCCAGTAGTTCCAGAAGATGGTCGGTGCCAAGGCGATCGGCTCGATGTTCTGCAGCCGTGCGTCGTAGCCCGCGATGAGCTCGTGCTGGAAGATCACCGTGCCGAACGCTTCCTCCACCAGGATCTGCTCGGCCTCGGCGAGCAGATCCGCCTGTGCCTGAGCATCGGTCTCGGAACTCAGTTCGGCGAAGATCTCGTCCACGCGCTCGTTGGAGAATCCACCGAAGTTGTTCACCCCACCGGTGACGTGGTTCTGACCAGCGGCACCAACCGCGGTGGAGGTGGACTGCCACCCGAAGAGGGAGGCGTCGTAGATGGTGGTGTCAGCCAGGAGCGATCCCCAGTTGACGTCACCGGCGTCGACCAGCTCGAACAGACCCTCACGCTCCACGGACTCGCGGACGAGCTCGTAGATGTTCGCGCGGCGTGAGTTGGACGGGTCATACATGAACCGGACCGGGATCGGCGTTTCCACACCGGTGCCCTCGATCAGTTCGACCGCGGTGTCCAGGTCGGTCTCCACCGGCCAGGTCTGCTCCATCTGGTTGGTCTCAACCATCTGGTCATAGTTCGGAGAACCGGGGACCTGGGTGTAGGAGTGACGCACCTCGGCCTCGGGGTTGATCGGCTGGACCTGGGTCTCCACGATCTCCTGGCGCGGAACCAGGTTGAAGAAGGCATTGCGGATGTCGCGTGCAACGTCCTCATCGCCACCGTAGGTCTCGGGGTCGAACGGGCCACCGTTGTCGAAGATGACGTCGATGTGCTCGTACGTGGGACCGTCACCGCTGAAGATCCCGACCTGATCGCCGAGGTTCTCCAGGGCAGCCAGCGTGTCCGGGGTGGCCTGCGGCTGGACCAGGTGCACTTCCTGGTTCTGCAGCGCCTGGATGTGGGTCATCGGGTCACCGGAGATGGTGACGGTGATCTCCTCGATCGCGGCCGGGAACTCCCCGGTGTAGTCCGGGTTGGCCGTCAGGGTCACGTACTGGTTCCGCTGGAAGTCCGTCATCAGGTACGCACCCGAGGACAGGTACAGCAACTCGTCGTCCGGCAGGGTGTCGCCGAACTGGAAGCCGGTGTTGTAGAACGCCGCAATCGGCGCCAGGTCCTCGGTGATCTCATCCTGGATCGCAGCGATCACCCGGTCCTTGGCTTCCTGCGGGTCGTCGATGTCCAGCGCCCGCATCCCGACGACGTGCGCGGGGACGCCCACACCGAAGCTGTACTCCCAGTCCACGTAGGGCTGGTTGTAGTCGAAGGTCACGCCCTTACCGTCGGCGATGATCTCCGGCGTCTCCTCGATCAGCCCGACGGACGTGGTCAGGGGGAAGTTGAAGTAGACCTCGTTGTCGTCAGCCAGTCGCTCGGAGACCTCGGTCTCGACGGCCGCGAGGTACTCCTCCATCGACTCGGCCGGAACCTCGAGCTCGCCGTCGTCGTTCTCCTCGCCGAACTCCTCGAGCAGTTCTCCCTGGACTTCCTCCCGGACCGCGTCGGCGTCGGTCTCGGTGTTCAACTGACCGGAGTGGGCCGCCCAGTACAACATCAGGTCAGCGGCGTCGATCTCGACCGGCTCCTCGCCGCCGTACCAGTACGCCTCATCGGAGAGGGTGAATTCCATGGTCATGGAGTCCTCGGTCTCCTCGACCATGTCAAAGGTGCCGAAGGACTCATTCCGCTGCAACGCCAGGTCGCCGTCGAAGTAGCGGAATCCGTCGTTCATCAGGTACAGGATGTTGTTGTTCGCGGCGGCGTTACCGGTCCGCGAGTTGCTGTTGTACTCGTAGAACGTCTGGTTCCAGCCAATGGTGATCGCGCTAGCAGCCTCGCTCACGCCACCGTTGTCGTCGCTGTCATCGGGCTCTGTGTCTGGGTCGTCACCGGTACCGCCATTGCATGCGGCCAGCACGAGGGCGGTCGCTGCGGTTATCGCAGCTCCCGCCGTAAAGCGCCTGGTCTTCAATGTTCCTCCTATGAATGGCAAGGAGCGACTCGCCCCGGACCGCTTCCGGCTGGACCTCGTGGGTCCGACGAGCACTTTGCATCCGCCATGGACAGGGGAAGCGTACACACGCCAGGGGCTGGGATTGTTCGAGGTGACGGCATTCGTGTCCGCATCGTTACCGAAGTGAGACCTAGCCGTCACTCCCCCCGGCTGGGCGTGATGCCACCGTGACTTTGTGCCTGATCTGCGTACTTACGCGTTCCAGGGGCCACCGGACGTCCCGGTCCCGGGGCCCGGGGGTCCGGGGAAATGGACTCGCTCACCGGTGGGGAACGTGCTAGTCACGCACCGCAACCGCGCCAGCCGGCTGCGCTCATGCACTATCGGAGTTGCGTAGGTGGGTACCGGAGGAGTGCCTACCCGCCTGCCGGCTCCCGCCCGGGTGGGAAGCCACCGGTGGCGATCGGACCCCAGCCGGTGATCTCAATGCGGAGCAGGGACTTGCCCTGGCGCACCATGGCCTCGCGGTACTCGGCCCAGTCCGGGTGCTCCCCCGAAATGCTGCGGAAGTACTCCACCAGTGGCTCGACGGCCTCGGGTACGTCGAGCACCTCGGCCGTCCCGTCCACCTGCACGTAGGGCCCGTTCCACTCATCGGAGTGCACCAGCATCGAGACCTGCGGGTTGCGCCGTGCGTTGGTGGTCTTGGCTCGTTCGGGGTAGGTGGCGATCACCACCCGGCCGGCCTCGTCGACTCCCGCGCTCACCGGCGAGACCTGCAGCCCTCCGCTGGCCTTGTGGGTGATCAGCGTGACCCGGTGCCGGGGGCGGATGAAGTCCAACAGTTCGGCCCGCTCCACGCGGGTGGCGGTGGCGATGCTCATGGCCCCCACGCTACCGCCACTCGGCCCGCGCCACCACGGACGAGGGCACTGCGCCTCCACTGGGCACCACCGTCACGGCTACCGGCCCGCTTCGATCAGGAACCGGGTGCTGTGCGCCACGAACGGGCCCTCGGCCTGGATGCGCTCATGCAGGAGCTCCAACTGCGGACGGTAGGCCTCCACGGTGAACCCCGGCACGATCCAGATCACCTTGCGCAGGAAGTGCACCACGGCGGCAATGTCGTTGAAGGCCATCCGTAGGCGGGCGGTCTGCAGGTCCCGCACCCGGAGCCCGGCCCCTTCGGCGGCGGCCACCGCTCGCTCCGGACTGCGTCCGTCGGAGGGTTCGAAGTCCCCCAGCATCGCCTCCGACAACTCGTGCACACTGGCCTTCCCCACCTGTTGGGACAGGTAGGTTCCGCCTGGACGAAGCACCCGGGCGACCTCCTCCCAGAGCACCACGGTGGGGTGGCGGGAGACCACCAGGTCGAAGGTGCCGTCGTCGAACGGCAACGGTTCGGTGTCCTCCACCTGCACCACCTGGCCCCCGAGCGCCGTCAGTCGTGGGCGGGCCAGGTCGAGGTTCGGGGGCCAGGACTCGGTGGCGCGCAGCAGTGGTGGGACGTGCGGTATCTGCGCGAGCACCTCGGCCCCACCCGTCTGGACGTCGAGCATCGCCCGCGCGGTGCCCGATCGCTGCGCGACCAGTCCGGCGTAGCCCCAGGGCGGGCGCTCCTCGCTGGCCCGGCCGGCGAACCAACTGAAGTCCCAGCCCTCGGTGGGTACCGCCGCACCCTCGGCGAGCAGTTCGTCGAATGTCGTCATCACCCCATGGTCGCACCCGTGTCACCCCAATTCGTGAGCACCAGCCGTTAGCACTCTCGGCATGAGAGTGCTAAAATCGGCCGTGACAACGGTCGTCTTCATCGGGCCTGGAAGGTCCGGGCCCGGGTATCCACTCGGAGGTGATGGTGATGGCAACGCGAATCGACCCGTTCCGCGAGATGGACCGTGTATTCAGCAATGCGCTGGGACAAGTGATGTCCTCCGGACGCAGCAATGCGATGCCGATCGACCTGTATCGCGATGGGGACAAGTTCGTTCTGAACATGGACCTTCCCGGGGTCGATCCGTCCTCGATCGATGTCGACGTCGAGGACCAGACGCTGACAATCCGTGCTGAGCGCGGACAGGCGGAGAACCAACAGACCCAGTGGCTCGCGCGGGAGCGGCCCACCGGCACATTCGCGCGCCAACTGATGCTCGGTAGCGGGGTGTCGGTGGACCGGATCGACGCCTCATACGCCGATGGGGTGCTGTCGCTGACGATCCCGGTGGCCGAGGAAGCCAAGCCTCGCAAGATCGAGGTTGCCCACTCGAGTAATCAGTCCAGGATCGAGCAAGCGGGCTGAACCATGCGGTGGTGGCGGGTGCCCGGCCGGGCTGGCCCGCCACCACCGGTCCACCTGCGTACGGAGGCAGGAGCGTGTCTCACCCGAAGCGGTACCGGACCAGGGCCGAAGCGATCGAGCAGTCACTGGTTCCGGCACTGGCCGAGCACACCGATGACGTCGACGTTGACGCCGTCTTCGAGGCCACCTTCAGTTACACGGTCGAGCGCGACGGCGCGGGCAATGAGATCGAGGGCACGGGGGGCTATGAATCGGTAGCCACCGAAGGCGAGATCTGGTCGGTCGCGGCCGAGCATGCCCAGCGCATCATCGCCGTGGACTCCGAGTCGCCCGGGGGTGAGCATCACGAACCCCCCGGCCAGATCTCGGTGACCATCCCCTCCACTCGCGTCGAGGTGGAGGTACTGTCGCTGCCCGCGCGGCTGAGCCCGGCCACCTGGGAGGAGCTCATCGACCAGCGCCTCCGTGAAGCGAACTGGAGACGCGTGAGCGAGTGGGAGGACGGCGGTAACCGCGTGCGGGCGATGGTCGTGCGCACCTGACACCCGATGCCCATCGCGGGCGTGCCGCAGCGAGCCTAGACTGAGCGGTCGAGGAGCAGTGATGACCTGGGATTTCGAGGGCGAGATCTGGTACTGGCGCGGCCCCGCCCCGTTCTACTTCATCACCGTACCCGAGCCGATCAGTGCCGACATCCACGCCGTGGCCGCTGACGTCAGTTACGGCTGGGGGGCGATCCCCGTCCGAGCGCGCATCGGTGCCACCACCTGGCAGACCTCCATGTTCCCCAAGGAAGGCCTGTACGCACTGCCGGTGAAGGTGGCGGTACGACGGGCTGAGCAGATCGACGATGGTGACCTGGTCTCAGCCCACCTGGAACTGGAGCCGGGACGGCCCCAGATCACCGTGAGATGAGGCGCGTAGCCGCGGCCTGCAGTGTGGGCCAAAGGATGCCGTGAGTGCCAGCCGGTTCAGACCCAGTTCGGTTCCGCCGCGTCCACGGGCTCGGGCAGGGCGTGGCCCGGGGGTGCGATGACGTAGACGAGGCCGCCCGACGTGGTCAGCCAGAGGCTCTCGAACTGGTCGCGGCGGTAGGTGACGCGCACCTTGCCGTCGTCGGCCTCGTCCTGGGAGGCCGGGTCGTTGACCACGACGTCTCCGTCGGAGTCGAACCCTACGATCGTCAGCAGGTGCCCGTTCGTCCCGTATCCGGCGCCGTCGAGGTCGGCTTCGGTGAACGACATCGAGCAGACCAGGGGGATGCCGGCGCTGATGAACTCCTCGGCCTCGCGCAGTGACCGCAGCCGGGTGATGTAGGCCCGGGCGCCCCGCTCTCCGGCGTAGGCCGCGTTGAACGCCCAGTTCCCGGCGCCCCCGTAGGTGTAGTCGAAGACATACCGCGTGACGTGGTCAACCTGGGGGCGCTGTTCCCCCTCGATATCCACCCATCCGGTCTCCTCGGCATCGGGGCCCAGGCCGAAATGGTCCAGCACCATCGCAGTGCAGGTCGGTGAGCACCAGGCCTGCCCTCCCCCGTTCCACTCCGGGTAGTGACCCTTGTGCAGGTGCTGTGAGTAGGCGGGCACGTCCAGCACGATCCCGGCGGCCTCCCCCGGCTCACTGACCGGTACCGCCCGCTCGTCGGGAATCGCCGAGGCCATCGCGGTGAGCAGGGCGACCTCAGGGGTCTGCGCGGCGCCGGCGACCCGGTGCAGCGTGGCCCGCACTCGCAGTCCGGTCAAGGTGTGGTTGTGCCGCATCGCCAGCACATCCACATTGACACCGGCCCGCGTGTCGCGCTGCCCCTCGACGGTACCGCGCTGGATGTCGGGGGCGTCATCGCCCCGGGACCAGCGGGCCAGCACGTACCAGTCGGTGCGCTCACCGGAGTCGGTGATCCCCTGGACGGCTACCTCCACCCACGTGCCCGACGGCGTTCGCGCGTTCCAAGAGGGGATCACCTCGGTGCCAGCGAACGGCAGTTGGACCTCCGGGGAGGTCCAGGTGGCGGTGTCGTAGGTGCGGGCCACCTCGGTGTGGGGGTCGGTGTACTCCACCGTGCCGGTGGGCGAGGTCAGGACCAGGCGCCCGTCGGGATCGACCGCGGTGCCGTCGTGGCTGCCCTGGTCGAAGCCGCCGGTGCCTTCCCATGCCTGCATGTACACCCCCCGGGGCGCGGGCTCGGGGGCGGGGTCGTCCAAGCCGGGAGGCTCGGATCGCGAGCGCATCAGTGCCGCTGCTCCGAGCGCGCCCGCGCCGGCCACGCCGACCGCCCCCACGGAGCCCAACAACTTGCGGCGGGAGATCCTGTTTGCGTCATGGTCACTCGACATCGCCTCGACTGTACCGACCACCGGTCACGACGCCTGGGCAGCGCTAGGTGACGGGCCAGCCGCCGCCGTCCAGCCCGCCGGGGATGAACTCGCTGGGCTCGTAGGGCCGGCGGGTGAAGACGAAGGTGCCGACGTCGAGAGTCTGGGGTTCGCCGTCGGCTGCACGTCGCACGCGCAGGGCCTCCCCGCGGTGGTAACCGTCCAGGCCCACCCAGGTGTCGGTGCCGGTGGGCCGGAACCTGCTGGTGCTGGTCATCCCCGAGACGCGCTGCAGTTCGATCCAGCCCTCGTCAAGCACCCGCACCGTCCCCTCGGAGGTCCCCCAGAACCAGGACCCGGTCAACGCCAGCACATCCGCGGGCACATCGGCGCGAGCCACCCACTCCTGTGGCAGGCGGGGCTCACAGTCCTCGACGATGTCGAAGGGGTCGTCCAGCCCTTCCACATCGCCGGGCGTGGTGCAGTTCATCAGCGTCACCACACCGAGCCCGGCCTCCCGGTCCACCTGCACGCCGGCTTGGAAACCGGGCATCGAGCCACCGTGGCCGACCAGGAGCCGCCCCGCTCTACGGGTCACCTGCACCCCAAGCCCGCGGGCGCTGGCCCACTGTGAGCCCGACGCCAGTGCGGTCGGCTCACACATCTCATCGAGGGTGTCGGTGTGGAGCACGTCAGCAGTGTCCCCGGCCAGGAAGGCCGCCCAGCGGCTGAGGTCACCCACGGTGGACCACAACTGCCCCGCGGGGGCCATCGCCCCGGTGTCCTGGATCGTCTCCGGCAGCAGCACGTCGGCATAGGGATGCACCGCGTACCCGGTGGCGAAGGGAGAGCGAGCCGACGTCGTCGTGCTGTCCATCTGCAACGGCCCGAGGACCTGCGCGGTGAGCACCTCATCCCAGGAGCGGCCGGTGACCGCAGCGATCACCTCCCCCAGCACCGCGAAGGCGATGTTGGAGTAGTGCACATGGCGTCCCTGCCGGTCCAGCACGGTGCCCTGCGCCAGCGCCTCGTGCAGGCCCTGCCGGTCCACCCCCGGTGACCGTTCCCACCACGAGCCGGGAAGTTCCGCGGCCAGCCCGCCGGTGTGGGTGAGCAGTTCGGTGAGGGTGCGATCGCCGAACGGGGTGCCGGGCACGTACTGGTCGACGGTGTCGGTCAACCGAAGCGCGCCGGCGTCGCGCAACTGCAGTACGACGACGGCGACGAAAGTCTTGGTGATCGACCCGATCCGGAACTGCAACTCACCTGGGTCGGCGTGCTCGGGAAACGTTCCCCGGGCGGCGGACCAGACCAGGTGGGAGTCCCGCACCAGCCCAGTGACCAGGGACGGAATGCGTCCCTTGGTCTGCAGGGTGGCGGCGCGCAGGTCCAGACGGCGGGCGGTGGTGGGCAGCAGTGTCATCTCAGTCACGGGCGACGACGCTAACAGGCGGGTGCCGCTGAGGTTACGGCGGATTTCGCGTCCTACCCACGAACTGACGGCTGGCGTGCTCCGGTGCCGTTAATGCGCCGAATCGTCAGACCTCTACTTCCATCGTGTCGCTCTCATTCGTACCGGCACCCGAGATCTCCTCGGACGAGTAGGTCTCCTCCTCCTGGCCGGGGCGTGAGATCGGCTTGTACCTGGGCGCAGGCCGTGTCCACACCTTCTGAGGCTGTAGGAGATTGATGTAGAAGTCGTCAACCGCAGCGATCACGGAGTTGATGAACGACGTCTTGGCGGAGGTGCGTCGACTCATGCCCAAGTCGTAGACCCGAGAAACTGTGAAGCTCTTGATTTCGGGAAACGCCTCGGGCAGAGCATCCTTCGGGTCTTCTCGGAACTCCGCAATCGTTGCCGCATGCTGCCGACGAGCAGCGTGCGCTTCGATAATCACGTCGCCAGATGTTTCGGCTAGTGGCCTGAGGAGCCAATTAACGCGAGTCTCGTTTCGCGCATGTCCCGACGCAGGCACGTTGGAGAAGACATGAACCCTTCTCGCTCGCATGTCACAGCGAAACTCTAGATCTGCCGCCGTACCCGGGATTCGAATCTTCGCTGACATCGTGTGGTCCTCCGCCAACTCGCGCGCCAGTGCCTCAGTCCTCACATTGGGATTCGCACGCTCCCGCTGCGACAACATCGGCTCGACATCGACGCGCAACTTCTGCCCCAACTTGAGCGCCATGTAACGGACCAGGCCGTCGAATTTCGCTGCGACGTCAGCGACGTCACCATCGCCCCGTCGGACGATGCCGGTTCGCACGGCGTCGGTGACAGCGGTCCAACTACCCCCCATGTCTTCGAACTCCAGAGCACCGGAGTTCTCATGTTCCAAGTACCGGATGAGTTCGCCGAGGATCCAAGCCTGCTCCTCATCCTCGATGCCGTGGACCTCCTTGGACGCCACTGCGAGCGAGATCAGGCGAACCCAGGAGAAGTGGTAGACGGGCATCGCACGCAACTTGCGTTTATCGAGATCGACTGGGTGCGTTCCGAGGACCGGTGGAATCTCGTTGGAG
>NZ_JBMPQC010000012.1:0-75854 GCF_049724975.1 Pseudactinotalea sp. Z1732 | reverse complement strand
TCCGAGCACACGAACACCTTGGAGGATCAGCGTGTCGTTATGCCGACCTTTCAGGCCACCGACAAGGCCCTGACCTGGGCCGATACCCCAAACATCGGCATAACCAGAAGGTCGGCATAAACCTTGTACTTCGAAGCGGAGAAGGAAGATGATCTGCGCAAGGTCGGTTACTCCAAGGAGCGCCGGGTCGATCCTCAGATCGTCGTGGGGGTGCTGGTCGACCGGGGCGGGTTTCCACTGGAGATCGGCTGCTATGAGGGCCCTGTCAGATGGTGTGTGTAAGGGGTGTGGCTCCACCCCCTGAAGGAGACACGCTGTGACGATTGACGCCATGTCGAAGATGAGCGCCGAGGAGCGCGCTGAGCGTCGTAGGAAACAGGCCGAGTTGGCCGATGACCTCAAGGCCACCGGGGCCTTGGATGAGGTGTTCGCCCGGATCGATGCCGGAGAGCCGCTGACCGGAGACGGTGGCGTGCTGGGCGGGATGCTCAAGGCCGCCCTGGAACGAGGCCTGGAGGCCGAACTGAGCGAGCACGTGGGCTATGAGAAAGGCGCACCGGATGCCACCGACCACCCCAACTCCCGCAACGGGCACTACGCCAAAACGGTGACCAGTCAGGTCGGGGACATCGAACTGGCCATCCCGCGGGATCGGGCCGGGACGTTCACCCCGATGCTGGTGGGTAAGGGCCAGCGCCGCCTGGATGGGGTCGATGGAATGATCATCTCCCTATACGCCGGCGGGATGACGCTACGCGACATCTGTCACCACCTGGCCTCCACCGTCGGGGTAGACCTCAGTCACGAGACGATCAGCAAGGTGGTCGACTCCATCGGTGAGGAGGTGCTGGCCTGGCAGCGCCGCCCGCTGGAATCCCTCTACCCGGTGATCTATCTCGATGCGATCATGGTCAAAGTCAAGGACGGGTCCCACATGGTCAATAAGGCCGCCCACATCGCCATCGGGGTGGACATGGACGGCATCCGCCACGTGCTGGGAATCTGGGTCCAGACCCACGAGGGCGCCAAGTTCTGGGCCCAGGTCTGTGCGGACCTGGCCAACCGCGGCGTCCGCGATGTGCTCATCGTGTGCTGCGATGGACTGACCGGCTTTCCCGAGGCGATCGAGGCGACCTGGCCCCTGGCCACCGTGCAAACCTGCGTGGTCCACCTGATCCGGGCCGCGATGCGGTTCGTGTCCTACTCCGATCGCAGGGCAGTGGCAGCGGCGCTCAAGCCGATTTACACCGCCCCGAACGAGGACGGCGCCCGCGAGGCGCTGGAGGCCTTCGAGGCCGGCCCGTGGGGGACGAAGTACCCCGCCGCGGCGCGTTCGTTCCGGGCGGCCTGGGACCGGTTCATCCCGTTCCTGGCCTTCCCGCCGGAATTGCGCCGGGTCATCTACACCACCAACGCGATTGAGTCGCTGAACTACCAACTGCGTAAGGTGACCAAGAACCGCGGCCACTTTCCCAACGACGCTGCCGTGGTCAAACTGCTGTGGCTGGCGATCTGCAACATCGAGGACAAACGAGCCCGAGAACGCCAGAAAGAACGCGGGCTACCGGCCGCCCAGCGGCGAGCCCCCGGCCGGCTGATCGAAGGATCGGTGACCACGAACTGGAAGGCCGCCCTGGGCCAACTCGCCCTGATCTACCCCGAACGAATCGAACCCTACCTGTGACCCCCGCCACACCCCTTACACACAGAGATTGACAGGCCCGCGGGACTCTCCATCATGCTCCCCGCCCAGGCTCGAGGCAGGTTCACGCTCGCTTCGGTCCGCAATGTAGGGGGAATGGCTGCGCCGATCGGCCTCCTTCTACTCACCGCCGCCGCCTTCGGAGCAACCACAACATTCCTTCCCATCTCCGGTCCGAGCACAGCAGAAGCCTCCGCCGCCTTGCTCGTCGCCTCCGTGATGCTGATCGTCGGACGCCTCGGGTCCGGCATCATCGGTGACCGAACTCGACCGGGAAGACTCTTGCTGACCTCCGTATTACTAGTCGCGGGAGGGCTGGCCCTGACCGCAGAAGCCCTGCACGACACCCCATCCGTTCTACTCGTAGGGGCGGCAATGATCGGGGCCGGGTTCGGCGCCAGCCAGAACGACTCTTTCGTGCTGACAGTCCACCGCCTCGGACCTTCTCGATCCGGCACGGCTAGCACCCTGTGGAACATGGCCTACGACGGCGGGCTCGGAGCCGGCGCACTCATCCTGGGTTGGACTGTCGGCAACACTGGCTACGTCGGCGCATTCCTGTTGATGAGCATCGCCATCGCCGCCATCGCAACCACGACGGCAGGGCTACACATCCGCCGTCGTCACCGCACTGCAACTGTCCTCAACCCACCGAACTGACCTGGTCCTGCCCGGACCAGCGGTCCCAGGATGCCGGGATGGACAAAAAACTCGGGTCCAACTCGTGGATCGAGTCCGCACCCAGGAACGTCATGCCCTCACTGATCTGGCGTTCGAAGAGTTCCAGGATGTGGTTCACCCCGGCCTCACCTGCGGCCAGCAGCGGGTACACATACCCGCGGCCCAGCAACACCGCGCGCGCCCCCAGCGCCAGGGCTTTGAGCACGTCGGTGCCGCGGCGGACCCCGGAGTCGAACAGCACCTCCACCCGGTCCCCCACCCGTTCGACGATCTCGGGAAGCACCTGCAGGGTGGGCACCGACCCATCCAAGACGTTGCCGCCGTGGTTGGACACCACAATCGCATCGGCGCCGGCACGCACCGCGCGCTCGGCGTCGTCAGCGGTGAGAACGCCCTTGATCACCAGCGGCCCGTCCCAGTGCTCACGGACCCAGGGGATGTCGTCCCACGTGGGGGTCTTCTGGTAGATCTGGCCGATTCCCTCCCAGAACCCCATGGGTGAGCCCGCAGCGTCCAGGGCCATGGCGATGTCGGGCATCTTCACCCCGCTGGACCCGGCGATGTCCAGGGCCCACCCCACCTTGGTGGCAACTTGCGGGACGAACTTGATCAGCTCCGGCGGGCTGGTGTCCATCGGCACGTTGCGCCGCGTGGTCCACGGCGCGTCCTTGGGTCGGGCGATGGTCGGGGTGTCCACGGTCAGCACCAGCCCGTGCACCCCGGCGCGTTTGACCCGTTCGATGATCGGGGCCGAGGCATCCCGTCCGCCCACGTAATACAACTGGTAGAACACCGGTCCGGTGGCGTTGTCCATGATCGTCTCGATCGGGGCATTGGTCACCCCGGAGACGAACTGGATCGTGCCCGCCTTTCCCGCCGCACGGGCGACCCCCGCCTCGCCGTCGGAATGGCCCACCCCCAGGAAGCCAACCGAGGACAGGATCACCGGCATCTCGATGCGATGCCCCAGCACGGTGGTGGCGATGTCCGGTTCGGGCTTGAACACCCCGTTGCGCGGCCGGAAGTGGACCTCCTTGAAGATCTCCTCATTGCGTATCGCGGTGATGTTCGACCCCGAGCCGGCCTGGAACATCTGGAAGACGCTGGCCGGCAGTCGCCTTCGGGCCAGGTCCTCGGCATCGGCTACCGACTGGATCTTCTCCAGGCGGCTCTTGGTGCGCATCGCGGTGAGGTTGGAGTGCAGAGACTGCAGAACGGACATGGCAGGTCACCTATTCTGTTGGGCGGGATCGCTCACCGCACGACGGCGAAGCGGCCGGGCCATGTTGCCCCGACCGATGCTGCTGACGTGCGCCATGAGTGACTCCTTGCTCGCGGATCAGGGAGGCCTCCAGTCTGATCCTGCGTGCTCGATCACGCACGACGAGCAGTGGGAACGTCTCGGTGGACCGAGAACGCATCACTGTGCCAGTTCGGCGAGGAAGGCGAGCAGCAGTCTGTTGAACGCTTCGGGGTCGTCCTGGTGCGCTTGGTGACCAGCCTCCGGGATCTCCTTGTAGTGGAAGCGCCCACCGTCGACCGGCCACCGCCTCGCGGTCATCGCTGTGAGCCGACCGGCAGCACTGGCGTCAAGCGCCCCTCGGGTGGCAAGGACGGGCACAGTGAACTGCTTGCCCTGCAGTCCGTCCAGCGCCGCGAGAGACATCGACAAGCCTGCCAAAGTCTTCCCGGGTGACCCCCGATGTAGTGGCACGCACATACTCCCGGGCCTCTGATGTTGTTGCGGTGCCCTGTGGCAGTTGTTTGCGGATCAGCCGGGTTGGCAGCAACGTGCCGATCATCCCGGAGAGCCGCCAGGCAAGACGCAGTCGTGCCTTGACGCCTCGGCCGGTGGGGTTGATGCACGGGGCGCCGATAGTCACAAGACCGGCGACTCGTTCGGGACTCTCCAGGACGAGTCGCTGAGAGACCATCCCACCCAACGACTGGCCTACCAGGACAGCACGTTCCGAGCCGTTGACCGCGTCCAGCAGTGCCAACAGATCCGCGCTCATATCATCGGCAGTCGGTCCGTACAGGCCGTGCGGGACGGACGCGCCATGGCCCCTGAGATCCCACAGCAGGACCCGACACCCAGTTGCGACCATGGCCTGGACCTGGCCGTCGAACATGCGGCGATCCATCCACCCGCCATGGGTGAAAACAACCAACAGCCCGCGCGACGGTCCGTGCACCTCGGCCTCGAGCACGGTGCCGGCCCTGGGCACCTGCACCGGCTCAATGTGCGGGAAAGCGTCCATGTCTTCCTTCCACTTCTGAGGTTCTTCGATAGTCGTCATCGCGCCTTGCACCAAGCACCACCACGAGAGAACGGACGGGTGTGGCTGCACTCAGGTCAAGCACGCCCGAAGTGAGGCCTCGACCTCTTCGGGACCGGCGTCCGGGCCGAATGCGAGGTGATGCAGGATCGCGCCTTCCACCTGAGTGAGGACGCGGCGTGCGGTGGCAAAGGGCTGTGGGAAGCCCAGTGTTTCCAGGACCCTGGCTGCCGCGCTCTCGACCTGGCTTCGACCCTCCGCGAGCACCGCTCGTACCTCTGGGTCGTGGAAGGCCTCGGTGAACAAGGCGAGGCGCGCTGCGGTCAGGGTGCGCTGTGGTCCGGTGGCCTCGCGGATGAAGGTGCTGAGTGATGCCACGAGATCATCGACGTTCTGCGGCGGGCCCTCTGCGGCGAAGGTGTGCTGCTCGGTCTCCACGAGATGGTCGACGACAGCGTGGAGCAAGTCTGCGCGGGTACGGAAGTGGTTGGAGGCGGAGCCCCTGGGTAGGCCAGCGGACGCATCGACCCGCCCATGAGTGAGGGCACGTATTCCCTGGGTGCCGAGCAGTTCGACGGATGCGTTCAGCGCTTGGTCACGAGTGCCCATGGCGCCCCTCGTCGTTGCCGTTGTCGTCTGCTGGCCTTGTTGAGACGAAACGCGAAAGTACGTTCATGGCACGATACCTGACCGCCGGAAGGCGTCTGGCCATCGATATGCGGCTGAGGACCCGGGAGGTCCTGACCATGCGTTGCCCAGTCCGGCGCCGTCGTCGATCGAAGTCCTGCAGACCTTCCGTGGTCGAACCCGCCGCGCGCAGGCTCTCCGCGAGGGTGACGGCGTCGACGATGGCCTCGCAGGCGCCCCGGCCCGCGTTCGGAGCCATCGCGTGGGCGGCATCACCGAGGACGACCGTGTGGTCACGACTCCAACAGCCAATCGGAGGCATGTCGTAGAGCACCCGCTGGTCGATCTCGGCCGGATCAAGTCTGGTTACCACCTCTCGCACGATCGGGTGCCAGTCGCCGAAGAGGGCGGTGAGAAGCTCGGCGACATTCCGGTAGCTGGGCCGCTCGGCCAGAACGTCCTCGCGCACGGAGGCGAACCAGTTGGTCATCCCTGCCTCCTGGGGTGTGACACCGAAGATCCGGCCGTCTCCCCAGGTCTCGCACGCTGCTTCGACCCGACCGGGGACGACACCCCGGAAGGCCACCGCACCCAACGGCCGCGGATCCACCGTTCGGCCGGCGACCACGGTTCGAAGGCGACTGTTGATGCCGTCGGCTCCGATCACCAGGTCGGCCTCGGGCAGGTTGGCCGCGTCTTCCACGGGCGTGGCCCAGCGGACTGCGTCCTCAAGTGCGCCCTCATACAAGATGCGGTGCAGTGCCGGCCGCGAGATGAGATAGGCGGGTTCACGCGAGGTGATCCGGGCGAAGGTGGTCCCCTCCGGGCGTCGGAAGGTCGCACCGTGCTGGGCGACGCCCGCCTCGCGCACCCGATCTCCTACGCCCAAGCGGTCCAGCGCGGCGATGGCCTCGGGCCACATCCCCAGGGCCGTTCCGGCCTCCGGTAAGCCGTCGGCCCTCTCCAGGATCTCCACCCGCCACCGGGTGTCCAGCAACGCCCTGCCCACGGCGAGCCCGCCGATGCCAGCCCCGACAATGATCGCCCGTCCGGTCATGCCCCAACAGTACTATGTTTATAGTGCGCATTAACCTAATCAGTAGTGTTAGGTGCTGGGGCGAGTTGGTACCGGGCGCTGACGCGGGCATCCCGACGGATGGCCGTTGGCGCGGCTCCCGCCACGACTGAACTGCGGACCCTCGGTACAGTGACTGCGTCCCCATCGACGGAATCGGAGCCCGTGATGAGCCAGTATCAGGTGATCAACCCAGCCTCGGGTGAGCAGGTGGCTTCGTTCCCGGCATTCACCGGTGAGCAGGTGGAGGCGGGGATCGCTGCTGCCGCTGAAGCGCACCGCACGTGGAGGGCGACGCCGGTGGCTGAGCGCGCCGCCGGGGTGCGCCGGGCAGCACAACTGCACCGCGAGCGTCGGGAAGACCTGGCCCGCATCATCGTGCAGGAGATGGGCAAGCCCTACCTGCAGGCGATCGAGGAAGTCGACTTCGCAGCCGACATCAACGACTTCTATGCCGACCACGCCGAGGCGATCACCCGGGAGGAACCGGTGGACATCCTCGGAGAAGGCAGCGCGGTGGTGCGACGTGCACCGCTGGGCGTGCTGCTGGGGATCATGCCGTGGAACTTTCCCTATTACCAAGTGGCCAGGTTCGCCGCACCCAATCTGGTGGTGGGCAACACGATCCTGCTCAAGCACGCCCCGCAGTGCCCCCAGTCGGCCGCGGCGATCGAGCAGATCTACCGGGAAGCAGGTCTGCCTGAGGGAGCATACGTCAACGCCTACCTCACCAACGACCAAGCCGCCGAGGTGATCGCCGACGACCGGATCCAGGGTGTGTCGCTCACCGGGTCGGAGCGGGCTGGGGCCGCGGTCGCGGAGGTTGCCGGGCGGCACCTGAAGAAGGTTGCCCTGGAACTGGGTGGATCGGACCCGTTCATCCTGTTGTCCACTCACGACATGGACGCCACCGTGCAAGCGGCGCTACTGGCGCGGTTGGACAACTCCGGGCAGGCCTGTTCGGCCGGCAAACGGTTCATCATCATCGAGGACTTGTATGACGGATTCCTGGAGAAGTTCCGGGCGGCGATGGCGGCGGTAGAACCGGGTGACCCCACATCGGTGAACACCGAACTGGGCCCGTTGTCCTCCGTGCAGGCGGCCCGGAACCTGCAGGACCAACTCGACCGTGCGGTAGCCGACGGCGCCACGTTGCGGCTCGGCGGCCAACGTTCCGGGGCGTTCTTCCCCCCGGCGGTGCTGACCGACGTCACCCCGCAGATGAATGCCTACAGGGAAGAGTTCTTTGGTCCCGTAGCCATGGTGTTCCAGGTGAGCAGCGAGCGAGAAGCCATTGACCTGGCCAACGACACCGGGTTCGGCCTGGGTTCCTACGTCTTCACCACCGACCAGCAGCAGGCGGACCGAGTGGCCGACCAGTTGGACGTGGGCATGGTGTTCATCAACATCGTGGCCGCCGATAGCCCCGAGTTGCCTTTCGGCGGTGTGAAACGCTCCGGGACCGCGCGGGAACTCGGCCTGCTGGGCGCCGAGGAGTTCGTGAACAAGAAGTTGATCCGTAAGGGAGTCTGATGAACGCCTCGCAAGACCGGCTCGGCCCCGCTGACTACAGCGCCACGCCTAGGTTCGCCGGCCCGCCCACATTCGGGCTACTGCCCAGGTTGGATGAGGTGCAGGCCGCCCGCCCCGGGGCGCCGATCGAGGTGAAGATCCTGGGCGTGCCCTTCGACTCCGGGGTCAGCTACCGCCCCGGCGCCAGGTTCGGACCCGCCCACATCCGCCAGTCATCCAAACTGCTTCGTCCCTACAACCAGGCCACCGGTGCCGCCCCGTTCGCCGCCCAGCAGGTGGCCGACTGCGGAGACCTGGGCGTCAATCCCTTCGACATCGACGAGGCAATCGCGGCTGTGCAGGCGAACGCCGATGAGTTGCGCGCCGACGGTGCCAAACTCCTCACCCTCGGTGGCGACCACACCCTGGCGCTACCGAACCTGCGCTCGGTACACCGCAGTCACGGCAAGATCGCAGTGCTGCACCTGGACGCTCACCTGGACACCTGGGACACCTACATGGGCGCCCCCTACACCCACGGCACCCCGTTCCGGCGCGCGAGCGAGGAAGGGTTGCTCGACCTGGCCCGGTGTATGCATATCGGCATCCGGGGTCCCGTATACGGAGCGGAGGACCTCACCGACGACGAGGTGCTGGGCTTTCAGATCATCAGAGCCGATGAGTACGAGTTCACCTCGGTGGCCGCGATCGTGGAGCAGATGCGGCGCCGCCTGGGGAATGCGCCGGTATATCTGTCGGTAGACATCGATGTGTTGGACCCCGCGGCCGCGCCAGGCACCGGTACCCCTGAGGCTGGGGGGTTGACCAGCCGGGAACTCCTCAACACCATCCGCGGCCTGCAGGGCCTGAACCTGGTGGGCGCCGAGATCGTGGAAGTGGCCCCGGCCTACGACCACGCTGAGATCACCGGAATCGCCGCCGCTCACGTCGGGTACGAGATCCTCTCCCTGTGGGCCAACCGCGAATCCGCGCCCAGCGGGCCTGCGGGGGCGTTCCTCACCGCTGACTGAGCAAGCCCGGTCCGGGGACTACAGGGCACTGGTGTAGTCCTCCTTCACCGACCGCAAATGCGCCCACGCCTCCAGAGCGGTGACCTCCGGGAAGGACCGCAGCCGTTCCAGCGAGGCATCCAGGTCCACCGGGCTGGCTCCGCGCAGTGTGACGACCGCATCGAAGCGTCCGATCGTGGCCGCGGCGAACTCCACATCCTCCTCATGACGCAGCCGTGTGAGCACCTGTGTGGCCTCCGACCGCAGGGTCAACCCCACCCCCATGGTCAGCAACCTGCCGAAGTGACCCCGCTCCTGGACTACCACCAGGCGGGCGATCCCCGCCTGCAACATCCGATTGACCCGCACACGAACCGCCGAGGAGGACCGGGCTACGCGCACAGCCAGGTCCTGCCAGTTCGCGCGTCCGTCGCGCTGCAATTCCCTTAGCAACGCCCGGTCGGTGGCGTCGATGCTCATCGGCTCATACGTATCGTGCTCCAGGAGCCCTTTGAACACGCCGGTGTAGATGACCGTGCTGGTCCGCACCACGGCCGGGTGGCGCCGGACCTGGGCGAGCAGTGCCTGGATGTCGGTGTGGGTGGGCACCCGCACCTCCATGATGAGATCGTGGGCTCCCGCCACGATCGACACCAGGACCGTCTGCGGCCATGAGGCGACCAGGGTCGCCGCGTCCGCCACCGGACCCCTGGTGGCCACCGACACGTGCGCGGTGACCTGCAGCCCGGCGAAGTGCGGGTGCACCGCAGCCACCACCCGGATGGCGCCGGAGTCGATCAGTGCCCGCAACCGCTGCCCCACGACCGCCCGTGGTTCGTGGATCGCGTGCGCCAGCGCCACCACACTGGCCCGGGGGTTCTGCTGCAAGGCGCGCACCAGCCGGCGATCCAGGTCCAGCCCGTAGCCACCGTCGGCGCTCATCGGCCCTGCCATGCCTTTCTGAACGGATCTTCGTCAGTTCGTCAGCAGTCCGGCTGCCTGCTGCGCGTGTCACGAACGATTCTGCCATCCGCTGCCACCAGGTCTGCGGAATTCCCTTGAGTTCACAACAGACCTGTGTTGTAGGGCGCGCGGCAGGCTCGTATGCTCACACCCACAATCTGGCGCGGACCACAACGATGTCCCGGATCGGTGACCCCGGGGTGCCGCGACTACTCCTCCTTCGCAAGGCGGTATGTAATGAGCACCGGAACTCCCAGCGGGCAGAATTCCAGCCCTCAGCCCGGCGACGGGCAGACATTCAGCCATCGGCGGGCCCTGCGGGCCGGGATGGCCTCCTTCGTCGGAACGTCGATCGAGTTCTACGACTTCTATATCTTCGCCACGGCCGCGGCGCTGGTCTTCGGGCCGTTGTTCTTCCCCGACGCAGCCCCGATCACCGGTGTGCTGTACTCCTTCGCCACCTACGCCGTCGGCTTCTTCTTCCGGCCCCTGGGCGGAGTCATCTTCGGGCACGTCGGTGACCGGTTCGGTCGCCAGCGGTCCCTGGTCATGACCTTGGTGCTCATGGGCGTCGCGACCACCGCCGTCGGCGTGCTCCCGACCTATGAGTCGGTGGGCGTGCTCGCCCCGATCCTTCTGATTGTGCTGCGCGCGCTGCAAGGAATCGCCGTCGGTGGTGAGTGGGGCGGTGCGGTGCTGATGTCGGTGGAGAATGCTCCGAACCGGTTCAAGGGGTTCTATGGCGCATTCCCGCAGTTGGGTAATCCGATGGGTGCCCTGCTGGCCTCCGGGATCTTCTGGCTGCTCACCGTGAACGATTCCCAGTTCCTGTACGAGTGGGGCTGGCGGATCCCGTTCCTGCTGTCCGCGGTGCTGATCGCGGTGGGTTTCTGGGTGCGGTACACCGTGGAGGAAACCCCGGTGTTCACCAGCGAGATCGAGCAGGACACCAAGGAGGAACTGCCGGTCAAGGCTGCGTTCCTACGCAATTGGAAACTGATCCTGTTGGGCGTGGGCCTGATCCCGATCTCCACCGGCGGGTACTACATGGTCACCACGTTCGCGACCGCGTAACGGCACCGAGCCCGCGTTCGGCATCGGCATCAGCGAGAACCAGATGCTCACCATCTTGTCCGTGGCGGCCTTCGGTGAACTGGTCTCCTGTCTGCTGATCGGGTGGCTTTCGGACAAGATCGGCCGCAAACGGGCCATGGGTGGCGGGTTGATCCTCACCGCAGCGCTGGTGGTGCCGATGTTCCTGACCATGGCCCCGGAGAACGTCGCACTGATGTACGTGCTCTTCACCGCGGTGCGGATCGGGATGAACTTCGCCTGGGCCCCGATGGCCTCGATCCTGGCCCAGGTGTTCCCTCCGCACTCCCGCCAGACCAGCCTGTCCATCTCCTACTCCATCGGTGCGGCGATCTGGGGCGGGCTGGCACCGGTGACCGCCACCGCGTTGTACCAGGCCACCGACACCATCTGGAGCGCGATCATCCTGTACTTCGCGCTGACCGCGATCAGCATCGTCTGCCTTGCCCTGGCGCCCCAGCGCATCGATGAGGTGTTCGAGGAGGATGTCCTCACCGCGCGGGCGCTCCGGGGGGCCAACGAGTAGTTGGCGCGCACCGTCGGCACGCAGCCGGTCCGGGCCTACCCTCCCCGGCCCCGACCAGGAAGCGACACCGGGGGGTGGGCAGAGTGGAAGTGAGGGAGCCGATGCGAACGCTGCGGAGTTTCGACGGGACGCCGGAACACTGGGCGCCCACCGTGGTCACCGCCGAGAGGATCCGGACCCTGGAGCCGGACGGTGTGGTGAGCGCGATGCTCATCGCCGGCGGACGGATCGTCGCGCTTGGTGATACCGAGCGGTGCCGGGCAGCGGCGGACGACGCCGGATTGGGCCGGCCGCGCACGGTTGACCTGGGCGCGACAACCGTGGTGCCGGGGTTCATCGACCCCCACGCCCACCCGCTGATGCACGGGCAGATGCGATCCTGGGTGGACTGCAGCCCGGGTAGGGCCCGCACCATCGACCAGATCGTGGAGCACCTACGCGAACGGGCTCGGCTGTCACCCGGTGAAGGACCGATCCGTGGCTACGGGTACGAGCACCGCAACCTCGCCGAGCGCCGTCACCCCACCCGGTTCGAGCTGGACCAGGTCGCCACCGACCGGGAGGTGTACCTGATGAACGCATCCGGGCACGGGGGCGTGGTGAACTCCTACACGCTCGCCAAGTACGGCATCACCCGGGACACCCCGAACCCGCCCGGCGGGGAGTTCTTCCGCGACGCCGATGGGGAGTTGACCGGTGAACTCTCCGACGCCGCATGCAACATCCTCACCGGCGCCGACGGGGTGAAGGTGGGCAACCACGGCCCCAACCTGCACCTGGGTGACCCTCCGCAGGAGCACCTGGATCAGTTGCGGACCGCGCAGCGTTCGTTCCTGGCTGGCGGGGTCACCGCGGTGGGTGATGCGCAGGTGACGCGCCGGGAGTTCACCACCTACCTGGATCTGGCCGAGGCCGGCGATCTGCACGTGCGGTACTCGATGTACCTGCTCTCCGCCTTGCTGGACGAGGGCCTGGAGATGGGGCTGCACGGCCCATTCGGCAACTCCAGGCTGCACTTCGCCGGATTCAAGTTCTACGCCGACGGCACCCTGGGCGGGTGGACCGCCTACTTCCCCGACGGTTACGTCGGCGACACCTGCCGCACCGGCATGCTCTACCACGAGCCGGCCGAGTACGCCCAGATGATCGCCCGCGCCCATCGCGCCGGCCTGCAGACCGCCACGCACGCCCAGTCTCCGGACGCGATCGCGATGGTGCTCGATGCGGTGGAAGCCGCCCAACGCGACGATCCCCGGACCGACGCACGGCACCGGATCGAGCACTGCGGGCTGCCCACACCGGAGCAGGTCAACCGGATCGCCGCAGCCGGGATCATGCCGGTGAACCAGACCCAGCACTACTACAACTGGGGTGAAGGGGTGCTCGACGCGATCGGCAGCCCCGGGGAACGGTTCAACCCCTTGGGCGAGTTCGCCGCCGCCGGGGTGCCGGTGACGCTCAGTTCGGACGCACCGGTGGCCGACCCCCTGCCGTTGCAGGCGATCCAGACCGCGGTGACCCGCCGCACCGCGCAGGGTGCTGAACTGGGCCCGCCGCAGTTGCGGATCACCGCCGAGCAGGCGCTGCACGCCCACACCCTGTCCGGGGCGCGCGCACTGGGACGGGAGGCGGAACTGGGTTCCCTCGCCGTAGGCAAGTTCGCCGACTTCACCGTGCTCGCCGAGGATCCGCTCGCAGTGGATCCGCAATCCATCGCCGACATCCCCGTGGTCTCCACCTGGGTGGACGGGGTACCCCGCTACGAGTCGGAGCAGTCGGCATGACGACCGAGAGTGCCAGGAACGTGGGCCGGGACGTGCTGACCGTGCTGCACGCCTACGGGGTGGACACCGTGTTCGGCATCCCCGGCACGCACAATCTGGAGTTCTACCGTCACCTTCCGGAACTGGGTATCCACGCCGTGACCACCCGCCACGAGCAGGGCGCCGGGTACGCCGCCGACGGGTGGTCGCTGCAAACCGGTCTTCCCGGTGTGGTGGTCACGACCTCGGGCCCCGGGTTGTTGAACGCGCTGTCCGCGGCGGCCACCGCCCACGCCGAGTCCCGCCCGATGATCATCCTCACTCCCGGCCCGCCGCTCGGCCAGGAGTTCGCCGACATCGGGGCGCTGCACGAGACCAAGGACACCCGCGCCGCCGCCGATGCCGTGGTGCAGTGGGCCCGGCGGGTGGAGTCCGGCCGGGAAGCCGTCCAGGCCGTCCATGACGCGATGGACCTCTACCGCGCCGGCCGCCCGCGTCCGGTGGTGATCGAGGTCCCCCTCGACGTTCTCGAAGGGGAGAGCGACTGCCCTCCGGAGATGCTGCGACCCCACTCCGAACCGCAGCCGGCCGCCGGCGACGACGAGCACGTCGCCCGCGCTGTCCGGTTGCTCACCGGTGCCACCCGTCCGGTCATCCTGGCCGGTGGTGGCGCGGTCCGGTCCGGCGCCGAGGTCACCGCGTTGGCCGAACGATTGGGCGCACCGGTGGTGACGACGTTGAACGGACGCGGTGTGGTGCCGGAGTCACACCCACTCGCGGTGGGGTCCACGCTGCGGTTGAAGGCGGCCCACGCGCTGGTCAACGACGCCGGTGTACTGCTCGTGCTGGGCTCGAAGGTCGGCGAGGCCGAGTTGTGGTGGGGGCCGCTGCAACCGTCCGGCCAGGTGATCCGCGTGGATCTGCTCAGCACGCAGATTCATAAGAACCTGCCCGCCCACATGGGCATCGTGGGAGACGCCGGCGTCGTGGTCGAGCAGTTGCTGCAGGCGCTGCCCGACGGCGACCCGAGCGAGACCACCGGAGCACGCCGCGCCACTGTGGCCCGCGCCGAGATCGAGCGGGAGAGCCGGGAGTGGGCCCCGGCCACCGCCGCCTGTTGCGACGCGATCGCCGCCGGCCTTCCCGCGGACGTCATCCTGGGGGCGGACTCCTCACAGATCTGTTACTACGGCACCGCCAACATGGTGCCGGTGGAGCATCCGAACTCCTACCTGTACATGGCCACCTACGCGACGCTCGGCTACGGGCTACCGGTGTCCATCGGCGCGAAGGTCGCCAGTCCGCACCGCCCCGTGGTGTGCGTGCTGGGCGATGGTGCGTTGATGTTCTCGGTGCAGGAGTTCATGACCGCCCTGGAGCAGCACCTGGACCTGGTCGTGGTGTGCGTGGACAACGGTGGCTACCGGGAGATCGAGGAGAACGAAGCAGACCGTGGCATCCCTCCGATCGGGGTGCGCCTGGACCAGCCCGATTGGCCGGCGCTGGTCACCGCGTTCGGCGGCAGCGGGGCCTCGGTCCGCGTCGCGGGCGATCTGCCCGGGGCACTACGGGCGGCGATCGACGCCGGCGGGGTGCATCTGCTGCACGTGCCGTTGTCACTGTTCGAACCCAAGGAGCAAGGATGACCGCTGACATGTCGAGCGGGTCGGGCGCGGAACTGCCGGGGGCGGCCAAGGCCACCGCCCGGGCCTGGGTCGATGAGCACATGAGGGCTCTGTCCCGTTGGCATCAGCACATCTGGGAGTTGGCCGAGCCGGCCTGGCGCGAGCACGAGTCCGCATCCTGGTATGTGCAACGGTTGCGCGCCGAAGGCTTCGACGTGGAGGAAGGCTCCGGTGGGATGCCTACCGCGTTCTGTGCCGAGTGGAGCAACGGTCCCGGCCCAACCCTGCTCACCTATGCCGAGTACGACGCCGTGCCGGGCAACAGCCAGGAGGCGACCACTCGGCGCCGGCCCCGCGAGGGCCTGGGTCCCGATGCTCCCGGGCACACCGACCCGCACTCGGTACTCGGCATCGCCACCCTCGCCGGGTTGCTGGCCACCCAGCACGCCATGATCGAGCACGACATCCCGGGCAGGTTGCGCTACACCGGGGAACCGGCCGAGAAGATGCACGGGTCCAAGGTGGTGCACGGGCTGCGCGGGTACTACGACGGCGTGGACGCCATAGTCAGTTTCCACCCGTTCTACATGCTGCCACTGTGCAACACCGCCCGGTGGGACACCCAGTGCGGGGCGTACTACTCCAAGGTGTATGAGTTCGTCTGCGACGAGCCGCAGACCTGGCAACTGGGCGCCGACCCGAACTCCCCGATCCCAGCCTCCCATTCGGCCGCGCGCGCACCGGGGGCGAACATCGCGTTGATGCAGATGCACTCCGCGTCGCGCACCATGCACGACGCGATGCTGCCCAGTGTGGGCGGGTGGAGCCTGTCTGATGCCATCCTGGCGTCCGGGCAGGCCACCGCGGACAACCTCCCGGCCCAGGTGGCACGCATCCAGTACTCCTGGCGCACCCCGGACGTGCCGATGGCCGAACACGTGCTCGCCGTGCTGGATCGCAATGCCGAGCACGCCGCGGCGATGGCCCACTGCCGGCTGGCGAGCACCTGGGTGGCCCGGTCCCGGCCTGGGTTGACCAACCACACGATGGCGCAGGTGCTCTATGACAACCTGGCCGAGGTGGGCGCCCCGAGCTACGGGCCCGAGGCGATCGGAGCGGCACAGGACATTCAGCGCGAACTCGGCATCGACCCGATGGAGCAGCCGTTCCTGGCCGAGTGCGAACAGGTGACCAGTCCGCAGGAGGCCGAGGCCGCCCTACGCGAGCAGATGCCCGCCTGGCAACGCAACTGGACCAGCGACGACTACGTGGAGATGACCCACTACGCCCCCACGGTGCGCTTCTACGTCGCCCGCCCGGCCTTGCGCCCCGCACCCGGGCGGGGGGCCTACCCACCGTGGGTGATGAACGCCCTCGGCGGCATCCCGGCCGCCATCGACCCGACCATCGCGGTCACCGGAAAGACCGTGGCCGGCACCTTCATCGACCTGCTGTGCGACGAGGACGCTCGCGCCCGGGCCGCGACCGAGTTCGCCGAGCGGTCCGAAACCGAGGGGATGGAGCCGTTGCTGCCGGCGGACTTCCAGCCGCCGACCCACCTGCCGTGGCCGGAGTACGTGCGCGACCGGGAGGGCAACCGTCGCTGGCTCGGTACCGGAGCCCACGGCTGAGACGGTCCCGCGCGGTTCGCATCCGAGAAGTCCGCAGGTCCGCCCCGGCACGTATGCCGGGCCGGACGTGCTGCCCGGGAGTCCTCAGCAGGTCAGCGCGGCCGTCTCACCCTTCTGCCACGAGCACTCCAGGGCCGGGTCGGACTCGTTCGCGGGATCGATCGCCATCGGGGCAACCGCTGCGCCACCGTCCTCGGAGTGCGACGCCAGGGTCACCGCGATCTGGTCCTCGATGTCGCCGATGCCCACCAAATGGTTGTTGAACAGCATCGCGAACACCAGGTCACGCCCGTCGGCGTCGGTGACATAGCCGCTCAGGGCGGTCACCCCGGTCAGACTCCCGGTCTTGGCGTGCACGTTCCCTTGGGCCGGGGTGTCACACATCCGCGAGTTCAGGGTCCCACCGACCATCCGCTCCCCCGCGCAGGCCGACGGGAACTCGGCATACCAGTGCTCGAACCAGTCGGCCTCCTGCACCTCGTACAGGAAGGTGGCGAACTCACCGGCGGGGATCTGGTTGCCGCGGGACAGGCCCGAGCCGTCCACGAGACGCAACTCACTGGTCACCCCCAAGGACTCCAGGTAGCCGCGAAGCACCTCGGCGCCGCTCGCCCAGTCACCACTGCCGGCGACCTCATCGCCGAGGGTCTTCAGGAGCACTTCGCCGTGGCCGTTGTTGGACAGCTTCATGAACGGGTTGAGCAACTCCGTCAGCGTCATCGACTCGTGCGTTGCCACCACCTCGGCACCGCTCGGTGTGGCCACGCCCGTCCGGATGTCACCGGAGACCTCGACGCCCTGTTCCTGCAGTGCCCTGGCGAACACCGCCGCCGCCTTGCCGGTCGGCTCCCACACCGCGCGCCACACCCGCCGGGCATCGGCGTCCGCGGCAATCGTGCCGCTGACCGTCCAGGTGTTCGAGCCCCGCTCACGCGTCACGCTGATCGAGGTCGCTCCGCCCGGCGCCACGGTGGTGGCTTGGTTGTCGATGGTGATGTAGTCGGATTCGGGGATGACCGAGACCTCGGCGGCCTCGCCGGCACTGCCCGGAGCCGTGTTGATGATGACCGTGCCGGCGTCGTAGTCCTCGTTCGGGCCCACCGACAGTGCGGAGATCTGGGCGGAGTAGTAGAAGTCCTCATCGCCCCAGGACCAGAACGGGCCCAGTCGTTGACTGTCGAACCGGGTGTCGTCGGCAACCAGGTCCCCGTGCACCCGGCGGATTCCGGCGTCGGCCACTTGCTCCGCCAGCGCGGCGTAGTCCTGCTCCAGCATGGTGGGGTCGCCGTCACCCTTGAGGTACAGGTCCCCTGCCACCACCTCGGAGTTCCCGCGCCGCTCGCCGTCGGTGAGCACCGTGGTGGTGTAGGTGTAGTCCGGCCCGAGCAACTCCATCGCCGCCGCCGATGTCAGCATCTTCACGTTCGAAGCGGGCATCAGTCGATAGCCCGGGTTGTGCTCGTACAGCCGCTCCCCCGTCCGGGCGTCCTGGACCACCACCCCGGCCAGCGCCCCGTCCAACCGGGAGTCCGCCAGGATCCGGTCGACGTCCTCGACCCAGGCCGGAGCATCCCCGCTGGGCATGGTGCCGTTGCCGGTCATCGGTGCCTGTGCGGCGATCACACCGGCCGCCAGCGCCACCACCGCGCCCAGCGGTGCCTTGTATCCACGCAACATCGAGTGCCTCACTTCGTCGTAAGAAAAGGACGCCCGGACCGTAGCGCGGTAACCAAACGTCGTCAACCGTGGTAAATGCCTTTCGGCCGGTTCAGGCGGACCTGGCCAGCAGCATCACCACGTTCAACACCGCAATCGCCATCGCCCCGTAGAACGGAAGCCGGCGCGGTGCCGCCACCGAGGCTGCTGCCAGCACCCCCGCGACGACGAGCACCCCCCAGGCCCACCAGGGCACCGGTCCCGCAGGCCCGAGCACACCCACGGCCGTACCGGCGAGAAGGACGACGACGGCAAGGCGCCCGCAGGTAGGTCCGCCGAGCCGGTGGCCCAGCCCGCGCACCCCGGTGGCGGCATCATCGCTGAGGTCCGGCAGCACGTTGACCAGATGCGCTCCGACTCCGAGCAGCCCACCGACGGCGAGCATCCACCAGGGCGGCAGCAGCGCGGGAGTCAACGCCAGCCATGGAACGGCCGGCAGTGCAGCGAATGCGGCGGCATAGGGCACCCATGACCACACCGTGGCTTTCAGTCCGGCGTTGTAGACCCAGCCCGAGCCGACCAGCACCAGGTGCGCCAGCGCCGCAGCCCAACCCAGCGCCAGGCTCGAGGCGAGACACACCAGCGCCGATGCGACAAGAGCCGCCACGACCGTCGCTTTGGTCAACTCGCCCGTGGCCAGCGGCTTGTCCGTACGCCCCACAGCCCGGTCCCGATCGGCGTCGAGCAGGTCGTTGGACCAGCCGATCGTGAACTGCCCGGTCAGCACCGCCAGCGCCACGACGACGATGGTCCCGGCGTCGTGACCTGCCTCCAGAGCCAGCAGCGTCGCCAGGGCGGTGACCACCACGGTAGGAGCGGGATGGGTGGCACGCAGCAGAGCGATGACGATGCGCACCCCCTGAGGCTACGCGGTCCCACCGGCGTCGGCACAGGACGCGAACCCCGGCGAATATCCGTACGCTCGAGAAATGACACAGGTGCTCGCCGTCGCGCCGGTGCTTCCTGCGCACCGGTACAGCCAGAGCCAACTCACCGATGCACTGGTGCCGATCATCGGAGTGGACGCCCCCGGCGAACGCATGCTGCGGCGCATCCACGGCGGTTGCGAGGTGGACTACCGACACCTGGCACTGCCCCTGGAACGTTACGCGGCACTGTCCGATTTCGGGCAGACCAACGACGCATTCATCGAAGCCTCCGTCGAGTTGGGTGCCCTCGCCCTGACCAACGCCCTGCGGGAGGCCGGCCTGACCCCGCAGGATGTCGACCTGGTGGTCTCGGTCACGATCACCGGGCTCGCCGTGCCCTCGCTCGAGGCGCGGATAGCCGAACGGGTGGGGTTGCGCCCCGACGTGGTGCGGCTGCCCATCGTGGGCCTCGGGTGCATGGCCGGCGCCGCAGGCACGGCGCGGCTGCATGACTTCCTGCGGGGACGGCCCGACGGCGTTGCTGCCCTGATCAGCGTGGAGCTGTGTTCCCTGACGATCCAGCGTGGTGACGACTCCGGTGCGAACCTGGTGGCCAGTGGGTTGTTCGGCGACGGCGGTGGCGCGCTCATCGCGACCGGAGCGGATCACCCGAGCGTGCCGAGCAGCACCGGCCCGCGGGTGCTGGACTCGGCCAGCCGCCTCTACGTCGGAACCGCCGAGGCCATGGGCTGGGACGTGGGCAGCACCGGTCTGCGCATCGTGCTGGGAGCGGAGGTACCCGATCTGGTTCGCGACAACGTGGGCGACGACGTCGCGGCATTCCTCGCCCGCAACGGCCTGTCCATCGCCGATGTGGGCTGGTGGGTGTGCCACCCCGGTGGACCGAAGGTGATCGACTCCCTCGCCGAGACCCTCGGCCTGCCGCACGAGGCCCTGGAACTGACCAGCCGGTCCCTGCGGGAGGTGGGCAACCTCTCCTCGGCCTCGGTCCTGCACATCCTGCGGGCCGCCTTGGACCGCTCGCCCGATCCGGGTACCTTCGGACTGATGATGGCGATGGGTCCGGGATTCAGCCTGGAACTGGTGCTGTTGGAGGCCCGGTGACCTCCCAGATCCTGTTCACCGTGCTGATCGCGGCCGTCGGGCTGGAGCGGGTGGCTGAACTGATCGTCGCGCGCCGCAACGCCGCGTGGGCCTTCGCCCGTGGTGCCTGGGAGGCCGGTGCCGGCCACTACCCGGTGATGGTGGTGCTGCATACCGGGCTGCTCGCCGGTGCCCTGGCGGAGGTGTGGTTGACCCCGGTCCCGTTCGTGCCGGTACTCGGGGTGACGATGCTGGTGCTGGCGTTGGGCTCCCAGGGATTGCGCTGGTGGTGCATCTCCTCCCTGGGGCGGCGCTGGAACACCCGGGTGATCGTGGTACCCGGGCTGCCCTTGGTCCAGGGCGGCCCGTACCGGTGGCTGCGCCACCCCAACTACGTGGCCGTGGTGGTGGAGGGATTCGCCCTGCCGCTGGTGCACTCTGCCTGGATCACCGCGGCGGTGTTCACGGTGGCCAACGCCGCGCTGCTCACCGTGCGCATCCGGACCGAGAACCGCGCGCTCGTGGCCGCAGCACCGGCACAGGGCTGAGGCGTGGCCGTTGACCTGGTCATCGCCGGCGCCGGCCCCGCCGGTCTGGCCGCCGCACTGCACGCGGTCGCGGCCGGAATGTCGGTGGTGGTGCGTGAGCCGCGCGAGGGCGTGATCGACAAGGCCTGTGGGGAGGGCGTGATGCCCGCGGGGATCGCCCACCTGGAGCGACTCGGTGTGCACCCGAAGGGGCAGGACCTCAAGGGAGTGCGGTACTGCGCTCCGGGCCGGCAGGCCGAGGCGCACTTCCTGGGCCCGCCCGGTCGCGGGGTGCGTCGCACCGAGTTGCACCGCGCACTGCTGCAGGCCACCCGCGAGGCCGGTATCCCCATCGAGCAGACCCGGGTACGGGCCGTCGAATCCCAGGCCAGGGGCGTCGTCGTCGATGGCACGGTGGCCGGGTACCTCATCCTGGCCGACGGCCTACACTCCCCCGGGCGCCGGATGCTCGGGCTGGACCGGCCCACCCGTGGGCCGGGACGGTACGGGTTGCGCCAGCACGTACGCCGTGCGCCGTGGACCGACCATGTCGAGGTGCACTGGTCCGCACACGCGGAGGCCTATGTGACCCCGGTCGCCGAGGACGAGGTCGGCATCGCGATCCTGACCAGCCAGCGGGCACCCTATGAGACCCAGCTGGCCGAGTTCACCGACCTGCGGGCGCGCCTGGCCGGGGCGGCGCCCGCCTCCTCGGTGCGCGGCGCCGGACCATTGCGCCAGCATGCCCGACGGCGAGTGGCCGGCCGCGTCCTCCTGGTCGGCGATGCCGGGGGGTACCTCGATGCGATCACCGGTGAGGGCGTCAGCCTGGCGCTGGCCCAGGCCCAGGGTGCGATCGAGGCGATCGTGCAGGACCGTCCCGGCAACTACGAACGGACGTGGCGGCGGATCGTGCGCCGCCACTCCATCCTGACGCGGGTGCTCATGGTTGCGGGCGCCTCCCCGCTCCGGCCGCACCTGGTACCGGCAGCCCAACGCCTACCATGGTTGTTCTCCGCCGCCGTCAACGAGGTCGGACGCGCCTGAGCAGGGCTCGGTCCGGAAGCCGATCGCCTTGTGGCTGCCGTCGCAGAACGGCTTGATGGCCGACGCCCCGCAGCGGCACAGTGCCACGGTCCGGCGCTCCATGGGGATGGGCGTGCCATCGGCCGCGACGATGGTGACACCACCCCGGACCAGGAGCGGTCCGTTCGGATAGGCGGTGATGCTCGGTTCAGCGGGCTGGTTCATACAGTTCCTCCGTCACGGGGTCAGGCATCGGTCAGCGGCTTGCGCAGGGAGGAACGACCCTGCTGCCAAGCATCCAGCAGGTGCGCCCCGACCCAGTCATCGACCCTCAGGCAGGCCAAGGCGCCGAACATGATGTCCTCAAGGAGGGCCGGCTCATCCTCGGCGAGCGAGCCGGCCATGTCGTGCCCGGCGATCTGTTCGTGAACGGCGTCGGCCTCCACATGCTCATCGAAGTACCAGGTCATCTCCGGTCCGAACCCGAGCCGGCGGAAGCCGTCACCGTAGTGCCGGTTGGGGATCGAGGAGGTCATCTCGAAAGCCGCGAGGTGCCCGACCACGGCACCCCGCAGCCTGCGGTTGATCCCGAACATGGACATCAGGTTGTGCGAGGCCAGCGTGACCGCCGGGACATGGTCCACGTAGTGCCCGTAGTGGTCGCAGAGGCCGGCCCCACGCACCGTGCCGGCGAAGATCGCCGAGTGCATCCGTCCGGGATTGCCGCCGCCGTACTCATCGGCCTGGATCTCCACCAGGGCGGCCTTGGCGCGGCCGGTCAGGCGCGGGATGGCCCAGGAGTGCGGGTCCGCCTCCCGGAGGGTGTAGATGCTGCGGTGTACCAGGAACTCCCGGACCTGCTCTGCGGTGGCGTGCTTGGCCACATAACGCGACAGACTCGGACCGCTGGGGGCGGGAGCGGTCAGGTCGAACAGCGCCTCGGCAACCGCCCCCGCCGTGGCCGCCGGCAACTCAGGAGGCCGGATCCGCTCCCGCAACGCGGACTCGAAGGCGTGCTCGAGGTCGGTGCGCAGCCGGATCAATTCGGGGGACCACTCCCACCGGTCCCCGAACGCGTCGAAGGATCCGTAGGCCAGGCTGTAGAGCGCGAACAGGCTCAGTTGCACATCGTCGTCGGTGATGACCTCACCCGCGCGCCCGAGCGCGTGGTCCCCGATCGTGGCCAACTCACCGACTCCGTCCATACCAGGACCGCTGAGGAGATTGAGCAGGTACGAACTCAGTTCCCCGCGGGGTGAGAAGGGGCTGAACGGTGCTGAACCCGGCGGGAGTGCGGCCACGGTCCGGACCTGCTCGCCGAGGGTGTCTTGAGTCATGTTTGCGCTCCCGTATCGGGCCGCGCCGCGGTGGCGCGAGCCTGAACGCACTTTCTCACCGGCATGTGCGGTGTGCATCTCGGCTCGGGGCCCACATCACCACCGTTGCCGCCGCCGCCGGGATACCCGAGACTAGGGGTACCCGCGTCGATGCAGGAGGCCGTCATGGTGCCGAGACCCGAAGTGGACGAACGCGAGGCCCGACGGGTCGCCGAACAGTCCCGGGACACCCGGTGGGACCAGCCGAGTTTCGCCAAGGAACTGTACCTGGGCCGCTTCCGACCGGAGATCCTCCAGAACCACCTGGCCCCGGATTCCGACCCGGATGAAGGCGGCGAGGCCTTCCTGGGGCGACTGCACGAGGTTCTGGCCGGCATCGACGGCGCCGCGATCGAACGCGAGGCCAAGGTCCCCCAGGGCGTCCTCGACGCTTTGGCGCAGGCCGGGGCCTTCGGGATGAAGATCCCGACCGAGTACGGTGGTGCGGGCCTGGGGCAGGTGTACTACAACCGCGCGCTGATGCTGGTGGGAACGGTCAGCCCCGCGCTCGGTGCGTTGTTGTCGGCGCACCAATCGATCGGGGTACCCGAGCCGGTACGCCAGTTCGGCACCGAGGAGCAGAAGGCACGGTTCCTGCCCAGGTGCGCCGCCGGTGAGATCTCCGCATTCCTGCTGACCGAGCCCGACGTGGGCTCCGACCCTGCCCGTCTGCACCTGAGAGCCACCCCCGACGAGGACGGCAACTACGTGCTCGACGGCTCCAAACTGTGGGCGACCAACGGGTCGATCGCCGATCTGCTGGTGGTCCTGGGCCGGGTCCCGGAGCAGGACGGACACCCCGGCGGGATCACCGCGTTCGTGGTCGAGGCGGACTCCCCCGGCATCACCATCGAGCGGCGAAATGCGTTCATGGGTCTGCGCGGCCTGGAGAACAGCCTGACCCGCTTCAGCAACGTCGTCGTTCCGGCCGCGAACATGCTCGGCCAGGAGGGCCGGGGCTTGAAGATCGCGCTGAGCACGCTGACCACCGGGCGGCTGTCGATCCCGGCAATGTGCGTCGCGGCCAGCAAGTGGTCCCTCAAGATCGGCCGGGAGTGGGCACGGGAGCGGGTGCAGTGGGGCCGGCCAGTGGGCGAGCACGCCGCAGTGGCGCACCGGATCGCCTTCATGGCCACCAACACCTACGCCCAGGAGGCGGTGCTCGAACTCACCTCCCGGCTCACCGACGCCGACCGCGCCGACGTGCGGATCGAGGCAGCCCTGGCCAAGCTCTTCACCTCCGAGCGTGCCTGGCTGATCGCCGACCACCTCGTCCAGATCCGTGGGGGCCGCGGGTACGAGACCGCCGACTCCCTACAAGCCCGCGGCGAGCGTGCGGCGCCGGTGGAGCAGGTGTTGCGCGACCTGCGCATCAACCGGATCTTCGAGGGATCCACCGAGATCATGCACCTGCTCATCGCCCGGGACGCGGTCGACACCCACCTGTCGGTGGCCGGTGACATCATCGACCCCGAGGCCACCGGGCAGGACAGGGCCCGCGCCGCCGTCCGGGCTGCGCGCTTCTACGCCGCCTGGCTCCCCGGTCTGCTCGCCGGCCAGGGGATGGTGCCGGGGTCCTACGCCGACTTCGGCCCGCTGGCCACGCACCTGCGTTTCATCGAGCGGGCCAGTCGCCGGCTGGCCCGGTCCACCTTCTACGGGATGGCCCGCTGGCAGGGCGGGCTCGAGCACAAGCAGGGCTTCCTGGGCCGGGTGGTGGACATCGGCGCCGAACTCTTCGCGATGACCGCGGTGTGCCTCCGCGCGCGGACGCAGCAGGAGGACGGCAGCGCCCCGAATTCTGCTCGGTTGGCCGCGTCGTACTGCCGTCAGGCGCGGCGCACCGTGGCCCGGCTGTTCCACGAACTGTGGATCAACACCGATGCCTCGGATGAGCGGACCGCCCGAGCCGTACTCCGCGGGGACCTCAGCTGGCTGGAAGCGGGAATCCTGGACCCCTCCGAGAACACCGGGCCCTGGATCGCACCGGACGAGGCCCTGCGCTAGCAACCTGGGGCCCAGCATGCGGACGCCGCCGGCATGCCTGTGTCCGCACCGACGCGACTCTGCGAGGCTCAGGTCACCAGCGAACGGAGGACTATGCCCACCAGCGAGACGCAGAGCCCTGAGACGCCCTTCGATCCCGTGCTACGCGAGCAGGTGATCGAGCGTGCCACCAGCCTGCTGGACGAACTCGACGAACTGGCCGGCGCCCTGCACGCCGACCCCGAGACGGCATTCGACGAGCACCGCTCCGTTGCCCGGATCGCCGACCTGCTCACGCGCCACGGCGCGGACGTGGAGGTGGGGGTCTACGGTTTACCGACGGCGTTTCGCGCCGGCGCCGGCACGTCCGGCCCTAAGGTGGCGATCCTGGCCGAGTACGACGCCCTGCCCGAGATCGGGCATGCCTGCGGACACAACCTGATCGCCGCAATGTCGACCGGGGCGTTCGTAGTGGCCCGGGACCTGCTGTCTGATGCCCACGACGGCGCCCCTGCGTCGGGTGCCGGCACCGTGGAACTCATCGGCTCCCCGGCCGAGGAGGGCGGTGGCGGCAAGGAACTCATCCTGCGGGCCGGCGGCTTCGACGACGTCGACGCCGCCCTGATGGTCCATCCCGGCAACACCGACCGACTCGACGGGATGTTCCTGGGCATGCGGCATGTGGAGGTCACCTACACCGGGACAGCGGCCCACGCCGCGGCGGCCCCGGAGCGCGGGTACAACGCCCTGGATGCCGTGGTCACCGCCTACCAGTCGGTGGCCCAGGTGCGCCAGCACATCCTGCCGACCGACCGGGTGCACGGCATCATCACCGACGGCGGTCAGGCGCCCAACATCGTCCCGCACCGAGCGGCGGCGCACTTCTACGTACGCTCCGCCGGTGTGGACAGCCTACGTCACCTGTCCGCCCGGGTGGACGCGGCCCTTCGCGGTGCGGCGACGGCCACCGGCACCACCGCCGAGATCGTCTGGGACCGCCAGCCGGCCTACCTGCCGGTCCGCACCAACTCGGTCCTGACCCGGAGCTTCGCGGGTGTGCTCTCCGGTCGGCGCGACCTGGCCGCCAGATCCGGCGGCGGTGCCTCCACGGACATGGGGAACGTGAGCCAGGTGGTCCCGGCGATCCATCCCAGTCTCGACACCACCGGCGCCGACATCCCCGCCCACACCGCCGAGTTCGCCGCCTCCACCCGCACTCCCCCCGCCCGGGACGCCCTGTTGGAGGGGGTGATCGGGATCGCGGGCACCGTGCTGGACGTGCTCAGTGATCCCCAGGTGCTGGCAGCCGCCCGGGCCGAGTTCGCCGAGACCGGCGGGCCCGTGCGCTGGCAGGACTGATCAGTCCACCTCCAAGGAGTCCACCAGTTGTGCGCAGCCGGCCTCGATCACCTCGCGCTCGCTGGTCCACTGGCAGTACAGGTGCAGGAGCTGGTCCTGGGAGAAGAGCCAGTAGCCGAGGTAGTCGTAGTTGCTCAGACTCACCGACTGGGTGATCGCGGGGTGGCCGGCCAGCAGCGTCATCTCCGCCTCAGAGATCTCCTCGGCCCCGATCTGGTCGCGGTAGTCCGCCAGCCGGTCCTCCACGGCCGCCAACGGCACCCGGTTGCACCCGTCGGCGGCGCCATCCCAGTCCAGGCCGTCGTAGATCGCGACATTGACCACGTTCAAGATCACCGGATCCTCCACCGGCTCGGCCACCCACAGGTCCACCAGGTTCTCCACCGGATTGTCCTCGTAATAGGAGAACGTCTCCACGAACCCCTCCGGGGTGGCCCACTGGGCACCGGCCAGGTCCAATGACGCCAGCATCAACCCCTCGTCCTCATCCAGGGCGTCCGGATCACCGCACTCCAGGAACTCCGGGGGCAGGGTGACGCGATCACGATCGCCGCTGTCATCGCCGTCGGGCTTCTTGGCCTGGTCGGCTCCCGGAGCAGCCCCACCCGGGTCCTGGACCTCATCCTCGGGGGTGCACCCCAGGAGCATCCCGGTCAGCGCTGCCGCAGCAAGCGCCGCTGCCCAGCGGTTCGCGCGCATCACGACGTCCTCCTGTCGACCGATCTCACCGGGCCCTCGGCCCCGCCGATCAGATTAACTCAGTGTCCACCGGAGGATCTGCGGCCCTGGTGAAATGTGTGTCGTGGCACACACGGGTAACCAAGCACCGCTATGGTGGTGCATCTGGCAAACCGTTGACCATCCCCGGCCGCGGTTGTCAGGACACCGACGTCCAGTGCCACGCTGATCAGGAGGCCGAACGAATTATGACCCACGGACGAGGAATGTGGCGCAGAATCGCCGCCACCGCGGGGGCGATCGCCGTAGGAGCGGCCCTCACGGTCCCGGCCCATGCCGCCGGTGAGGAGGAGGTCGAGGACGACCTCGACGAACAGGGCGAGTACGAGGAGTTCGCCGGTGACGACGTCCTGACCATCGCCACCGGCCAGTCCATCGAGAACTGGAACCCCTTCATCCAGATCTACGTGATCGAGCACCAGTTCCGGCAATTGCAGTACGAGCCCTTGGTGCGGATGAGCGCGGAGGACTACAGCCCCACTGAGGGACTGGCCGAAGACTGGGAGGAGTCCGAGGACGGGCTCACCTGGACCTTCCACCTGCGCGAGGCCACCTGGCACGACGGAGAGGAGTTCACCGCCGACGACGTGGTGTACACCTACCACATCATCGAGAACGACCCGGTGATCAGTGCCCGCAATGCCGACGTGGTGGAGTTGATCGAGAACGTCGAGGCGATCGATGACCGGACCGTGGAGTTCACCCTGAGCAGCCCTTCGGTGAACCTGGAGGGCAGCGACCAGGTGATCGTGCCCGAACACATCTGGTCCGAGTACGAGGGTGAGTGGAACGAGTACGGAAACGACGACTTCCCGATCGTCGGGATCGGTCCGTACCAGATGGTCGACTTCTCCACCGACGCCTTCATCCGGTACGAGGCCTTCGATGACTACTGGCAGGGCGCGCCCGGTTTCAGTGAACTGGTCTACCAGTACTACACCGAGCCGGACACCGCGGTCGCAGCCCTGGAGGCCGGTGAGGTCGACCTGGTCGGCGGGTTGAACGAGGCCCAACTGGGCCGGGTCGAGGGCCTGGACCACATCACCACGAACGTGGCCCCGGACCGGCGCTGGCTGGCGTTCCGGTTCAACACCGGTGCCGTCACCCGCGATGGTGAGGAGTTCGGCAGCGGGCACCCCGCCCTGGCCGACCCGCAGGTGCGCCGCGCGCTGCACCACGCGGTGGACAAACAGGAACTGATCGAACGAGTCCGCGGCGGCTACGGCGAGGTGGCCCACTCCATCGTGCCGAACGTGTTCAGCACGATCCACTGGGAGCCCAGCGACGACGAACGGATGGACTTCGACCTCGATGAGGCCGGCCGCTTGTTGGATGAGGCCGGCTATGAGATGGGCGACGACGGCGTGCGTGTCGGTCCCGACGGCGAACCGTTGTCGCTGGTGTTCGGCGTGGACGCCGGCAACGCCGAGCGCGAAGGCACGGCCCAGTTCATCGCCGAGTGGTTCAACGAGATCGGCGTGGAGACCGAACAGCGCATCTCCGAGGACGTCCAGGACGAGTTCGACGAGGGCAACATCGACCTGGCCTTCACCGGCTGGGGCATCAACCCGAACCCGACCTACAACCTGAACCGGCAGAGCTGTGGGCAGTTGCCCGCCGCACCCGGCGACGGCACCACGGACACCTTCTACTGCAACGAGGAGTTCGACTCGCTGGTGCGGGACCAGGAGTCCGAGACCGACCCGGACGCCCGGGCGGAGTTGTTGTTCGAGGCCCAGCGGATCCTGTACGAGGACTCCCCGATCATCTTCCTCTGGTACCCCACGGTGATGGAGGCCTACAACAGCACCGCTGTCGGGGACTTCACCACCCAGCCGGCCGATGAGGGCATGATCATGGGCCAGATCGGCTCCTGGGCCTACCACTCCGCGAGCCCGACCGGCGAGAGCGTCGGCGGGGCGAGCACCGCCGTGCTCATCGGTGTCGGTGTGGTGGTGCTGCTCGGGGTGGCCGTCCTGGTGGTGGTCCTGGTGCGTCGTCGTCAAACCGCCGAGGAACGCGAGTAGATGACGTCCGATGCAACGACCGCGCTGCCGGCCGGGTCCGAGGACGACCCGGCCGGTGGCGCGCCGGACGACGGCGCCCGATCGGGCGCGGGCACGGGGCTGGCGAAGTATCTGCTGAACCGGGTCAGCGGCGCGATCGTGTCGCTGCTGGCGGTGCTGTTCACTGCGTTCTTCATCTTCCGGATCCTGCCCGGGGACCCCATCCAGAACCTGATGACGGACATGCAGTCGGCCTCTCCGGAACTGGAGCGGGCACTGCGGGCCGAGTGGGGTCTGGACGACCCCCTGCACATCCAGTTCTGGTCCTACCTGACCGGAACCCTCAGCGGGGACTTCGGCACCTCGATCCAGTACCAGGTCCCGGTTCTGCAACTGTTCGCCGACCGGGTGTTGCCCACGGTGCTGCTGGGTGGGGTGGCGCTCATCCTGTCTGTGCTGATCGGGTTCTCGCTCGGCGCGAAGTCGGCCTGGCTGAACGGCTCGAAGTTCGACCGGCGCAACGTCAACATCGCGCTGATCTTCTTCTCCGCTCCCACCTTCTGGGTGGCGATGATCGCCATCATCATCTTCTCCCGGGAACTGCGCCTGTTCCCGACCGGGCGGATGGTCTCGGCGCACACTCCGGACCGGTTCTGGCCCCAGTTCCTCGACATCGCCCACCACATGGTGCTGCCCACCATCACGCTCACCGCGATGATTTACGCCGGGTACCTGCTCACCATGAGGGCCTCGATGCTCGACGAGATGGGCAATGACTACATCACCACCGCGCGCGCCAAGGGGTTGCGTGATGTGGTGGTGCGGCGCCGGCACGCGATGCGCAACGCCCTGTTGCCCACCACGACGTTGGTGTTCATGGCGATCGGCAACGTCATCAACGGTGCGCTGGTCACCGAGATGATCTACACCTGGCCCGGCCTCGGCTACACCTTCTTCCAGGCGATCGCGGTGCCGGACTACCCGGTCCTGCAGGGACTCTTCGTGATCTTCGCCTCGGCCACGGTGCTAGCCAACCTGGCCGCGGACATCCTGTACTGGTTCATCGACCCGAGGGCGCGCAAGACATGAGCACCGAGAACGCCGCCGCCACCGTGCGCAGCGCGCGCGCACTGCGTATGCGCCGCTGGCGCCAGTCCATGCGCACCATCTGGAACGACTTCCGCCGGCAGCGATCCGGGGTCGCCGGCCTGATCGGGCTGAGCGTCTTCGTGATGATCGCGATCATCACCCCGATCGTGGTCGCAGAGGAGTCGCTCAGCGTGACGCAGGCGACCGGTGGCCGGATGGCACCGCCCACCTCGGAGTACTGGCTGGGCACCGACGAGTTCGGCCGGTCCGTGCTGCTGCTGACCCTGTACGGCACCCAGGTCACCCTGGTGATCGGGATCGCCGCGGCCCTGGTGGCGATGGTGATCGGCACGTTCGTGGGCATCGTCGCGGGGCACTTCGAAGGCCGCGTCTCCTGGGTGCTGATGCGGATCGCCGAGTGGTTCATGAACCTGCCCACCCTGGTGCTGGCGATCGTGCTCGTGGTTGTGCTGGGACGGAGCATGTGGGTGCTGATCATCGCGATCGGCATTACCTCCTGGGCCGGGACCTCCAGGGTGATCCGGGCGCAGACGCGTGGTATCGAGGGCCGCCCCTACCTGGAACGTGCCCGGGCCCTGGGTGCCGGGCACTGGCACCAGATGGGCCGGCACGTGCTGCCCAACGTCACCCCGCTGGTGCTCGCCAGCACCATCATGGCGATCGCCGGGGCGATCCTGACCGAGTCCACCCTGGCGTTCCTTGGGCTGTACGACCCGAACAACCTTTCCTGGGGCATGCTCCTCAACCGCGCCTGGTCCAACGGTGCGATGAGCGCCGGGGCCTGGTGGTACGTGCTGCCCCCGGGCTTCATGATCCTGCTCGTGGTGCTGAGTTTCACCCTGTGCGGCCGGGCCCTGGAAGTGGCCCTCAACCCCCGATTGCGTCGGTGAGCCTCGTGACACTGCTTCAGATCCAGGACCTGCACGTCACCTACTCCGGCTCACGCGGGACCCTCCCCGCGGTGCGCGGGGTCGACCTGAGCCTGGACCCGGGCCGCACCATCGGCCTGGCCGGTGAGTCCGGGTGCGGCAAGTCCACCCTGGCCGCGGCGATCCTGCGGTTGCTGCCCCCGCAGACCGAGGTGACGGGCAAGATCCTGCTCGACGGCAAGGACGTTCTCGACATGTCCTTCGGCGCGCTGCGCGCGGTCCGGTGGTCCTCGGCGTCGATCATCTTCCAGGGCGCGATGCACGCGCTGAACCCGATGCACAGGATCGGGGCGCAGATCGCCGAACCGATCCTGCTGCACGAGCAGGTCGAGGAGAAGGTCGCGCGCAAGCGGGTGGCCGAGTTGCTCGACCAGGTCGGGCTCCCGGTGTGGCGGTCCTCGAGTTACCCCCACGAACTCTCCGGCGGGCAACGCCAGCGGGTGATGATCGCCATGGCCCTGGCGTGCAACCCGGACCTGATCATCGCCGACGAGGCCACCACCGCGCTCGACGTGATGGTCCAGGCCCAGGTCCTGGACCTGATCAGCAACCTGGTCCGGGAACGTGACGTGGGGATGATCATGATCAGTCACGACCTGTCGGTGCTGGCCGATACCTGCGACGAGGTGGCGGTGATGTATGCCGGCAAGGTGGTGGAGCAGGGCCGCGCGCACGAGGTGTTCGCCGGCGCCCGCCACCCCTACTCCGACGCGCTCGCCTCCGCGTTCCCGGTGATCGGGGACGTCGAGGCCCGGCACCGCCCGCGCGGTCTGGCAGGGGACCCGCCCGATCCGACCGACCTGCCGAGCGGGTGCACGTTCCACCCGCGCTGCCCGGTGGCCCGGGACGACTGCCTCACCGTGGTCCCGCCGCTGGAGGCCCTGGCTGAAGATCCGCAGCGCCGCAGCGCCTGCCACGTCGCCCAGGACGGTCTGCCGATCCGCACGCCCGCTCCCGTCCGACTGGAGGAGTCCACCACGTGAGTGACCAGATCCTGTCCGCACGCGACCTGCACGTCACCTTCGGCCTTCCCGATGGCCGTGAGGCCAAGGCGGTTGCCGGGGTCAACCTCGACGTGGCCCCCGGGGAGATCGTGGCCCTGGCCGGTGAGTCCGGTTGTGGCAAGACCACGCTGGCGCGCACGCTGCTCGGGCTGGAGGCGCCCACCGCCGGCACGGTGACCTTCGGTGGCAGGCCGCTGGGCACCAAGGTGCGGGAGTTGCGTGCCTTCCGGAAGAAGGTGCAGTTGGTACTGCAGGACCCCACTGGCGCCCTCAACCCCCGGCACACCGTCTACGACGCGGTCGCCGAGGGTCTCCGGATCCACGGGATCGACGACGACGAGCACACCCGGGTCTGCGAGGCACTCGCCCAGGCCGGGCTGCGCCCGCCCGAGCGGTTCCTGCTGTCCTACCCGCACGAACTCTCCGGCGGCCAGCGTCAGCGGGTGGTGATCGCCGGGGCACTGGCACTGGATCCGGCCATCATCATCGCCGACGAGCCGGTGGCCTCCCTGGATGCCTCGGTGCGCGGGGAAATCCTGGCGCTGCTGCTGCGCCTGCGCCGGGACTTCGGCCTGGGCGCCCTGGTCGTCACCCACGATCTCGGTCTGGCCTGGTCCATCGCGGACCGGATCGCGGTGATGTATCTGGGCCGGATCGTGGAACTGGGCGATGTGGAACAGATCCTCACCGACCCCCAGCACCCTTACACGAAGGCGCTGGTCTCGGTGCTGCCGGACTCCCCCGTCGGCGATCACATCGTGCTCGCCGGTGAGCCACCCGATGCCACGTCGGTGCCGGGCGGGTGCCGGTTCCACCCGCGCTGCCCGGTCCTGGCCAGTGGTGAGGCGGACCAGGCCGGGGTCGCGTCCGACTGCCGCACCGTGGATCTGCCGGTGCTGGCCGCCCACTCCTCCGAGCGGCAGGTGGCGTGTCACTACGCCCATCGGGTGCTCGGAGCGAGCCTGGGTCCGGGTGCCGGTTTGATCGAGCAGGTGCGGGCCGACCTGACCTGACCTGCCCGCGTCCACCGACTCAGGCCAGGGCCGGTTCGTACAGGTGGATCCCGGCGTCCTCGACCCCCGCGCGCACTCCCAGCGGGACCGTCGCCGAACGGGAGCCATGACCGAACCCGACGTCGGTCAGCACCGGCACACCGAGTGGGCTGAGGCGGTCGATCAGGACCTCATCGACCCCGTCCTCGCAGTCGTGCCAGGACCCAGCGACCACCGCGGCGACGCCGGTCAGCCAGCCCGATCGCAGGAGTTCGGTGAGCATCCGGTCGATCTGGTAACGCTTCTCATCCACGTCCTCGATCACCAGGATCGACCCGGCCGCGCTCGGTGGTCCGGTGGGCCCACCCACGCCGCTGGCGAGCAGGCTCAGGCATCCGCCCATGGTGATCCCGCCGGCCCGTCCGCCGATCAGGGCACGGGCTCCGGTGGCGCTGATGGTCCGGACCAGTTCGGGTTCGAAAAGCATTCTGCGCAGCATCGCCCTGGTGGGTTCGTCGCTGGTGAAGGGTTCGGCACCGATCATCGGGGCGTGCAGGGTGACCACACCGAGGCGGGTGCCGATGGCCTGGTGCAGGGCTGTGACGTCGGAGTACCCGGCCAGGATCTTGGGCCGGGCCCGGCCCATCGCCTCGAAGTCCAGGAGGTCCACCATCCGGAAGGCACCGTACCCGCCCCGGGCACAGAGGATCGCATCGATCCGGGGATCGCACCAGGCGGCCTGGAAGTCGCCGGCCCGTTGGGCGTCGGTGCCGGCGAGGTAGTCCAGTTCGGGGTGGGTCGCCACAGCATGGGGGGCCACGGCCACCTCCAGGCCCCAGGAGCGCAGCACCTGCACGCCACGCTCGAGCCGGTCGGGCGGGACTGGGCCGCTCGGGGACACCACCGCCACGGTGTCCCCGCGCCGCAGCCGGGGCGGCCGGATGCGCTCGGGCTCCACCTCAGCCGTACCGGTGCTCGGTGGCCGCAGAGACCAGCGTGCAGACGGCCTTGAAACACCGGATCATGTCGTAGGCCGTGGCGCTGGTGAACTCCACGGTACGGTCCCCGGTCCGCACCACCGTGGGCACCACTGTCGCGGCCTCGGCGAGTTGGGTGGCATCGGTCTCGACCTGCACCGTGAAGGGACCCTGGTTCACACCCTCGACCTGCCCGGCGAGGGACATCGCGGCGGCGGCGGACTCCTTGATCTGGGCGTGGGTACGCGCGGGCGGCCGGCAGTCCGCGGTGTACCGAGCCACGTGGTCCTTGACCGCCACCGTGCGCGCCGCCGGCGCGTACGTGGCGGCATCGGCACAGGTGCGATCATCACCGGTGATCAGCACGACCGGCACGCCGTACGCGGCTGCGACGTGGGCATTCAACAGCCCCTCACTGCCGATCCGACCGTTCACGAGCACGTTGGTCAACGACCCGGGGATGTAGGTGTGCGAGAGCACGCCCTGGGTCCCGGCCGCGGTGTGATAGCCCAGGAAAGCCACGCCATCCACCGCGCCGCGCTGGATACCCTCGACCATCGTCAGTTCCTTGTGCCGCCCGGTGATCATCGTGGCCCGTGGGTCCAGTTCCTCCAGGAGCAGGTTGCGCATCGTCGAGTGGGCCTCATTGACGAGCACCTCGCTCGCGCCCCCATCGAAGAATCCCTCGATAGCGGCGTTGACGTCGGAGGTGAACAAGGGTCGGCAGCGTTCCCACTCGGGCGCCCCCGGTTCGCAGTCCGCGGGCCAGGTGACGCCGGTGGCGCCCTCCATGTCCGCCGAGATCAGTATCCGCATCGTCCCACCGTAGCCGCGCACCCTTCGCCGTTTGGTTCAGCGCGCGGGGAACTCCTCCCCCACGGTGTGCAACCGGATGGAGTTCGTGGTGCCCGATTTCCCGGGGGGCATTCCGGCGACGACGACCACCTGGTCCCCGTCCGCGGCGAGGTCATCCCCGCGTAGCACGCTGTCGAGCTGGTCGACCATGTCGTCGGTGTGCTGGACCTGGTCCACGGTGAAGCTCTGGATTCCCCAGGACAGTGCGAGTTGGTTCCGGACACCTTCATCGGGGGTGAACGCCAGCAGCGGGATCGCCGAACGGAGCCGGGACATCCTGCGCGCGGAGTCACCGGACTGCGTGAAGCAGGCCAGGTACTCCGCCCCCAGGGTCTCTCCGATCTGGGCGGCGGCCTTGGTGATCACACCCCCTCTGGTGTGCGGTGTGGCCCGTAGCCGGGTGACCCGTTCCAGGCCGTGCACCTCGGTGTTCGTGATGATGCGTGCCATCGTCTCGACGCACTCGATCGGATACTGGCCCACCGAGGTCTCCCCGGACAGCATCACCGCGTCGGCGCCGTCCAACACGGCGTTGGCGCAGTCGGAGGCCTCGGCGCGAGTGGGCCGGGGCGCGGAGATCATCGACTCCAGCACCTGGGTGGCCACGATCACCGGTTTGGCGTTGCGCAACGCCAGTTCGGTGGCGCGCTTCTGCACCAGCGGCACCTGCTCCAGCGGGAGCTCCACGCCCAGGTCGCCGCGGGCCACCATGATGGCGTCGAAGGCATCGACGATCTCCGCGAGGTTGTCCACCGCCTGGGGCTTCTCGATCTTGGCGATCACCGGCACGGTGCGTCCCTCCTCGTCCATGATCGCCTTGACGTCGTCGTAATCGGCTGCGGAGCGCACGAAGGACAGCGCGATCATGTCCGCCCCCAGGCGCAGCGCCCAGCGCAGGTCCTCGGCGTCCTTCTCCGAGAGCGCCGGAACGTTCACCGCGACCCCGGGCAGGTTCAGTCCCTTGTTGTTCGACACCGGGCCGGGGACCTCCACGCGGGACACCACGCGCGGGCCGTCCACCTCGGTGACCCGTACCGCGACCCGGCCGTCGTCGATGAGGATCCTGTCGCCGGCGTGCACGTCCCCGGGCAGGCCCTCGAACGTGGTGGACACCAGATCCTTGGTGCCCGGGACGTCCTCGGTGGTGATGGTGAAGACGTCACCCTCGTCGAGGTCGTGGCCGCCCTCGACGAAGCGTCCGAGCCGGATCTTGGGACCCTGCAGGTCCACCAGCACCGCCACCGCACGCCCCGAGGCCCTGGCCGCAGCACGCACGTTGGCGTACACCGCCTCGTGGGTGGCGACGTCGCCGTGGCTGCGGTTGATCCGGGCCACGTCCATCCCGGCATCGACCAGTTTCTGAACCATGTCCATCGATTCGGTGGCGGGACCCAAGGTGCACACGATCTTCGCTCTTCGCATGGCTCCAACCCTATTGTGTCTGCGGGGTGGCTCGTGCCACTGCCCCGGGCCGCTCACCCGACTTTCATCGCTACCGTGCCGGCCGCGATCGGGGCGGGAAGTTCGGTGTGCCCACGCAGGTAGGAGTCCACCGACGCCGCCGCCGATCTGCCCTCCGCGATCGCCCACACGATCAGGGACTGCCCGCGGCCACAGTCGCCGGCCACGTAGACGCCGGGCACGCTGGTGCCGAAGTCCTCACCGCGGACGATCCGGCCCCGCTCATCGACCTCCACCCCGAGTTGGCTCAGCAAGCCGTCGGCGGGCACACCGGTGAAGCCCATCGCCAGCAGGACCAGTTGTGCCGGGATCTCCCGCTCGGTCCCCTCGATCGGCTCCAGGCGTCCGGAACTGAGGTCCACCTCCACCACCCGCAGCGCCCGCACCCGGCCGTCGTCGTCGGCCAGGAACTCCGCGGTGGAAGTGGCGTAGACGCGTTCTCCACCCTCCTCGTGGGCGCTGGAGACGCGGTACAGCATCGGGTGGGTCGGCCAGGGCTGGTTCTCCGGACGTTCGACCGGTGGCTGGGGCATGATCTCCAGTTGCAGCACCGAGCGCGCTCCCTGACGGTGCGCGGTACCCACGCAGTCGGCGCCGGTGTCACCGCCGCCGATCACCACCACATCGGCGTCGGTCGCCAGGATCTGATCGGGGACGTCCTCACCCACAGCGGCCCGGTTGGCCTGGGGCAGGAACTCCATCGCCTGATGGATCCCGGCCACGTCGCGCCCGGGTACGGGAAGGTCGCGGGCCAACTCGGTGCCCATGGCCAGCACGACCGCGTCATACCGCTCACGCAGGTCGGCGCCGCTGAGGTGGCCCGGACCGCCAATGTCCACCCGGGGACGGAACCGGGTTCCCTCGGCCTCCATCTGCGCCAGCCTGGCATCCAGGTGACGCTTCTCCATCTTGAACTCCGGGATCCCGTAGCGCAGCAGCCCGCCGACCCGGTCCGACCGTTCGAAGACCGCCACGGTGTGCCCGGCCCGGGTCAGTTGCTGGGCGGCGGCGAGCCCGGCAGGGCCGGAGCCGATCACCGCCACGGTGGAGCCGGTGAGTCGGTCCGGGATCTGCGGGGTGACCAGGCCCTTGTCGAAGGCGACGTCGATGATGGTCTGCTCGATGTTCTTGATCGTCACCGGCGGCTGGTTGATCCCGAGCACGCAACTGGTCTCGCAGGGCGCGGGGCACAGTCTCCCGGTGAAGTCGGGGAAGTTGTTCGTGGCGTGCAGCCGCTCGATCGCCTCGTCCCACCGGCCGGTGCGGGCCAGGTCGTTCCACTCCGGGATCAGGTTGCCCAGCGGGCAGCCGTTGTGACAGAAGGGGATGCCGCAATCCATGCAGCGGCTCGCCTGCCGGGTGAGCATCGCCGAGTCCTCCGCGCGACGCTCTTGCACCTCCTTCCAGTCCCGGATCCGCACCGGTACCGGTCGGCTGGCGGGCAGTTCGCGTTCGCGCACCCGCAGGAAGCCTCGGGGATCAGCCATGGGTCGCCTCCAGCACTCGGTTCCAGATATCGGGTTCACTCAGGTCCGCGCCGGCGGCCTCGACCTCGGCGAGCACGTCGGTGACGCGGGTGAAGGCCAGCGGCACCACCTTGGTGAAGCGACGGGCCAGGTCTTCGGGATCGGCCAGGAGGTGTTTGGCCACCGGGGAGTCGGTCTGCTCGGCGTACTCGGTGAGCAGCGCGGTCAGTTCCGCCACGTCCGCAGCGCTGACACCGGACAGGTTCAGGTCCCCCGACGCCAGGGCCTGGGCGTTGATCAGCTCCGCCTCGAGGTCCAGCACGAAGGCCGTCCCCCCGGACATGCCGGCGGCGAAGTTGCGCCCCGTTCCGCCCAGTACCACCACCGTGCCGCCGGTCATGTACTCACATCCGTGGTCACCGACGCCCTCGACCACGAGGGTGGCGCCGGAGTTGCGCACCCCGAACCGCTCCCCGGCGGTGCCGCGCAGGAACACCTGGCCGGAGGTGGCCCCGTAGGCGATCACGTTCCCGGCGATGACGTTCGCGGCGGCGTTGAAGGTGGCCTCGGCCGGTGGCCGTACCACCACCCGTCCACCGGACAGACCCTTGCCGACGTAGTCGTTGGCGTCCCCGAACAGGCGCAGGGTGATCCCCGGCGGCAGGAACGCTCCCAGGGACTGCCCGGCCGATCCGTACAGGGTGACGTCGATGGTGTCCCGGGGCAGACCCTCGCCCCCGTAACGGCGGGTCACCTCGTGACCGAGCATGGTGCCCACGGTGCGGTTGATGTTGCGTACACCGACCTCGATCTGCACCGGTTCGCCCCGTTCCAGGGCGGCGTCGGCGCGGGCGATGAGGTCGACGTCCAACGCCCGATCCAGCGCGTGGTCCTGGCTGATCCGTTGCCGTGGATGGGACCCCGGCGGCAGTGACGGCTTGGCCAGGATCGGGGTGAGGTCCAGTCCGGCGGCCTTCCAGTGGTCCACCGCGGCGGAGGTGTCGAGCAGGTCGACCTCTCCGATCGCCTCATCCAGCGACCGCAGCCCGAGTGAGGCCAGGATCTCCCGAACCTCCTGTGCCACGTACTCGAAGAAGGTGACCACGTCCTCGGGTCGGCCGGTGAAGCGCGCGCGCAGGTCCGGGTTCTGGGTGGCCACCCCCACCGGGCAGGTGTCCTGGTGGCACACGCGCATCATCACGCAGCCCGAGACCACCAGCGGGGCGGTGGCGAACCCGTACTCCTCCGCGCCCAACAGGGCCGCGATGACCACGTCCCGGCCCGTCTTGAGCTGGCCGTCGGTCTGGACCACGATCCGGTCCCGCAGGTTGTTCAGCACCAGGGTCTGCTGGGTCTGGGCCAGGCCGATCTCCCACGGCGCCCCGGCGTGCTTGAGCGAGGTCAGCGGGCTCGCACCGGTACCGCCGTCATGGCCGGAGATCAGCACCACGTCCGCGTGCGCCTTGGACACGCCGGCCGCGACCGTGCCCACGCCGATCTCGGAGACGAGTTTGACGTGCACCCGGGCCGCGGGGTTGGCGTTCTTGAGGTCATGGATGAGTTGGGCGATGTCCTCGATCGAATAGATGTCGTGGTGGGGTGGCGGTGAGATCAGCCCGACCCCGGGGGTGGCGTGCCGGGTCTTGGCCACCCAGGGATAGACCTTCGCCCCGGGTAACTGCCCGCCCTCACCGGGTTTGGCGCCCTGGGCCATCTTGATCTGCAGGTCCTGGGCGTGCACCAGGTACTCCGAGGTCACCCCGAACCGCCCGGAGGCGATCTGCTTGATCGCGCTGCGTCGTCGTGGGTCGAGGAGTCGCTCGGTGTCCTCCCCGCCCTCTCCGGTGTTGGACTTGGCTCCGAGCCGGTTCATCGCGATCGCCAGCGTCTCGTGGGCCTCGGCGGAGATGGATCCGTAGGACATCGCCCCGGTGGAGAACCGTTTCACGATCTCGCTGACCGGTTCGACATCGTCGATCCCGATCGGCGCGCGCCCGGAGTCGGCGAAGGTGAACAGCCCTCGCAGCGTCATCAACCTGCTGGCCTGGGAGTCCACCCGGTGCGTGTAGTCCTTGTACAACTCATAGTTGCGGGTCCTGGTCGAGTGCTGCAGACGGAAGACCGTCTCGGGGTCGAACAGGTGGGGTTCGCCCTCGCGGCGCCACTGGTACTCCCCTCCGATCTGCAGCCGCCGGTGCGCCGGGGCGATACCACTTCGGGGATAGGCGGTGGCGTGCCGGGCCGCCACCTCGGCGGCCAGCACCTCCAGGCCCACCCCACCCAGGGGCGTCGAGGTCGCCGTGAAGTAGCGGTCGACGAGGTCCTGGGCCAGCCCGAGTGCCTGGAACACCTGGGCACCACGGTAGGAGGCCATGGTGGAGATGCCCATCTTGCTCATCACCTTCAGGACTCCCTTGCCCAGTCCCTTGATGAGATTGTGCACGGCCCGTTCCGCGGAGATGTCGCTGAGCACACCGGAGTGGACCAGTTCCTCCACCGACTCCATCGCCAGATACGGGTTCACCGCGGCGGCGCCGTATCCGACCAACAGGGCCACATGGTGTACCTCGCGCACGTCACCGGCCTCGACCAGCAGGCTGATCCGGGTGCGGGTGTGCTTGCGCAGGGTGTGGTGGTGCACGGCCGCGCACAGCAGCAGGGACGGGATCGGAGCCAGGAGGGCGTCCGAGTCACGGTCGGAGAGCACCACGAAACTGCTGCCCTGCTCGATCGCGGCGTCGACTTCGGCGAAGATCTCCTCCAAGCGGGCCTGCAGCGCGCTCGCGCCGCCCTCCACCCGGTACAGCCCGGAGATCGTCACCGCGGCGAAGCCTCGCCCCGGGCCCGGGGTGCGGTGGACGTTCTTGATCTTGGCGAGTTGATCGTTGTCGATGACAGGGAAGGGGAGCACGAGTTTGCGGGCATGCTCGGGGGTGGCCTCCAGCAGATTGGGCTCGGGACCGATGGCCCCGCCGACGGCGGTGACGAGTTCCTCGCGGATGGCGTCCAGCGGCGGGTTCGTCACCTGGGCGAAGAGCTGGGAGAAGTAGTCGAACAGCAGGCGGGGGCGCTCGGAGAGGACCGCGATCGGCGTATCGGTACCCATCGACCCCAGTGCCTCCGCACCGGTGGCCGCCAGCGGCCGCAACAGGATGCGCAGTTCCTCCTCCGTGTATCCGAAGGTTTGCTGCCGGCGCAGCACCGAGGACCGGGAGTGCGCCACGTGCTCCCGCTCGGGCAGGTCCTCCAGGTTGATCTGGTTGTCTGCCAGCCACGTCTGGTAGGGATGGGCCCGGGCCAGTTCGGACTTGATCTCCTCATCCTCGATCACCCGGCCGGCGCCGGTGTCCACCAGGAACATCCGGCCCGGGGCGAGTCGTCCCTTGCGCACCACCTCGGCGGCGGGCAGGTCGAGCACGCCGGACTCGCTGGCCAGGACCACCAGTCCGTCGGCGGTGATCCAGTACCTGCCCGGGCGCAGCCCGTTGCGGTCCAGCACCGCGCCGATGTAGCGCCCGTCGGTGAAGCACATCGCCGCAGGTCCGTCCCAGGGCTCCATGAGGGCGCCGTGATAGGCGTAGAACGCGCGTCGCTGCGCGTTCATCGAGGTGTGGTTCTCCCACGCCTCGGGAATCATCATCAGCACCGCGTGCGGAAGGGACCGACCCCCAAGGTGTAGCAGTTCCAGCACCTCATCGAAACTGGCCGAGTCGCTCTGCTCCTCACGGCACACCGGCATCAGCGGCGCCAGGTCACCGAGCGCAGGGGAGGCCAGGGTGCCCTCCCGGGCAGCCATCCAGTTCCGGTTCCCGCGCACGGTGTTGATCTCCCCGTTGTGCGCCACCGCACGGAACGGTTGCGCCAGTGGCCAGGAGGGGAAGGTGTTGGTGGAGAACCGGGAGTGCACCAGCGCGATCTCGGAGGCGAATCGCGGATCGGATAGGTCGGCGAAGAACGGTTCCAACTGGGTGGTAGTGACCATGCCCTTGTACACCAGCGTGCGGGATGACAGGGAGGCGAAGTACACCCCGGCCTCGTGCTCGGCCCGCTTGCGCAGCCGGTAGGTCCGCCGGTCCAGATCCAGCCCGTGCAGGGCGCCGGCCGCATCGGCGACCACGAGATGGCGGAAGGTGGGCATGCAGGCCCGGGCGGTGGGTCCGACCAGGCCGTCCTGCACCGGCACATCCCGCCAAGCGAGTACGTCCAGGCTCTCCTCGGCGGCGATCCGCTCCACCTGCTCCGCAGCACTGTCGGCGCCGGCTGCGTCCAGCGGCAGGAACGCCATCCCGATGGCGTAGTACCCGGCGGCCGGAAGTTCCGCCTCGATCACCGCTCGCACGAACGCGTCGGGGACCTGGGTCAGAATGCCCGCGCCGTCGCCGGAGTCCGCCTCGGCGCCGACCGCGCCCCGGTGGTCCAGGTTCGCCAGTGCGCGAAGTCCGGCGTCGACGATGTCGCGACCGGGCGTGCCCCGCAGCGTGGCCACGAACGCAACTCCACAGGCGTCACGTTCGGCGGCGGGATCGTACAGTCCGTGCGCCGGAGGGATGGCGCTGTACGTTGCGTAGGGTCCTGCGTGCTGCGGGCTACCGCTCATCCGATCATCCTTGCCGCCACCAGGTCAGATCATCTGGTGGACTTTACCGACTCTTGAAGGTTGGGCAAGATAAGCCCATAACGGATTTACAGTACCTATGCTGTCAAGCCGTGAAGGGTCACTAGGCCCTACCCACGTCCTCCGGATCGATCGTGGAGGCATCGGGGTCGATGTGCGCCCCCGTGCCCCGACCGGGGCTCGTCCCCGCCGCGGTGTCGTCGTCTGTCGACCCGCCGTCACCGGGTGCCTCGTCGCCGGGTGACGACTCGCCGTCACCCGGTCCCTGGTCGCCGGGTGACGGCTCGCCGTCACCGGGTGCCTCGTCGTGGTGAGTCGGCTTGCGGTCGCCGGATGCCTCGTCGTCGTGGCCCTCGCCCACCTCTTCGTCCGCGGGCTCGCGCCCCGGCAGCCACACACTCGTGTCGTGGTGGGAGCCCCGCCTGCGCAGTACCACGAACGCGATCAGCGCCGCCACCGCCAGGCCGAGGGCAGCCCAGGCGTTCAGCCGGATACCGGCGAACTCCAGGGCCGGGTCCATCCGCAGCCCCTCGATCCAGAACCGCCCCGAGGCGTACATCAGCACATACAGGGCGAACACCTGGCCACCGCCGAGCCGCAGACGCCGGTCCAACAGCACCAGCAGCGCCGCCATGAACAGGTTCCAGATGAGTTCGTACAGGAACGTCGGGTGAACCAGCGTGCCCGCCTCGAGGCCGTGCGCGGCCAGGATGTGCCCGTCGATCTGCAGGCCCCACGGCAGGTCGGTGGGACCACCGAAGAGTTCCTGGTTGAAGTAGTTGCCCAGCCGGCCCACCGCCTGGGCGACCAGCAGCGCCGGCGCGATGGCATCGGCCATCGGAGCCAGGCGCAGGCCCTTGCGACGCAGTACCAGCCAGCCGGCCAGGGTGCCCAGGGCGATGGCACCGATGATCGCCAGACCCCCGCGCCAGATGTACAGCGCCTCCAGCGGGTCCGCACCGGGCCCGAAGTAGGAGGGGTAATGGGTGAGCACGTGGTAGATCCGGGCACCGATGATGCCCGCCGGGACGGCGACGATCAGCATGTCCGCGAACGCCCCGTCCGGGCCGCCCCTGGCCCGGTATCGCCGGATGGTGATGATGCTCGCGAGCAGGATCCCGGTCAAGATCGCCAGCGCGTAGGCGCGCAACGGCAACGGCCCGAGGTACCAGACCCCCTGAGCGGGACTCGGGATACCCGCGGTGGCGAGCAACTGGCCCATCAGTGCTCCCGACTCACGGGCGACCGGTCAGCCGCGCGCACGCCCTCGGCGAGCTCAGCGGTCAGCGCACTCAGGTCAGCAAGGCCCGCGTCCCGGTCACCATCGGTGCGGACCAGGGTGCGGACCAGTGCCGAACCCACGATCACCCCGTCGGCGTAGGCCGCCACCTGGGCTGCCTGCACGCCGTTGGAGACCCCAAGGCCCACACACACCCGGCTCGCACCGGCGGCGCGGGTCGCAGCGACGAGATCCGCCGCGCGCGCCCCGACTTCGGCCCGGGCGCCCGTCACCCCCATGGTGGAGGCGGCGTAGACGAAGCCGCGGCACGCCGCCGCCGTCATCGCCAGACGCTCGGTGGTGGAACTGGGCGCCACCAGGAACACCCGGTCCAGGTCATGCTCCTGCGCCGCACTGATCCACTCCTGGGCCTCATCGGGAATGAGGTCCGGGGTGATCAGGCCCGCTCCCCCGGCGGCCGCAAGGTCCCGCGCGAACTCGCGCAGCCCGTACCGCAGCACCGGATTGTAGTACGTCATCACGAGCGTGGGGGCGCCGGTGGCGGCGACCTCGCGGACGGCGTGCAGGACGTCGGTGGTGCGGGTGCCGGAGTCCAGGGCCGCTTGCACGGTCTGCTGGATGACCGGCCCGTCCATGCCCGGATCGGAGTAGGGCAGTCCGAGTTCGATGATGTCCGCCCCGGCCGCCACCGCGGCCTTGGCCGCGGCGATCGAACCCTCCAGGTCCGGGTAGCCCACCGGCAGATAGACCATCAGTGCGGCCCGGCCCTCGGCCCGGGCGGCATCGAGTACAGCAGCGGTGGCGCTCATTCGGCGTCCGGCTCCTCATCGATCAGGCCGAACCAGTCGGCCGCGGTGGCCACATCCTTGTCACCACGCCCGGACAGGCTCACCAACAGGGTGGCCTCGGAGCCGTCGCCGGCCGCCTCGGCCAGTTCAGGGCCCAGTTGCAACGCCCCGGCCAACGCGTGGGCGCTCTCGATCGCCGGGATGATGCCTTCGGCGCGGCACAACAGCGCGAAGGCGTCCATGGCCTCGGTGTCACTGATGGGGCGGTACTGCGCACGCCCGATATCGGCCAGCCAGGAATGCTCCGGGCCAACCCCCGGGTAGTCCAACCCGGCCGAGATCGAATGCGAGGGCAGGGTCTGACCGTCGGCGTCCTGCAGCAGATAGGAGTGTGCGCCATGGAAGACGCCCGGTGAGCCCTTGGTGATGGTGGCAGCGTGCCGGTCGGTGTCCACCCCGTCACCGGCCGCCTCGCAACCGATCAGGCGCACCTGAGCATCATCGAGGAAGGCGTGGAAGATGCCCATCGCATTCGATCCGCCACCTACGCAGGCCACGACCGCATCGGGGAGTACCCCGTAGCGCTCCAGCACCTGGGCCCGGGCCTCGGTGCCGATGATCTTCTGCAGGTCCCGCACCATGGTGGGGAACGGGTGCGGGCCCGCCACCGTTCCGAAGACGTAGTTGGTGGTCTCGACGTTGGTGACCCAGTCCCGGAAAGCCTCGTTGATCGCGTCCTTCAGGGTGCGGGTGCCGGTGCGCACCGGCACTACCTCCGCTCCGAGCAGGCGCATCCGGGCCACGTTCAACGCCTGGCGCCGGGTGTCCTCCTCGCCCATGTAGATCGTGCACTCCAGGCCGAACAGGGCAGCCGCCGTGGCCGTGGCCACGCCGTGCTGCCCGGCGCCGGTCTCGGCGATGATGCGCTTCTTGCCGACCATCTCGGTGAGCAGGGCCTGGCCGAGCACGTTATTGATCTTGTGGGAGCCGGTGTGGTTCAGGTCCTCACGCTTCAGCAGCACCCGGACTCCACCGGCATGCTCGGCGAACCGGGGCACCTCGGTGATCGGGCTCGGCCGGCCGGTGTAGTCGGCGTGCAGGGCGTTCAACCGGGCGGCGAAGTCCGGCTCCGTTCTGGCCTTCTCCCAGGCCGCGGAAAGGTCGTCCAGCGCGGCGATGAGAGCCTCGGCCACGAACCGGCCGCCGAAGTCACCGAAGTAGGGGCCCACGGCCAGGCGCAGTTGCTCGGCGCGATCCCGCAGGGTCATCGGGACCGGACCGCACGCAGGGCCGGGTGCGAACCGGCGGCCACCATGTCCGCCACCGCCGCCCGGGCATCTTCTCCGGTCACCAGCGCCTCCCCGACCAGCACCGCGTCGGCACCGGCGCGGGCGTACTCGAACACGTCGTGCGGCCCTCGCACACCCGAAGCCGCGACCTTGACGATGCCGGAGGGCACCAGGGGGGCGAGTTCGTTGAACCTGTTCCGGTCCACCTCCAGGGTGTGCAGGTTCCGGGCGTTGATGCCCAGCACCGAAGCCCCGGCGTCCACGGCGCGGTCCACCTCCTCGGCGGTGTGCGCCTCGACCAGCGCGGTCATCCCCAGCGAGTGGATCCGCTCGGTCAGGGCCGTGAGCACGTTCTGCTCCAGTGCCGCCACGATCAGCAGCACCACGTCGGCACCGTGGGCCCGGGCCTCCCACACCTGGTAGGGCGTGACGATGAAGTCCTTGCGCAGTACCGGTACGTCCACCACGGCCCGTACTGCGGACAGGTCGTCCAGGGAGCCACCGAACCGGCGGGACTCGGTGAGCACGCTGATCACGCACGCTCCCCCGGCCTCGTACTCAGCGGCCAGTTTCGCCGGATCGTCGATCGGCGCCAGGGAGCCCTTGGACGGGCTGGACCGCTTGACCTCGGCGATCACCGTGACGGCATCGGTCTTGGCGATGACCTCGCGGGCCTGCATCGCCGAGGGGCGCGCGTCCGCGCGCTGCTTGAGCTCATCGAGGCTCACGTCGGCCTCGCGTGCGGCGAGATCCTCACGGACCCCTGCCACGATCTCCTCCAGAACAGTCACGCTGCACTCTCCTCCCGGTCCCATCGTAGGGGCCCGAGGTCGTGTGGATGACCGTGGGCCCGACCCGACGCCTCCGGATGGGAACGCGTGAGCGTCGGACTACCTGTCGGCGTCCTGCGCCTCGGCCTCCCGGTTCTGACCCCCGTCGCCCTCGGCGGACTGGACCTGGGCGGCCGGGGACTTCCCGTCGTGAGCCTCCGGTGCCTCGGGAGGGGCGCCCTGCAGGTCGGACTTGCGCGATTCGGCGGCGATCGGACCGGGGCTGCGTAGGTGCGCCAACTCGTCATCGGGGTCCGGCCTCGCGGGCTGGCTCGGTTGACCCATCCCCAATCCGCGCAGCACCAGTGAGATCACCGCACCGACCACCAGCACGATCACGCCGGCCAGGATCACCGGGTTGGACGGCAGGATGATCCCGATCGCCACGATCACCGCACCCACGGCCGACACGCCCATCAACGCCCAACCCGCCGGTGTCCCACCGTGGTTGGCGTGCGGGGCGTGCGACGGCGGTTCGGACGGTGGCAACGGCGGGTACTGGGACGAGTTCGACATGGGTGCAGATCCTCCTGGAATGTGGCTGGACACAGCCTATCGCTCCCGACCGGAGGCATCGCGCCCAGCGCCCCGCTCGCCGGGCTCGTCGTGCCCGCTATGCCCGCTGTGCGCATCGTCGTCGGTCGCGCTGGGATCCAGGCCACTACTGAGCGCATCCCAGTCCGCCCGGGAAGTGGCCTGTCCGGTCGCAGCACCGCTTGCGCGCGTCCCGGCCGGCCCAGCACCCTCGGGACGCACCACAGCGCGCTCATATCTGGCCGCCGCCGGCGCCCAGGTACCGGCCCGGAACGGCAACACCAGGGCCACCAGGACGGTCGATGCCAGCAGCACCACCACCACCCAGGGCCACACGGTCAGTTCGGCCGCGCCGGTGATCTCCCGGACCCCGCCGACCTCCCCGGCCGCCGAGCGCGCCGCCGGGTCCGGGTCGGCGATCAGCACGAGCCCGGCGATCAGCGCCACCACCGCCGCCAGGGCCGCCGCTGCCGGTGCGAGGATCCGCACCACCGGGCCGGACAGACCCACGGCCAGTCCCGCGACCACCACGACCAGGGCCGCGCTGGGCACCACGGGCGCCGCTCCGGCACCGGAGACCCGCACCGGCTGGGGGCCCAGTGTCGTCACCGCCTCGGCACCGACCCAGGTGAGCAGGCTCAGGCCGAACGCGCCGGCGCCCAGCAGCACCAGCACCAGGACCATCCGGCCGCGGCTCATTCCCTCGCCCCGGCCACCACGGTCCGCACCCCCGCGGCCCGCTGCACCGCCCGGACAGCCGCCGCCGCCTTGTTCCGGGACTCGACGTACTCGCTCTCGGGGTCGGAGTCGGCCACGATCCCACCGCCGGCCTGCACGGTGGCCCGCCCGTTCTTGATCACGGCGGTGCGGATCGCGATCGCCATGTCCATGTCCCCGGCGAAGTCGAAATAGCCCACCGCACCCCCGTAGATCCCGCGGCGCGCCGGTTCGAGCTCGTCGATGAGCGCGATCGCCCGTGCCTTCGGCGCGCCGGAAAGGGTCCCCGCCGGGAAGGTGGCGGTGAAGGCCTCCAGCGCCGTGGCGTCGGGCCGCAGATGCCCGGTGACGGTGGAGGCCATGTGCATGATGTGGCTGTAGCGCAGCACCTGCATCAGTTCCACCACGGTGACCGTGCCGGGTTGGCACACCCGGCCCAGGTCGTTGCGGGCCAGGTCCACCAGCATGATGTGCTCGGACCGTTCCTTGGGGTCGGCGAGCAGTTCCTCGGCCAGTTCCTTGTCCTGCGCCGGGGTGGCTCCCCTGGGCCTGGACCCCGCGATCGGGAACCCGGTCACCTCGCGGCCCTCGACCTTCACCAGCGTCTCCGGGGAGGAGCCCACCACATAGAAGTCCTCCCCTTCGGTGTCGGCCAGGTGCAGGTAGTACATGTACGGGCTGGGGTTGATGGTGCGCAGCACCCGGTAGACGTCCAGCGGGTCGGCGGGGCTGTCCAGGTCGAGTCGCTGGGACAACACCACCTGGAAGACCTCCCCGTCCACGATTGCCTGCTTGGCGGTGCGCACCCCGGAGAGGAAGTCCTCCTTGGGGGTGCGGAACCGCAAATCGGGCTCGACGGCGGCGTCACCGGTGACCAGTGGCTGGGCGGGCGCGGGCGCGACCATGGCCTCCTGCATGGCGTCCAGGCGAGCCACGGCGTCGTCGTAGGCCTCCTCGACGCGGGCGTCGGTGTCATCGAAGTTGATCGCGTTGGCGATCAACCACACCGACCCCCCGGCGTGGTCGACGGCGGCGAGGTCGCTGACCAGGCCCAGGCACACCTCCGGTACGTCGAGCTCGTCCGGGGCGTGCCCGGGCAATGAGGGCTCCCATTGATGGATCACGTCCCACCCCATCGAGCCGACGAGGCCGCCGGTCAGCGGCGGTAGGCCCTCGATGGCGGGCGTGTGCAGTTTCTCCAGCGCCTCACGCAGCACCTCGAGCACCGGACCGGTGGTGGGGATGCCGGCCGGGACGTCACCGCGCCAACGGGCCCGGCCCTGGTGGCACGTCAGTACCGCCCGGGCCCGGACGCCCACGAAGGACCAGCGCGACCAGACCCCGTCGGCACCGGCCGACTCCAGGATGAACGTGCCCTCCCGTCCCGCGCTGAGCCGGCGGTACAGGCCCACCGGGGTCACGTCGTCGGCCAGCAGCCTGCGAACCACCGGGATCACCCTTCGGTGGTCGGCAGCCATCGTCAGGAAGTCCTCCCGGGTCGGCCAGGTGTGGCCCCAGGGCAGGTCGGTGGGCGAATTGGGTGTGCCCGGGGCGGGCGCGTTCATGCCCGCACCGCCGAGAGTGCACCGCCGGCGTCGAAGCAACTGTGGGTACCGGTGTGACAGGCCGGGCCGTGCTGGCGTACCTGCACCAGCAGCGCGTCGCCGTCACAGTCCAGTTCCACCCCGCGCACTTCCTGGACATTGCCCGAGGTGTCACCCTTGCGCCAGTACTCGCCGCGGGAGCGGGACCAGAACGTCACCCGCCCGGAGGTGAGGGTGCGATGCAGGGCCTCATCGTCCATCCAGCCGACCATCAGCACCCGTGCGGTGCTCTCCTCCTGGATGACGGCGGCCACCAGGCCCTGGTCGTCTCGTTTCAATCGCGCGGCGACCTCGGGCGCCAGCGTTGCGGGGGATTCTTCAGGCACGGTGTCATCCTCCCACGCCCGCGGCGGTCTTCCACGCCCGCGCTCAACTGCTCTGCACCACCCAGGAGGCGTACATGTCGGCGTACCGGCCGCCGGCCTGCACCAGTTCGTTGTGCGGCCCGAACTCCACGATCCGTCCGGCGTCGACCACCACCACCAGATCGGCTGCCTCGGCGGTGGACAGCCGGTGCGCGATGGCCACCGAGGTGCGTCCGGCGGTCAGGGAGGCCAGCGCCCGGCTGATCCGGGCCTCGGTGGCAGGGTCGACGGCGGAGGTCGCCTCATCCAGGATCAGCACGTCCGCATCGGCCAGGTAGGCGCGGGCGATCGCGACCAGCTGGCGCTCCCCGGCGGACAGGGACTCCCCCCGCTGGCCCACGTCGGTGTGCACCCCGTGGGGCAGGGTGGCCAGCCAGTCGTCCAGGCCCAGGTCCCTCATCGCGGCGGCGACCCGTTCGGCGCCGGCGCGGGTGCGTCCGTACGCGACGTTCTCGGCGATGGTGCCGTCGAAGAGGAACCCCTCCTGGGGCACGATCACCACCCGCTGGCGCAGATCGGCCAGCGCGATCCGGCGCAGGTCCACCCCGTCCAGGCTCACCGTGCCGGTGGCCGGATCCATGAACCTGGTGAGGAGTTTGGCCAGGGTGGTCTTGCCCGAACCGGTCTCCCCCACTATCGCCACCCGGGCCCCAGCCGGAATGTCCAAGTTGATGCCGGTCAGCACGGGGTCACCACCGGGATAGGCGAAACTCACGTCGGTGAAGTTCAGGGCCGCCGGGCCGCGCGGCCCGAGCGGAGCGGGTTCGGCAGGCTCATCGATATCCAGCGGGGTGTGCACGATCGCGATCACGCGCCGCCACCCGGCCACGGCGTTCTGTAGTTCGTTGAGCACCTCGGTGGCGCTCTGCACCGGGCCCACGAAGATCTGCACCAGGAACAGGAACGCGAGCAGGACGCCGATGCTGATGCCCCCGTCCAGTCCCAGGTACACCCCGGCCACCACGACCCCGCCGAGCGCGACCGAGGACAGCAGCACCCCGGAGGAGAAGGCGATCGAGGCGTAGGTCTGGGCGCGTACCGCGGCGTCGCGGTGGCTGGTGATGGCCTGCTCGATGCGGCCCCTGGTCCGCTCACCCGCCCCGTAGGCGCGGATGGTGGAGGCACCCACGACCGCCTCGGAGACCGCAGCCAGCATGGCACCGACGCGTACCCGAACCTCGCCGTAGGCCTTGGAGAGGGCCTTCTGCGCCCGCGGCGCCAACAGCATCATCGGCACGAACGCGGCCCAGACCAGCAGGGTGAGTTGCCAGGAGTAGACCAGCATCACCACGGTGGCCCCGAGGATCTGCAGCGAGGACAGGATGAGCATCAACCCGCCCCACTGCACGAACAGCGAGATCGTGTCCACATCCGAGGTGACCCGGGAGACCAGCGACCCGCGGCGCTCGGTGTTCTGGGTCAGGGAGGACAGATCGTGGATGTGCCGGAAGGCGCGAACGCGTAGTTGGGCCAGGCCACCCTCGGCTGCGCGGAACAGCCGGTAGTTCACCCAGGACGTGCACGCTCCGGTCAGCAGCAGTCCAACCGCGGCGATCGCGCACAGGCGCATCACCAGGCCCACGTCCACCCCGCCCGGGGCCAGGATGCCGGCATCGGTGGTGCGTTGCACCGCCAGCGGCACGATCAGGCGACCCGCAGTGGCCACCAGGGCCAGGGCCAGGGTGAACCCGATTCCGACGCGCATGGCCGGGGAGAGTCGGATCCCTTCGGCGACGGTGCCGAAGACACCGAGTTCGGAGGCCTCGGAGATGCGTGCGGAGGCTCTCTGCTCGTTCATGGTCACTCCCCCTCCCCCTCGCGCTCCTGGCGTTGCACCTGGTAGGCGGTGACGATCTGGCGGTAGCCGGCATCGCGGGTGAGCAGTTCGGCGTGGGTGCCCCGATCCACCACCTGCCCGCGCTCGAGGTGCAGCACGGAGTCGGCCATCGCGATGCTCGCGGTGCGGTAGGCCACCAGCACCACGCTGACACCGCCCACGTGCTCACCCAGGCCGCGCAGGATCTGCTGCTCCACCATGGGGTCCACCGCCGAGGTGGCATCGTCCATGATCAGCAGCCGGGGGCGGCGGATCAGGGCGCGGGCGATCGCGAGGCGCTGGCGCTGCCCCCCGGAGAGGCTGGAGCCGCGCTCGCCGATCACCGTGTCCAGGCCCTCGGGCAGGTCCTTGATGAACCCGTCGGCGCGTGCCACTTCCAGTGCGGACCACACGTGCTCGTCGGTCCATGCCGACGACTGTTCGAGGGTGACGTTGTTACGGACCGTGTCCTCGAACACGAATGCCTGCTGGGACACCAGGGCCACCGCCCCGGTGCGATGGGCGGTGGACACCTCGCGGGCGTCGAGGCCGTCGTAGCGCACCACCCCGGAGGTGGGGTCGCTGAGCCGGGCGAGCAGGTCCACCAGCGTGGACTTGCCCGAACCCGTGGAACCGACCACCGCGAGGATCTGGCCGGGCTCGACGGTGAAGGAGGCGTCCTTGAGCAGGTCCTGGGTACCGGCCGAGCCGTCCGCGTCGCGGCGCGGCACCGTCAGTGTCACGCACTCGGCGGACAGGTGCATCCCACCACCGGCGGTGAGCACACCGGTGCCCTCGCTCAGGTACCCGCGGGCGTCCACCACCCGGGAGATCCGGGCGTGCCCGACCAGGGACCGCGGCAGGTCACCGAGCACGAACCCGATGGCCCGTACCGGGAAGGTCAGGATGGTCAGCAGGTACGCGGTGGTGACCACCCCGCCGGTGTTCATCAGGCCTGCCTCGATCCGGACCGCACCCACGGCCAGCACCCCCAGCGTGGCCAGGGCGGGCAGGTACTCGATCGCGGGATCGAACACCGAACGGATCCGACCGACGCGCACGTTCGCCGCCCGCAGGTCGTCTGCTGCCGCGGCGAACCGCTCCTCCTCCAGCGCCTCGGTACCTAGCGCCTTGACGACGGCGGCGGCCTCGAAGCTCTCGTGCGCGGAGTCGGCGACCACCGCTCGCTGATGCTGCACCTCGGTGACGGCTGGGTTGACGAAGCGCCGGTAGACGGCGTTGAGCACCAGCACCATCGGGAGCACCGCCACCCCGATCAGCCCCGTGACCGGATCAGCGATCAGCATCGCGGCCGAGGCGATGGCGATCATCACCAGCACGCCCAGCGCGAACGGCAGGGCCTGGAACACCCCGCCGGCGGCCTCGGCGTCGGCGTTGGCGTTGGAGAGCAACTGTCCAGCCGGGTGCCGCCGGTGCCAACTCATCGGCAGGCGCAGGTACTGCCGGGTGACCAGGCGGCGGTGACCGGCCTGCACATCCATGGTGCCCCGCCCGGCGAAGACGCGGCGGAGCGCCACACTCAGGGCGGTGACCAGGCCGATGCCGAGGAGCACCAGACCCGCGATCCAGATGCGGGCTGTCGGGACGGCGGACCCGGACAGTGCCGGTACCACCACGGAGTCGGTGATCTGACCAAGTGCCCATCCCGAGCCCACCAGTGCGGCCCCGTAGACGGCGCTGGCGGTGATAGCGACGGCGAACGTGCGTTTCTGCGACGCGATTCCCCGGCCGATCAGCAGCAGCGAGCGGCGCAGCGCGCCACCGGGAAGTGCGTACGCCCGAGAGCTTGCTGCCTCAGGCGGTCCTGCCATGACGGGGTCTGCTCCTCGATGGTGATGTGCGCACCATCGTCCCACACGCCCTCTACCGCCATGTACAACGACACTGTGACGTGGGTCCTGTTGTGCGATCGTGAGGGATGGACTGGTATCGCTGGGAGCAGCGCGAGTTGGCGAACACACTGCGGGCGGTTGGCCCCGACGCCCCCACCCTGTGCGAGGGGTGGCGAAGCCGCCACCTGGCCGCCCACCTGTACCTGCGGTTGCACCGCCCGGGACAGTTCCTCGCCGGACTCCTGCCCGGACTGACCGATGCGGGCACCCGCACCATGGAGTTGGGTGAGGCCCATGCCGATCCGGAGGCTTACGAGGGATTGCTGGATCGGTTCCTGGCCGAGCCTGCCGCCTGGAACCCGATGGCACTGGCCGGGGATGCGATCCACCTGCTGGAGTACGTGGTGCATCACGAGGATGTCCGCCGCGCCGACGGGCCGGTTCAGCCGCGCGATCTGGCGCCGGAACAGTTGTCTACCCTATGGGTGCAGGTCCGCCGGGCAGGCAGGACCACCCAGACCCGGGACCGCACCGGGATGGTGCTGGTGGTGCCCGGTGGACCCAGGGCGGTGGTGCGCCGCGCACGGCACAGCATCGCCGTCACCGGCGATCCGGTGGAACTCGCGCTGTACCTGACCGGTCGCGCCGAGCAAGCCGACGTCGACGTCGTCGCGGTCGCAGCGCAGCAGCCGACGCTGTGAGCAGTGATCTGCAGTCAGCGACGCACGGTGAACCCGGCCCCGGCCAAGGCGTCCTTGACCTGACCGATCGTGAGGCTGCCGTAGTGGAAGACGCTGGCCGCCAGCACCGCATCGACTCCGCAGTGGGCGACCGCAACGAAGTCCTCGACGCTGCCGGCGCCTCCGGAGGCGATCAGCGGGACGCTGACCCGCTCACGCACCGCCGTCGTCATCTCCAGGTCGAATCCGGCTGTGGTGCCGTCGGCGTCCATGGAGTTCAACAGGATCTCCCCCACCCCTGATTCGGCCGCCCGCACCGCCCAGGTCACCGCGTCGATGCCGGTGCCGCGCCGCCCGCCATGAGTGGTGACCTCGAACCCAGATCCGGTCGTGGTCCCCTCGGGCGACCGACGGGCGTCCACGCTCAGCACCAGCACCTGGGACCCGAACCGCTGCGCGATCTCCTCGATCAACTCCGGACGCTGGGTCGCGGCTGTGTTCACCCCGACCTTGTCCGCTCCAGCGCGCAGCAGCGCATCCACGTCGGTGACGGTGCGCACGCCACCGCCGACCGTCAACGGCACCGACACCTCCTCTGCGGTGGTGCTGACGACGTCCACGGTTGTGGCCCGGTCCTCGGTGGAGGCCGAGATGTCCAGGAACGTCAACTCGTCAGCCCCCTCGGCCACGTACCGCTTGGCGAGTTCGACGGGGTCGCCCGCATCGCGCAGATTGGCGAAGTTCACCCCCTTGACCACCCGTCCGCCGTCCACATCCAGGCACGGGATCACCCGTAGCGCCACGCTCATCCGGTGTCCTCCTCCTCGTTGCCGCCGTCCTCGCCGCCGTTCTCGCCGTCCTCGCCGCCGTCCTCGCCGCCGTTCTCGCCGCCGTTCTCGCCGTCCTCGGGGTCCTCGCCGTTCTCCTCCATCGCCGAGACCGCGAGCACATCGATGAGGAACACCAGCGCCTCGGTGCCGAACGCCAGTTCCGGGGGCGTCACCAGGATCAACCGGGATCCGACCTGCTCATCGACCAGCCCGTTCTGCCAAGCCGGGATCAGGCCGGTGAAGGGGATCGTGGTGGGCAACATGCCCTCCCCCCAGAGGGTGTCGGTGATCTCGCCGGTGCTCCAGGAGTAGGTGGAGTAGCGCACCGTGACGGCCTGCCCGTCGCGGACCTGGGGGCCGTCACCACGCAGTACCGGAACCACCTGCAGGTCCGCCGGTGGGTCGGCATCAGGTACCTGCACCACGGGGATCCCGTCGTCGTCGGTACCGACCTGCGGGGTCTGGTCGTCGTTCTTGGGTGCCGGAACCGGTTCGCCCCAGGCGGTGGTGTGGCGGATGTCGTACACCAGCACGGTGGGGTTGGGCCGTTCCCGGGTACCAAGTTCCACCCGGAGCAACCGCGAACCCTCGGTGCGTCCGAGGAGTTCGGCATGCAACACCCCGGCGTCCTCACCGAGCACCATGATCTCCGGGGACTCCTGGTAGTTCTCCCTGATCGTCTCCCCGGTCACCGCGTCGATGGCGAGGTAGGACAGCATCACCGCGGCGGCATCGCGCAGTTCGGTTCCCTCGCCGGTGATGATCTCCTCGGTGTAGGGCGCCGAAATGCTCAATGGCGTCTCGAAGTCGACCCGGGGCATCGTGCCGAACTCCCCGGAAACCCAGACCTCGCCGTCAGACTCCGGATCCGGTTCCTGCCGGCAGGCCACGGCCGCACCGAGCGTGGCCAGGCTCAGCGCACTCAGGACGGTTCGGCGGGATGGCAACACAGATCCAGAGTCTACGGCTCCCGAGCCACTGCCTCAGATCACCGGCATCGGACCCGGGTGGGCCTCATCCATGCTGGCGATCAACCGGTCCACCCGCTCATCGGAGGAGCGGAACGGGTCCTTGCACAGCACCGTGCGGCCGGAGTAGTCGTTCAGTTTCAGGTGCACCCAATCCACGGTGAAATCCCGGCGGCGCTCGGTTGCGGCACGGACGAAGTCGCCCCGGAGCTTGGCCCGGGTGGTCTGCGGCGGTGTGGTGGTCGCCGTCTCCACCTCCTCCACCGAGACCATCGTGGCGGCCAGGCCGCGGGCCTCCAGTTTCGGGAACAACCCGTGCCGCGGTGAGATGTCGTGATAGGCCAGCAGCAGCCGGCTCACCCGGGCGTCGGTCAGCGGCAGGTTCTTCCCGGCCAGGTACCGGTCCAGGAGCCGTTTCTTGATCACCCAGTCGAGTTCGGTCTCAACCGGTTCGAGGTTCCCGGTGCGCAACCCCTCCAGCCCACGCGACCACAGGTCCAGCACCCAGCCGTCGTAGGGGCCGTGCTGGTCGCTCTCGGACAGGTAGGTGCGGGTGCGCTCCAGGTAGTACTCCTGAACTTCCAGGGCACTGGCCGTGGTGCCGTGCGCCAGCGGAACCTGGGTGGAGGTGGTCAGGTCGTGGGAGATCTGGCGGATCGCCCGCACCGGGTTGGCGAAGGTGAAGTCACGCAGGATCACCCCGGCTTCCAGCATCCGCAGGATCAGGTCGGTCATGCCCACCTTGAGCATCGTGGTGGTCTGGGACATCGAGGAGTCCCCGCTGATCACGTGCAGGCGGCGGTACAGGTCGGCGTCGGCGTGCGGTTCGTCCCGGGTGTTGATGATCGGGCGGGACCTGGTGGTGGCCGAGCTGGTCGCCTCCCACATGTGGTCGGCACGCTGGGAGAAGCAGTACCGGGCCCCACCGCTCCCGGGCAGCACGTGCCCGGCGCCGGTGAGGATCTGGCGGGTGATGAGGAACGGGATGAGCGCGTGGGCGGTACGGCTGAAGTCCGAGCGCCGCCGGATCAGGTAGTTCTCGTGGCACCCGTAGGAGTTCCCCGCCGAGTCCAGGTTGTTCTTGAACATGTGGATGGTGCCGTCGATACCGTCGGCGGCCATCCGTTCCTGGGCGTCGGCCAACAGCCCGACCATTATCTGCTCGCCGGCCTTGTCCTGAATGAGGAGCTGGCGGAGGTCATCACACTCGGCCGTGGCGTACTCGGGGTGGGACCCCACATCGAGGTACAGGCGCGCACCGTTGCCCAGGAACACGTTCGACGACCGGCCCCAGGCCACTACCTTGCGGAACAGGTACCGGGCGATCTCCTCGGCCGACGGCGTGCGTCCCGAGGTGGTGTCCGAGGTGATGCCGAACTCGGTCTCCAGGCCGAAGATGCGCGCGGTCATTCGTTCAGCAACGATTCCAGGGCACTCGCATCGAGCCGACGGAACGCCCGGCGGAGCCGAGTCCGGTCCAATACGGCCGCTTCCAGGCCGGTAGCGGGTATCCGGCGCCGTTTCCCGCCCTCCTCGACCTCCGCATCCGGACTGCCCAGGGCGCTCACCGCCAGGCGCATCACCTCGCTCAGCTCCAGGCCGGTGCGCCACTGCTCGGCCACGATCCGGCCGAGCCGGTCCGCCGCACCACCCATGACCACGAAGCCGTGCTCGTCGCTGACCGACCCGTCGTAGGAGAGCCGGTAGATCTGGTCGGTGTCCTGATCCGCGCCTACCTCGGCGACGGCGATCTCGACCTCCAGTGGCTTGGACTCGGTGGTGAACACCGCCCCCAGGCTCTGCGCGTAGGCGTTGGCCAGGCCCCGGGCGTTGACGTCGGTGCGGTCGTAGGAGTAGCCACGCAGGTCCGCGTAGCGGATCCCGGCCACCCGCAGGTTCTCGAACTCGTTGTACTTGCCCACCGCGGCGAAGGCGATCCGGTCGTAGATCTCGGAGATCTTGTGCAATGCCCTGGAGGGGTTCTCGGTGACGAAGGCGATCCCGCCGACGTAGCCCAGTGCCACCACCGAGCGGCCGCGCGCGATGCCCTTGCGCGCGAAGTCCGCCCGGTCCTTCATCAGTTGTTCCGGGGAGACGTAGTACGCCTGCGTCATGACCGGTCTCCTTCCTCGGTCTCGGCGAGCCGGGCGTTGATCTCCTCGGCGTGTCGGCCCAGGTCCGGCGCCGGGATCCGGGTGAACCCCTCGACGTCGATGCGCACCACGACCGGGTAGATCTTGCGCAGCAGGTCCGGGCCGGCCGTTGCCGAGTCGTCATCCGCCGCGTCGACCAGGGCCCGCAGCGCGGTACGCACCGCGGCGTCGGGATCGAGGTCGGGTTGCCAGAGCTTCTTCAGTGAACCGCGGGCGTAGACCCCGCCGGATCCGACGGCGTGGTAGTCACGTTCCTCATACCGCCCGCCGACGACGTCGTAGGAGAAGATCCGACCGGTCCCCTCGCCCTGGTCGTAGCCGCCGAACAGCGGGATCGCGGCCAGACCCTGCAGTGCCAGGGGGAGGTTGGAACGGACCATCGTGGCCAGCCGGTTCGCCTTCCCCTCCAACGACAACAGCGCACCCTCGATCTTCTCGAAGTGCTCCAACTCGAGTTGGAACAGGCGCACCAGTTCCACTGCGAGGCCGGCGGTGCCGGCGATCCCGATCGCGGAGAACTCGTCGGCGGAGAACACCTTTTCCATCCGCCGGTGCGAGATCTGGGAACCCATCGTGGCGCGCCGGTCCCCGGCCATCACCACACCACCGGGGTAGGTCAGCGCGACGATGGTGGTGGCGTGGGGGGCCGGTAGCGAAGCCACGTCCAGTTCCTGCCCGGCATAGCGTCGCCCGGGAAGGAGTTCGGGTGCCGCCTCAGCCAGGAATTCAGTGAACGAGGCGCTGCCCGGACGGGTGTAGACCGCCGGCAGCCGGTCCCCGGCTGCGCCGGTCACTGGCCGCCCTTCTGCACGAAGCCGCGAACGAACGTCTCCGCGTTGGTCTCCAGCACCTCATCGATCTCATCGAGGAGCGCATCGACCTCGGCATCCTGTGCGCGGGCACCCGCGCCGGTCGGGGCCGGAGTGGGTACGTCGTCGTCGGGCGGGTCGGACGGGCGCTTCTGCTCGAACTGGCGGGCCACCGATGCCTCCTAGTTATGCCGGGAGAACTGTTGCCTCGATCCTACGACGCGCGGGCTCGCCCCGGCGTCATGGATTGCCGAGTGCGGCAATCAGATCCTCCGCCCGCGGGTGCGCAGCCAGCAGATCACCCACGTGCTCGGCACTGCCCCGGTAGGGGTCGGAGGTCGGCACCCGCGTCAGGTGTGCCCGGCCGGGCAGGTCGAAGACCACCGCGTCCCAGTTCGCCGCCTCCACCTGGGGACCGTACCGCCGGAGCGTCTCGCCGCGGAAGTAGGCCCGGGTGTCCGACGGAGGGTTGGCGATGGCGTGCTCCACCTGCTGGTCGTCGACCAGGATCTCCACTCCCCCCGCTGCGGCCAGGCGGGCGTAGACACCCTTCTCCGGGCGTAGATCGGACCACTGCAGATCCATCGCGGCCAGGCGGTGGTCGTCCCAGTCCGTCCCCCGGCGGGCGCGCATGCCCTCCAGCAGGCGGAGTTTGGCCACCCACTCCACCTCCCGGGCGCACTGGGCCGGGTCGGTGGCCAGCCTGGACAGCACCTCGCGCCATCGCACCAGGACGTCCCGGGTCTGCTCATCGACCCGGCCGCGCTCGTGCAGCGCCGCCCCGATCACGTCCGCGTAGATCTGCTGGATCTGTACCGCGGTCATGCTGCGGCCATCCTCCAGGTCCACTTTCTCCCCCAGGGTCAGGTCCCGGCTGATCGTGCGGACCGCCGCGACCGGGTCGGCCAGTCGGAGCGCGGACAGTTCCAGCGGGACCTGCCCGGTCTCCAGCAGCCAGAGCAGGAGCGCGGTGGTCCCGAGCTTCAGGTAATTCGACACCTGGACCAGGTTGGCGTCACCGATGATCACGTGCAGGCGCCGGTAGTCGCGGGGATCGGCGTGCGGTTCGTCCCTGGTGTTGATGATCGGGCGGCGCAGGGTCGTCTCCAGGCCGACCTCCGCCTCGATGAAGTCGGCCCGCTGGGAGATCTGGTAACCGGGGTTCTCGCCATGCTGACCAAGGCCCACCCGGCCCGCACCGCAGAAGATCTGCCGGGTCACCAGGAACGGGGTGAGGTAGTCCACGATGTCACCGAAGGGCACCCGGCGGTCCACCAGGTAGTTCTCGTGGGTGCCGTAGCTCGCACCCTTGCCATCGGTGTTGTTCTTGTACAGGGTCACAGTGGGCATGCCGGGGATCTGGGCGAGCAACCTGCTGGCTCGCAGCGCGATCTCGTCGCCGGCCCGGTCCCAGGTCAGCGCTGCCAGCGGTCCGGTGGTCTCGGGTCCGGAGTACTCCGGGTGGGCGTGGTCGACATAGAACCTGGCTCCATTGGTCAGCACGGCGTTGGCCACCAGCCCCTGATCCGGCTCCGGCGCGCCGCGGCGCTGCTCCCGGATGGCCGGCAAGTGTGCCGCCAAAGCGGCCCCGCTCGCCTCGGATCCAGGGGTATCGGTGAGTTGGCTCGGATGGGCCGCCCCGCGCTCCAGCCGCCAGCCCCGGGCATCGTTGAGCGGATCCTCATCGGAGTAGTCCCACCGCGGTGAGGTGCCTTCCGGGAGCGCGTGCCGGGCGTAGGCGGTGACCACCTGGGCCGACATCAGCATCGGGTTCAGCCCGGGACTGTCGCCCATGATGCCGAACTCGGTCTCCATGCCCACGATCCGCCGCACACTCACCCACCCAGCCTAAGTGGCCCCGCCGGTCGGCTGCGCGGCTAGAGGTACTGGCCGGTGGGGCGCACGGACTCGATGGTGCGGCCGGCCTCGGGTGAACCCTTGTGCTGAACGATCGTGCGGATGAACACGATCTGCTCACCCTTCTTGCCCGAGACCCGCGCCCAGTCGTCGGGGTTGGTGGTGTTGGGCAGATCCTCGTTCTCCTTGAACTCCTCCATCGCGGCGTCCAGCAGGTGTTCCACGCGGATGCCCCGCACCCCGGAGGCGAGCAGGTCCTTGATGGCCTTCTTCTTGGCCCGGTCCACCACGTTGGCGATCATCGCCCCGGAGTTGAAGTCCTTGAAGTACAGGATCTCCTTGTCCCCGCTGGCGTAGGTGACCTCGAGGAACTGGTTGTGCGGTTCGGTGGCGTACATCCTGCCCACCACCTGCTCGATCATCGCCGCCACGGCACAGTCCGCGTTGCCGTCGTGCTCGGCCAGGTCGTCGGGGTGGATCGGCAGGTCGGCCGTGAGGTACTTGCTGAATATGTCCCGCGCGGCCTCGGCGTCGGGTCGTTCGATCTTGACCTTCGCGTCCAACCGCCCGGGCCGCAGGATCGCCGGGTCGATCATGTCCTCCCGGTTGGAGGCACCGATCACGATGACGTTCTCCAGCCGTTCCACACCGTCGATCTCGCTGAGCAACTGGGGCACGATCGTGGTCTCCACGTCCGAGGACACCCCGGTGCCGCGGGTGCGGAACAGCGACTCCATCTCATCGAAGAACACCACCACCGGGATCCCCTGGGAGGCCTTCTCCCGGGCCCGGGAGAAGATGAGGCGGATGTGCCGCTCGGTCTCCCCGACGAACTTGTTCAGCAGTTCGGGGCCCTTGACGTTGAGGAAGTAGGACCGCGCCCGACCGGCGGCGTCGGTTTCGGCGTCCTGGGCGGTGGCGGTCCTGGCCAGCGAGGTGGCCACCGCCTTGGCGATCAGGGTCTTTCCGCACCCGGGCGGGCCGTACAGCAACAGCCCCTTGGGGGGTTTGAGACCGTGTTCGCGGAACAGTTCCGGGTGGGCGAACGGCAGCTCCACGGCGTCCCGGATCTGGTCGATCTGGGCCGCCAGGCCACCGATGTCGGAGTAGTCCACGTCCGGGACCTCCTCCAGCACCAGGTCCTCCACGTCCGAACGCAGGATTCGCTCGAAGGCGAACCCGGTGCGCCCGTCCACGGTCAGGGTGTCCCCCACCCGTACGTGCTCGTCCTGCAGCGACCCGGCCAGTCGCACCACGCGCTCCTCATCGGAGCGGCCCAGCACCAGAGCCCGGTCCTTGTCGAGCATCTCCCGGACCGTGACCAGTTCCCCGGCCGGCTCGAACCCGCCGACGCCGACCACGGTCATCGCCTCGTTCAGTTGCACCTCCTGGCCCAGGGTCAACTCCTCCAGGGCCACCGAGGGTGAGACCCCGAGCCGCAACTTGCGGCCGGCGGACATCACATCGGCGGTGCCGTCGGAGTGCGCGCGCACGAACAGTGCATAGGACCCCGGCGGCTTGCTCATCTCCTCCAGTTGGGTGCGCAACTCCACCAGTTGGGAACGCGCAGCGCTCAGTGCCTCGACCAGGCGTTCGTTCTTGCCGGCGAGGTCGATCGCCTGCTGGCGCAGTTCACGCTCGCGCCCCGAGGGCGCCCCACCGGTGTCCACTGAGGGCATCGAAACCTCCTGGTCACCACTGTAAGCCAGGACCGACGACGACGTCGCAGCGGAGTCGGCCTGGTGGCCGCACCCTGATCAGGGGGCTGGGTCTTGGTCAGGGGCTGGGGCTGGGTCGGCCCCGGCACCGGATCGTTCTTCCGGTGGGTTCGGGGAGTCGGCGGCGGCCGCGCGCCGGCGCTGCTCGCGGCGCACCTTGCGCAGTCGCTTCGCGCTCAGGTCCCGCTCGGCCAGGTCAGCGGAGAGAGCGGCCTCGTCGAAGTCGGCCGCCGGTTCGGAGTAGGCCCCCGGCGCCGGACGACGACGGCGCAGCGGTGCCGGGGTGCCCGGTGCCATCCGCCTGGTGGTGAGCAGGAATCCGGTGTGGCCGATCATGCGGTGCTCGGGCCGCACCGCCAGGCCCTCCAGGTGCCAGCCGCGCACCATCGACTCCCAGGCCACCGGCTCGGTGAACCGCCCGTCGGCCTTCAGGTCCTCGGCCAGCCGGGAGAGTTGGGTGGCGGTGGCCACATAGGCCAGCAGTACCCCACCGGGGGCGAGCGCGACGGCGCACACCTCCAGGTTCTCCCACGGCGCCAGCATGTCCAGCAGGATCCGGTCCACCGAGCCCGGTTCGGCGCGCTCGGGCAACACCTCGGCCAGGTCCCCTACCGCCAGTTCCCACGCGGGGTGGTCACCGGCGAAGAAGTCGGTCACGTTGCCCTGGGCGATCTCGGCGAAGTCGGCGCGACGCTCCACCGACAGCAGCGAACCGTGATCACCCACCGCCCGCAGCAGCGACAGGGTCAGCGCCCCCGAACCCACCCCGGCCTCCACCACGCGCGCCCCGGGGTAGATGTCGGCCTGGGTGACGATCTGCGCGGCGTCCTTGGGGTAGATCACCGCGGCACCACGGGGCATGGACAGCACGTAGTCACTCAGCAGTGGTCGCAGCGCCAGGTAGGCCACCCCGCCACTGGTGGTGACCACGCTGGCCTCGGGCGCACCGATCAGTTCGTCGTGGGCGAAGGAGCCCCGGTGGGTGTGGAAGACCTTGCCGGTCTCGAGCACGATGGTGCTCAGCCGTCCCTTGGGGTCGGTCAGTTGCACCTTGTCGCCCGGTCGCAGCAGGCCTCGGCGGACCTGGGCTCCGGTAGGGATGTCGTGGCTCACGGCCGGTGAGTCTACGCGCCCAGCGCGTCGATGACGTGCTTCACGTCGAGCACCCCGCGGATGCCGGTCCGCCCGCTCGCCGGCGCGCCGAGCACGACGATCGTGCCGGCACCTGCCTGTGCAGCCCTGGCGACCTGGGCGACCGCCTCACTTCCGCGGGTGGTGGAGATCACCGCCACCGGGGGCACCGGCACCGAGACGGCGCCGAGCGTGGTGTACGGCCGGGACGGCGCGGGCACCGAAGCGGCGGCCTGGTGCTGGACCAGTCCGGTCGGGGCGCCGTCGGCGGCGGTCAGCACGGTCACCGTGTGGCCCCCGCCGGCGCGGTCCCAGTCGGTCAGGCTGGTGGTCTCGGGCAGCACGAGCGCCGGTTGCACCAGGGCGCTCAGATCCACTCCGGCGGTGGCTCGTTGGGCCTTGGCCCGGCGCACCTCGGCCTGCGCACCGAACCACAACACCCCGGCGATCAGCACTGCCCAGACCAGGCGGAACGTGCCGGCTGCGCCCAGCAGCAACGGCCACAGGCCCCAGAGGGCCACCCCCAGGGCCAGCACCTGGCCGCCACGGGCGGCCACCATCGTGCCGCTGGCGCGGTTGCCGGTGAGTTTCCAGACCGCCGCCTCCAGGATCCGGCCCCCGTCCATCGGCAGGCCCGGGAGCAGGTTGAACGCCGCCAGGACGGCGTTGACGTACACCACCGCGGAGAGCATCACATCGGCGTCGCTTCCCCGGCCGGCTGTGATCGGTATCCACATGAGCCCGGCGATCAGGGCGTTCGCGGCCGGTCCGGCCACCGAGACCACAGCCGAGCGGCCCGGCCGGTCCAGGCCGTGGTCGAAGGCGGTGTGCCCGCCCCACAGGGTGAGCACGTACTCGGTCACGGGCACCCCGTAGAGCCGGGCGGTGAGCCCATGAGCCACCTCGTGGACCAGGATCGAAGCCAGCAGACCCGCCGGCAGCAGCGCCGCGATGAGATAGGTCCGCGGCGAGTCGCCGAGCAGCGCCTGGAAGGTGGGCAGGAAGAGCACATACAGCACCGCCCCGAGCACCACCGAACCGGGCCCGAGGATCAGCGGCGTTCCCGCGATCCGCCCGATCCGCCAGCCCCGGGTGCGTGAGCGTCTCATCCCCGCCTGGTGCTTCCGGGCATCCTCACCGGCGCTGCCGGCAGGCGGTGAGGATCTGGCGCAGGTGGTGTACCGATACCCCCTCGAGGGTGTCCAGCAGGACCCTCCCGGGTGCGGCGGGGATGGGCAGCAGCGCCGGAACCCCGATGGTGCAGGCGCCTGAGGCCTGCGCGGCGGTCAGCCCCGGGACGGAGTCCTCGATCGCGATCGAGCCGGCGGCGCTGACGCCCAGCCGGTCCATCGCAGTGAGATAGGGCTCGGGGTGCGGCTTTCCGTTGCTGACGGTGTCACCGGTGACCACGGCGGAGAAGGTGCCCTCGGGCAGGGAGTCGATGAACACCTCGGCCAGTTGCGCGTACGACATCGTGACCAGTGCCAACGGCACGCGCCGGGCGCGCAGTTCGTGCAGGAGTTCGGCCGCCCCGGGTCGCCATGGGATGCCGCCGTCCGCGACCCGGAGGGTGACCCGGTCCAGCAGGGTCTGCACGATCTCCTCGGTGGTGCCGCGGATCCCGGCCCGTTCGCGCAGGTGCTGGGCCGAGACCGACAAGGGCAGCCCCACCAGTTCCAGGGCGAGGGACTCATCCCAGGTTCCCCCGTGTTCGGCGCACAGTTCCTGCTCAGCGGCGAGCCAGTGCGGCTCGGAGTCCATCAGGGTGCCGTCCATGTCCCATAGGACCGCTTCCAGTGGGTACCGCGGCTCAAGGGTCTCCTGACCTGCGAGAACGCTCTGAGAAGGGACATCCAAGGTGGGCTCCAGCCGTCGTCATCCGCGAAACGATGTGCAGGAACAGGCTAGTCGCATCGAAGTGCCCGGTACCGCCACCGGATCAGCCGTGGTCGAAATGCTCGTGACGTGACCCCACCTTGCGGGCCACCGTCAGATGGCCCCCGAGTTGACCTGCGGCTGCCAGGGCGCCATTGGCGAGCACGCTGAGCGCCACACCGGCACCGTGACGACCGCGGCGGCGCAGCAACCAGGAGGCAGCGTGCAGCCCGAGGGCCACCGAGTTGGCGCCGGCGTGTACCAGGCCCACCCGCCGGCTGCGGGTGTCGGTGCCGGCCCACTCGGCCCACCCGGTGATCGCGGTCGGCAGCGCTGCCAGGATGCCGAAGCCCAGCAGTCGCCTGGCGGCGGGGCGGGCGCGGGCGCCGCCGGTCACGTCCAGCACCGCCGTGCTGAGCCAGGCGCCGATCGGTGCGTCGCTGAGCAGGGGATGCAGTGCGTGTCCCAGTGCATGACCGTGCAACATCCGCCGCCGGCCCGCATCGGCGACCAGTGCATCAGCCAACGGCTGGACCGAATCGGCGTAGTCGTCCAACACGTCGGCTTCTTCGATCCGACTCATCATGCGGACCAGCGTGGGCAGTTGTGCGTCAGGGGTGCCCCACGTGCATCCCGGGCAATCCGGTAGGCGTGACCGAGCGGGCCGTTGAACTGGCTCGCGCCGCGGGCCGGATAGGACCGTCTCACAGCGGCCGGGGCATCCCGATGCGCACGTGCACCAGTGGGGAGAAGTGCACCACCGGTGGCGCGTGCGGGTGCGGTAGTGCGTTCGCGGCGAACAACGCGGCCGGATCACACCTGGCCCGCGCGGTGTGCAGCGGCCAGGGCTCGTGCTCGATCGGGGTGCGCCAGATCCGACCCCACGCATGGCTGTACCCGTTCCACCTCCCGGTGAGAAAGTCCTCGAGCGGGCTCGGATCCTCGATCCGCTCGCCGGCCTCCACCTCCGCGCCGAACCACCCATGGCCCGCTCGGCGCCGGGAGGTGTACTGCACCACGCGGCCGCGCTCACGCTGATCCGTGGTCGAGCGCTGGTAGGGCAGGCCGAGTTGGCGCAGCAGCACGGTGACGGGCAACCGTGAACACTCCAGGGAGAAGAACCAGACCCCGTCGTGCCCGTCTTCGTCGCGTACGTATGTACGCACGTTCACCTCGGTGAAGTCCGGCACGAGCGCGAAAGCGCCCTCCGGTGCACCGAAGTACTGCATCCGGAAGGGCGTGATGCTCACCCATGCGGCGTCCTCGAAGGTGTCCACCGCCAGATCCGGCGGTATCAACGCCTGCAACCTCGCCGCCTCGATGGGCCAGTGCAGGAAGGTCAGGTCTCGCCAGTGCTGAACATTGACCGCGACGGGTACCCGGTGCTCCGGATGTCGACTGGGCATCGTGATCCTCCGCCTCTGCCGGTGCCACCGGATCCGCAGATGCTGAGCAGTACGGGACGGCTTAGCCTCGAATATGGTTTCTCACGCCAACTCCGACCGCAACCCCGCACCCGAGGTTCCGTCCGCCTCCCTCCTGGACGGGCTACGTGCGCTGACCCGGGTTCTGATGCCGGTGGCGGCCGGCGGTGCGATCGTGCGCCGCCCGCGGATGATGCTGCTCTCCCAGAAGGCGGGCCTTGACAAGCGAGCTGTGCGCACCATGCAGCACCTGCGAGACCGTTACGGCCCCGGACCGGTTCAGGTGCGGATGCCCTGGCGCCGGTTCACCTTCCTCCTGGAACCGGACCAGGTGCACCGGGTGCTGAACGAGTCACCGGAACCGTTCTCCCCCTCCACCCGCGAGAAGCGCGGGGCCCTGGGTCACTTCCAACCCGAGGGGGTGCTCATCTCCTCCCCCGAGGAACGCACCGTCCGCCGCCCCTTCAACGAACAGGTCCTGCAACCGCAGCGCCGTCCCCATGAGCACGGGCAGCGGATGCACGAGGTGGTCGCCGAGGAGATGAACGCCCTGCTGGACCATGCCCGCCTCAGCGGCACCCTGGACTGGCCGGTGTTCGCGACCGCCTGGCACCGCATGGTCCGCCGCGTCGTCCTCGGCGATACAGCCCGCCGCGACCACGCCGTCACCGACGATCTGCTGCGCCTGCGCAAGGACGCCAACTGGTCCTTCCTCAAACCTGCCCGAACGAGGCGCCGGCAACGGTTCCTGGAGCGGCTGGCAGACTACGTGGAGCGGGCCGAGCCGGGCAGTCTGGCCCAGATGGTGGCCCGCACCCCCGGCCCCGAGGGCACCGCCAAGCACCACCAGATCCCGCAGTGGCTGTTCGCCTTCGACGCCGCGGCCTGGGCCACCTACCGTGCGTTAGCGCTCCTGGCCACCCATGACGGGCATGCGGGCACCGCCCGGGAAGAGGTCGAAGCCGCGGGGGCCGGCGCTGACTTTCCGTACCTGCGTGCCTGCATCCTGGAGTCACTGCGCCTGTGGCCCACCACCCCCGCGATCCTGCGAGACACCACCCAGGCCACGACCTGGGCCGGCGGGATGCTCCCCGCCGGTGCCTCCATCATCGTGTTCGCCCCGTACTTCCACCGCGACCACGCCCGCATCTCCCGCGCGCACCGGTTCACCCCGGACCTGTGGCTGCGCGCGCGCACCGACGAGGACTGGCCGCTGGTGCCGTTCAGCGGTGGGCCCGCGATGTGCCCGGGGCGGAACGTGGTACTGCACACCGCCGGCGCGGCGTTGGCGCAGCTGGTCAGCGCCGAGGAGTTCACGCTGGTGGATCCACCGCTGAGCCCCCGGCGGGCACTGCCCGGTGGGATCAGCCCGTTCCACCTGCGATTCCGGCTCTCCGGGCCGTGACGACGTAGGCTATTGGGGTGAGTTCCGTCCCCCGCCACCGCCGTAGCGAAGAGCCCGACCCGGCCGATGAGATCCCCCCTGCCATGATGCTGGCCTCCTTCGAGGGCTGGAATGACGCCGGTTCCTCGGCGAGCACCGCGCTGAAGATGATCGCCGATGCCTGGGACGCCCGGGAGATGCGCGAGATCGACCCGGACTCCTACCACGACTTCCAGGTGAACCGACCGGTGGTCCGACGCACCCCGGACGGCTCCCGCGCGCTGACCTGGCCCTCCACCACCATCTCGGTGACGGTGACCCCGCAGACCGGTCGGCGCCTGGTGCTCGCCCGCGGCACCGAACCCTCACTGCGTTGGCGGGCCTACTGCAACGAGTTGCTGGACGCCGCCGAGGACCTGGACGCGGGCACCATCGTGTGCGTGGGCGCCCTGCTGGCCGACGTGCCGCACACCCGGCCGATACCGGTGCAGACCAGTTCGGACGACCCGCGCGTGCAGGCCCTGCTCGGGGTGGAGGACGGCGACTACGAGGGACCCACCGGGATCGTGGGTGTGCTGGCGCAGATGGCGCTGGACCGCGGCCTGCACTCCTTGTCCATCTGGGCCGCCGTTCCGCACTACGTTGCCCAGCCCCCTTCCCCGAAGGCCACCCTGGCCCTGCTGACCGCTCTGGAGGAACTCCTCGGTGAGCCCGTGCCCACCGGGGACCTGGTAGAGGACTCCCGGGCCTGGCAGGACGGGGTGAATGAACTCGCCGAGGAGGACCCGGAGGTGGCCGAGTACGTGCGCCAACTGGAGGAGGCCAAGGACACCGCCGACCTTCCCGAGGCAAGCGGTGAAGCCATCGCGCGCGAGTTCGAGCGGTTCCTGCGCCGCCGCGACACCGGCGGCGGACCCATCTCCGGGAGTTGACCCCGGTTTCAGCCTGCTACTGCGCCCCCACCGGCGCGCAGGTCCACACCGAGCAGAGCATCGACGGCGTCCGCCACCAGGGCGGCATCGGCGGCGGTGGAGGTCCCGTCCGCCCAGGCGTCCACGGCCGCGAGGGCAGCCGGCGTGTCCAGATCCTCGGCGAGCGTCGAACGGACGCGGGCGAGGACGTCCTCGCCCGCCGAGCCCGCTCCCGAACCCGGCTCGCGGCCGGTGGCCTCGGCGCGCTGCAGCGCCCCCTGCCAGCGCTCCAAGCGCCGGGTGGCTTCGGTGAGCAGTCCGGTGGTGTACTCCCAGTCCACGGAATAGTGGTTGGCCAGGACCGCCAGGCGGATGGCCGCCGGTGGTACGTCGTCCAGCAGGTCGGAGACGAATACCAGGTTGCCCAGGGACTTGCTCATCTTCTCGCCCTGGTAGGCCACCAGGCCGGTATGCACGAACGACGACGCCGGCTCAGGAGTCCCTGTCAGCACCCGCAGGTGGGAGGTGCTCATCTCGTGGTGGGGATAGATCAGGTCGGTGCCCCCGCCCTGGACGTGGAATGGCACGCCCAGGAAGCGCTCGGCGATCACCGCGCACTCGATGTGCCAACCGGGGCGGCCCCGGCCCAGCGGACCGCCGTCGAAGTCCGGTTCGTCCGGGCGGGCGGCGCGCCACAGCAGTGGGTCCCTCGGGTGCTTCTTGCCGGGCGCCTCCGGGTCACCGCCGCGTTCGGCGAAGTAGCGGTCCATGGTGGCCTCATCGAGCCGCCCGACACTGCCGGCCCGGTCATCGGCGGCGATGTCGGCGTAGATGTCCGGTCCCCGCTCGTCGTCCCGCGGATGTACCCGGTACGCCCCACCGGCCTGCAGCATCCGCGCGACCGCCTCGGCCACCAGGTCCGTGGTCTCGGCCACCCCGATGTAGTGATCCGGGGCCAGCACGCGCAGCGCGCTCATGTCAGAGACGTACAGGGCCACCTGGTCCCGGGCCAGTTCCTGCCACGACACGCCGGTCTGGCGGGCCCGCTCCAACAGCGGGTCGTCCACGTCGGTGACGTTCTGCACGTAGTTCACCTGCAGGCCGGCATCACGCCAGGCGCGGACCAGGGTGTCGAAGGCGATGTAGGTGGCTGCGTGGCCCAGGTGGGTGGAGTCGTACGGGGTGATTCCGCATACGTAGATCCGCGCCTGCTCCTCCCTCACGGGTTGGGCCAGGCCACCGGTGAGGGTGTCGCGAACCCGGGGCGCGATACCGCCGGCAGGAAGGGTGGGCACGAGAGGGGAAGACCAGGACTGCACGTACCTCACCCTATCGGCGAAATGAGGGCATCCTCCGGCAGCGCTGTCAGCACCCCGGCGGCCAACAGACCGAACACCACCGCAGCCAGGATGATCCGGTAGATCACGAACGGCAGGTAGGAGTAGGTGGACACGATGCGCAGGAACGCGATGATCACCACGTAGCCCACCACTGCGGCCACGAGGGTGGCGAGTGCGGTATTCGCCGGCCCCGCCTGACCGCCGGTGCCGGCGGAGCGGATCAGCTGGAAGAATCCCGAACCCATCACCGCCGGGATCGCCAGCAGGAAGGAGTACCGCGCGGCCGCCTCCCGGGTGTAGCCCATCAGCAGCCCCGCGGTGATGGTGCCGCCGGACCGGGACACCCCCGGGATCAGCGCCATCGCCTGGGCCAGGCCGAACAACAGCCCGTGCTTCCAGGTCAGTTCCCCCAGGGTGCGCCGCTTGGCTCCCACCCGGTCCGCCCAGCCCAGGATCAGGGCGAAGATGGCCAGCACGGCGGCGGTGATGTACAGGTTCCGCAGCGCGTATTCGATGGTGTCGGCGAACGTCAGACCGGCGATCACGATCGGCAGGGAACCCAGAATGATCAGCCAGCCCATCCTGGCGTCGGGATCATCGGTGGAGGTCTGCCGCCGCCAGGGCCCGATCGGCAGCGATTTGAACCAGTGACGGATAATCCGGGCGATGTCCTTGCGGAAGTAGACCAGCACCGCGGTCTCCGTGCCGATCTGGGTGATCGCGGTGAACGCAGCACCCGGGTCGGTGCCGCCGGGCAACAACTCCCCCACGATTCGCAGGTGCGCGCTGGAGGAGATCGGCAGGAACTCCGTGAGCCCCTGCACCAATCCCAGAATGATCGCTTCCCACCATGTCACGACGCCCAAGACTAGACGTCCCGGACCGGTAGCCTTCACTGCCATGGACCTTCGGCGTGTGGGCAACAGCGGACTGCGGGTGGCCTCTGTCGGCCTGGGCACCCTTACCTGGGGCCGCGACACCGATGAACACGAAGCCGAGGAGCAGCTCCGGGCCTACCTCGATGCCGGCGGCAACCTGGTGGACACCTCGGCCACCTATGGCGACGGCACGGCCGAGGAGGTCATCGGCGCGCTCCTGGAACGCAGCGTGGACCGGGAAGAGGTGCTGCTGTGTTCCAAGGCCGGGGTGCGCACCGATGCCGCCGGCACCCGCCCGGACACCTCTCGCGGGGCGCTGCTGGACTCCCTGGACGCCTCGCTGGACCGGCTGGGCACCGACCACCTGGACCTGTGGCTGGTGCAGGCCCCGGACGGGAGCACCCCGTTACGGGAGACGCTTTCGGCGCTGCGTGCGGCGGTGGCGTCCGGGCGCACCCGGTACGTGGGGCTGTCCAACTTCCCGGCCTGGCAGCTGGCCCGGGCGGCGACCCTGCTGGACACCGACGAGACGTTCCTGACCGCTGCGCAGATGGAGTACTCGCTGCTGCAGCGCGGCATCGAGCGGGAACTGGTGCCGGCCGCCGATGCCTGCGGCGTGGGCATCCTGGCCTGGTCCCCGTTGGGACGTGGGGTGCTGTCGGGCAAGTACCGCCGCTCGGTGCCGGCTGACTCCCGGGGAGCCTCTCCGCACCTGCGGGGCTTCGTCGAGCCGTACCTGACCGCTCACGCCCGCTCTGTGGTGGAGGCCGTGTCCACCGCCGCCGAGGGGCTGGGCCGCTCCCCCATCGAAGTAGCCCTGGCCTGGGTGCGGGATGCACCCGGGGTGGCCTCCGCCGTCGTCGGGGCTCGTAGCCCGGCACAGTTGCGCGGTTCGCTGGCCGCATCCGACCTGGAACTACCCGGGCAGATCCGGCAGGTGCTCGATGAGGTCACCGAGGTGGAGTTCGGCTATCCCGAGCGACGATGATCGCGCCCGCGCGTTTCTCAGCGGTCGGCGTCGGGTTCGTCGAGTTCGTCCACCGCCGGCAGATCGTCGTCGTCATCGTCGTCCACATCGATGACGACGACGTCGACGTCCCAGTCGTCGTCATCGTCGTCGCCGTCGTAGACGACGAACGGGGTGTCCACCTCGTAGGCGTCGTACAGCGCCTCGTCATAGGTGTCGAAGGCGTCCATGAGCGTGTCGGCGGCGTCGATGACGGCCGGAGCGTCGCCGTCCCGGGCCCCGGCGACAGCGTGCAGGTGCGCCGTGAAGGCAGCGAAGAGCCGGTCCAGGGCGGCCTGCGGGTCAGTTGCCATATGCGCACGGTAGCGCGCATTGACCACGGGCGACAGACCTATAAGGTGTGCCCATGCAGGACGTGTCGATACTGCCGGCGCAGGCCGGCTCGGCTCATTACGAAACGCGGGTGTTCACCCTCCCCGCCCGATCCAGCAGGCACGATGTGCGCCGGTTGCTCACCGAGCACGCCGAGTACGGGCGCTGGGAACTGGCCCGGTTGTGCCTGTACGCCGGCGGGGAGCGCAAGGTGTGGCTTCGCCGCAAGATCTACCGGGTGCACTCCACGCTCTGAGCGGGCTCAACAGGTGCGCAGGAACCGCTCCAGCACGCGCACCCCGAACTCCAGCGAGGCCACCGGTACCCGCTCGTCCACACCGTGGAACATCCCGGCGAAGTCCAGTTCGGGGGGCAGCAGGAGCGGGACGAACCCGTACCCGGTGATGCCCAGTTTCGACAGGGCCTTGTTGTCGGTACCGCCGGACAGCATGTACGGCAGCACCACCGCACCGGGGTCCTCGGCGTCCAGGGCGGCGATCATCGCCTCGACCAGGTCTCCTTCGAAGGGGACCTCCAACGCGGTGTCGCGGTGGATCGGCTCCACCCGAACGTGCTCACCGGCAAGTTCGGCGATCTTGTTCACGGTGGCTTCCTCCTGTCCGGGCAGGAACCGCACGTCGATGGTCGCCTCGGCGCTGCCGGGGATCACGTTCGCCTTGTACCCGGCGTCGAGCTGGGTGGGGTTGGCGTTGCCGGACAGGGTGGCTCCGACGAACTTGCTCGCCCCACCCAGGGAGTTGATCAGGACCTGCAGGTCCTCGGGGTTGTCCGGGTCCACGGTGGTGCCGGTCAGTTCGGCTACGCCGTCCAGGAGTTTGCGCACGGTGGGGCCAAGGGTGATGTCCCACTGGTGCGCCCCGATCCGGGCCACGGCCGCGGCCAGGTGGGTGACGGCGTTCTCGGTGTTGATCTGCGAACCGTGGCCGGCGCGGCCCTCGGCGATCAGCCGGGTCCAGGCGATGCCCTTCTCGGCGGTCTGCAGCAGGTAGGCCCGGCGCCCGTTGACCTCCACACTGAAACCGCCGACCTCGCTGATCGCCTCGGTGGCTCCCTCGAACAGTTCGGGCCGGTTGTCCACGCTCCAGTGCGACCCCCACACCCCGCCGGCTTCCTCATCGGCGAAGAAGGCCACCACCAGGTCCCGGGGCGGGCGCCAGCCGGTGCGCTTCATGTCGCGCAGGACCGCCAGGATCATCGCGTCCATGTTCTTCATGTCCACGGCTCCGCGGCCCCAGATCATCCCGTCCATCTCGTCACCGCCGAACGGGTCCATCTTCCAGTCCTGGGCTTGGGCGGGCACCACGTCGGTGTGCCCGTGCACCACCAGCGCGGGCCGTTCCCGGTCGGTTCCCGGGATGCGCAGCACCACATTGGCACGCCGGTCGGTCGACTCGAAGTACTCCGGGTCCCAGCCGACCTCGGTCAGCTTCTCCATCACGAACTCACCGGCCTCCCGCTCCCCCGGGCCGGACCCATCGCCATAGTTGGAACTGTCGATCCGGATCAGCGAACGGCACAGGTCCACCACATCGAGTTCAGGGGTCATCTCTTCCACCAATCCACGTCGTTCCGGCACGGGTGGGCACAAGGCCGCATCTGTTCGCACGATACCGGTCGCGGGTGGGGCACCGCCGACGGCGATCGGAGGCTGCCGTATCCGGCGTGTCAGTATCCGAAGGCCAACGGCGCCTCGTCGTCGGTCTCCACCCACATCGACTTCGCCTGGGTGTACTCCGCCCGTCCGTCGGTTCCGCTGGAGCGGCCGAACCCGCTGTCGGCGAACCCACCGATGGTGACATCACGCCCAGTTTTCGCGCGCCGCGGCGCGGATCGAACCCAGTCTGGCCACCACTGCGACGTTGCGCAGAGCACGGTCATCGAGCACTCGCCGAGTGTGACACAGCCCACGGGGGCACCTGGGGGTCTCAGGGGCGCCCAGACCTGTGCGGCGGATCGGCGCGGATTGCCGCTCGAGGCCGCAGGAGCCCAAGTTCACGCCCACCGAAGGCGTGTGAAGTTCCACGGCCGACACGGCGCCACCATGTTGAGTACGGGTTAACACCTTGTACACTGGTCACCGCCGGGAAAGAGTCCCCGTCCCCCTCGGAGACGTTGAGATCCCGGCTAAGTCGCGACGGCCGAACGGCCCCCCTCTGAACGGCCGGTCGCGCGACGGCCCCGAGGCCTTGCCTCGGGGCCGTCTTATGTCTGCGGCCGCCGATGTGACCGGTTACCCGCCCGAGGACGACGCAGCAGGCCGGGTGCACAGGTGTGCGCAGGCCGCAATGGAAGCCGCGGCGAGGGTGTCCCGCACCACGCCCGCGGCAGTGTGCGCGGGGCGTCCGGGACCCTGTTCGCGTGATATCTTGGCGGGCGTCGTTTGGAGTTCACAGGACACGAGCGACACCCAGGTCCAGGTGGCGGAATTGGCAGACGCGCTAGCTTGAGGTGCTAGTGCCCTTTATCGGGCGTGGGGGTTCAAGTCCCCCTCTGGACACTCACATCTAGACACATCTAGACCCTTCTCGTAGCAGTAAACCGCATCATTTGGCGGTTCTCGCGGTCTTGGTTTCGCATCCTATGGCATCTAGTTCCACGGCGATACCCGCTGCGCAGCACACTAAATGGCACACCGATTAGCACACCAGCCGTAGCGGGGCACCGCCAACTGTCCCCCATCACCGAGGACGTCGAGGTGGCCCCAGGGCTGGTTTACCGGCCGCCCCGGAAAGCGGGACTAGTTGAGGGTCAAGCACCGCGAAACCCGTGAGTCATCTGCCTGCGCATGGGTCTAAGCCTGGATCCACCGATGTAGAAGCGGCGTTGGTGAGCGTGGGGGCATGAGAATGCCCCTCTGACCTGGGAAGATGCGACTTATCTAAGGTCCGTATCGCCAGC